>NZ_CP151634.1:2004188-2672251 GCF_038397725.1 Microbacterium sp. LWO13-1.2
GCAGCGAAGCCGTCGACCGCGTCAGCGCCGGCTCCGGTGACGTCGGAACTCACGGCGGAGAAGGCGACGAAGCCCGTGGTCGCGACCAAGCCGGCGGCGAAGCCAGCAGCAGCGACGAAGCCGGCTGCCGCGACGAAGTCGGCTGCCGTGACCAAGCCGGCGGCGAAGCCGGCTGCTGCGACGAAGCCGGCGGCAGCAACGAAGCCTGCGTCAGCAACCAAGACGGCACCGGCCGCCAAGCCTGCTGCGAAGCCCACGGCTAAGCCGACCGCCAAGCCGGCAGCAATGCCCGCCGCCGCGCCCGCAACCCGCAAGGCCTCCACAGATCTCGCCGACCTCACCGTCGCCGAACTGCGCGCACGGGCTCGCGCCGCAGGGCGAACCGGCTACTCGAAGCTCACCAAGGCGCAGTTGCTCGCTCTGCTGTCCGCCTGATCGATGACAGCGCAGGAGTACCTCGACCGGACGGATGCGGCGCCGGCACCACGGACGCTGATCGATGTGTTGCGGGAGACCGCACGGCGGTTTCCCGAGGCCTCAGCGCTGGAGGATGCTGCCGGTGCGCTCAGCTACTCCGAGCTGCTCGCCAGCGTGTGGCGCACCGCCACCCGGCTGAGCGTGCAGGGTGTGCGTCGTGGCGACCGCGTCGGTGTGCGAATGCCGTCGGGGGATCGCGAGCTCTACCTCGCGATCCTCGGGATCATGGCGGTCGGCGCCGCCTACGTTCCGGTCGACGCCGACGATCCGCAGGAGCGCGCGGATCTCGTCTTCGGTGAGGCCGGTGTTCGCGGCGTCATCACCGGAAAGGGCGAGTACCGAGCACGCAACGACGAATCGCGAGCCGAGCCCGCAGCATCCGGCGGCCTGTTCGACGGCGCCGACCCGCATCCGAACTCGAGCATGACCGCCACGGTGCCGCAGCCGACCCTCGAGGATGACGCCTGGATCATCTTCACCTCGGGTTCGACAGGCGTGCCGAAGGGCGTCGCCGTCAGTCACCGTTCGGCCGCGGCCTTCGTCGACGCCGAGGCGCACCTCTTCCTGCAGGACTCACCGCTCGGTCCTGGCGACCGCGTTCTCGCCGGCCTGTCGGTGGCCTTCGATGCCTCCTGCGAGGAGATGTGGCTCGCCTGGCGGCACGGCGCGTGCCTGGTGCCCGCTCCGCGTGCGCTGGTGCGCTCGGGCGAAGACCTCGGTCCGTGGCTGCTCGGGCACGGGATCACGGTCGTCTCGACCGTGCCGACTCTTGCCGCGCTGTGGCCGCAGGACGCGATCGAGAACGTCAGACTGCTGATCTTCGGCGGCGAGGCATGCCCGCCTGAGCTCGTCTCCCGGCTCGTCGCCGAGGGGCGCGAGGTCTGGAACACCTACGGCCCGACCGAAGCCACCGTCGTCGCCTGTGCGGCTCTCCTCGACGGCACGGGCCCGGTGCGCATCGGTCTTCCGCTCGACGGCTGGTCTCTCGCCGTGGTCGACGCCGATGATCGACCGGTCGCCGATGGCGAAGTCGGCGAGCTCATCATCGGGGGAGTGGGTCTCGCCCGCTATCTCGACCCGGCCAAGGACGCCGAGAAGTACGCGCCGATGCCCTCTCTCGGCTGGGACCGGGCGTACCGCTCCGGTGACCTCGTGCGCGCCGACGCGGCCGGGCTCCTCTTCCAGGGGCGGGCGGATGACCAGGTGAAGGTCGGCGGGCGGCGCATCGAACTCGGTGAGGTCGAGTCCGCGCTGCAGGCGCTGACGGCCGTCTCCGCGGCGACCGTCGTGGTCCAGCGATCCGAGGGCGGAGTGTCGCTGCTCGTCGGCTATGTCGTCCCGACCGATGGCTTCGATCGGCAGGTCGCTCGGGCCGAACTCGCCGAGACGCTCCCCGCACCCCTGATCCCGCTCCTCGCCGTGATGGACGATCTCCCGGTGCGCACCTCCGGCAAGGTCGACAAGACAGCGCTCCCGTGGCCGCTCGTCGACACGGACGCCGCGGACTCCACTCTCTCCGGCACGCAGGCGTGGCTCGCCGAGCAATGGGTCACCGTGCTCGGCATCCGTCCCACCGACGAGAAGGCCGACTTCTTCCAGCTGGGCGGTGGGTCGCTGGCCGCCGCGCAGCTGGTCTCGCGCATCCGTGCTCGCGCCCCGGAATTCACGATGGCAGACGTCTACGATCTGCCGCGCCTCAAGCAGATGGCGGATGCGGTCGACGCGGCGTCGTCCGACGAGGACCCTTCCGATTCGTTCAGCAGGGCACGCCCGACTCCGCGGGTCATGCAGTGGGTGCAGACCATCGCCGGCGTGCCCCTCTTCATCCTCGCGGGGCTTCGCTGGGTCACCTGGCTGCTCACCGCGAGCTGGCTCCTGCGCCTCGTTCCCGGCTTCGACTTCCTGCCCACGGCGCCGGCGTGGATCATCGCAGTGGGCCTCCTGCTCTTCGTCACACCATGGGGCCGGATGGCGGTCTCCGCCGGGCTCGCCCGCCTGCTCCTCTTCGGGCTGGAGCCGGGCGACTATCCGCGTGGCGGCGGCGTGCATCTGCGTCTCTGGCTGGCCGAGCAGGTCGCCCACCAGATCGATCCGGTGGGTCTGGCCGGGGCGCCGTGGGTTTCGTACTACGCCAGGGCGCTGGGCGCCAAGATCGGCCCGAACGTCGATCTGCACACGCTTCCTCCGGTGACCGGCATGCTCGATGTCGCCGAGGGGGCGGCCATCGAGCCCGAGGTCGACCTCACCGGGTACTGGATCGATGGCGACACGGTGCGCGTCGGCGGCATCCGCGTCGGCGCGAACGCCACCATCGGCTCGCGCAGCACCCTCGCGCCGGGTACCAGGATCGGCCGCGGTGCCGAGATCGCGCCTGGCTCCGCCGTCTTCGGCCGGGTGCGCGCCGGACAGCGCTGGGCAGGGTCGCCGGCGGCACGCGTCGGCGGCACCTCGAAGCCGCTCGCCCCGGCGCGCCCGCCCGCGCGCCGCCGCTGGCTGTGGGCGTACGGGCTCTCCTCCGCTGCGCTGGGCCTCCTGCACTTCGGCGCCTTCGGCGTTGGGGCGCTCGTCATCGCGCAGGGAATCCGGGGTGCGACGTCGCTGGCGTCCGCGATTCCCGGCGCATTGTTCTGGCTGATTCCGGCTGTCCTCGCAACCGGCGTCACCTTCGCCGGCGCGGTGCTGCTCTTCACCCGGCTGCTCTCGATCGGACTGACCGAGGGAGTGCATCCCGTTCGCGGGCGGGTCGCCTGGCAGGCATGGACGGTGGAACGCCTGCTGGATTCGGCGCGCACGCTGCTGTTCCCGATCTACGCCAGCCTGTTCACCCCGATCTGGCTCCGGATGCTGGGGGCACGCGTGGGCCGCGAGGTCGAGGCATCCACCGTCCTCCTCCTGCCGTCGATGACCACGATCGACGACGGCGCGTTCCTCGCCGACGACACGATGGTCGCCACGTACGAACTCAAGGGCGGGTGGATGCGGCTCGCGCACGCCAGGATCGGCAAGCGGGCATTCCTCGGCAACTCCGGCATGGCCGGCCCCGGGCATCGGGTTCCGAAAGACGGTCTCGTCGCCGTGCTGTCGGTGGCTCCGGAGAAGTCGAAGCCGGGTTCGTCCTGGCTCGGATCTCCCGCTGTGCGCCTGCGCCGGGTCGTGAACGACTCCGATCTGAGCCGCACCTACAAGCCCCGCACGTCTCTGCGCGTGGCGCGGGCGCTCTGGGAGGCGTGCCGCCTCATCGCGGTGTTCGTCACGTGCGGGCTGGGCCTGGCCGTCTTCTTCGTACTCGCGGCACTCATCGACAGCTGGGGGCTCGTGGCCGCCGGAGTGCTCTCCGGCTTCGTGATGCTGCTCGCCGGTGCTGTCGCTGCTGCCGTCTCGACGATCGCGAAATGGGCGTTCGTCGGGCGGATCCGCCCCGGCGAGCATCCGCTCTGGTCGAGTTTCGTGTGGCGCACCGAGGTCGCCGACACGTTCACCGAGATGGTCGCCGCGCCGTGGTTCGCCAACGCGGCCGCCGGTACGCCGGCGCTAGCGCTGTGGCTGCGCTCGCTCGGCGCGAAGATCGGTCGCGGCGTCTGGACCGACAGCTACTGGCTGCCCGAACCCGATCTGGTGACTCTCGGCGACGGGTCGACGGTGAACCGCGGATGTGTGGTTCAGACGCATCTGTTCCATGATCGAGTGATGAGCACCGACACCGTGACACTCGAAGCTGGCGCCACGCTCGGGCCGCACAGTGTGATCCTGCCTGCGGCGACCATCGGCGGCAACGCCACGGTCGGCCCGGCCTCACTCGTCATGCGCGGGGAATCGGTGCCGATCGGCAGCCGATGGAGCGGCAATCCCATCGGCCCCTGGCGTGCGGTGAAGGTGCGCGCGTACCAGGCGGACCACTCATGACCGGCGACCCGTACACACCCCAGTCCGGTGATGCGAACCTCGACGTCGAGCACTACGACCTGACGCTCGATTACAAGGTGAGCACGAACCGCCTGGCCGGCGTCGCGGTGATCCGCGGGCGGGTCATCGCATCCACCTCGTCGCTGTCCTTCGACCTCGTCGGCATCCGGGCGAGCAAGGTGCTCGTCGATGGTCGACGACCCGCATCCGTCCATCAGAGCGATCGCAAGCTGCGCATCTCGCTGGCTGGTCCGCTGGCGGCGGGTGCGGAGTTCACTGCAAGCGTCACGTATGCCGGTGCGCCTCGACCCCGGCGATCGCGCTGGGGAACGATCGGTTGGGAAGAACTCGAAGACGGCGTGCTCGTCGCTTCCCAGCCCACCGGAGCTCCGACCTGGTTCCCCTGCAACGACGTGCCGTCCGACCGGGCGACCTACGTGCTGAAGGTCACCACTGACTCGGCGTACACGGTCGCATCCGGGGGGAGCGCTTCGCGAGCGGTGCGCGGCGGCAAGACGACCTGGACGTTCGAGCGGGCTGCTCCGACACCGACGTACCTCGTCACCCTCCAGATCGGCAGATACACGACCGAGGTGCTCGACCTGGGGAAGACGAAGGGCGAGGTGCACTACCCGCGCCCGCTCGCGAGCAGGGTCCACGCGGACCTCGCCGACCTGCCGCGGATGATGGCGGTGTTCGAGGAGTCGTTCGGTGCCTACCCGCTCCCGGACTACACCGTCGTCGTCACTCCGGATGACTTGGAGATTCCGCTCGAGGCGCAGGGGATGGGCATCTTCGGCGCCAACCATGTCGACGGTGCCGGCGGATCCGAACGTCTCATCGCGCATGAGCTCGCACATCAGTGGTTCGGCAACGGCGTCGGGTTGACCCGGTGGCGCGACATCTGGCTCAACGAGGGTTTCGCCTGCTACGCCGAGTGGATCTGGTCCGAGCGATCCGGCGGACCGAGCGCGCACGCCAAGGCGCTCGCCCACCACTCCCGGCTCGCGACGCTTCCGCAGGATCTCGTGCTCGGCGATCCGGGACCGGATCTGATGTTCGACGATCGCATCTACAAGCGCGGCGCGCTGACGCTCCATGCGCTGCGGCTCACGGTCGGAGACGTGCTCTTCTTCGAGATCCTGCACCGATGGACGACACGGTTCCACGGGAAGACAGTGACGACGACGGATTTCCGGGTACTGGCTGAAGAAGTGACGGGCCGACCGCTCGCCGCGCTGCTCCACGCATGGCTCGAGGCGGAAGCGCTCCCTGCGCTGCCGGCGACGGCGCTGTCGGTGGAGCCTGCTCCGGTCACGGGGATGGTGCCGCAGCAGCCGATATCACCGCAACGCTGACGACGAAGCCGGCAGGTCCCGGCGCCGGTGCTGCTTCGACCGGAGCATCTCGCCCCGGCATCCGCACCGCGAGTCCGCCGGGGAGCACCTCGGGGACGACGTCTTCGAAGCGCACGTCGGATGGCGGCACCTGCAGGCCCCGGCCGTCTGCCTTCAGCGCCGCCTCGATCAGCGTCCACCCGCGCAGCGTCGGGGGCGGGTGCGGGGCGAACAGGGGCGTGAGGTCGGCGAGGGCGGTGTGCTCGGATGAGATCACCCGTTCGATGTCGACGCCGATCGCCGATATCCCGTCCAGCCGGGCGGCGGCCGCGACGACCATGTCGCCGGCGTAACTGACGCTCACACCGAACCGATCGCCGAGCACGCGGGGACGACCGTGATCTCCTCCGCAGCGCTCGCAGACGCTGGAGATGCGGATGCCGTCCAGCGGGGTGAGGGCGGAGAGAACGTCCGCCAGCAGCGCACGGCCGGTGGCGAATCGGGTGGCGCGAACCGGGTCCATGGCCCTGTGCCGACGCTGCTGGGACTCGCCGAACTGTGCGACCGCCTCTCCGGAGCGCGTGGCGACGTCGGTCCAGGCGAGCCGGACCGGGCCGATCGTGCTCCGTTCGACGGTCATCCTCCCAGCGTAGGTCGCGGGCGCTGCCGCCGATCCGCACCCCGCTGCATTGTCAACGCCCGATCCCGGCGACGCAGGCACGCCTAGACTGGAGGGGTGGTGAGACTGTTGATCATCGGCGGCGTCCTCGCCGCCGTGTTCTGGGTGTTCAGTGTCGTCGACTGCGCAGTGCAGCCGGCGACGCGGCACCGTGGCGTGTCCAAGGCCGCATGGCTGGCGATCGTCGTCCTCATCCCGGTCATCGGCGGCATCCTCTGGTTCGTGATCGGCCGTCGCCGCGCGAACGACAACGGCGCGGTCGTCTACATCCCGCCGGATGACGACCCCGCGTTCCTGCGCAGCATCAACAAGACCGAGCAGGATGCCCGCATCCAGCAGCTCGAGGAAGACCTCGCGCGCCTGAACGACGAGACCGACGAGGGCCCGACGCCGGAACCGCGCCCGTGACTTCGTCGCCCGCGACGGATGCTGCGGCATCCTTGATCGCGGACCTCATCGGGCACGGCGTCCGCGATCTCGTGCTCTCACCCGGCTCGCGCTCGCAGTCGCTGGCCCTCGCCGCCATGCACTTCGCCCGCGAGGGCACCCTGCGGGTGCACGTCCGCATCGACGAACGAGTCGCCGGGTTCACCGCGCTGGGCATCGCGCGCGAGACCGGAGTTCCGGTCGCCGTGCTCTGTACATCGGGGACGGCGGTGGCGAACCTGCTGCCGGCCGTGATGGAGGCGTTCCACGCCGGCGTTCCGCTGCTCCTGCTCACCGCCGATCGGCCACCCGAGCTGCGCCGGGTCGGGGCGAACCAGGCCACGATTCAGCCCGGCATCTTCGACCCGTGGGTGCGGACGGCGATCGATGCCGCGGTTCCCGGCGACGGGGAGTGGACCGGATTGGCCGGGCTGGCGGTCGCCGCCGCGATGGGGGCGTCGGTCGAGAACGGGCTCCCCGGTGTCGCCGGCCCCGTGCACCTCAATCTCCCCTCGCGGGAGCCGCTGTCCGGCGTCCTGCCCGAGATCGAGGTCTCGCCGGGGCAGGCTCCCCGACCGCCAGCGGAAGAGCCGCTGTTGCTCGATCGCGGTCCGCGTACCGTCGTCATCGCCGGTGCCGACGCGGGGCCAGATGCCGAGGAGATCGCGCACACCGGGTCCTGGCCGCTGATCGCAGAGGTCGTCAGCGGAGCGCGGTACGGCCGTCAAGTCGTGCACGGCTATCGAGCGCTGCTGAGCGACGACGACCTGGGCGGACGAATCGAGCGGGCCGTCGTCTTCGGGCATCCCACGCTCAGCCGCGAGGTCGCGCGGCTGCTCTCCCGATCCGATGTCGACGTCATCGCCATCCGTCGCGGCGGCGAGGCGCTGAACCTCAACCACCGCACGCGCGCGGTCGCGTCCGTCTCGATCGAGGACGGGGCGCCGGATCGCGCCTGGCTCGGTGCGTGGCTGGAAGCGTCGGCCGCGGCAGCCGTCGACCTCAGCGAGCGGGCACCCGACCCGGACGGCCTCGCGTCGGCCGACTTCGCCACCCGCCGCGATGCGGTGAAGGCCGAACTGGATGCCGTGCGCCGCCCGCTCGACCGGGAACTGCTCGTCGACGCGGTGTGGCGGGCGACCTGGCCGCACGACCGGCTCGTGTTCGGATCCTCGCGACTTGTGCGCGTCGCCGATGCCGTGCTCGGCGGCAAGAAGGTGCCGGTGCACGCCAACCGCGGGCTCGCCGGCATCGATGGCACGATCGCGACGGCGACGGGCATCGCCCTCGCCAGTCAGGCCGACGGAGCACCCGGCGTCACGCGGGTGCTGCTCGGCGATCTCGCTTTCCTGCATGACGTCGGCGCGCTGCTGCTGCCACCGGACGAGGCCGAGCCGCGTCTGCAGGTGATCGTCGGGAACGACGGCGGCGGCACGATCTTCGATGGACTCGAGGTGGCGTCATCCGCGCCCCGCGCCGACCTCGACCGTGCGTTCTACACTCCGCATACGGTGCGCCTGGAGAATCTCGCGCTCGCCTACGGCTGGGAGTACCAGCGCGTGACGACTCGGACGGCGCTGGATCAGGTGCTGACGACCCCGTACGGGGGCCGCCAGCTCATCGAGGTCCCCCTGGCCCGCTGAGCAATTCCCCTGCGGGACTGCCGGATCGTGGCGGTATTCGGCAGGATGAGGTCATGACTGTGCACAGCTGGACGACAGAGCCCGCCGACATCCTCCGCGTGGGTGAGGGCTTCCAGCTCGCCGACGTGGATCCGGACAGCACCCCGGGATTCGACGGCGACAAGGTCCGAGGCAAGAAAGAACTCGCGGCGCGGGTCACGGAGCTCGATGCTCTGCAGGAGCGGTTGTTCGCCGAGAGCCGCGTCGGCGCGACGACGGATGCCGTGCTGCTGGTGCTGCAGGCGATGGACTCCGCGGGCAAAGGCGGCATCGTCCGGCACGTCGTCGGGGGAGTCGACCCGCAGGGTGTGCTGCTCACGGCGTTCAAGGCGCCGAGCGACGAAGAGCGGGCGCACGACTTCCTCTGGCGGATCGAGAAGCGCCTGCCGGCGCACGGATTCATCGGCGTCTTCGACCGCTCGCACTATGAGGATGTGCTGATCGGCCGCGTCCGCGCCCTTGCTCCCGACGAGGAGATCGAACGCCGGTACGACGCCATCAACGACTTCGAGGCGCGCGTGGCGGCATCCGGAACGCGCATCATCAAAGTCATGCTGCACATCTCACCGGATGAGCAGAAGGAACGGTTGATGGAGAGACTCGACCGTCCGGACAAGCACTGGAAGTACAACCCGGGCGACGTCGACGAACGGATGCGGTGGTCGGACTACATGGCGGCATACCAGACCGTCTTCGAACGGACGGCGACGGATGCTGCGCCGTGGTTCGTCGTGCCGGCGAACCACAAGTGGTACGCACGCCTCGCGGTGCAGGAGCTGCTGCTCAGCGCGTTGCAGGACATCGACCCGCAGTGGCCCGTCGCCGACTACGACGTCAAGGCAGAGAAGAAGCGCCTCGCCGCCAGCTGACCGCGCCGGTCCATGATTCCACTCTCTCCCCGGTCGTTGAGCGAGCGGAGCGAGTCGAAACGTGCCCAACCGGCGTCTGACGTTGGATAAGCGCGTTTCGTCTCGTCGCTGCGCTCCTCGCTCAACGACCGAGAGTTGCCGGTCAGGCCAGGGCGTCGACGAGCGGTCGGAACTTCACCCGGGTCTCCAGCAGCTCCGTCTCCGGGTCCGAGCCCGCGACGATTCCCGCCCCGGCGTACGCCGTGACGCCGATCGCGTCGCCATCGTCGCCGGTGTCGAACTGGGCGCAGCGCAGCGCGATCGCCCATTCGCCGTTGCCCGCGGCATCCACCCACCCGACCGGTCCGGCGTAGCGCCCGCGGTCGAAGGGCTCGAGCTCCCGGATCGCCTGGATCGCCGCTGCGGTCGGCGTGCCGGCGACGGCAGCGGTGGGATGCAGTGCGCCGACCAGGTCGAGGGCCGACTCGCCGTCCGACAGCTCGCCCTCCACGTCGGTCGCGAGGTGGAACAGGTTCGGCAGCTTCAGCAGGAAGGGCTGCTCGCTCGCGGCCAGAGCGCGGGTGTGCGGGCGGAGTGAGGCGAGCACACTCTGCACGGCGTACTGGTGCTCGTCGAGGTCTTTGTCGCTGGAGGCGAGGGATGCCGAGACAGCCGTGTCGGCATCCGCGTCGGCACCGCGGCCGATCGTGCCGGCGAGCACCCGGGCGGTGATCGTGCCGTTCTTCACGGTGACGAGGGTCTCGGGGCTTGCGCCGATGAGGCCGTCGACGGCGAACGTCCAGGTGTCGGGATACTCGGTCGCGAGCGCCCGCACCAGTCGGCGGAGGTCCGAGCCCCTCGGGATCGAGCCGGTGAGGTCCCGCGCGAGCACGACCTTGCTCAGCTCGCCGGCCGTGATGCGTGCGAGAGCCTGACGCACCGACTCCTGGTAGTCCTGCGGAGTCTGCAGACCGGGGCCGACCGTGCCCGCCCAGTGCGGGCCGTAGGTGCGAAGGCCCTGGTCCGCCACGAACTCGCCGGCGGACGAGCGGACCCGCGTGCGCCAGAAGCGCCCGCGGTGCCGGCCGAAGAGCAACGAGGGCACGACCAGCACGCTGTCGGCGGTGGAGTCCTCGTCGAACGCGAACGCGCCGAAGGCCACGAGTCCGGACCCGGGCAGGCCGACGGGGTCGTCGATCTGAGCGGATGCCGCGGCATCCCGCCAGGCTTCGGCGATCAGTTGCGAACGGGGAGCGCCGGAGTCCGCCGGAACGCGGATCACGAGCGGGGATGCGGAGCCCGCGGCGACGATCCCGTCGCCGCGGCGAAGCCAGGCGAGCGGACGGGCAGGGTCCGCGAAGGCGAGGAGGTCCTCGACCGGATCGATCTCCCGTGTCTCCACGACCAGGTGAGTGGTGTTCACGCGTCCAGCCTATTCCGCCGCGGTGAGTCGACTTGCCGAGATGCCTAGAGTGAAACCATGAGTGCACGTCGTCCCGAGCCCGGTTCCGAGATGATCATGCAGTGGCGCAAATGGGACGGCTCGGCGCACTGGCGGCACGAGTGCGTGTACCTCGGCTCCGACGAGTGGGGGGACTGGCTCGGGCAGCCGACCGGCTGGCGCAGTGCCCGCCCCGGGGCATCCTTCATCGCGGCCACCCCGAATGTCACCCTGGTGCCCGCAGCCGGAGACTTCGCCCTCACCGTCAATCGCGATCACCCCAAGCGGATGCGAATCTACATCGACCTCGGCTGGGACATCCGCTGGTCGGATGATCCGCTGCTCGTCACGGGGATCGACATGGATCTCGACGTCGTGCGCGTCGAAGGAGAGCGGGGCACCTGGGTCGATGACCGTGACGAATGGGCGGAGCACAGCATCCGCTACGGATACCCGGCCGAGGTCATGACGCACCTCGAGGCGCTCGCGCTCGACCTCGAGGAGCGCGTCCGTGCGCAGCATCCGCCCTTCGGCGATGCGGTCCCCGACGTCTGGCTCGACCGTCTCGAAGCTCTCGCACTGGCACCGACGCCTAAACTCGACCTATGACCCCGAACGAGCCCAATCGCCCGGACCTCGGCAAGGACCCCGCCCGCGTCAGTGCGATGTTCGACCAGGTCGCGGCGGGCTACGACCGCACCAATATCGCGATGACGTTCGGCAATGACGCGCTCTGGCGTGCCGCGACGACCCGCGCTGTCGCGCCGAAGCCGGGGGAGCGCATCCTCGACCTCGGCGCCGGAACCGCATCGTCGTCCGCGTCTCTCGCTCGCAGCGGAGCCGATGTCGTCGCCGCTGATTTCTCGCCGGGGATGCTCGCCGAGGCGAAGCGCCGCCACGGCAGCATGCGCAATCTCTCCTTCGTCGAGGCCGACGCGACGAACCTCCCGTTCGGTGACGCCGAGTTCGACGCCGTGACGATGTCGTATGCACTGCGGAACGTGAACGACCCGAAGAAGGCTCTCGCCGAGCTGTTGCGGGTGACGAAGCCCGGTGGCCGACTGGTCATCAACGAGTTCTCCACGCCTCCCGGCAAGCTGTTCCGCTTCGCCTACCGCGTCTACAACGACCAGGTGCTGCCGCGGGTCGCCCGCGTCGCCGGCACCAACGGCGAGGCCTACGACTACCTCAACGAGTCGATCCGCGAGTGGCCGGACCAGAAGAAGTTCTCCGGGTGGATCCGCGAGGCGGGCTGGACGAACGTCGCGTACCGCAACCTCGCCATGGGAATCGTGGCTCTGCACCGTGCCACGAAGCCCGCGTAGGAACCGCGCGCAAACGGTGCACGCGACGAAGGTAGGCTGAGAGACGTGACTTCGAGCCCCGCCGCCCCGGGTTCGCGCCTGGCGAGCCGACTCGGCTTCAGCGACCGCGTGTTCATCGGTCGTGCCGCCCGCCGCGTGGCCCACACGATCGAGACCGGCCTCGAACTGGTCGAGACGGGTCTCGCTGAAGACCTCCGCGTCGCGGACTCCCTGGCGGATGCCGCCAGCCGCTATCTCTACGAGGCGGGTGGCAAGCGCATCCGCCCCGTGCTCACGCTGCTGGCCGCGCAGCTCGGCGACGGCAACACCGACGCCGTGATCGACATCGCCAAGGCGCTGGAGATGACGCACCTCGGCTCGCTCTATCACGACGACGTCATGGACGGCGCGGATCGTCGTCGCGGCGTACCGGCGGCGCACGCCGTATGGGGCAACAGCGTCGCCATCCTCACGGGTGACATCCTCTTCTCCCGCGCCAGCCAGCTCATGGCCAGGCACGGCGATCGCGCGATCCGGCTGCAGGCCGACACCTTCGAACGTCTGGTGCTCGGTCAGATGCACGAGACCATCGGCGCGCAGCCCGATGACGATCCGATCGCCTTCTACATCCAGGTGCTCGCGGACAAGACCGGTTCGCTGATCGCCGCCGCGACGCAGGCCGGCGTGATCTTCTCGAACGCGCCGTCCGAGTTCGAAGAGCCGATGCGCGTCTACGGCGAGAAGATCGGCGTCGCCTTCCAGCTTCTCGACGATGTGATCGACCTGTCCGCGAAGCCCGAGGACACCGGCAAGGTCCCAGGCACCGACCTGCGCGCAGGTGTGCCGACCATGCCGTATCTGCTGTTGAAGGCCGAGTCGGATGCCGCTGCCGGTGCTCTCGCCACGCGCATCGACGAGGGCGTCGCCCTGATCGCCGACGGCGCGGATGCCGCGATTCTCGACGGCCCGCTGGCGGAACTGCGCGATCATGCGGTGACGCAGAAGACGCTCGAGCTCGCCCACACCTGGACCAGGGATGCGGTCGCGGCCCTCGAACCGCTGCCTCAGGGCCCGGTGCGCGATGCGCTCACCCGATTCGCCGAAACTCTCGCAGAGCGCTCGAGCTGAACGCGGCTGCTGACGAAAGGATCCCCATGACCAAGCTCAGGCTGGCCATCGTCGGGGCGGGACCGGCAGGCATCTATGCCGCCGACATCCTGCTCAAGGCCGAGCGCAAGTTCGACGTCTCCATCGATCTCTTCGAGCAGCTTCCGGCGCCGTACGGCCTGGTGCGCTACGGCGTCGCCCCCGATCACCCCCGGATCAAGGGCATCATCAACGCCCTTCGCGACGTGCTCGACCGTGGCGACATCCGGATCTTCGGCAACGTCCGCTTCGGTACGGACATCGACCTGGAAGACCTCAAGAAGCACTACAACGCCGTCATCTTCGCGACCGGCGCGATCCGGGACACGTCGATGGACATCCCCGGAGTAGACGCGGTCGCCTCCTACGGCGCCGCGGACTACGTCAGCTGGTTCGACGGCCACCCCGATGTGCCGCGCGAGTGGCCGCTGGATGCCGAGTCGGTCGCCGTGATCGGCAACGGCAACGTCGCCCTCGACGTCGCCCGGATGCTGGCCAAGCACGCCGAAGACCTGCTCGTCACCGAGGTTCCGGCCAACGTCTACGAGGGACTCAAGGCGAGTCGGGTCACCGACGTGCACGTCTTCGGACGTCGTGGCCCCGCACAGGTGAAGTTCACCCCGCTGGAGCTGCGCGAGCTCGGCGAGCTGCGCGACGTCGACATGGTCGTCTACGACGAGGACTTCGACTACGACGAGGCTTCGAAGGATGCTGTCGCCAGCAACAAGCAGGTCATGGTCATCGACCGCGTCCTGCAGTCGTGGCGCAAGCGCGATTCGGTGAACAACGCCGGTGGCACGGCATCCCGTCGCCTGCACCTGCACTTCTGGGCGCGTCCAGTCGAGATCCGCACGGATGAAGACGGCCGGGTCGCCGCACTCGTCTACGAGCGCACGCAGCCCGATGATGAGGGCGCTGCCGTCGGAACCGGCGAGATGCGTGAGGTTCCGATCCAAGCCCTGTACCGGGCCATCGGCTACTTCGGATCCCCGCTTCCCGGTGTGCCCTTCGACAAGAAGCACGGCGTCATCCCGAACCGCGAGGGACAGGTGCTCGCCAAGGACTCCAACCAGCGTGTGCCCGGCATCTACGCGACCGGCTGGATCAAGCGCGGACCGGTCGGACTGATCGGCCACACCAAGTCCGACGCGATGGAGACCGTCCGTCACATCATCAACGACCAGGGCTCCTGGTGGCACCCGGAGGAGCCGTCGGAGGCGGCGATCCCGGCACTGCTGGCGGAGCGTGGCGTGCAGTGGACCGACCTTCAGGGCTGGCATCGCCTCGACGAGCACGAGGTCGCCCTGGGGGCACCCGAGGAGCGGGCGCGCGTCAAGGTCGTACCGCGCGACGAGATGGTGCGCATCTCTCGCGGCGAGTAGCGCGCCGCGGCCTGAGCGTCAGCCGGACGAAGGACGGCTAGCCTGGCGGCATGGCCGATTGGATTCCGGATGTGCTCGGGGACGAGTTCGAGCAGTTGACGCTCGAACTCGACGACGACACCGAAGGGCCGGTCGTCGCGACGCTCGTGCGTGCGCTGCCGGTCGAGGCGACCTGGTGGCAGCGCCTGCAGGGGCAGCGACGTCTGCTCGACGGTGTCGACGTGCTGTACGTGCACGGCTGGTCCGACTACTTCTTCCAGAAGACACTCGCTCGGTTCTGGACATCACGCGGTGCCCGCTTCTTCGCCCTCGACCTGCGCAAGTACGGCCGCAGCCTGCGCGACGGTCAGACGCCGGGATACATCGCCGACCTCGCCACCTACGACGAGGACATCGCGGCGGCGCTGGAAGCCATGGGACGCGGGACGGATGCCGGGGCATCCGGTCGTCGACTGGTGCTGTTCGGGCACTCGACCGGGGGGTTGATCCTGAGCCTGTGGGCATCTCGCCATCGCGGAGTCGCCGACGCCGTGATCCTGAACAGTCCGTGGCTGGAGTTCCAGATCGCACCGGCGAGGGCGGCCATCGCGCCGATGGTCGAGCTGCAGGCGCGGCTGCGTCCACTCGACGTCGCACCCCAGGTCGATCTCGGCTTCTACACCCGTGCGCAGCAGGAGGTCGCCGACCCGGATGACCCGATGGACGTGAATCCGCTGTGGCGCCCTGCGCAGACGATGGCCGTGCACGCCGGATGGCTGCATGCGATCCTCAGCGGGCACAAGGCGGTCGACGCCGGTCTCGCGATCGACGCTCCGGTCTGCACGCTGCTCTCGGCGCGCAGCGCGACGCCGACGCGGTGGTCAGAAGATCTCACCTCGGCCGACACCGTGCTCGTCGTCGACGACATCGCGCGAGCCGCGCTCAAGCTCGGGTCTTCGGTCACGGTGGAGCGTATCGATGGCGCGCTGCACGACGTGTTCCTCTCCCGGCGTGATGCGAGGCAAGACGCCTACGTCCGGCTCGATCGTTGGGCGAAGGGGTGGGTCGCCGCTCGTCGCTAGCCTGCGCGGCTGAGGAGACCCGATACGATGCGCATGAGTTCCTCGGCGGAACCGGACGGCAGGAGCATGCGATGACGATGACCGACACCTCGACGCGACCGATCAGAACCCGCGCGACCGTTTTCGCGATTCTGAGACTCGCCGTCGTCGCCCTCGTGGTGACCGCGATCGTCGCGACCTTCTTCGACACGGCGACCCGGGCCACGATCAACCCGTTCAACTTCTTCGGGTTCTTCACCATGCAGAGCAACATCATCACCGCTGTCGTGCTGCTGCTCGCGGCCGTGGCAACCCTCACCGGACGCACGCAGAAGCCGGGGCTCGTGCTCGCGCGCGCGTGCGCGACGACCTACATCGTGGTCGTGGGCATCGTCTACAACACTCTGCTCACCGGCCTGGAAGGCGGTGTCTCGCTGGAATGGGCGAACTGGGTGCTCCACGTCGCGTTCCCGATCTACGCCGCGGTCGACTGGGTCTTCTTCGGCGATCGCGCAGCTCTGCCGTGGAAGCAGCTCTGGGTCGCGCTGATCTACCCGGCGGTCTGGATCGCCGTGGTCCTCATCCGTGGAGCGACCGACGGCTGGGTGCCCTACCCGTTCCTCGACCCGGCCACCGGCTATGGGACCGTCGCGATCTACTGCGTCGCGATCCTCGTCGTGATCATCGTGGTGGCGGCGCTCGTCTTCGCCGTCAGCCGGATGCGCAAGGCGAAGCCCTAGCGCGTCGTCACCGGCTGACTCGGGGTCAGCGGTAGTTGATGAACTGGAGGTCGACGTCGAGATCCGCGCCCTTGAGCAGCGAGATCACGGCCTGCAGATCGTCGCGGCTCTTGGACTGCACGCGCAGCTCGTCGCCCTGGATCTGGCTCTTCACGCCCTTGGGGCCTTCGTCGCGGATCAGCTTGCCGATCTTCTTCGCGTTCTCGGAGGAGATGCCGTCTTTCATCGTCGAGACGATGCGGAACTCCTTGCCGCTGGCGAAGGGGTCACCGGACTCGAGGCTCTTCAGCGAGATCCCGCGCTTGATGAGCTTCGTCTGGAACACGTCGAGGACGGCCTTGGCGCGCTCCTCGGTGTTCGCGATGATCAGGATCGATTCGCCGCTCCACGCGATGGACGCGCCGGTTCCCTTGAAGTCGTAGCGCTGCTCGATCTCCTTGCGGGCCTGATTCAGGGCGTTCTCTGCCTCTTGGTGGTCCACTTTCGAGACGATGTCAAAGGAGCTGTCAGCCATGCCCCCATTCTACCGATCAGCGGGCGCAACGGAATTTTGGAAGCGCTTGCACAGCCCGGGCGCCCAGCAGCTGGGTCACGGATCGATATCGACGCCCATCGGGCGTTGCTTCTCTGTCGACTTTCATTGCATACTGTAAGCGCTTGCAGTAAACGCAGGCTTCCAGCATTGAGAGAGGCATACACCAATGAAGGTGAACAAGAGGGGCATCGTCGCCTTCGGCGCCATTGCCATGATTTCGACTCTGACGCTCGCCGGTTGCTCGACCGGATCCAGCGACGACGGCGCATCCGACGGAGACAAGGCCAGCGCGCTGACCGTCTGGGTCGACGCCGAGCGCGTGGACGCGCTGCAGGGCGCCGCGGACGCGTACGAGGAGAAGACCGGTGTCAAGGTCGAACTCGTCGGCAAGAGCGTCGATGACATGAAGGACGACTTCATCCAGCAGGTTCCGACCGGCAAGGGCCCCGACGTGGTCATGGGAGCGCACGACTGGCTGGGCGAACTGTCCACGAACGGCGTTGTCGCTCCGCTCGAGCTCGGCGACTCCGCATCCGACTACCTGCCTGTCGCTGTGCAGGCAGCCACGTACGACGGAACCGTCTACATGCTCCCCTACGCCGTCGAGAACATCGCGGTGCTCCGCAACGCGGACCTCGTCCCCGCGGCAGCGACCAGCTTCGATGACATGATCTCGAAGGGCAAGTTCGTCGTCGAGCAGGGCGCCGAGGGCAACCCGTACCACCTCTACCCCTTCCAGACGGCTTTCGGTGCTCCGGTCTTCGGCACGGACGAGTCCGGCAGCTACGACTCCGCTGACCTGCAGCTCGGCAGCGAGGGTGGCACGGCCTTCGCCAGCTGGCTCGCAGCTCAGGGTGCGGCAGGCACGCTGAACACCGATGTCGACGGTGAGATCGCCAAGCAGCAGTTCCTCGACGGCACGGCGGCTTTCTGGCTGACCGGCCCGTGGAACGTCGGCGCAGCAGTCGACGCCGGCATCAACGTGGCGATCGACCCCGTGCCGAGCCCGACCAGCGAGGCGGCCTCGCCGTTCGCCGGCGTGAAGGGCTTCTTCGTCAGCGCCGAGTCCAAGAACAAGGTCGCCGCGAACGACTTCCTCGTCAACTACATCGGCACCGAGGACGTCCAGCTCGAGCTGTTCAAGGCCGGCAACGTCCTGCCCGCGCTGACGGCTGCGGCCGACTCCGCGGCATCCGACCCGATCATCGCCGGCTTCCAGTCCGTCGGCGCCGACGCCGTCCCGATGCCGGCCATCCCCGCGATGGGTTCGGTCTGGCAGTTCTGGGGCGTCGCAGAGGCAGCGATCATCAACGGCTCCGACCCGGCGACGACGTGGCAGAAGCTCGTCGACGACGTGACGGCCGCCATCAAGTAACGGTTCCACCACCCCTGCCGGGGCGGGCGATCATCGCCCGCCCCGGCAGAACCACGACGGGGACGAGATGACAGACACCACTGAGACCACGGCGCCTCCCACCAAGAGGCAGCGCCAGGCCGCACAGATCGCCGAGGCCGCATCCGGTCCGATCGGCTGGATGCTGCTGAAGATCCTGCTGCTGGCGGTCGTCGACGCGATCGCTCTCTACGCGGTCTTCGTCCTCTTCGGCCATCAGGAATGGGTGCTCCTCGGCCTCGTCGTCGCCGTCACCGTCCTGGTCAACTACATCTACTTCTCGCGCAAGCGCGTGCCGGCGAAGTACCTCACGCCCGGCATCATCTTCCTGCTGATCTTCCAGGTGTTCACGCTCGTCTACACGGGCTACATCGGCTTCACGAACTACGGCACCGGGCACAACGGCACCAAGGATCAGGCGATCTCCGCGCTCCTCGCCAAGTCTCAGGAGCGCGTCGAGGACTCGCCGACCTACCCGGTCAAGGTCGTCGAGCAGTTCGGCACCTACGGTCTTCTCGCCACCGACCCGGAAACGGGTGACGCTCTGCTCGGTACCAACGAGCAGCCCCTCCAGGAGGTCGACGCCGAATTCGAAGGCGGGCAGGCCGTCTCCGTCGACGGCTGGACCACACTGCCGCTCGCGACCGTCTTCACCCTCTCCGAGGAGCTGGAGAACCTCGCGGTGCCGTTCAGCGACGACCCCAACGACGGCAGCCTCCGAGCGGCAGACGGGCAGAAGGGCAACCTCTACGTCTCGACGCTCGAGTACGACGCGGATGCGGACACCATCACCGACACCAGTGACGACGTCGTGTACTCCGACGTCGGGTCCGGTGCATTCACCGCCGAAGACGGCACCGAGATGCTTCCCGGCTGGCAGACCACCGTCGGTTTCGACAACTTCGTCCGCGCCGTGACAGACGAATCGATTCGTGGACCGCTCATCTCGGTGACGGTCTGGACCTTTGTCTTCGCCCTGCTCTCCGTGGCGACCACGTTCTTCCTCGGCCTCCTGCTCGCGCTGGTGTTCAACAACACGCGGATGCGATTCCGCAACGGATACCGGATCATCATGATCCTTCCCTATGCGTTCCCGGCGTTCCTCTCCGCCCTCGTCTGGGCCGGCATGATGAACGAGAGCTTCGGCTTCATCAATCAGGTCATCTTCGGGGGAGCGCAGATCCCGTGGCTCACCGACCCGGCCCTGGCCAAGGTGTCTGTGCTGCTCGTGAACCTGTGGCTCGGCTTCCCCTACATGTTCCTCGTCTGCATGGGCGCGCTGCAGGGCATCCCCGAGGATGTGAACGAGGCGGCCGTCATGGACGGCGCCAACCCGTGGCAGGTCTTCCGTCGCATCAAGCTGCCGCTGCTGCTGGTGACGGTCGCCCCGCTGCTGATCTCGTCGTTCGCGTTCAACTTCAACAACTTCAACCTGATCTACATGCTCACCAAGGGCGGGCCGCGCTTCGAAGACGTGAGCATCCCCGTCGGGCACACCGACATCCTGATCTCGATGGTCTACAAGGTGGCCTTCACCGGCCAGAATCGCGACTACGGTCTGGCCTCCGCCTTCACCATCCTGATCTTCATCGTGGTGGCGACGATCTCGGTCATCAGTTTCCGCAAGACCAAGGCCCTCGAGGAGCTGAACTGATATGAGCACTTCCAGCCCCGCCACCGTCGAGCAACGCCTCGCCCCGCGTCGCCGCAGCTTCGGCGCCTGGTTCGCCGACACCGGATGGCGCCACCTGGTCGCCATCGTGGTGAGCGCGTTCGCGCTCTTCCCGCTGCTGTACGTGCTGTCGGCTTCGCTCAACCCGAAGGGCACGCTGACCGGATCCAACCGGCTGTTCTCCGCCATCGGCATCGACAGCTACGTGCGCATCCTCAGTGATCCGCAGAACCCCTACGGGCTGTGGTTCCTGAACACGCTGATCATCGCCGTCATCACCGGCGGCGCGACCGTCTTCATCGGCGCGCTGGCCGCATATGCCTTCTCGCGCATGCGCTTCGCCGGCCGTCGTATCGGCCTCGTCACGATCGTCGTCGTGCAGATGTTCCCGCAGCTGCTCGCCGTCGTCGCGATCTTCCTGCTCATGTCGACCCTCGGGGACTGGTTTCCGGCGATCGGCCTGAACACGCACACCGGCCTCATCCTGGTCTACCTCGGTGGCGCGCTCGGCGTGAACACCTATCTCATGTACGGCTTCTTCAACACGCTGCCGATGGAGCTCGACGAGGCGGCGCGCATCGACGGCGCCGGGCACGCGCGGATCTTCTTCACCATGATCCTGCCGCTGGTGGCGCCGATCCTCGCGGTGGTCGCACTGCTGTCTTTCATCGGCACGGTCAACGAATACGTGATCGCCAGCGTCATCCTCGGCGATGTCGAACAGCAGACGCTGGTCGTCGGTCTTACTAAGCTCGTCGCGAATCCGCGTTACGCCGACTGGTCGGCGTTCTCGGCCGGCGCGGTCATGGCCGCAATCCCGGTGATGATCCTGTTCCTCTTCCTGCAGCGGTACATCGTCGGCGGGCTGACAGCGGGGTCCGTGAAGTAGGAGCTTCTCATGACTGTTCTGCTGCCCCATCACGATGGGTCGCCGCTCCACGTCTCGAACGACGCACCGCGGCTCGGCGACGTCGTCACCGTCCGCCTGCGGGTTCCGGCGGGGTACGGGCCGATCGCCGACATCCGCACCCGATCCAACCCCGACCATGAGCCGGAGTGGACGGCCGCAACCAGCATCGGAATCGCCGACGGCTGGGAGTGGTGGGAGGCGCCGATCACGGTGCGCAACCCGCGCCACGGTTATCGCTTCGCGATGGAGCACGTAGACGGCACGCTCGAATGGCTGAATCAGACGGGCGTCCACCGCCTGGAGACCCTGGATGCCGAGGACTTCGCGCTCGTCGCGAACTCGGCGCCGCCCGCCTGGCTGCATGAGTCCGTGATGTATCAGGTGTTCCCCGACCGCTTCGCGCGGTCAGCGAGGGCAGACGATCGGCCGACCCCGGACTGGGCGCTGCCGGCTGCCTGGAACGACCCCGTCGACCCTGTGATGCCGGCGCGGGCGACCCAGTTCTACGGCGGCGACCTCGACGGCCTGACCGAGAAGCTCGATCATCTCGTCGGTCTCGGGGTCAACCTGCTCTATCTCACCCCGGTGTTCCCCGCCGCCTCGAATCACCGCTACGACGCGTCCCGCTTCGACGCCGTCGATCCGATGCTGGGCGGCGACGAGGCTTACATCCGCCTCGTCGAGGCAGCGCATGCGCGCGGCATCCGCGTCATCGGCGACCTCACCAGCAACCACTCCGGAGACCGCCACGAGTGGTTCCGTGCGGCTTTCGGTCACCCGGGAGCTCCGGAAGAGGACTTCTACTACTTCACCGACGAGGGCAACACCGAGTACGAGTGCTGGCTGGGCGCCAGAAGCCTGCCGAAGTTCAACTGGGCGTCCGAAGAACTCCGCGAACGTTTCATCACCGGTGACGACTCGATCGTCGCGAAGTGGTTGAAGCCGCCGTACAACGCCGACGGCTGGCGCGTCGATGTGGCCAACATGACCGGACGCCTCGGCGACATCGATCTCAACGCCGAAGTGCGCCGGCTGCTGCGCGAGACGATCCTGGGCATCAACCCGGATGCGATCCTGCTGGGGGAGTCGACGAACGACGCGGCGAGCGATCTGCAGGGCGACGGATGGCACGGGGCGATGACCTACCCGTCCTTCACCCGTCCCCTCTGGGGATGGCTGAGCGAGCCGAACCTCGAGCCGTATCTGAATGCTCAGGGCGGCGAGGAAACCGTGCCCTGGTTCTTCGGGATGCCGATCGGCGGCATCCCGCGGTACACGGCGCGCGACTTCGTCGACGCGGTCACGCGGTTCACTGCCGGCATCCCGTGGCGGGTGCGCCAGGGGAACATGCAGCCCCTGGACACGCACGACACCGGCCGATTCGCGACCAACGCCGCGCCGGGAACGGTGCCGGTGGCGGTCGGGCTGTCGATGACGATGCCGGGGGTCCCTGTCGTGTTCGCCGGCGACGAGTTCGGTCTCACGGGGGTCGACGGCGAGGCGAGTCGTACGCCGATCCCGTGGGGCACCGAGACCGCTCCCGACGTGGCCGAGCGGCTGTCGCTGTACCGCGATCTGGTCGCGCTCCGCCGTGGGCATCCGGTGCTGGGAACGGGCGGGCTGCGGTGGCTGCACGTCGACGATGCGGCCGTGGTTTTCGTTCGGGAGTCGGCCGACGAGTCGGTTCTGGTGCTGGCGACGAGGGGCGGTGTGGATGCCGGGCTTCCGGCGGGTGCGCTCCTCGGCGCTGCGGCCGCCGAAGCACTGTTCGGCGAAGCGACGCTCGCCGTGGCATCCGACGGCTCCGTCGACATCGTCGCCGAGGGGCCGATGTTCGCGGCCTGGAGCCTTCCCGGCGTGACCTTCCCGGCGTGACCTTCTCGGTTCGCTGAGGGGAACGCTGGTCAGTCTTCGGCCGCGACCTGCTGCTTCTGGCCGCCGCTGACCGAGGCCAGGACCTCGTCCTGAGTGACCGTCACGGCGAGCCACAGCGCACCCGTGAGAACCGGGTTGCCTTCGACTGTCGTCAGCAGCACCGGCGGCCGCGCGGTGACGATCGCGTACAGATGGTGCTGCACCAGGCTGCGGAGGCGGTCGGATCCGGCAGCGGAGAGGGAGCCGGCGAGTACAAGGAGTTCCGGGTCGATGATCGCGACGACGGCGGATAGGCCGAGGGCGAGGCGGCGTGCGATCTCATCGAGCGCGGCTGCAGCGCCCTCGGCATCCGAGTCGACGGCCGCGGCCAGCGCCTCGGTGACCGTGTCGCCCGTGAAGCCGTGCTGACGGAGAACCTCTTCGAGTGCCGGTGCGCCGGCCAGAGCCTGCATCCCGTTGCTGCCGTACTCCGGCGATTCCTGCACGGTGGGGGCACCGGGAATGGGCATGTCAGAGATCTCGCCCGCGCCACCGGTGAGCCCGCGATGGAGCCGGCCACCCAGCATCAGCCCCATTCCGATCCCGTCGGAGACCCAGAGCAGCGCGAAGCTGTCGAGGCCCTCGGCGGCACCGCTCACCCGTTCTGCGATCGCGGCCAGGTTGACGTCATTCTCGATATCGATCGGAACGCCGACACGCGCCTCGATCGTGCTGGAGAGTCCTGCCCGTTGCCACCCGGGGATGTGTGCGGCGAATCGCAGGCGATCCGTGGTCGGATCGATCGCCCCCTGGATGCCGATGACGACCCGGCGTAGATCGGTGAGGTCGATCCCGGCGGCTGCGCAGGCGCCGGCGAGGGCGGCATGCACGTCCGCCGCCGGATCGGGGGTCTTGTCCGACAGTGTCGGCAGCTCGAACTCGCCGACGATCGTGCCGGCGAAGTCGACCACAGTGGCCGCGATCCGCTCGGGGGTCACGTCCAGCGCGGCCATGTGGGCGATGCGCGCATCGGCGCTGAACAACTCGGCTGCGCGCCCGATCGCGCCGTCGCGGTTGCCGTCGCTCTTCACGAGTGACATCTCCCGCAGCTGGGAGAGGAGGTGGGAAGCCGTCGGTTTGGAGACGCCGAGGCTGGCGGCGATCTCCGGTCGGGTCAGCGGACCATGATCAAGCAGCAGACGGAGTGCAGCACGAGCGTTGATGGCCCGGACCACGCCGGTGCCGATGGGAGGGCTGGCGCCGGTAGGTGGATTGAGCACGGTGTCCTCGAGGATTCTGGGTCGGGTGAAATCGAATGCTACCGAAGCTACGCCCCGGTGAACGCACTGAGAAGTATCGAGTTCGCCATTGCGCACGGCGGATGCTCGGTGTATAACTTCGGAAAGGACGTTTCTTAACGTTCAACCCGACCCCCCTCGGAGGAACTCATGCGTCATCGTCGACCATTGCTCGCCTTACTGGCTGCGGCCCTCGTCATACCCCTTGCCGGGGTAGTGGCGACGTCCGCGCAGGCGGCGCCCGTCACCCTTCGCGACCCGATCAAGCGCGAGGTCGCCATGGCGGTCATGATCTCCGCCGAGAACTCGGACATCGCGTGGTGGACCAAGTACGGCTACATCGAGCCGATCAACGACCACCGCGGCTACACCGCTGGAATCGTCGGCTTCACATCGGGCACGGGCGACATGCTCGAGCTGGTGAAGTACTACACCAGCAAGGTTCCGAACAACAACCTGGCCAAGTGGATCGACGAGCTCGAGGATGTGAACGGCACCGATAACATCGGCCCACTCGGCTCTGCATACGTAGCGGACTGGGAGGCAGAGGCTCAGCAGCCTCGCTGGCAGCAGGCGCAGCGCGACATGGTCAACCGGATGTACTTCGATGTGTCCGTCGACCAGGCCATCGCCGACGGACTGGGCCCGCTCGGCCAGTTCATCTACTTCGACGCCTACGTCATGCACGGCGACGGCGGCAACACCGGGTTCGACGCGATGCGCACCAGGACGCGTGCGAAGGCGAAGACTCCGGCCTCTGGTGGTACCGAGGCGGCTTATCTGAAGGCCTTCCTCGACGAGCGCCGCACGACGATGAAGAACGCGCCGGAAGACGTGGATGGGGCATGGGAAGACACCAGCCGCATCGACACCGCGCAGCGTGTCTTCCTCAACAACGGCAACTTCAACCTCAACACGCCCCTGACCTGGGCCGTGTACGGCGAGTCCTTCTCGCTCCCCGCGACCGTGACGCCGCACTGGCCGGCCGACATCCCCTACACGGACCCCGGTACGCCGACCCCGACTCCGACGCCCACGTCGAACCCGGGCACCGGCACGCTGATCTCGAAGAACCGGCCGGCGACGGCATCCACGGTCGAGGCAGCCGGCCATGAGGCCGCGAAGGCCGTTGACGGCGACGTGACCACGCGCTGGGCAAGCACCGAAGGTGTGGAGAACCAGTGGGTACGCGTCGATCTCGGCGCCGGCGCGAAGGTCGACAAAGTCGTCCTGAAGTGGGAGGCGGCCTACGCCTCGAAGTACCGCATCGAAACCTCCAACGACGGCACCACCTGGACTGTGCTCAAGACCGAGTCCGCCGGCAACGGCGGCACCGACGAGCACACTGCCTTGAACGGCACCGGACGGTACCTGCGCATCTTCGGCACCGCACGTGGCACGGCCTACGGCTACTCGCTGTTCGAGGTCGAGGCCTACGGCACAGCCGGTGGTACGACGCCGACCCCGACGCCGACCCCGACGCCGACTCCGACCTCGACGCCGACGCCGACTCCGACGCCGACTCCGACGGCCGACGTGCTGATCTCCAAGAACAAGACCACCACCACGTCAACCGTGGAGGCGGCAGGTCACGAGGGTGCCAAAGCCGTTGACGGCGATGCCACCACCCGTTGGGCGAGCATCGAAGGCGTTGACCCCCAGTGGATCAGCGTCGACCTCGGTACCGGAGCGAAGGTCAACAAGGTCGTACTGAAGTGGGAGGCGGCCTATGGCAAGAACTACACCATCGACATCTCCAACGACGGCACCACCTGGACCACGCTGAAGACCGAGTCCGCCGGTAACGGTGGCACCGATGAGCACGTGAACTTGAACGGCACGGGACGCTACCTGCGCATCAAGGGCACCGCACGCGGCACGACCTACGGGTACTCGCTGTTCGAGCTCGAGGCGTATGGCACGGCCGGCACCGGTGGGGGCAACCCCAACCCGGGTACGTCGTTCACGGTGGTCGCCGCTGGTGACATCGCCGGTCCGAACTGCACGACGCGTGGAGTGCCGACCGACAACGGAGACATGCAGTCCGACTGCAAGCACTTCGAGACGTTCGATCGTGCGAAGGCGATCAACCCGGCGTTCTACATCACCCTCGGCGACATGCAGTACGACGACGGTCACATGGAGGACTTCATGGGCGCGTACAACAAGACCTGGGGCACGGTCAAGAACAACACCTGGCCTGTCCCGGGCAACCACGAGACGTACGACGACTACGAGAACCTGGACCCGAAGGCGTACCGCGACTACTTCGGAAGCCGTGCCACGCCTCAGGGCAAGATGTACTACAGCTACAACTACGGCAACTGGCACTTCATCGCGCTGGACTCCAACAACGTCGATGACCAGGCGCAGCGCGACTGGCTGGCAGCGGATCTCGCGTCGAACACCAAGCAGTGCGTGGCCGCGTACATGCATCACCCGGGATACAGCTCGGGCAGCCACGGCAACGAGCCGGTGGCCCAGCCCTTCTGGAAGATGCTCGCGAACGCGAACGTTGAGCTCGTGCTCAGCGGACACGATCACGACTACGAGCGCTTCGCTCCGATGAACGCCTCTGGTGCTGCGTCCTCCTCCGGGACGGTCCAGATCGTCAGCGGCCTCGGCGGTCACGAGATGCGCGACTTCGGCAACACCAAGCCGAACAGCGTGAAGCGCATCAACACCGCGTACGGGGTGTCGCAGCTCGACTTCACCGACACCACCGTGACGCAGAAGTTCGTCGACATCGGCGGCAACGTGCTCGACAGCACCACGATCACCTGCCACTGACGAACATGTATCTCGCCGGCAGCAAAGCGCGGCAAGACGAAGGCAGCACGGCGGTCCACCCTCAGGTGGGCCGCCGTGCGGCTGGAGTCGGCAGCACCGCGATCGCACTCGGAGCGGTGAGCCTGCTCACCGATCTCTCCTCAGAAATGGTCACGGCGGTCCTCCCGCTGTACCTCGTCATCGGGCTGGGCATGTCCCCGCTCGCCTTCGGCTTCCTCGACGGCCTCTACAACGGCGTCACCGCCTTCGTGCGGCTTCTCGGCGGGCACCTCGCTGACCGCTGGTCGCAGCACAAGCTCGTCGCCGGCATCGGCTACGGGCTTTCCGCCGTCTGCAAGCCGTTCCTCCTGCTCTCTGGATCCTCGACGACGGCGCTCTCCGCGACGCTGGCGATCGACCGGATCGGCAAGGGCATCCGCACCGCCCCGCGCGACGCACTGATCTCGCTGTCGGTCGACGACGCGCACCAGGGCCGTGCCTTCGGCGTTCACCGCGCCATGGACACGGCCGGTGCGCTGATGGGTCCGCTCGTCGCGTTCGCCCTGCTGTGGTTCGTGGCGGATGCCTTCGACGCGGTCTTCATGGTGAGCTTCTGCGTCGCCACTCTCGGCGTGATCGTGCTCATCGCGTTCGTGCCGGGGCGCAAGTCGATGCCGGTCGGAGCGCCGCGTCCGACGCTGCGAGAGACGCTCGGCCTTCTGGCGGAGCCGAAGTTCCGTCGGCTCCTGATCGCTGCGACGATCCTCGGCCTCGCGACCATCGGCGACGGTTTCCTGTACCTCGGTCTGCAGGAGCGTCTGCAGCTCGACGTCGCGTTCTTCCCGCTGCTGCCTCTCGGCAGCGCCCTGGTCTACCTTCTGCTCGCGGTGCCGATGGGCAAGCTCGCCGATCGCATCGGTCGTCGACTCCCGTTCCTGCTGGGCAACCTCGCCCTGGTCGGCGCGTACTCGACGCTGCTGCTGCCGATCGAGGGCCCGATCCTGCTCGTGCTGCTGCTCGCGCTGCTCGGTATCTTCTACGCAGCGACCGACGGCGTGCTGATGGCCCTCGCCGGCCCCGACATCCCGCGGGAGCGCCGTGCCGGCGGTCTCGCGCTGCTGCAGACAGGGCAGGCCACCGGTCGGCTCTTCGCCGCGGTCATGTTCGGTGCTGCCTGGACCTTCTGGGGTGTGGCGACGGCGCTCGCGGCCGCCGCAGTCGTCCTGCTGCTGGTCCTGATCGCCGCAGCCGTGCTGATCCGGCCGGAGCCGCGTGTGCAGGAGGTCGCCGAATGACCACGGAGGCGGATGCTCTCGCGCCCGACGTCACGGAGCCGGCACCGGAGACCGAGCCCGACGGGCACTCGCTGAAGAAACGGCTGCTGCTCGTCGGGGTCGCAGCTCTCGCGCTCGCGGCCATCGGCATCGGGTACACCGTGTGGGCCGGTGCTCGTCCTTCGGACAGCGCGTACGCGTCGGGGGATGCTGCGCCGGTGAGCGATCCTGGCCTCTACCTCCACGATCAAGGCGGCTATGTCGTGCTCCAGGACGGTGGTGGAAAGGTCAGCGTCGACGACGGTTCGAAGACGCCGCCGCGCACTGGCACCGGTGTGGATTGCCTCCGCTTCTACGCGGCGGGGGAGAGCGCCGTGTGCGTCCGTCCGCAGGGCGGGCTGAAGCCGATGACGACGGTGGAGATCCTGGACACCGAACTCGCGGTCAAGGAGACCTTCAAGTTCGAAGGGGTGCCGAGTCGCGCGCGGGTGTCGCCGTCCGGGAAGATGATCGCGTGGACGCTGTTCGTCACCGGTGACAGCTATGCCGGGACGAACTTCTCGACGAGGACGGGACTGTACGACGTCGACTCGAACTATCTCGTGGACTCCATCGAGGAGATTCAGTTGTACATCGACGGCAAGCGCGTGCGCCGGCCGGATGTGAACTACTGGGGTATCACCTTCGCCGCGGACGACAACACCTTCTACGCGACCGTGGCCACCGACGGGAAGACCTATCTCGTCAAGGGCGACTACGAGAACTGGACGGCGACGACCGTGCGGGAGAACGTGGAGTGCCCCTCTCTCTCACCCGACGAAACCAGGCTGGTCTTCAAGAAGCGCGTCAACGAGGGCGTCGAGGATCCCTGGCGGTTGTACGTCCTCGATCTGGCGACGATGCAGGAGAAGCCACTGGCCGAGGATCGGAACGTCGACGATCAGGCGGCCTGGCTCGATGACGACACAGTCGCATACATGATCGACGGTGACGTCTGGTCGGTGCCGGCCGACGGCAGCGGTGAGCCGAAGCTGATCGCTCCAGATGCGACGTCGCCCGTCATGGTCGGCGGCTGACGCGAGTCCGAGAAGGCGGTGTCTTCAGGCACCGCCTTCTCTCGGACCGGCTACCTTGCGTTGCATGCTACCTTGTCATGCATGACAGCGGACGTCGGTGCGCAGATGCGCAAGGGGGTGGTCGAGTACTGCGTGCTCGGACTCCTCGCGCGCGAGCCGATGTACGGCTGGCAGCTCGCCGAAGCGCTCACCGCGGCCCGCCTGATCGCCAGCATCGGCACGCTCTATCCGCTGCTCGGTCGGCTGCGTGACAACGGATGGGTCAGCACGTTCGACCTCCCGTCGGAAAGTGGTCCAGTGCGCAAGTACCACCGGTTGACGGATGCCGGCACCGCTGAGCTCGCGCATTTCCGCGCGCAATGGACGCCGTTCGCCCGGGTCGTCACCGGCCTCGTCGGAGAGGGATAGACATGTCTGAGAATGAAGCCACCCGGCAGCGCGAGGAATTCCTCGCCCGACTCGACGCCGCGATGCGCGACGTGCCGCACGGTGTCGCCACGGACATTCGCCGGGGGATCCTGGAAGAGCTCGAAGGGTTGGATGCGAACGCGACGGCGGAGCGCATCGCTCGCCTCGGCGATCCGGTGCTGATCGCCAGGGAGGCTCGGATGGGCGGTGCGGATGCTGCGGCCCCCGCGCCCGTGGTCGTAGCGGCGGAGTCAAGGGAGCCGATGACGCAGACCCGCGGGTTCGCGATCATCGCCGCGCTCAGTTTGGGTTTCGGCGGATTCCTCATTCCTGTCGTGGGTTGGGTCATCGGCGCCGTGCTCGTGGGCCTGAGTCCGCTGTGGAGGCGAGGGGAGAAGATCATCGCGTTCGTCGCCCCATTCGTGGTCGTCGGGCTCTCGGCGCTGATCATCTCCCTGCTGTCGGGGTTCGGGTCCGGAAGCCGCAGCGACTCCACAGGCACCTTCGAGACGCCCGTGGCTAACAATCCGTTGGTGCCGTCAGGACTTGACCTGTGGCACAGCGGCTTCCTCTTCGCGTTTCTGCTTCTCCCAGCATCCGGTCTCTGGCTGCTGTGGCGTCTCCGCGGCCGCGCCGCGCGCTGAACCGGCCGTGCCCTGTTGCACTTGCAGGACGAATGCACACCTGTCGGACGAAAACCGTGAAATCGTCCGACAGGTGTGACAACGTCCTGCAGGTGGCACGCGTGGCCGCCCAGGGAAGACCGGTTCGTCCGGCATCGGCGCGCTGAGTCCGAGGTCGGCCGGCACCGCCGTAGCCTGAGGGCATGTCACGGGTGGGGGGTCGAAATCTCGCAGTGAGCTGGGTGGCCGGCATCCTGTGCGCCGGCGTGATCGGCGGCCTGCTCTGGTTCGCTGTTCCGATCGTGCCCTCGCTCGTGGAGCTCGCCGGCGGACTTCTCCGAGACGCCTTTCCTTGAGCGAGGCGCGCGGGCCGGATGCCGCGGAATCACGCCGATTGCCGACACGTCGGCACGCCTCCTGGCCCGTGTCTGTCTGCGGCGGTACCCTCACACTGCACACTTCCCACGAGAGGCGCACCCCATGAGTGACCCCGACGTTCCCAAGGACGATAAGCCGAACGACGTGAACGACGTCGTCGACAGCGCGAACGCCGGTCTCGCCGAGGCCGAGGCGGCTCGCGCCGACCTCCCCTACACCACCGCGGACGCTACTCCCGACGCGCACGTCGACCCCGACCTCGCCGCCTTCGAAGAGGCCGAGCGCGACTATCCCGGCACGTTCGCGGCTGCTCAGGCAGCCGAAGCGGCTCGGGTCGACGCAGAGACATCGGTCGTCGACGACGTCAGAGTCACCGAGACCGAGGTGTACGCCGCTCCGCACGTCCACGAGGAATCGGCGATGGCCGGTGCCGCCTACACGGCACCTGTGGCGAACGACGCCGAGACGCGCGTGGTTCCCTCGGAACCCGTGCTCTCGCCGGTTCTGCAGCAGCCGATCTTCGTCCAGGCGCCGGAAGCGCCTCGCGAACGCGGCAACCGCGGCACCGCGGCCGGAATCGGCCTGCTGGCGACTCTCAGCTTCGCGGTCCTGTATCTCGGTGCCGCGCTCGGCTTGGGCGCGATCGCGGGTGACGTCACCGGTGCGAACATCGGCGAAGCAGCGCTCGCTCCACTGACCACATGGGGCTTCTGGGTGCCCGTCGTCGTCTTCTTCATCGGCTTCTGGTTGCTCGGCGCGATCATCAACCGCGGACGCTGGGGCCTGTGGGTGGTCCTGGGAATCCTCGTCGGACTCTTCGCATACGCCGGGCACATCCTCGGTCAGCTGTTCGAAGCCCCTTTCTGGACCCTCACGGCAGCACAGGGCAACGCGCTCGTGGGGGAGCAGTTGCTCGCCCCGCTCGCGATCGCTGCCTTCGTGTTCGCGCGGGAGCTCACCATCTGGTTCGGCGCCTGGGCTGCACGCAGCGGCGCTCGCAAGACCGAACTCAACGCCGAGGCGCAGCGCGAGTACGAGCGAACCCTCGAAGCCGGTCCCACCCTTTCGAGGTAGTCACGAACACCACGACGCCGAACCCCCGCGGATCCGATTCCGCGGGGGTTTCGGCTGTCCTGGCGCTGACGCTTTCGACGGTGAGCTTCTTCGCGCTGACCGTGTTCGGCCTCGGAGCCATGAGCGTTGCGACCGACACCGACATCATCGCGGTACCGGGACTCGGCCAGTCGCCGGGAATCGTGGGGATGCTGGCCGCACTCGTCGTGTTCGCCATGACTCTGCGCACTGCGCTGCGGCGCCAGCATCCGACCTTCCTCGCCGCACCGGTGACGGCGTTGACGACGGCGCTCGTGCACCTGATGGCGGTGTGGTTCGCCACGCTGGTCTCGAGCGGCGACCTCGTGATCGCCACCGTCGTCGCCGGCGGCCTGGTGCAGGGCGGCCCGAGCCTGGTGCTGCTTCTCGCGGCCGCGATCGCGGCCTGGGGCGGTATCGCTCTGCGGCGTACGCGCGCCGAGCATCCGCGTTGGCCGTGGGAGCGCGACGAGGACGAGTGACTGGCGCCCTGAGACCCGCGCCGCGGCGCGATGCGGGAAATCAGGATGGGGGAGCCCCACGCGCCGTACCCTGGAGACGTGGAGCGCTCATTGGAGACGCAGGTGGATCAGGCCGTCGAGGCCTGGTTGCGCTGGGTGCCGCGCTGGGAGCCGGCGACCCACCGAGGGCGCGTCGCGCCCTGTCGCCGCTGTCTCGGCTCGCCCATCCTCTCTGCGGCCGGCATCGGCGGGAACGTTCCGCACGGTGTGCAGCATGGACTGTCGACGCGCATCAAGACCATCGTCGACCACGCGGTCGCCGACTACACGGCTCGCAACCTCCCGATGCTGCAGCACGAGCTCGACCAGCAGGCGGAGCGCAACCGGGCGCGTAGCTACCGTCCGGCCGAAGACCTTGCGCCCGAATTCGACGGCCTTCCGCTGGATCCGGATCCGGTGCCCGGAGCGCCATTCCTGTTCACGATTGCCGGGATGGCCGACGACGCTGCGGACGAGTTGCCGCCGCTGCCGCCGTTGACCGACGAGGCCAAGGCCGCGCTCCGGCAGGAGGTCGCCCTCGCCGACGAGTACGCGAACATGGTGGGGCGCGAGATCTGCGGCATCCTGCTGCGGCATCGGCTCTATATCCAGGCCGCGATCTCGCAGCACGTCGAGCCCCAGATCGAAGCTCTGCTCGCCGAACTCACCGAGTCGCTCGATTCGCCGTTCGACCCCGACGTCTCATAGCGCCACTCGCCGAAGAAGTCCGTAAGCCGTGTATCGGCTGTGAGGTGACGGTTTCGGCTAGGTGTGTCCGGATGCCAGTCACTATCGTTTTTCGATAGATATACGTCGATCTTCGATAGGGGCATCATGCAACCGCGCGTCACCTTCCTGCTCAAGGCTCTCATCGCCGTCATGCTGCTTCTGCTGCTGACGAGCCAGGTCGTCGTGATCCCCGAGGTGGCGCGCATCACCGCGATCCGCAACCCCGACGTCGCTCACCTCGAGCTCCCCGGCATCGTTGGGTCGGTCGTGTTCCTGCTGCTCATCCAGGTCACCCTCATCTGCGTCTGGCGGCTGCTCTCGCTTGTCCGGGCGGAGCGGATCTTCAGCCCCGACGCGTTCCGCTACGTCGACGTGATCCTCGGGGCGCTCATCGCGGCGGGTGTGCTCATCAGCGCCTCGTATGTCGTGATCCTCGCGAACCGTGCCGTCTCCCTTCAGCTCACCCTTCTCGCCGTCCTCGGTGTCGTCGTCAGTGCCGCGCTCGCGCTGCTCGTCGTCGTGCTGCGGGGTCTGTTGCGCAAGGCGCTCGAGCTCGAGCAGGACCTGGCCGAGGTCGTCTGATGCCGATCGTGATCGACCTGGACGTGCAACTCGCGCGCAAGAAGATGAGCGTGCAGGAGTTCGCGGATGCCATCGGCATCACACCGGCCAACGTCGCCGTGCTCAAGAACGGGCGTGCGAAAGCGGTGCGCTTCACGACGCTCGAGGCCATCTGCCGGGTGCTCGAATGCCAGCCGGGGGACATCCTGCGCTGGGTTCCCGGTGATGACGCGGACGAGGAGAGATGATGACGACGACGATGTCGGTACCGGCGGCGACCGGCTGGGGGGAGAGCGTCGCCCGGCGGCTGCTCGATGACCACGCGTGTCCGGTGTGCGTGCAGGGGCCGCTCTCGGGCGGGTACTGCACCCATTGCGGCGCAGACCTGACAGGGCAGATCGGTACCGAACTGTGGAATGCGTCCGTCGCGGCGGCCGAGCAGATCCGCGCGCGGGACGCACTCCTGCACCGCGTGCCGCGCCTACGGCCGGCCCTTCTGAAAGCGGTGCACGCTGAGTCCGGACTCGTGGTGCCGCCTCCGCCGGTCGCCGCGACTCCCGCCGCTGCCGCCCCGACCCCGCGGAACAGTGCAACCCTCCAGTCGGTCCTGGCGACCGCCGGCGCCGGCCTCTTCGCAGTGGCGGCGATCGTCTTCACATACTTCAACCCCGACCTCGCCGATCGCGCGGCCCGCGGCGTGGTCACGGGCCTGATCACGCTGATCTTCCTCGGTGGCGCGTGGTTGCTGGCGCGGCGTCGACTGCAGTTCTCTGCCGAGGCGGTGGGTGGGCTCGGCCTGGTCTTCGCCGGCCTGGACGTGCATGCCGCCGTACAGCTCGCCGCTCCCGGGGCGAACGCCTGGCTGACCGCTGCTCTCGTGACCGCGGCGGCAGCCGGAGTCATCCTGGCAGCGGCGCTGCGCTCGGGGATTCGGATCTGGCTGTGGACAGCTCTGGTCGCGCTGGCGGTCACTCCGGCGATGCTCGGATATGCCGCTGATGCTCCGCTCCTCATCGCGCTCGGTCACGTCGCAGTCGCGTTCGCGGCGGCAGGGATCGTCGAGGTGCTTCCGCCGTTGGCGGCGCGATTCCCGCGGGCGGTTTCTGCGGATACGGATGCGGACGCCGATACAACGGATGCGGATAGGACGGATGCCGACACGACGGACGTGACCGCCCTGGCCGGCCGAGGGAGTGGCGGTGCGCCGAGGCGTCTGCTGACGGCAGAGCGCACGACGCTGGTCGCCCTCCAACTGCTCGCCGTGCTCAGCGCGCTGGTGCTGACGCTGCGCCTTCCGTCCGCCGACGCGACGGCCTTCGCGTTCTCGGTGAGCGGGGTGCTCGCCCTCGTCGCCGCGCACGCGCTCGTCGCCTCGCGGCAGGCGCTGACGCGGCTGTGGAGCTTCGCCGCGGGCGCGACCGCCGCGACCGCCCTGACCGTCGGTGTCTACGGTGCGAACCAACCGGCCGTCGTCGGAGGCGCCTGGTTCCTCGCGATCATCCCGGCGGCCGCGGCCGGCGCCCTGGTTCTCGTCGGAGGCCTGCTTCCCCTGCCGAGACGGACCCGGCGCGGCTTCCTCGTGGGTGGCGCACTCACCGTGCTGGCGGCGGTCGGTGCTCTGCCGCTCCAGTTCTCCGTGTTCACCGGTGGTTTCACCGTGATCGATTTCCTCCGCTTCAGTGGCGGGGACGTAATGGCGGGCGCCGGGACCGACCAATGGGGCTGGGCGCCGTTGGTGGGGCTGACCGCGATGGCCGTCGGCCTCGCCCTGTTCGGCATCGTCGCGCGTCGGCGTCCCGAGATCCGGGGTCTTGCCAAGGGGACGGACACGGTGGCGGTCATGCTGGGCGTCGTCGTCATCCTGACGCTCGGCTGCCTGCGGGTGCTCCCGCTGCCGGCGGCCGTCGGCGTGCTCGCCGGATTCGCCGCGGTCGTCGGATTCGCGCTCCGGGGGCTCCCTCTGCTGCGCCAGGCCCGCGGGGGCCTGCGCCTGCCTCTCCTGATCGGCGCGCACCTCGCGATCCTGGTCTCGGTCATGATCGCATGGCGCGATCTCGCGATCGTCACACCCGCCGGAGTGGCGAGCATCGTCGCGCTCGCGGCCGTCGGCGCCGCGTCCGCCCGGGGGAGCCGCTTCCTGCATGTCGGTCTCGGGTTCGGCTACGCACTGGTCATCACATCGACCGCTCTCTCGCAGGCCGGTGTCGGCGGTATCGCGCTCCTCTGCCTCACCGCATCCGCCGGTCTCGCCGTCGCGATCGCCGCGACCTACCTGCCGCGCATCGGAGCACGCGCCTGGCAGGCGGTGCTCGTCGTCGCTGCGGTGCCGTTCGGCCTCGGGGTCGTCCAGGTGATGTACGAGCGCAGCGGGTGGACCGCGGTCTCGACCGGGCTGATGTTCGTCCTCGCCGTCTCGCTGCTGCTGACCCGCCGCCCAGGACTCACACCGGTCGTGCGCACCGCGGCCGCAGGAATGCTGGTGCCGACCCTCGCCGTCGTGATCGTCTGTCTCGGCGCGCAGGTTCTCGCCGCCAGCGCGTCGCCGGTGACGCTGCCCGTCATCGCCGTGCTGGTCGCAGCGGTGCTGCCTTCGACCACGCTGATCAGCGAGGCGCTCGCGATGCACGGCATCGGTGTGCGGGCATCGGACGCTGCGCGGGTGGCGATCGAGGCGTCGGCTCTTCTCACGGGGGCGATCGCGGTCGGTCTTGCTCTGGTGCGGGATGCCGCAGGGCTGGGGACGACCTTCCTGGTGCTGCTGATCCTCGGCGTCGGAGCCGTCGCGAGTGCCGTGTTCACCGGTCGTCGCTACGCGTGGTGGGTCGCGGCGGCCTCCTTCACTGGTGCGCTCTGGTGCGTCTGGGGCCTGATCGGCGTCGATCTGCTCGAGGCCTATCTGCTCCCGCCGGCGCTCGGCGCCGCGAGCGTGGCGGTCGTGCTCACCGTCCGCGGTCGACGGGCGACCGGCCTGTACGCGGCGGGCCTCGGCGCGGCGATCGCGCCGCTGCTCGCGGCGCTGGTTCTCGCCGACGCGCGTGCGGACACGGTCCCGTGGCGTGCCGCCGGACTGCTGGCCGCGGCCTGGGTGCTGCTCGGACTCGCCCGATTCCTCGGCTCGGCGTCCGCGAAAGCGATCCGGTTCCGGCGGCTCAGGGTCCTCCGTACGTCGACGTTCGGCGCTGCGGGCCTCGCCGGCCTTGCCGGTACCGTTCAGGGCATTCGTCTCGGACTCGGCGACGACGTCGCCGACCTGCACGGCGCGATCCTGTTCCTCGTCTGCTTCGGCGTCAGCGCCGTCGGCGCTCTGGCGCTCGCCGCCGCCGGACACGGCATCCGGCTGGCGTCTCCTGAGGGATCGCGGAGACGGACCACGCGCTGGTTGCAGGCTCCTGCTGCATTGGCCCTCGCTGCCGGGACCTGGTGCGCCATCGAACGCGACTGGTTCTCGATCTGGGCGATGTGGGCGCTGATGCTCGCGTACCTGTTCGCCGTCGTCCTCGTCGCCGCGCGCGGAGTGCGCACCGCGATGCCCCCGGTGTGGTTCCTGTTCGCGCTCGCGTTCGTGACGGCGATCGTGGCCTGGAGCCCTCGAGACCTCCGCGTCGAGTGGTTCTCCCTTCCGCTGGGGGCATTCCTGCTGGTCGCGGGCGCATGGGGCATGCGGTCGGATGCCGCGGCGCACGTGGCGGCACCGGGGATGCCGGGGGACCGGCCGACGTTGAACAGCTGGCCAGGACGCTGGACGGGCTCGTGGGCGCTGCTGGCGCCAGGGATCGTGACGATGATGATCGCGTCCATCGTGTCGACCTTCACCGATCCGCTCACCTGGCGGGCGATCCTGGTGATGGTGCTCGCGCTCGCCGCGATCCTGGTCGGCTCCGGCCGGCGACTGGCGGCGCCGTTCCTGCTGGGGCTGATCGTGCTGCCGATCGAGAACGTGTTCGTGTTCACCGTGCAGATCGGTCGCGGCATCGAGTCGATGCCGTGGTGGATCACGCTCGCCGTCATCGGCGCCGTCCTGCTGATCATCGCCGTGACCGCAGAACGACGCACCGGAACGGAGAACTCGATGGCGGCACGCATCCGGGATCTGCGCTGACGCGTGGACCGCGACCGTCCGCCCATTTGACCGCCAGGTTACGCACCATTACACTTGGCCAGGTGTGTGCACGTCTTGACGTGCGCGCTGGGCGTCGGCACCATGCCGGTCCGCCTCCACGGCATACCCACCACACCAAAAGCTCGCCGATTCCGGCGTGCCGGTGGGGCATGATGTGAAATCCATCACGCTGTCACCGTGCAGCACTATGAGGAGAGAACGTGCCAACCATTCAGCAGTTGGTTCGCAAGGGTCGCTCGCCGAAGGTCACCAAGACCAAGACGCCTGCCCTGAAGTCGAACCCGCAGCAGGCCGGGGTCTGCACCCGCGTCTACACCACCACCCCGAAGAAGCCGAACTCGGCGATGCGCAAGGTCGCTCGTGTGAAGCTCCGCAACGGGGCCGAGGTCACCGCCTACATCCCCGGCGAGGGCCACAACCTGCAGGAGCACTCGCTCGTGCTCGTCCGCGGCGGTCGTGTCAAGGACCTCCCCGGTGTCCGTTACAAGATCGTCCGTGGTGCACTCGACACCCAGGCCGTCAAGAACCGTAAGCAGGCTCGTAGCCGCTACGGCGCGAAGAAGGGTTAAGACCAATGCCTCGTAAGGGTCCAGCCCCCAAGCGCCCCGTCGTCAACGACCCGGTATACGGCGCTCCGATCGTCACCTCGCTGGTGAACAAGATCCTCGTCGACGGCAAGAAGTCGCTCGCCGAGTCGATCGTCTACGGCGCCCTCCGCGGCGTCGAGGCGAAGAACGGCGGCCAGGACGCCGTCGCCACCCTCAAGAAGGCGCTCGACAACGTGCGCCCGACCCTCGAGGTCCGCAGCCGCCGCGTCGGTGGCTCGACCTACCAGGTGCCGATCGAGGTCAAGCCGCACCGTGCGAACACTCTCGCGCTGCGCTGGCTCGTCAGCTACGCCAAGGGCCGCCGTGAGAAGACGATGACCGAGCGTCTCCAGAACGAGATTCTGGATGCCTCGAACGGCCTCGGTGCCGCGGTCAAGCGTCGTGAGGACACTCACAAGATGGCCGAGTCGAACCGCGCGTTCGCTCACTACCGCTGGTAAACCCTTCGGCAGGCTCGGTGACGCACCCGCGACGCCGAGCCTGCCGAACACCCCACTCTTCGCAGTACAACTGCTCACCAAGATAAGGACACTCCTGTGGCACAAGAGGTGCTCACCGACCTGAGTAAGGTCCGCAACATCGGCATCATGGCTCACATCGATGCCGGCAAGACCACGACCACCGAGCGCATCCTGTTCTACACGGGTGTCAACCACAAGCTCGGCGAGACGCACGATGGCGCCTCGACCACCGACTGGATGGAGCAGGAGAAGGAGCGCGGCATCACGATCACGTCTGCCGCCGTGACCTGCTACTGGGACAAGAACCAGATCAACATCATCGACACCCCCGGTCACGTGGACTTCACCGTCGAGGTGGAGCGTTCGCTCCGCGTCCTCGATGGTGCGGTTGCCGTCTTCGACGGCAAGGAGGGCGTCGAGCCCCAGTCCGAGACCGTCTGGCGCCAGGCCGACAAGTACAACGTTCCGCGCATCTGCTTCGTCAACAAGATGGACAAGCTCGGCGCCGACTTCTACTTCACGGTCGACACGATCATCAACCGCCTCGGCGCGAAGCCGCTCGTCATCCAGCTGCCGATCGGCGCGGAGAACGACTTCGTCGGTGTCATCGACCTCGTCGAGATGCGCGCGCTCGTCTGGGCCGGAGACTCCAAGGGTGACGTCACCATGGGTGCCTCCTACGAGATCCAGGAGATCCCTGAGGACCTCAAGGAGAAGGCGGCCGAGTACCGTCAGCAGCTCCTCGAGACCGTCGCCGAGACCGACGACGTGCTGCTCGAGAAGTTCTTCGGTGGCGAAGAGCTGACCGTCGCCGAGATCAAGGGCGCGATCCGCAAGCTGACCGTCGCATCCGAGATCTACCCGGTGCTGTGCGGCTCCGCATTCAAGAACCGCGGCGTTCAGCCGATGCTTGACGCGGTCGTCGACTACCTGCCGAACCCGCTCGACGTCGGTTCCATCCAGGCGCACGACCCCAAGGACTACGACACGATCATCGAGCGCCACCCCGACGCGAACGACCCGTTCGCGGCGCTGGCGTTCAAGGTCGCTGTGCACCCGTTCTTCGGTCGCCTCACCTACGTTCGCGTGTACTCGGGTCACCTCGACTCCGGCTCTGCGGTCATCAACTCGACCAAGGGCAAGAAGGAGCGCATCGGGAAGATCTTCCAGATGCACGCCAACAAGGAGATCCCGGTTCCCTCGGTCACCGCCGGCAACATCTACGCGGTCATCGGTCTGAAGGACACCACCACCGGTGACACCCTGACCGACCCGGCATCGCCGGTCGTCCTCGAGTCGATGACGTTCCCCGAGCCCGTCATCGAGGTCGCCATCGAGCCGAAGACCAAGGCCGACCAGGAGAAGCTGGGTGTCGCCATCCAGAAGCTCGCTGAGGAGGACCCGACCTTCCGCACGGAACTCAACCCCGAGACCGGTCAGACGACCATCAAGGGCATGGGCGAACTGCACCTCGACATCCTCGTCGACCGCATGAAGCGCGAGTTCAACGTCGAGGCGAACGTCGGCAAGCCGCAGGTGGCGTACCGCGAGACGATCCGCAAGGCCGTCGAGAAGCACGACTACACCCACAAGAAGCAGACCGGTGGATCGGGTCAGTTCGCAAAGATCCAGTTCAACATCGAGCCGCTCGATCTGGATGCCGACAAGACGTACGAGTTCGTCAACGCCGTCACCGGTGGTCGCATCCCGCGCGAGTACATCGGATCGATCGATGCCGGTTTCCAGGACGCGATGAACGTCGGCGTCCTCGCTGGCTACCCGATCGTCGGCGTCAAGGCGACCATCGTCGATGGTGCGGCGCACGACGTCGACTCCTCGGAGATGGCGTTCAAGATCGCCGGATCGATGGGCTTCAAGGAGGCGCTTCGTCGCGCCAGCCCTGTGCTCCTCGAGCCGCTGATGGCCGTCGAGGTCCGTACTCCTGAGGAGTACATGGGCGACGTCATCGGCGACCTGAACTCGCGTCGTGGCCAGATCCAGTCGATGGAGGATGCCGCAGGCGTCAAGGTCGTCCGCGCACAGGTTCCGCTGTCCGAGATGTTCGGATACATCGGCGACCTGCGCTCGAAGACCTCGGGTCGCGCCGTCTACTCGATGGAGTTCCACAGCTACGCTGAGGTTCCCCGCGCGGTGGCCGACGAGATCGTCCAGAAGACCAACGGCGAGTAACACTTCTGGGAGCCGGGTTCGCGCCCGGCTCCCAGGTCCCCTACAACTTCACATTCCCTCTCTACTAAACTGAGAATCAAACCCGTAGAGAACCGGTCACAATCCAGTGCCCGGCACCCTCTACACGAACGTCCTGAGGAGGACCCAGTGGCTAAGGCCAAGTTCGAGCGCACCAAGCCGCACGTCAACATCGGAACCATCGGTCACGTCGACCACGGCAAGACCACGCTCACTGCAGCGATCTCGAAGGTTCTTGCTGACAAGTTCCCGTCGGCGACCAACGTTCAGCGCGACTTCGCGTCGATTGACTCCGCTCCTGAAGAGCGTCAGCGCGGCATCACGATCAACATCTCGCACGTCGAGTACGAGACCCCGAAGCGTCACTACGCACACGTTGACGCTCCTGGTCACGCCGACTACATCAAGAACATGATCACCGGTGCTGCTCAGATGGACGGCGCGATCCTCGTGGTCGCCGCCACCGACGGCCCGATGGCCCAGACCCGTGAGCACGTTCTGCTCGCCAAGCAGGTCGGCGTGCCGTACCTGCTCGTCGCGCTGAACAAGAGCGACATGGTCGACGACGAGGAGATCCTGGAGCTCGTCGAGCTCGAGGTCTCCGAGCTGCTCGCATCGCAGGGCTTCGACGAGAACGCTCCTGTCGTCCGCGTCTCGGGCCTCAAGGCTCTCGAGGGCGACGAGAAGTGGGTCCAGTCGATCCTCGACCTCATGGACGCCGTCGACGCGAGCGTTCCGGACCCGATCCGCGACAAGGACAAGCCGTTCCTGATGCCGATCGAGGACGTCTTCACGATCACCGGTCGTGGCACGGTCGTCACGGGCCGCGCCGAGCGTGGCACGCTCGCGATCAACTCCGAGGTCGAGATCGTCGGCATCCGCAACACCCAGAAGACCACGGTCACGGGTATCGAGATGTTCCACAAGCAGCTCGACGAGGCATGGGCCGGCGAGAACTGTGGTCTCCTGCTCCGTGGCCTCAAGCGTGAGGACGTCGAGCGCGGCCAGGTCGTCGTCAAGCCGGGTTCGGTTACGCCGCACACCGACTTCGAGGGCACCGCGTACATCCTGTCCAAGGATGAGGGTGGGCGTCACAACCCGTTCTACACGAACTACCGCCCGCAGTTCTACTTCCGCACCACCGACGTCACCGGCGTCATCTCGCTGCCCGAGGGCACCGAGATGGTCATGCCCGGCGACACCACCGACATGACGGTCGCGCTGATCCAGCCGATCGCCATGGAGGAGGGCCTCGGCTTCGCCATCCGTGAGGGTGGACGCACCGTCGGCGCCGGTACGGTCACGAAGATCATCAAGTAAGCATCTGCTTCCTCGCAAAGGGGTCGGGCCTTCGGGTCCGGCCCCTTTGTCGTATCCCCGAGCATGGGGGTTCCCTTTTGGGGGCGCGCCCATGCAGAATAAGTGAGAGTTGACGGGACCGTCGGCTGCAGACACCTCATAGGGGGACACATGGGTATCCAGGAATCGTTCAACGGCGCCGTCGACAAGGGCAAGGAACTCTTCGAGCAGAACCGCGACAAGATCGAAGAGGCCGTCAAGAGCGAGCAGGCAGAGGACGTCAGCGACAAGGTCCTCGACGGCGTCGCCGACTTCGCGAAGAAGATCGCACCGGGTGCGTCGGACAAGATCGATGAGATCCGCGACAACGCCGACAAGGCCGTCGGCAACGAGTAGCAGTCGGACCACACGCGTCGAACGGCGGCTCATCCCCTCGGGATGGGCCGCCGTTCTGCTGCGTGTGGCGACACTCGCGGCGAGATACTCGCGCTGAGGGCATGCTGCCCACTAACATGATGCTGACCGCCTGGGGTTCTTGCGGTCACGGATAGTCGAAGGGGTTCGGCAATCCACACTCGCGCGGCTCGCCGCGCACGATCTGGGGACGACGATTTTGGGGATCATCGTACGACGCATGCGCATTCGGCGCTTCGTCGTCTCCATGCCCGCGCAGTGTTTTGCTGCGCCCTCGATCGAGGGTCTCGACGTCCCTTCACGTCTGGATCCTCGCGTTCGATGCCTCCCCCTCGCATCGGACGCTCCCCAGGCAGGGCGAGGCATGGGGATGCCTCGCCCTGCCGTTGGGTGACACCCGGATCCACTGCGCTGCAGCGCTCGGAGGCGGCACCGAAGCGAGTGCGACACGCCCGGGTTTGCGCAAGTGAAATCAGGCATGGCAGAATAGACAGGTTCGACATTTCGGCTGTGCCTCGCGTGCGCCGGATCACCATCATGGCAGTGCATAGGCGGCGTCCTCTCTCACGAGAACGATGCAGGGATCTAGGCCGCGGGTGGCAGGACAACCCCGACACCTCCTCACGGAGGCTCTGCCGTGCGCGGCAGGCTCGGGATCCGCTTGTCGAGAGATCGGCGGGCTGACAGTAGAACAGTGGTGCAGCAGATCGACTCGCGAGTCGTTCGAGTGCCGAGGCGCGAACAGCGTCGACGTGCGTCCAATGCCCCAGGGTCACCCGGCCCAGGACGGTAAGACGCTTTATAGAGAGTGAACAGACAATGGCGGGACAGAAAATCCGCATTCGCCTGAAGTCGTATGACCACGAGGTCATCGACTCGTCGGCGCGCAAGATCGTCGACACCGTGACCCGTGCGGGCGCGACCGTCGTAGGCCCCGTGCCGCTTCCGACCGAGAAGAACGTCGTGTGCGTCATCCGGTCGCCGCACAAGTACAAGGACAGCCGCGAGCACTTCGAGATGCGCACCCACAAGCGTCTGATCGACATCGTCGACCCGACGCCCAAGGCTGTCGACTCGCTGATGCGTCTCGACCTTCCGGCTGACGTCAACATCGAGATCAAGCTCTGAGGATCGACATGGCTGACATCAACGCAAAGATTTCCAAGGGAATGCTGGGCACGAAGCTCGGCATGACCCAGGTGTGGAACGAGAGCGGCAAGCTCGTTCCCGTCACCGTCATCGAGCTGTCCCCGAACGTGGTCACCCAGCTCCGCACGCCCGAGAAGGACGGCTACAAGGCCGTTCAGATCGCGTACGGACAGATCGACCCGCGCAAGGTGAACAAGCCGCTCACCGCTCACTTCGAGGCTGCCGGCGTCACGCCGCGTCGCCACGTCACCGAGATCCGCACGGCGGATGCTGCTGACTACACGCTTGGTCAGGAGCTCACGGTCGACGGTGTCTTCGAGGCCGGCCAGCTGGTCGACGTCGTCGGCACGAGCAAGGGCAAGGGCACCGCGGGTGTCATGAAGCGCCACAACTTCAAGGGCGTTTCGGCATCCCACGGTTCGCACCGCAACCACCGCAAGCCCGGCTCGATCGGCGCATCGTCGACCCCGAGCCGCGTCTTCAAGGGCATGCGCATGGCCGGCCGTATGGGTGGCGAGCGCGTGACCGTCCTCAACCTCACGGTGCACGCCATCGACATCGAGAAGGGACTCATGCTCGTCAAGGGCGCCGTCCCCGGTGCTCGTGGCCGCATCGTTTACGTCCGCAACGCAGTGAAGGGGGCCTAGTCCATGGCTGACTCGACTCTCGCGCTCGACGTCCTCAACGCAGACGGCAAGAAGGCAGGCTCCATCGAGCTTCCCGCCGCGCTGTTCGACGTCAAGACGAATATCCCGCTCATCCACCAGGTCGTCGTCGCGCAGCGCGCGGCAGCACGCCAGGGCACCCACTCGACCAAGCGTCGCGGTGAGGTCTCCGGTGCCGGCCGCAAGCCCTTCAAGCAGAAGGGCACGGGTAACGCCCGTCAGGGCTCGATCCGCGCGCCGCACATGACCGGCGGTGGTGTCGTGCACGGCCCCAAGCCGCGCGACTACTCGCAGCGCACCCCCAAGAAGATGATCGCGGCCGCCCTGCTGGGCTCGCTGAGCGATCGTTTCCGCGGGAACCGCATCCACGCCATCGAGTCCTTCGGGATCGACGGCACGCCTTCGACCAAGACCGCCGTGAGCTTCCTCACGAACGTCGTGTCGTCGAAGAACGTGCTCGTCGTGATCGAGCGCGACGACGACGTGACGCTGAAGAGCATCCGCAACCTGTCGAACCTGCACGTGCTGACGTTCGACCAGCTCAACGCCTACGACGTGCTCGTCTCCGACGACATCGTCTTCACCCAGGCCGCACTCGAGGCGTTCATCGCTTCGAAGTCCGGTGCAACCAAGGAGGTCTCGGCATGAGCGAGCAGGCAACTGTCCTCCAGACGGCCCTGAACAAGGACCCGCGCGACATCATCCTGAAGCCGGTCGTGTCTGAGAAGAGCTACGGTCTGATCGATGAGGGTAAGTACACCTTCCTCGTCGACCCGCGCGCTACGAAGACCGAGATCAAGCTCGCCATCGAGAAGATCTTCGGCGTCAAGGTCGCATCGGTCAACACGATCAACCGGGTCGGCAAGGCCCGCCGCACCCGCTTCGGCACTGGCAAGCGCAAGGACACCAAGCGCGCCATCGTGTCCCTGAAGTCGGGCACCATCGACATCTTCACGGCCGTCGGCTGACCGGGGGATAAGGACTAATAATGGCTATTCGCAAGTACAAGCCCACGACCCCGGGCCGTCGAGGCTCGTCGGTGGCTGACTTCGCCGAGATCACTCGATCGACGCCGGAGAAGTCGCTGCTGCGCCCGCTCTCGAAGACCGGTGGTCGTAACAACCAGGGCCGCATCACGACCCGTCACATCGGTGGTGGCCACAAGCGCCAGTACCGTGTCATCGACTTCCGTCGCAATGACAAGGACGGCGTCAACGCCAAGGTCGCTCACATCGAGTACGACCCCAACCGCACGGCACGCATCGCGCTGCTGCACTACTTCGACGGCGAGAAGCGCTACATCGTGGCGCCGAACAAGCTGAAGCAGGGCGACATCGTCGAGTCGGGTCCCGGGGCTGACATCAAGCCGGGTAACAACCTCCCGCTGAAGAACATCCCCACGGGTACCGTCATCCACATGATCGAGCTCCGCCCCGGCGGCGGCGCGAAGATGGCACGTTCGGCCGGAGCATCCGTCCGTCTCGTCGCCAAGGACGGTCCCTACGCTCAGCTGCGTCTGCCCTCGGGCGAGATCCGCAACGTCGATGTGCGCTGCCGCGCCACCATCGGCGAGGTCGGCAACGCCGAGCAGTCGAACATCAACTGGGGTAAGGCCGGCCGTAAGCGCTGGCTGGGCGTCCGCCCGACCGTTCGTGGTGTTGCGATGAACCCTGTCGACCACCCGCACGGTGGTGGTGAGGGTAAGACCTCTGGTGGCCGTCACCCGGTCACCCCGTGGGGGCAGGCCGAAGGCCGTACCCGTCACGCCAACAAGGAAAGCGACAAGTACATCGTGCGTCGCCGTAACGCCGGCAAGAAGCGCAAGTAGGAGTAGAAGAAGATGCCACGCAGTCTTAAGAAGGGCCCCTTCGTCGACGAGCACCTGCTTCGCAAGGTTGTCGTCCAGAACGAGGCGGGTACGAAGAACGTCATCAAGACCTGGTCACGTCGTTCCATGATCATCCCGGCAATGCTGGGTCACACGATCGCGGTCCACGACGGTCGCAAGCACATTCCTGTGTTCGTGACGGAGACCATGGTCGGTCACAAACTGGGCGAGTTCTCGCCCACCCGCACCTTCCGCGGCCACGAGAAGGACGACAAGAAGGGCCGCCGCCGCTGACGCGGGGGCGATAGAGGAGAGAGAAATGGTGGAGTCCATCGCACGCGTGCGACACATCCGCGTGACCCCTCAGAAGGCTCGTCGTGTCGTCGCGCTCATCAAGGGCAAGCAGGCCCAGGAGGCTCTTGCGATCTTGAAGTTCGCAGCGCAGAGCGCCAGTGAGCCGATCTACAAGCTTGTCGCGTCGGCCATGGCCAACGCGCAGGTCAAGGCGGATCGTGACGGCGAATACCTCGACGAGCAGGACCTGTACGTGGCGAATGCCTACGTAGACGAGGGCGCGACGCTCAAGCGTTTCCGCCCCCGTGCACAGGGTCGCGCTTTCCAGATCAAGAAGCGCACGAGCCACATCACGGTCGTGCTCTCGACGCCGGAGGCTGCCAAGGCAGTTGACGGCGACAGCAACAAGAAGGCGAGCAAGTAATGGGACAGAAGGTAAACCCGTACGGCTTCCGTCTCGGTATCACCACTGACCACGTATCGCGTTGGTTCTCGGATTCGACGAAGAAGGGTCAGCGTTACGCCGACTACGTCGCCGAGGACATCAAGATCCGTCGTCTGCTGCAGACGCAGCTCGACCGCGCCGGCGTCTCGAACATCGAGATCGAGCGCACCCGTGACCGCGTCCGCGTCGACATTCACACCGCCCGTCCGGGCATCGTGATCGGTCGCCGTGGCGCCGAGGCCGAGCGCATCCGCGGCGACCTCGAGAAGCTCTCGGGCAAGCAGATCCAGCTGAACATCCTCGAGGTCAAGAACCCCGAGGCTGACGCTCAGCTCGTCGCGCAGGGTGTCGCCGAGCAGCTCTCTGCTCGTGTGGCGTTCCGTCGTGCGATGCGCAAGGGCATGCAGGGCGCGCAGCGCGCTGGTGCCAAGGGCATCCGCATCCAGGTCTCCGGCCGCCTCGGCGGCGCCGAGATGAGCCGTTCGGAGTTCTACCGCGAGGGTCGTGTGCCGCTGCACACGCTGCGCGCGAACATCGACTACGGCTTCTACGAGGCGAAGACCACCTTCGGCCGCATCGGCGTGAAGGTCTGGATCTACAAGGGCGATCTCACCAACAAGGAGCTCGCACGCGAGCAGGCCAACGCGCCGAAGTCCCGCGGTCGCGATGACCGTGGTGGCGACCGTCGCCGCGGACCTCGCAACGAGGCCCCCGTCGCAGAAGGAGCGTCTGCCTGATGCTTATTCCCCGCAAGGTCAAGTACCGCAAGCAGCATCACCCCAAGCGTGATGGCCAGGCCACCGGTGGCACGAAGGTCTCCTTCGGCGACTTCGGCATCCAGGCACTCACGCCCGCTTATGTGACGAACCGTCAGATCGAGTCCGCTCGTATCGCGATGACCCGCCACATCAAGCGTGGTGGCAAGGTGTGGATCAACATCTACCCCGACCGTCCGCTCACGAAGAAGCCGGCCGAAACCCGCATGGGTTCCGGTAAGGGTTCCCCCGAGTGGTGGGTCGCAAACGTCAAGCCGGGTCGCGTCCTCTTCGAGGTCGCAGGCGTCAACGAGGAACTCGCCCGCGAGGCCCTCACCCGTGCAATTCACAAGCTGCCGCTCAAGGCACGCATCATCAAGCGCGAGGAGGGCGACGCGTAATGGCGATCGGCACCAAGGAGCTCGCTCCGGCAGAGCTCGACACGTTCGAAGACCAGCGCCTCGTTGAGGAGCTGCGTAAGGCCAAGGAGGAGCTGTTCAACCTCCGTTTCCAGTCGGCCACCGGCCAGCTGGAGAGCCACGGCCGCATCCGCGCCGTCAAGCGCGACATCGCGCGCCTCTACACCGTGATCCGCGAACGCGAGCTGGGCATCCGTGCGACGCCCGCTCCGGTCGAGGCTCCGGTCAAGAAGGCGACCAAGTCGAAGGCGAAGAAGGCGGACTCCGCCGACGACGCCGTGAAGGAAGAGGCTGAGTGATGGCCACCGAGAAGAAGGTCGCGGAGAAGCCCGCGACGAAGAAGGCAGAGGCCGTCGTCGAGCATGCAGCTCACGATGTGCGTGACGCCGAAGCGCGTGGGTACCGCAAGTCCCGCCGCGGCTACGTCGTCAGCGACAAGATGGACAAGACCATCGTCGTCGAGGTCGAAGACCGCGTGAAGCACCCGCTGTACGGCAAGGTCATCCGCCGCACCTCCAAGGTCAAGGCGCACGATGAGACGAACTCCGCCGGCATCGGCGACCTCGTCCTCATCAACGAGACCCGGCCGCTGAGCGCCACCAAGAACTGGCGTCTGGTGGAGATTCTGGAGAAGGCCAAGTGATTCAGCAGGAGTCCCGCCTCAAGGTCGCCGACAACACCGGCGCCAAGGAACTGCTCACCATCCGCGTTCTCGGTGGCTCGCGCCGCCGCTACGCAGGTCTCGGTGACACGATCGTCGCCACCGTCAAGGACGCGATCCCCGGTGGCAACGTGAAGAAGGGTGACGTCGTCAAGGCGGTCATCGTTCGCACCAAGAAGGAGGTCCGTCGTCCCGACGGCTCCTACATCAAGTTCGACGAGAACGCCGCCGTCATCCTGAAGAACGACGGGGAGCCCCGCGGCACCCGCATCTTCGGACCGGTCGGCCGTGAGCTTCGCGACAAGAAGTTCATGAAGATCGTCTCGCTCGCGCCGGAGGTTATCTGATCATGGCGAACATCAAGAAGGGTGACCTGGTTCAGGTCATCACGGGCGCCAAGCCCGAGCGCGGCGGCGACCGCGGCAAGCAGGGCAAGGTCCTCGAGATCCTGTCCGGGCAGAACCGCGTCATCGTCGAGGGTGTGAACTACGTCACCAAGCACACGCGTGTCGGTCAGACGCAGCGCGGCACCAAGACGGGCGGCGTCGAGACTGTCGAGGCACCCATCCACATTTCCAACGTCGCTGTCGTCGACCCCTCCACCAAGAAGCCGACTCGTGTCGGCCACCGGGTCGAGGAGCAGGTCAAGGACGGCGTGAAGCGCAACGTTCGCGTTCGCTTCGCGAAGAAGTCAGGTAAGGACCTCTGATGAGCACCGACACTGCCGCGCCGGCTGGCAAGATCCAGCCGCGCCTGAAGCAGAAGTACAAGGCCGAGATCCAGCAGAAGCTGCAGGAAGAATTCGGCTACAGCAACGTGATGCAGATCCCCGGTCTGGTCAAGGTCGTCGTCAACACCGGTGTCGGTGAGGCAGCTCGCGACAGCAAGGTGATCGATGGTGCGGTCGACGACCTCACCAAGATCACCGGCCAGAAGCCGATCGTCACGAAGGCCCGGAAGTCCATCGCGCAGTTCAAGCTGCGCGAGGGCCAGGCCATCGGCGCGCACGTCACCCTCCGTGGTGACCGCGCGTGGGAGTTCCTGGACCGTCTGGTCACGCTGGCGCTTCCCCGTATCCGCGACTTCCGTGGCCTTTCGGCCAAGCAGTTCGACGGCAACGGCAACTACACCTTCGGTCTCCAGGAGCAGAGCGTGTTCCACGAGATCGATCAGGACAAGATCGACCGCGTACGCGGCTTCGACATCACCGTGGTCACCACGGCGAAGACGGATGACGAGGGTCGGGCTCTGCTCCGTCACATCGGATTCCCCTTCAAGACCGACGACGCGCAGGCGTAACCCTTCGACAGGCTCAGGGACCTCACCGGTCACTGAGCCTGTCGTTCGGTCACTGAACATGTCGAAGTGGCCGTACAATTGAAGATTGCGTGCTCATCGCAGGCCGGCTGTCGTGTAACGGCAGTCGGAACCTCATGAACAAAGGAAAACAACAATGACAATGACAGACCCGGTCGCAGACATGCTGACCCGTCTGCGCAACGCGAACTCGGCACACCACGATTCCGTGACGCTGCCGTCGAGCAAGCTGAAGACGCACATCGCCGCGATCCTCCTTCAGGAGGGATACATCGCCAGCTGGGAGACCTCTGAGGCTCGTGTCGGGCAGAGCCTGACCCTGCAGCTGAAGTACGGCCCCAACCGTGAGCGGTCGATCGCGGGCATCAAGCGCGTGTCGAAGCCCGGCCTCCGCGTCTACGCGAAGTCGACGGAACTCCCCAAGGTCCTCGGCGGCCTCGGCGTGGCCATCCTGTCCACCTCCTCCGGTCTCCTCACTGACCGTCAGGCAGAGCAGAAGGGCGTGGGCGGAGAAGTTCTCGCCTACGTGTGGTAATTCATCATGTCGCGTATTGGACGACTTCCCATCGAGGTTCCCGCGGGCGTGACCGTTTCGGTCGACGGCCGTGAGATCGCGGTGAAGGGCCCCAAGGGTGAGCTCACCCTGACGGTCGCCAACCCCATCGAGGTCGCGGTCGAGGAGGGCCAGGTTCTGGTCACCCGTCCCGACGACGAGCGTGAGTCGCGGTCGCTGCACGGCCTGACCCGCACGCTCATCAACAACAACATCATCGGCGTGACCCAGGGTTACACCAAGGGTCTTGAGGTTGTCGGTACCGGTTACCGCGTGGCGCAGAAGGGCAGCTCGGTCGAGTTCGCCCTCGGCTTCTCGCACCCGGTCCTGATCGACCCGCCCGCCGGGATCACCCTCACGGTCGAAGGCACCAACAAGGTCACCGTGAGTGGCATCGACAAGCAGGCTGTCGGCGAGGCAGCTGCGAACATCCGCAAGATCCGCAAGCCCGAGCCGTACAAGGGCAAGGGTGTGCGCTACGCCGGCGAGATCGTGCGTCGCAAGGCCGGAAAGAGTGGTAAGTAACCATGGCTCTCAAGTCAAAGTCTGACGCCCGCGCGCGTCGTCACGCCCGCCTTCGCAAGAAGGTCGTCGGCACCGAGGCGCGTCCGCGTCTCGTCGTCAACCGCTCGGCTCGCCACGTCTTCGTGCAGCTCGTCGACGACAGCAAGGGTCACACCGTGGCGTCGGCATCGACGCTCGAGACCGACCTGCGCTCGCTCGAGGGTGACAAGACCGCCAAGGCCCGCAAGGTCGGCGAGCTTCTCGCCGAGCGTGCGAAGGCTGCCGGCGTTTCCGAGGCGGTGTTCGACCGTGGTGGCAACCGCTACGCAGGTCGTGTCGCTGCCATCGCCGATGGCGCCCGTGAAGGGGGGCTGGCACTGTGAGTGACAACAAGGAGAACGAAGTGACCGAAACGGCTGCTGCCGCTCCCGAGACGGCTGCTGTCGTCTCCGAGACGGCTGCCGGCACGACGCAGGCGGAGCCCGCTCGCGAAGGTCGCCGTGGCGGCGGTCGTGGCGAGCGCAACCAGGGCGGTCGTGACCGCAACTCGCGTGACCGCGGCGACAACCAGTTCCTGGAGCGTGTCGTCACCATCAACCGCGTCTCGAAGGTCGTCAAGGGTGGTCGTCGCTTCAGCTTCACCGCTCTCGTCGTCGTCGGTGACGGCAACGGTCTGGTCGGCGTCGGCTACGGCAAGGCCCGCGAGGTCCCTCTGGCGATCTCGAAGGGTGTCGAAGAGGCCAAGCGCAACTTCTTCCGCGTTCCGCGCGTCGGCAGCACCATCCCGCACCCCGTGCAGGGTGAGGCCGCTGCTGGTGTGGTGCTCCTGCGCCCCGCCTCGGGTGGTACCGGTGTTATCGCCGGTGGCCCCGTTCGCGCCGTCCTCGAGTGCGCCGGTATCCACGACGTGCTCTCGAAGTCGCTCGGTTCGTCGAACACGATCAACATCGTGCACGCGACGGTCGCGGCCCTGAAGCAGCTCGAGGAGCCCCGTGCGGTCGCCGCACGTCGTGGCCTCGAGTTCGACCAGGTCGCCCCGGCGCGTCTTGTCCGCGCGGAGGCCGAGGCCATCGCCGCACAGAAGGTAGGTGCCTGATGGCCGCCCGGCTGAAGGTCACACAGATCAAGTCCAAGGTGAGCGAGAAGCAGAACCAGCGTGACACGCTGCGCAGCCTCGGTCTTAAGCGCATCGGTGACAGCACCGTTCGCCCCGACGACGCGCAGAATCGCGGATACGTCAAGACCGTCGCACACCTCGTCAAGGTTGAGGAGATCGACTAATGGCTGAGAAGAACGACGCCGTCGAGGCCGAGAAGGCCCCGAAGAAGGCTGCCGCTCCCAAGGCTGCTGCTGAGAAGAAGCCCGCGGCTAAGAAGCCTGCAGCGAAGAAGGCACCGGCTACGTCCGCTGCCGCCGACGCTGCGGCTGACAAGCCCGCAGCGAAGAAGCCCGCCGCCAAGAAGGCAACGCCGGCGAAGGATGCTCCGGCATCCCGCCCCGGCGTGCTGAAGGTGCACCACCTGCGTCCGGTCCCCGGATCCAACACCGCGAAGACCCGTGTCGGTCGCGGTGAGGGCTCCAAGGGCAAGACCGCCGGTCGCGGCACGAAGGGCACCAAGGCCCGCAACACCGTGCGCGTCGGATTCGAGGGTGGGCAGATGCCGCTGCACATGCGCACCCCGAAGCTGCGCGGCTTCAAGAACCCGTTCCGCGTCGAGTACCAGGTCGTGAACCTGGAGAAGCTCGCGGAACTGTACCCCAAGGGTGGCGACGTCACCATCAGCGACCTGGTCGCCAAGGGTGCTGTTCGCAAGAACGAGAAGGTCAAGGTTCTCGGAGACGGCGACATCGCCGTCAAGCTCACCGTCACGGTCGACAAGGTCTCGGGTTCTGCCGAGCAGAAGATCGTGGCTGCGGGCGGATCCGTCAAGTAGCCAGTGCACAAGAGGGGTCGGAGAATTCTCCGGCCCCTCTTGTGGGTTACCCTGGTCTTTCAGCCGCCCTGCAGGGGCGGCAACCTTTTCAGGAGGAACGCCCTTGTTTAGCGCTATCGCGCGGATCTTCCGCACGCCCGACTTGCGACGGAAGATCGGTTTCACACTGGCGATCATCGCCATCTACCGATTCGGCTCCAACGTCCCGGCCCCGTTCGTGCACTTCCCCAACGTTGAGGAGTGCCTCGCCGAGAACGCCGGCGCCGATGGACTGCTCGGGCTCGTCAACCTCTTCTCGGGTGGCGCGCTGCTGCAGCTCTCGATCTTCGCGCTGGGCGTCATGCCCTACATCACGGCGACGATCATCACGCAGCTCCTGCGCGTGGTCATTCCGCACTTCGAAGCGCTGCACAAAGAGGGCCAGGCCGGTCAGGGCAAGCTGACCCAGTACACCCGCTACCTCACGATCGCGCTCGCGCTGCTCCAGTCGACGACGCTGATCACCGTGGCACGCAGCGGCCAGCTCTTCGGCAACACCGACATCGCGGCGTGCCAGAACCTGCTCACGAACGACGTGTGGTGGGCGCAGCTGCTCATCATCATGACGATGACCGCCGGAACCGGCCTCATCATGTGGTTCGCCGAGCTCGTCACCGAGCGCGGCATCGGCAACGGCATGTCCCTGCTGATCTTCACCTCGATCGCAGCGACGTTCCCGTCCGCGATGTGGCTGATCTGGGAGTCGCGTGGCTTCGAGGTCTTCCTCCTCGTCCTCGCCGTCGGCATCGTCGTGATGGGTCTCGTGGTCTTCGTCGAGCAGTCGCAGCGCCGCATCCCGGTGCAGTACGCCAAGCGCATGGTCGGACGCCGCACATACGGCGGCACCAACACGTACATCCCGATCAAGGTGAACATGGCGGGCGTGATCCCCGTGATCTTCGCCTCCTCGCTGCTGTACATCCCGATGCTGGTCGCGCAGTTCAACACCCCGCAGGATGGCTCAGCGCCGCCGGCCTGGGTGACCTGGATCTCGACGCACTTCGCCACGGGCGACCAGCCGTTCTACATGGCTGTCTACTTCCTGCTGATCATCGGCTTCACCTACTTCTACGTGGCGATCACGTTCAACCCGGTCGAGGTCGCGGACAACATGAAGAAGTACGGCGGCTTCATCCCGGGCATCCGCGCCGGACGTCCGACCGCCGAGTACCTCGACTACGTGCTCACCCGCATCACGCTGCCTGGCTCCCTCTACCTGGGTCTCATCGCGCTGATCCCGCTCGTGGCTCTGGCCACGGTGGGCGCCAACCAGAACTTCCCGTTCGGCGGCGCATCGATCCTCATCATCGTCGGTGTGGGTCTCGAGACGGTCAAGCAGATCGACGCGCAGCTGCAGCAGCGACACTACGAAGGGCTCCTCCGATGACAGCATCCGCTCGTCTCCTCATCGTCGGCCCGCAGGGTTCCGGCAAGGGCACGCAGGGCGTGCGCATCGCCGAGTCCTACGGAATCCCGGTCGTATCCACCGGCGACATCTTCCGGGCGAACATCAAGGCGGGAACGCCCCTCGGCCAGCAGGTCACGGCCATCCTCGACAAGGGCGACCTCGTCCCGGACGAGCTGACGAGCGAGATCGTCCGTGACCGTCTTTCGCAGGACGATGCTGCGCACGGATTCCTCCTCGACGGCTACCCGCGCAATACGGCGCAGGTGGCGCACCTGGATGCATTCCTGAGCGGCCGCGGCGAGTCCCTCGACGCAGTCATCCTGCTGGATGTTCCGCGTGACGAGAGCATGGAGCGCCTGCGGCTGCGGGCGAGCGAGCAGGGGCGTTCGGATGACACGGAAGATGCGATCGCGCATCGTCTGGACATCTACGAGCGCGAGACTGCGCCGATCCTCGAGGCGTACGGTGACAAGAACATCGTCGACCGCATCGATGGTGTCGGCTCGCTCGACGAGATCACCGAGCGCATCGTCGCCGCGCTGGACGCGCGCGGCCTGCGCGTCGCGGTCTGAGCCGACGCGATGTTCCGCCGGTCGATCTACAAGACTCCCACCCAGCTTCGGGCCATGGTGGAGCCTGGACTGATCACGGCAGCAGCGCTGGATACCATTCGTCCCCTGATCCGCGCCGGGGTGACGACCCTCGAGCTCGACGCGGCGGCGAACCGTGCGATCCTCGAACGCGGGGCCGAGTCCAACTTCCAGCTGGTCCGCGGATACCATCACACGATCTGCGTCTCCGTGAACGAGCAGGTCGTGCACGGTATCCCGAGCGACCGTGTGCTGCAGCCGGGTGACATCGTCTCGGTCGACTGCGGGGCGCAGTTCCAGGGCTGGAACGGCGACAGCGCGATCACCGTCGTGATCCCCGACCCGTCGCGCGCCGATCTCGTCGCGCAGCGCGAGGAACTCTCGCGCGTCACCGAGGGGTCGATGTGGGCCGGTATCGCGACGATGGCGACGGCGTCGCACCTCGGCGACGTCGGCGCAGCCATTCAGGACTACATCGAGGCGCAGGGATCCTCTGCGGTGACGGGGGAGCCGTACGGCATCCTCCGCGAGTACGTCGGACACGGCATCGGGCGCAAGATGCACGAGGCGCCGAGCGTGTTCAACTACCGGACGCCGGATCCCGGTGCCGAGGTGAAGCCGGGCCTGGTCGTCGCCATCGAGCCGATGGTCACAGCCGGCGGCGAGTTGACGTTCGTCGAGGATGATGACTGGACCGTCTCGACCATCGACGGCACCGACGGCTCGCACTGGGAGCACAGCGTGGCTGTGCACGACGGTGGCATCTGGGTGCTGACGGCGCCTGATGGCGGCGCTGAGGGGCTGGCGCCGTTCGGCGTCACTCCGGTGCCCGTCGCCTAGAACTGCGCAGCTCCAGGCGCTCACAAGAGGCGCATAGGCGCGCCGGGCAAAATAAGATCGTAGGGTGCGCGCTGCGCACGGAGACTTCAGTCGGGTTCGCGCTTCGGGCGAACCTCGAGAGAAACGGAACGCAATGGCCGCTGCGAAGGGCAACACCACCAACTGGTTCGCCATCTGGATATCGATCGCCGTGGTCGTCGTCCTCGTCGGACTCGGCGGCCTCGTCGTCTTCCTGAACAACATGGCCACCGCTCCTGGTGCCGCTCCGAAGAGCGACATCGTCAACGAGGAGACCGGCGCGATCTCCTTCGGCACCGGCGAGGAAGTCGTCGACACGTACGTCGACTTCATGTGCCCCGCCTGCAACGCTTTCGAGGGTCAGTTCGGCGAACAGCTTCAGAGCGCAGCGGCGGACAATGAGATCACCCTCAACATCCACCCGATCTCGATTCTCGACCGCCTGTCGCAGAACACGAACTACTCGACGCGGGCAGCGAATGCGGCGTACTGCGTCGCGGAAGACGCTCCCGACGCCTTCTTGGACTTCTTCAACCTTCTGTACGCGAACCAGCCGGCGGAGAACTCCACCGGTCTGACGGATGACGAACTCGCGGCCTTTGCTGAGCAGGCGGGGTCCGCTGGAGCGGCTGACTGCATCGCGGACGGCACCTTCAGCGACTTCGTCGCGGACCGTACGCCCGAGACGCCTCCGGGCCCGCAGGGCATCAGCACGCCGACGGTCACCATCAACGGAGAGCGTCTCGACCTGCAGGCCGGCGGAGCCGCGGAACTCGCGAAGCTCCTTGGCATCGGCTGATCAACAGACGCGAGGAGGGCGGGCCCGCACAGCGCGGGTCCGCCTTTCCCACGCCGGGGTGTCCGCATTTGCCGGATGCCCCGCCGTCAGATACCATGGATCTTTGGTGCCTTGCGCCTTGATTCGGCGTGTCTGAATCGGCGAAGCATCAATATCCAATCACCCACCGCAGATCGACCGGTCTGCAGAAGCGTCAGCGAGGCTATGGCTAAGAAAGACGGTGTCATCGAGATCGAGGGCGTGATCTCCGAGGCGCTGCCCAACGCGATGTTCCGCGTTGAGCTCGCCAACGGGCACAAGGTCCTTGCAACGATTTCCGGAAAGATGCGGCAGAACTACATCCGCATCATCCCCGAGGACCGCGTGGTCGTGGAGCTCAGCCCCTACGACCTGACGCGCGGTCGTATCGTCTACCGCTACCGCTGATCGGTCGAGAAGTAACGGCCTGATTCCGCGGAGCGGGGTCGGTACGAAGACAGCGAACAGGAAACATCATGAAGGTCAACCCCAGCGTCAAGCCCATCTGCGATCACTGCAAGGTGATCCGCCGTCACGGCCGCGTCATGGTGATCTGCAAGAGCAACCCGCGCCACAAGCAGCGTCAGGGCTGATCTTTCAGATCCCCCAGCACAACTGAATACACAACAGGCAGGATCAGAATCCGCGCAAGCGGGGGACACCTCGGGGCAGAGGCCCGGGCACCGATCCTGCTCCACACCTCTACAACACTCAGGAGAGTCGCATGGCACGTCTTGCCGGCGTTGACATCCCGCGCGATAAGCGCGTGGTGATCGCCCTTACCTACATCTACGGCGTTGGCCGTACCCGTTCTGTCGAGATCCTCAAGGCAACTGAGATCGACGAGAGCATTCGCGTGAAGGACCTCAGCGATGACCAGCTGATCATCCTCCGCGACTACATCGAAGGCAACTACAAGGTGGAGGGTGACCTGCGCCGCGAGGTCGCCGCAGATATCCGCCGCAAGGTCGAGATCGGCTCCTACGAGGGCATCCGCCACCGTCGTGGTCTCCCGGTCCGTGGTCAGCGCACCAAGACCAACGCCCGTACCCGCAAGGGCCCGAAGCGCACCGTCGCAGGCAAGAAGAAGGCCCGCTAAGCAGCGGCCCCAGGGACTAGGAGAACACTTTCATGGCTGCACCCAAGGCCGCCGCGCGCAAGCCGCGCCGCAAGGAAAAGAAGAACATCGCGCTGGGCCAGGCCCACATCAAGTCGACGTTCAACAACACGATCGTCTCGATCACCGACCCGTCCGGCGCTGTCATCAGCTGGGCATCGTCCGGTGGAGTGGGCTTCAAGGGCTCGCGCAAGTCGACCCCGTACGCGGCCGGCATGGCCGCCGAGTCGGCTGCTCGTCAGGCGCAGGAGCACGGCGTCAAGAAGGTCGACGTCTTCGTGAAGGGTCCGGGCTCCGGTCGCGAGACCGCGATCCGCTCGCTGACCGCTGCCGGCCTCGAGGTCGGCTCGATCCAGGACGTGACGCCGCAGGCTCACAACGGCTGCCGTCCGCCGAAGCGCCGCCGCGTCTGATCCGGCAATGACGAGGGATGCTTCGGCATCCCTCGTCATGCCCGCGTGCGGGCACTGATTCAACTAAAGACCTCACCCACCACATGTCATATAGCGGTCATGTGATCGAAAGGAACACAGAGTGCTTATTGCACAGCGTCCCACACTCATCGAGGAAAAGATCGTCGAGAACCGGAGCCGGTTCATCATCGAGCCTCTGGAGCCCGGCTTCGGATACACGATCGGCAACTCGCTGCGTCGCAGCCTGCTGTCGTCGATCCCCGGTGCCGCTGTCACCAGCGTTCGCCTCGACGGTGTGCTGCACGAGTTCAGCACCATCCCCGGCGTGAAGGAGGATGTCACCGAGATCATCCTCAACATCAAGCAGCTCGTCGTCTCGAGCGAGCGCGATGAGCCCATCACGGCTTACCTGCGCAAGACCGGTTCTGGCGAAGTGACCGCTGCAGACATCTCGGCTCCGGCCGGTGTCGAGGTGCACAACCCCGAGCTCGTCATCGCGACCCTGAACGACACCGCGAAGTTCGAACTCGAGCTCACGATCGAGCGCGGCCGTGGCTATGTCTCGGCGACGCAGAACCGCAACGAGTACGCCGAGGCCGGTCAGATCCCGATCGACTCGATCTACTCGCCGGTCCTGAAGGTCAGCTACCGGGTCGAGGCGACTCGTGCCGGTGAGCGCACCGACTTCGACAAGCTCATCCTCGACGTCGAGACCAAGTCCTCGATGCTTCCGCGCGACGCTGTCGCGTCGGCCGCGAAGACGCTCACCGAGCTGTTCGGTCTCGCCCGCGAGCTGAACGTCGAGGCCGAGGGCATCGAGATCGGCCCGGCGCCGGTCGAGGCGGTGAGCTCCAGCGAGCTCTCCATGCCGATCGAAGACCTCGACCTGTCGGTCCGCTCGTACAACTGCCTCAAGCGTGAAGGCATCAACACGGTGTCCGAGCTCGTCGCCCTCTCGGAGACGCAGCTCATGAACATCCGCAACTTCGGCCAGAAGTCGGTCGACGAGGTGCGCGACAAGCTCATCTCGCTCGGTCTGTCGCTCAAGGATTCGGTGCCCGGTTTCGACGGCGCCCACTTCTACGGCGGCAGCGAAGACGAGTCCTTCTGACCTTCCCGAAATTCTGACCAGGAGTTAGTCAACTATGCCTAAGCCCACCAAGGGTCCCCGCCTCGGAGGCGGCCCCGCACACGAGCGCCTGATGCTTGCCAACCTCGCGGCGGCGCTCTACACCCACAAGTCGATCAAGACGACCGAGACCAAGGCCAAGCGCCTTCGTCCGCTCGCCGAGCGACTCATCACCTTCGCCAAGCGCGGCGACCTGCACGCACGCCGTCGCGTGCTGTCGGTCATCGGTGACAAGGAAGTCGTACACATCCTTTTCGCCGAGATCGCGCCGCTGGTTGCAGACCGTGAGGGCGGCTACACCCGCATCACGAAGGTCGGCAACCGTAAGGGCGACAACGCTCCGATGGCTGTGATCGAGCTCGTTCTCGAGCCCGTCACCCCGAAGGCGAAGTCGACCAAGAAGGCTGCTGCTGCCCCGAAGGCTGCGGAGAAGCCGGCCGAGGAGGCCCCCGTCGAGGAGGCCGCGGAGGAGACCGCTGCTCCTGCCGCGTTCGCCGCCGCAGAGTTCGGTGACGACTCGGCAGAGCCGCTCGAAGACGGTTCCGCTCCCGAGGGCTTCGACATCAAGGGCAACAAGGACTCGATGAAGTTCCACCGCCCCGATGGCCAGTGGTACGACGCCACCGTCGCCGAGGTGTGGTTCCGCACCGCTGAGGCCGCTGAAGCCGCAGGTTTCGTCGAGGCCGGCAAGTAAGCCACAGCTTCACAACGAAGAAGCCCGCCCACCCTTCGGGGTCGGCGGGCTTCTTCGCGTTCGTGGCGCGAGTCAGCGGGCGCGAAGGTCCTTGCGCAGGATCTTCCCGGCAGCGGACTTCGGGATCGCATCGATGAACTCCACCTGGCGCACTTTCTCGTGCGGTGCGACCTTCGCCGTGACGTGAGCCATCACTGCATCCGCGTCGATCTCCGCGCCCTGCTGCACGACGACGAATGCCTTCGGCACTTCCTGCCCGTCGCTGTCGAGTGCCCCGATGACGGCGGCATCGGCGATGGCCGGATGCTCGAGGAGTACGGCTTCCAGTACCGCAGGCGCGACCTGGTACCCCTTGTATTTGATGAGCTCCTTCAGGCGGTCGACGATCCGGAAGATGCCGTCGGCGGACGCCGTCGCCACATCGCCCGTGTGCAGCCAGCCGTCGGTGTCGAGCATCTCGGCGGTGGCCTCGGGGCGATTGAGGTAACCGCTCATCACCTGCGGCCCGCGCACCCACAGCTCGCCGGGTGCGCTGACTCCGTCGGCAGAGGCTGGGACGTCTGCTCCCGATTCGGGATCGACCAGCCGCGCTTCTGTGTTCGGGACGAGCGGGCCGATCGACGACTTGTCGACGTCGTGGCGTTCTGCGGGGATCAGGGTGACCGCCGGGCTGGTCTCGGTCATGCCGTAGCCCTGGACGACCGTGCAGCCGAGTCTGTTCGCCACGGCAGCAGCCAGGGCGCCGTCCAGCGGCGCTGCGCCCGAGAAGATCACATCGACGGCGGAGAGATCGTACTGGTCGATGATCGGATGCTTCGCGAGGGCCACGGCGATCGGCGGGGCGACGAAGACCCAGGTCGTGCGATGCTCGCTGATGATGCGGAGGAACTCGGGCAGATCGAACTTCGGCATCGTCACCAGGGACGCACGCTGCCGCAGCGCGAAGTTCAGAAGTACGGTCATCCCGTAGATGTGGAAGAAGGGGAGCACGGCGAGCAGTCGGTCGGTCTCATCCACGCTCAGGACGGGGCGGCACTGTGCGACGTTCGCCACGAGATTGCGGTGCGTGAGCATGACGCCCTTGGGCCTGCCGGTCGTTCCCGAGGAGTACGGCAGAACGGCGAGATGCGTGGCCGGATCGAATGTCACCTCCGGTGCGCCCTGGCCTTCACCGAGAAGGGCAGGGAGAGACGGATGGCCCTCGGCGCCATCGAGCACGATCACGTGATCCGCATCCATGCCCACCTTCTCGGCCGCTGCTTTCGCGCCGGCCAGGAGTGGCGAGACGGTGACAAGCCAGGTCGCCTCTGCGTCGACGAGCTGATTGGCGATCTCCTCCGGCGTGTAGAGCGAGTTGATGGTCGTCGCGGTTGCGCCGGACCGCAGGATGCCGTGGAAGACGGTGGCGAAGGCGGGGATGTTCGGGCAGAGCAGGCCGATCGTGGTGCCCACTCCGACTCCGCGAGCAGCGAGTGCACCCGCGAAGAGGTCGATCTGACCGATCAGCTGACGATAGGAGGTCTCCGCGCCACTGGTTCCGTCGACGATGGCGACAGCATTCAGTCGCGACTCCTCCAGGTCTCCGAAGAGATAGTCGTACACGGAGACATCGGGGATGTCCACGTCGGGGAACGAACTGCGATGCATGTGATCTCCTTTGACCGAACCGAACGACGGACCTCTCCGACGATGCGATTCAGTGTCGCATAGATCGACACTGCGTCCCAAGGGTCATTCCGGCGACCCGCTCAGAGGGGGCGGACGTCCGTTGCCTCGTGCGCGCGGTAGCGCGTGCTCGGGCGCCCCTTGGTCGTGTAGTCGAGCGCACGGAGCGCGCGGCCGGAGCCGGCGAGATGCTCCAGGTAGCGACGGGCGCTCACTCGGGAGATCTGCACGTCCTCCCCGATTTCGCTGGCCGAGGCATTCGGCCGAGCAGAGAGCGCAGACACGACCCGATCCAACGTCTCGGCGCTGAGTCCCTTGGGTACCCCGAACCGCTGACGGAACGCGATGATCGCGTCGGCCGTCTCGACCCTGCGCACGACATCGTGCAGTTCGGTGTGATCGCGCAGCAGCAGCGTCGCCTCGACGCCCTCGCCGTCGACGATGCTGCCGGTGCTGCGGGCGACGAGCACATGCGAGCCGACGATCACAGGGCGTCCTGCGGGCTCGCCTTCGCGGAGAACCGCCATCAGTTCGTCGCCCAGCACGCTGTCGGCATCCGCATCGGTGATGTCCACGGCATCCCTGCCGAGGAACCTCGCGGCCGCATCGTTGACGAGCGTGACGCGGCCCTCAGCGCTGACCGTGATCACGCCCTCGCTGAGGCGGTGCAGGGTGGTCTCCTGATTCTTCACGAGCGCGGCGATCTGGTGGGGTTCCAGACTGTAGATCCGGCGCCGGATGACGGAGGTCACCCATGCCGATCCCAATACGCCGAGCACGGCGGCGGCGAGCATCGCCGAGATCAGCCAGGTGAGGTTGCTCAGGAACTCGGCGTTCAACTCCGATTCGAGGATGCCGACCGATGCCGTGCCGATGACGTCGCCGTCCTCGTCGCGGATCGGCACCTTCACGCGCCACGACGTGCCGAGCGTGCCGGTCTGGGTACCGACGTAGATCTCACCGGAGAGCGGAACGGACGCATCGGTCGACACCTCCTCGCCGATGCGGTCGGGATTCGGGTGGGAATAGCGGATGCCGTCGGCATTGGCCACGACGACGTACGCGAGATCGGACGCTTCACGGATGACCTCGGCGACGGGCTGGATCGCGGCCGACGGGTCGATGTCATCGAACGCATCGAGAACGGTCGGCAGCGAGGCGACCGATTGTGCCACCGCCTGCATCCGCTCCTTGTAGGCCTCCCGGAGCGCATTCTCCTGGAAGGCTCCGGCCACGATGCCGGTCGCCAGGGTCACCAGGAACACGATCAGCGCCTGGAGCAGGAGCAGCTGTACGCGGAGCGTCATCTTCGAAGCCACCTGACCATTGTCGCGCGGTGCCGGGGCGCTCGCGAGGCCTGGAGATGTCCGTCGACGACCAATAGTTCCGAAAGCGGGACCAATGGTTTCCGAAGCTTGAGCAGCAGCATCCGCCCTCTTACGGTTGCGGACAGCAATCACGAACGCTCAAGGAGGAGCGCATGAAGAAGACACGCACCGGCATCCTGGCCGCACTCGCCACAGCCACAGCCCTGGTATTGACCTCTTGTGCCGGCGGGACGACACCCGCCGCCGATGAAGAAGGACCCGAAGAGGCGGTGTCGATCACCGACGTCTCCATCGTGGTCCCCGCAGATCCGGGCGGAGGCTGGGATCAGACCGGCCGCGCCATGTCGGAGCTGCTGACGGGCGAGAAGATCGTCGACTCGGCACCGGTCACGAACGTCGGCGGCGCCGGCGGCACCGTCGGCCTCGCACAGCTCGCCAACCAGAAGGACCCGAACACGCTCATGGTGATGGGCCTGGTCATGGTCGGCGCCGTGGAGACGAACGCCTCTGCGGTGCGGATCGAGGACATGACGCCCATCGCCCGGCTGACCGATGAGCCACTGGTCGTCGTCGTGCCGGCCGACTCGAAATACGACACGCTCGAGGACCTGGTCGAGGACATCGTCGACAAGGGGCAGGCGATCACCATCACGGGCGGCTCCGCCGGCGGCGCCGACCACATCCTCGCCGGACTCATGCTGGAGGCGGCCGGGCTCGATGGAGCCGAGATCGCTGAGAAGCTCAACTACACGCCGAACTCCGGCGGTGGCGAGGCGACGACGCTGATCCTCGGTGGGAAGGTCGCCGCCGGCATCTCCGGCGTCGGCGAGTTCCTGCAGCACATCGAGGCCGGCACCATGAAGGCGCTCGCGGTCTCATCCGAGAAGCCCGTCGAGCAGCTCCCAGATGTGGACACCATCACGGATGCCGGCTACGACGTCGTGCTCACCAACTGGCGCGGAGTGATCGCACCCGGAGGAATCGACGACGCCAGCCGTGCCGAACTCGAGCGGATCGTCACCGAGCTGCACGACTCCGAGGCGTGGGCCGCAGAGCTGGAGACCCGTGGATGGGCCGACGCCTTCCTCACCGGGGCGGAGTTCGATGACTTCCTGACCGGCAACATCGAGGAAGTCACGGCGACCCTGAAGAACATCGGATTGGTCGGCTGACATGACCACGGGGTCTCCGGGAACGGGACCCGACAGCGTACGGGCCGGTACGAACCGGCCCGTACGGCTCGTCGCCTCCCTCCCGATCGGCGAACTCGTCTTCGCCGCACTCATGGTCGCGCTCGGCGTCTTCGCCCTCGTCGGCGTCTTCGCGATCCACGTCCCGGTCGGCGCGCACGTCGGGCCGCGGGTCTTTCCGATCTTCGTCGCCGTGATCCTGCTCGGTGCCGCGCTCGCGGTGCTCGTCGGCATCCTCCGCGGACAGCGTGGCGTGCCGGAAGGCGGTGAGGACATCGATCAGAGCCTGCCGACCGACTGGCTCACCCTGCTCAAGATCACCGGTCTGGTCGTGGCGCACCTGCTGCTCATCGAACCCATTGGCTGGGTTCCGGCAGCCGCTCTGCTGTTCGGCGGGGTCGCGTGGTCGCTCGGGGCCAAGCGCTGGTGGATGGCGCTCCTCATCGGGACCGGGCTCGCCCTCGTCATCCAGATCGTGTTCGGTGGCCTGCTCGGGCTTTCGCTGCCCTGGGGTCCGGCGCTCGAGTGGCTGGGAAGGATGTTCTGATGGACAGCTGGACTCTGCTCCTCGAGGGCTTCGCGACCGCTCTGCAGCCGCAGTACCTCGCCTTCGCCTTCTTCGGCGTGCTGGTCGGCACCGCCGTCGGCGTGCTCCCCGGTATCGGTCCCGCCATGACGGTGGCGCTGCTGCTGCCGCTGACCAACACTCTCGATCCGGCGGCCGCCCTGATCACCTTCGCCGGCATCTACTACGGCGGAATGTACGGCGGTTCGACCACCAGCATCCTGCTGAACACCCCAGGGGAATCGGCCTCGATCGTCACCGCGATCGAGGGGAACAAGATGGCGAAGCTGGGGCGGGGTGCCGCGGCGCTCGCCACTGCCGCCCTCGGATCCTTCGTGGCCGGCACTCTTGCGACCGTCGGGCTGACGCTGCTGGCACCGGTCCTTGCACAGTTCGCGGTGAACCTCGGGCCTGCGGACTACGTTGCCCTGATCGTGATCGCGTTCATCACCGTCGGCGCACTGATCGGATCGTCGGTATCGCGCGGAATGCTGTCGCTCGGCGTCGGCCTCTTCCTCGGTCTCGTCGGCACGGACACGCTGTCCGGTCAGCAGCGCTACACGCTGGGGCTGCTTCCGTTGTCGGACGGCATCGACGTCGTGCTCATCGCGGTCGGCCTGTTCGCGGTGGGGGAGACGCTGTACATCGCCGCGCGGTTGCGCCACGGCGGCGTCTCCGTCATTCCCGTCACCCGCGGCCGGAGCAACAGGATGACCAGGGACGACTGGCGCCGCTCCTGGAAGCCGTGGTTGCGCGGAACTGCGATCGGCTTCCCGATCGGCACGATCCCCGCGGGTGGTGCGGATGTGGCGACCTTCCTCTCGTACGCGACGGAGCGCAAGCTCTCTCGCCACAAGGAGGAGTTCGGCCATGGGGCGATCGAGGGCGTCGCAGGTCCGGAGTCGGCGAACAACGCGGCGGCCGCCGGCGTGCTGGTGCCTCTGCTGACGCTCGGCCTGCCGACGACGGCGACGGCCGCGATCATCCTCACCGCGTTCCAGTCCTACGGGCTGCAGCCGGGTCCGATGCTCTTCCAGAGCCAGTCCACCCTGGTGTGGGCGCTGATCGCGAGCCTCTACATCGGCAATGTCATCCTGATCGTGCTCAACCTGCCGCTGGTGGGCATGTGGGTGAAGCTGCTGCAGATCCCGCGGCCGTATCTCTATGCCGGCATCCTGATGTTCGCCGCTTTCGGGGCGTTCGCGCTGAACTTCTCGGTCGTGGACATCCTGATCCTGCTGGTCATCGGCGTGCTCGGCTATTTCATGCGACGCTACGGGTTCCCGGTCGCGCCGCTCGTGGTGGGCACGATCCTCGGCCCGATGGGGGAGGAACAGCTGCGCAAGGCGCTGCAGTTGAGTCAGGGCGACGTGACGACGCTGATCGCGCAGCCGTTCGCGGCGATCGCGTATGCGCTGCTCGCGTTGCTGATCGTGGGCGGGCTGTGGCTGCGCCGGCGGCAGCGACGGTACGAACAGGCGCTGACCGAGTCGATCGCCGTGCCGATCAAGGCCGATTCGGAAGTCTGAATCGTCGCGCGCCCTGCCCTCCCGACGGGAGGACAGGGCGCGCGGGGCTAGGCTGGAGACGTGATGGATGTCGCAGCTTCGCCGCGCCGCGGGGCTCGGGCCTACGCGGCTTTCGTGGTCATCGGGCTGCTCGCCGGTCTTCTCTCCGGACTCTTCGGCGTCGGCGGCGGCACCGTCATCGTGCCCCTGCTGGTGCTGCTTCTGCAGTTCGATCAGCGCATCGCGGCCGGCACCTCGCTCGCAGCGATCGTGCCGACGGCTACGGTCGGCGTGGTCTCTTATGCGGTGTCGGGTTCGGTGGCCTGGGTCCCCGCGATCATCCTCGCGGCCGGTGCGGTGGTGGGTGCCCAGATCGGCACCTGGCTGCTGCCGCGGATCTCGCAGACGGCGCTGAGGTGGGGCTTCTTCGGGTTCCTGGTCGTCGTCATCGCGAGCCTGTTCCTGGTGATCCCTTCTCGAGATGCCGCCTTCGCGCTCACCTGGTGGAGCGGAATCGCACTCGTCGCCGTCGGCGTCGGCGCCGGGCTCCTCGCCGGCCTGATCGGCGTCGGCGGCGGTGTGATCGTCGTTCCCGTGCTCATGCTGGCGTTCGGGACGAGCGACCTGGTCGCCAAGGGCACGTCGCTGCTGATGATGATTCCGACGGCCGTCTCCGGCACCGTCGGCAATATCCGGCATCGAAACGTCGACCTGATCGCCGCGGCGGTGATCGGCGCCTCCGCCTGCACGACGACCGCACTCGGCGCGTGGTTGGCGACGATCATCGATCCGGCGGCGGGCAACATGCTGTTCGCGGCATATCTCGTCGTGATCGCTGCGCAGATGGCGATGAAAGCCATCCGCGGACGCAAGCGGGGCTGAGCGCGCACTCGGGCTCGAGGATGAAGGAATCTTCATCCTCACCTCATGCAGGCATCATGATCGCCCAGCAGGATGGTCGTATGACCTCCGCACGACGCATCCTGATCCCGGGCGCTCTGATCGCACTTCCGGTGGCCTTCGCCGTGGGCATCGTGGCGCACGCGCAGATGCCCGCAGCTCCGCGGCTGCCGGACGCGCCGGTCACGGTGCAGCTGGCTTCGCCGACGCCGGTCACTCCGGCCCCGCCGGCGCCGCAGGTAGAACCCGCGCCTGCACCACCGGCCGCTCCGGCGCCGGGTGTTCCCGGCGACGACGACGATGACGAGGGCGACGATGACTGATCCGCTGGTCGACCTGCACCAGGTCGCCGAGACCGACGACGTCCGCGTCGGCCGGCCGGGCACTCCGCTGCGCACCCTGCGTGCCCGGTCGATGCCCGCCCGCTGGAGGATCACCGCCTGGATCATCCTCAGCACGATGGTCACGCTCGTCGCGGTGGGCATGATCGGCCGCAGCATCTTCGTGGCCGGCGTGGAGCGGGCGGCGAACACCGAGATCGAACAGGAAGCCGATGAGTTCATCCGGTTCTCGGAGAAGGCCGGGGCAGAGGGGCTCTCCACTCCGGAGCAGCTCCTGCAGGAATACGTGGCGCGGCAGGTGCTGCACGACGAGGTCGTCGTCGGAATCGTCGACGGGTCGATCGTCGCGGTGGCGAACGGCCTCACGGGAGCGAACTCGGTGAGCGGCGGTTCCGCAGAGGTGCCGGGTGGTGACGGACTCGTCGGCCGGCTGCTGGACTCGAATGCGGCATCCGGTGTCGTCGAGACCGGAGACACCGGACCCGCGCGATGGGGACGGCTGGAGTTCACGTCGGGCGACAGCGGCGGGACGCTGATGATCCTGCAGTTCACGCAGGATGCTCGAGCTCAGGTCGACGAGAGCTTCACCGGGATCGCCTGGGCCGCCCTCCTCGGCCTGCTGCTCAGTTCGGGAGTCGCATGGCTCGTCGCCGGTCAGATCCTCGCGCCGGTGCGCGACGTCTACCGCGTCGCGCGCGACATCGGCGAGCACGATCTCACCGCCCGCGTGCCGGTGGACGGCAGCGACGACATCGCGGCCGTCGCGACGACTTTCAACCAGATGCTCGATCGACTCGAGGCCGTCCATGCCACGCAGCAGAGATTCGTCGACGATGCGGGTCACGAACTGCGCACCCCGATCACGATCGTTCGCGGCCACCTGGAACTGCTCAGCGACGACCCTGAGGAGCGCAAGGCCACGCTGCGGCTGATCAGCGACGAACTCGATCGGATGAGCCGCATCGTCACCGACCTGCTCGTCCTCGCCCGCGCGCAGCAACCGGACTTCGTCCGCGTCGCATCGTGTGATGTGACCGCGCTCACGCTCGACATCGAGGCGAAGGCGCAGGCGCTCGGTGCTCGACGATGGCAACTGATGGAGGTCGCCGAGGGCAGCGTCCGCCTCGATCCGCAGCGCGTCACCCAAGCCGTTCTGCAGTTCGCGGCCAACGCGGTGCAGGTGACCGATGAGGACGACCGCATTCGGATGGGCTCCCGCTTCGAAGGAGACGGCACCGAGCGGTTGCTGCGGCTCTGGGTGCAGGACACCGGCCCTGGCGTGCTCGCGGAGGATGCGGAGCGGATCTTCGAGCGCTTCGTCCGCGGCTCCGCTCGCGGCGACACGGTCGGGCGGCATGGCTCGGGCCTCGGGCTCGCCATCGTGCGCGCGATCACCGACGGCCACGGCGGATCGGCCTGGGTCGACAGCGTCCCGGGCGAGGGCGCCACTTTCGGAATCGACATCCCGGCGCCGATCGACGCACGGGAATCGGCTGCCGGCGAACGGTCGCCGGCGCTCATCGCAGAGAGGAACTGAGATGCGGACCATCCTCATCGCGGAAGACGACCCGCACATCGTTTCGTTCGTGCGGCGTGGTCTGCGCGCCGCCGGATACGACACCGCGGAGGCGGCGGATGGCGAGACGGCCCTCATCCTCGCGCGCGGCGGGACGTTCGATCTGGTGCTGCTGGACATCGGCCTCGGCGGAATGGACGGCTTCGACGTCCTCGCTCACCTCCGAGGGGAGGGCGTCACCACTCCCGTGATCGTGCTGACGGCGCGTGATTCGGTGATCGACACCGTCCGTGGTCTGGAGAGCGGAGCCAACGACTACGTCACCAAGCCCTTCCAGTTCGCGGAGCTTCTCGCTCGGGTGCGACTGCGCATCGGAGACGGAGAAGGACGAGCATCCGGTCCCGTGCTCGCACACGGCGACGTGCACGTGGATGTGCGAGCGCGTCGTGTGACAGTGGGCGGCGAGATGCGGGAGCTCACCTCGCGCGAGTTCGCACTGCTGGAGGTGTTCATCGAGAACGCGGGGCAGGTGCTCTCCCGCGACCAGCTGATCGGTCACGTCTGGGGTATGGATTTCGATCCCGCGTCGAACGTCGTGGACGTGTACGTGCGGGCGTTGCGGGGCAAGATCGGCGCAGACCGCATCGAGACCGTGCGCGGGGCGGGATATCGACTGCGATGAGCACCCTGATCGACTCCCGAACCGGCGTGAACTCGACGACTCCCGAGATCCTGGAGCCGCCGACCGAGCGTCCGAAGCATGTGCGTTTCGCGACCATCCCTCCGGTCAGGATGTCCGGCGCCGGCCGCTCCCTGCCCGAGCGCGCACCGCAACTCCGCGATCGCCCGGCACCGCCGCGTTCCCGGGCGATCGGCGGGCGGGACCGGATGCGTCGCGTCATCGCACTCGTGGCGCTCGCCGCCGTACTGGCTGCCGGTGCCGCGATGGCCCTGTCGGCGGCCGGGGCGCCCGTGTCCACCGCTGCCGGTGCTGCGGGCGGCCTCACGGTGCCGGTCGCCATCACCGTGACCGTGTTCCTCCTCGCCGTCTGGGCGTGGACCGCGACCCGACTGGACGACACCCTGGTCTCCCTCCTCGCAGCGCTCGCCTTGATCGCCACCGGAGTGCTCCCGGTCGACACGTTCTTCGCCTCCCTCGGGGACCCGACGATCTGGCTGCTGATCGGCGCGTTCGTGATCGCGGCAGGAGTGACTTCGTCTGGCCTCGCGATGCGCGGCGCCGCCCACCTGCTGCGTCGGGCGCGCAGTCCGCGAGCGCTGTTCCACCTCACGACCGTCGCCCTGACCCTCACGGCGTTCGCAGTGCCGGCGACATCCGGTCGGGCCGCTCTCGCCATCCCGGTCTTCACTGCAGTGGCAGCAGTCCTCGCGGGCCGCGAGAAGCTGGTGAAGGCGCTCGCGCTGCTCTTCCCGACGGTCATCCTGCTTTCGGCCGCGGCATCCCTCCTCGGGGCCGGCGCGCACATCATCACCAACCAGCTGCTGGTCGCCGCCGGCGGTGAAGGGTTCACCTTCCTCAGCTGGTTGTGGTTCGGGCTGCCGGTGGCGGTGATCTCCTCGCACCTCGCCTGCGAGATCATCCTGTGGCGGTTCACCGATCGCCCCGATCGCGCCGGCCGGCTGCGGATCGGTCTCGCCGATTTCGAACGCACCGCGCCGATGCCGGTGACCGGGCCGCTGCGGGCCGATGAATGGCGGGCGACGGCGCTGCTGGCCGGCGTGATCGTGCTCTGGAGCACAGAGCCGCTGCATCAGCTCTCCCCGGCACTCGTCGCTCTGCTCGGCGCGGTCGCCGCGGTCTCGCCGGTGATCGGCTGCACGCGTCTTCCCGCGGCTGTGGCGAAGGTGCCGTGGGGGCTGCTCCTCTTCCTCGCCGCGACGCTCGCGCTGGCATCCGCGCTCACCGAGACGGGTGCGGCGGTCTGGCTGAGCGGGTCCGCCCTCGCCCCGCTCGCGGGATTGGGTGCGGGCGGGGGCATCGCCTTCATCCTCGTGGTGATCGGACTCTCGATCGCCGCGCATCTGCTCATCCCGTCGCGGTCGGCGCGTTCGGCCGCGGTCATCCCGGTGGTGATCGCGCTCGCGCCAGGTCTCGGCGTCGAGCCCATGGCGGCCGCGTTCGCGTCGACGGTGGCTGCGGGCTTCTGCCATACCCTGCCGAGTTCGGCCAAACCGGTGGCGATGTTCGCCGATCCCGCCGCCGTCCCCGGCGGGTTCGCACCGCGCGACCTGCGACGGCTCTCCATCGTCCTGGCGCCGATGATGTTCGCCCTGGTCGCGGTCTGCGCGTTCTGGATCTGGCCGGCGATGGGAATGCCGCTCATGCGCTGAGCATCCGCGCCTCACCCGGGTCCGCACCGCGTACCCGTTGTTCGTCGTGCCCGTCGAAGGGCACTCCGCCCCTGCCCACGTCGTATCGAAGGAGAACACATGTCCATCCACATCCCGCAACGCATCCTCGTCGCACCGAGCGGATTCAAGGAGAGCCTCAGCGCCGAGACCGTCGCACATGCCATCGCATCCGGCATCCGCCGGGTCATCCCCGGCGTGCAGGTGGACGAGTTCCCGGTTCCGGACGGAGGTGAGGGCACCGCACTGGCGCTCGCCGCGGCGACCGGCGGCGACGTCGTGCCGGCGCGAGTCACCGGTCCGGTCGGAGTCGCCGTCGATGCGCACTGGGCGCGACTCGGAGGCGCCGCCACCGGGACCGCGGTCGTCGAGATGGCAGCGGCGGCCGGCCTGCGCCTGGTGCCCCGCGATCGCCGCGACCCCGGCGAGACCACGACCTACGGGGTCGGTGAGCTGATCGTCGCCGCCCTGGACGACGGTGCAGAGCGCATCGTGATCGGATGCGGCGACTCGGGCACCAGCGACGGCGGTGCGGGTGCGCTGCAGGCACTCGGAGCGCGGATCCTCGACCGCGACGGGATTCCGCTCCCGCGTGGCGGCCGGCACTTGACCGAGGCGGCCGCACTCGATCTCGCAGGGTTGCATCCGCGTCTCGGCGACGTCGAGATCGTGCTCGCCTGCAACATCCACAACGTGCTGTGCGGGCCGCGGGGCGTCGCGCGGGTGTTCGGCCCGCAGAAGGGCGCGACTCCGATCCAGGTGGAACTGCTGTCGACGGCGCTGGACGCCTGGGCTGCCCTTCTCGAGGCGCAGTCGCCTTTCGGGGGTGCGATGGATGTCCGCACCGGCGCCGGAACGGGCGCGTCCGGGGGACTCGGCGCCGGTCTCGCCGCAGTGCTCGGGGCCCGGCTCGCGCCGCGTTTCGAGGTGCTGCTCGACAGCGGACTTCTGCCGACGTCGCTCGACGACTTGATCGCGAAGGCCGACCTGGTCATCACGGCGGAGGGCGCCATCGACTTCCAGACTCCGCGCGGCAAGGTCCCCGCCGAGGTGGCGATGCGGGCGCGGGTGGAGGGCGTTCCGGTACTGGGAATCGCCGGATCCCTCGGCGCAGGAGCGCCGGCCGTGCACGACATCGGCATCGGCGCGATCGCCTCGATCCTGACCGTCCCGATGGAGCTCGAGCAGGCTGTCGAACAGGGGGAGGAACTGCTGCGCGATGCCGCAGAGCGATGCATGCGGCTCGTGATGCTCGGATCGGCACTGTCGGCGAGGGCGGCGTGAGATCAGGGCGGGGTCGGCGTGAGGTCGGCGTGCAGGGAACCCCGCGAGTCACCGTCTCGATAGACTCGAACGGTGCCCGTGAACTCAGAATTGGTCGGCCGGGAGTTCCCGCCGACAGCCCCGTACCTCGTCGGACGTGAGAAGGTGCGCGAGTTCGCGCGCGCCGTCTTCGCCGATGCGCCGCAGCACACCGACGTGAGCGCGGCACGCGCCGCAGGTTTCGCCGACGTGGTCGCCCCGCCCACGTTCGCGATGGTGGTCCAGGATCACACCCTGCAGCAGCTGCTGGCCGAACCCGATTCGGGAATCGTTCTCGCGCGGACCATCCACGCCGAGCAGCGCTTCACCTACTCGCGCCCGATCGTGGCCGGCGACGAGCTGACCGCACAGTTGAAGGTCACCGGCATCCGGATGATGGCCGGCAACGCGTTGATCACCAGCGACGCCGAGATCACGGATGCCGAAGGCTCGCATGTCGTGACGGCGACCAGCGTTCTGCTGGTCGGCTCCGATGAAGAAGGAGAGGGGCAGTGATGGCCTACACCGTCGGAGACACCATCGCCGAGCGCACCGTGCACCTCACCCGTGAGTCGCTGGTCCGCTACGCCGGAGCATCCGGAGACTTCAACCCGATCCACTACCGCGATGACGTCGCGGCATCCGTCGGTCTTCCCGGAGTGCTCGCGCACGGCATGCTGACCATGGGCATCGGATCCTCGGTCGTGCTCGCCGCACTCGAGCCGGGCGCCCGCATCCTCGACTACGGCGTGCGCTTCACCAAGCCGGTCGTCGTCGATCCCGTCACCGGCGCAGACGTGCACGTGCTGGCCACCGTCGGAGCGGTCGACGAGGCGTCCACGCGGATCGACCTGAAGGTGACCTTCAACGACGCGACCGTACTGGTCAAGGCGCAGCTGCGCGTCGCGGTCTGACGCATGGTCTTCTCGAACCCCGTGGAGATCGCCCCGATCTCGCTGTCGGAGCTCACGACGCTGCGCACCGGAGCTGCCCCCGAGCGGATGCTGCAGGTGTCGACGTCCGCCGAACTGGTCGAGGCGCTGCGGGAGACGTGGGCGCGCGGCGACGAATGGTTCGTGCTGGGCGGCGGTTCCAACCTCTTCGTCGGGGATGAGCCGTTCGAGGGCACCGTCATCCGGGTGCTCACCCGCGGCATCGACGAGCTCCCGTCACCGCACCAGGGGCGTGTCCGGCTGCGGGCTCAGGCCGGACACAGCTGGGATGCTCTCGTGGCGCACGCGGTCGAGCGCGGCTATGCCGGGCTGGAGGCGATGTCGGGGATCCCGGGCACGGTCGGCGCCGCTCCCGTGCAGAACATCGGAGCGTACGGCCAGGAGATCCAGGAGACCCTGGTCGAGGTCGAACTCATCGACGAGTCGACCGGCGAGATCTCGGTGGTTCCTGCGGCAGAGCTCGGACTCGGCTTCCGCACGTCGGTGCTCAAACACCACTACGGCGGCGAGCCGCTGCGGCGCGCTGTCATCCTGTCCGTCACTGTCGACCTGCATGTCGCGAACGAGCGGGTGGTGCGCGGCGACCAGTTGCGACGGGCGCTCGGACTCCAGGACGATGCCCCGGTGCCCCTCACCTGGGTGCGCGACCGGATCCTCGCCACTCGCGCCTCGAAGGGCATGCTGCTCGACGAGCATGACCCCGACACGCACGGCGTCGGCTCGTTCTTCCAGAACGCCGTCGTCCCGGAAGCGGTCGCGCGTGCCCTCCCGGCGGAGTGCCCGCAGTGGCCGGTCGCTCCCGACCTCGACGCGGTCACCGTCATCCCGCTCGCGTCGTACGACGGACTGCTCCCGACGCCGCGGCATGAGGCATCCGATGTGAAGGTGAGTGCGGCGTGGCTCATCGAGCAGGCCGGTATCGGCAAGGGATTCAAGCTTCCGCGCTCGCGCGCCTCGGTGTCGACCAAGCACGCTCTCGCGCTGACCAATCGCGGTGGTGCGACGGCCGGTGAGGTCGCCGAACTCGCCCGCTTCATCCAGAGTCGGGTTCATGCCGAGTTCGGCCTCGTGCTCCAGCCCGAGCCGGTGCTGGTGGGCGTCGAGCTCTAGGTCGATCCCGCCGACGGAAGGTACGCTCGGCGCATGGCCGGACTCGTCCCGTATCTATTCCTTCCCGGAACCGCCGCCGAGGCGCTGACGTTCTATCACGGCATCTTCGGCGGCGAACTGATCCTGCACACCTACGCCGATTTCGGGCGCGCCGACGGGCCAGGCGACGCGATCGCACACGGCGAGATCCGGGGGCCGGTCGAACTCTTCGCAGCGGATGCCGGACCCGACCAGGACGCCGCGCACATCGTCGGTGCGGTCTTCTCCCTGCTCGGGACGACGGATGCGTCCGCGCTCACGGGCTGGTTCGACGCGCTCGGCGAAGGCGGGACGGTGACCGACCCGCTGCAGAAACGGCCGTGGGGCGACTACGACGGTCAGGTCACCGATCGCTACGGCATCCGCTGGCTCATCGGCTTCGAGGAATAGCGTTCGCGCGCGCGGCCTCAAGTGCCCTGGGGATTGCCGAGACCCACATCTCTCGCCGAGACCCCCTGCTGCAACTGTGGGTCTCGGTGACAGCTGTGGGTCTCAGCGACTAGGGTCACAGCGACCCACAGTGCCGCTTCAGGCGAACAGGCGCTGCAGGCGCTGCACGCCCTCGAGCAATGCCTCGTCACCGAGCGCGTACGACATGCGGATGTAGCCGCTCGGCCCGAACGCCTCACCAGGCACGACCGCGACCTCGGCCTGATCGAGGATGAGGTCGGCGAGTTCGAGCGAGGTGCTCGGCGTCACGCCGCCCCAGGTGCGGCCGAGCAGGCCCTGCACGTCGGGGTAGACGTAGAACGCGCCGAGGGGGTTCGGCACCCGCATCCCGTCGATCTTCGACAGCTCGGCGACGATGAGCTTGCGGCGGCGGTCGAACGCCTCGCGCATCTGCTCGGCCTCCGTCTGCGGGCCGTTGAGCGCCGCGATCGCGGCCTTCTGCGCCACGTTGTTCACGTTGCTGGACAGGTGCGACTGCAGGTTGCCCGCGATCTTGATCGCATCTGCGGGTCCGACCATCCAGCCCACCCGCCATCCGGTCATCGCGTAGGTCTTGGCGACGCCGTTGACCAGGATCGTCTGGCCGGCGGCATCCGGGACCGCCTCGACGATGGAGGTCGCCTTGACGCCCTCGTAGGTGAGGTTCTGGTAGATCTCGTCCGAGATGATCCAGATGCCGTGCTCGACGGCCCACTCGCCGATCGCCTTCGTCTCTTCTGCGGTGTACACCGAACCGGTCGGGTTCGAGGGCGAGACGAAGACGAGCGCCGTGGTGCGGTCGGTGCGTGCGGCTTCGAGCTGCTCGACGGTCACCTTGTAGTCCTGGTCGGCACCCGCGAACACCTCGACCGGGATGCCGTCGGCGAGACGGATGGCTTCGGGGTACGTGGTCCAGTACGGCGCGGGCAGCAGCACCTCGTCGCCGGGGTTCACCACAGCCTGGAAGGCCTGGTAGACGGACTGCTTGCCGCCGTTGGTGACGATGACCTGGCTGGGGGAGACCTCGAGACCCGAGTCGCGCAGCGTCTTCGCGGCGATCGCTTCCCGCAGGGCGGGCAGGCCAGGAGCCGGGGTGTACCGGTAGCTCGCCGGGTCGGCGAGAGCCGTGGCCGCGGCATCCACGATGAACTGCGGCGTCGAGAAGTCCGGCTCGCCGGCCGCGTAGGAGATGATCGGCTTGCCCTCGGCCTTGAGGGCCTTGGCCTTGGCATCCACCTTGAGGGTGGCGGACTCGGCGATGGCGGACAGTTTGCGGGAGAGAGGTGCGCGTTCGGTCACGCCTTCGAGCGTACTCGGGTCGTCCGCTCTCGAGACGTCGGAAAGTCATGAAGATCGCCGGATCTTGAGGCTTTCGTGATCGGGCCCGGCCTTGCCGGCCTTTGGCCGGCGATTGACGGTGAGCCGATAGGCTCCATCGTCATGAGCCCAGAAGCCTCGGATGACGTCACCGGTGCCGCATTCGGAGCCGCCCCGCGGCCCCAGCATCTGATCGTCACGGTTTTCGGGCGCTACGTGCGAGCGCATGGCGGGGTGATCCAGGTCGCCGATCTGATCGAGATGATGGCGGTGCTCGGCGCCGATGCTTCAGCGGTCCGCTCAGCGGTGTCACGGCTCAAGCGGCGCGGAGTGCTGGTCAGCATCCGCTCCGGCGGGGGAGCCGCGTATCGGCTTGCCGAGTCGCTGGAGGGCGTGTTCTCGGCCGGAGACCACCGCATCTTCGAGGATCGCCGCGCCCAGGCGTCGGATCCTTGGCTGCTCGCTTCGTTCAGCGTGCCCGAACGGGAGCGACCGTTGCGGCACCAGCTGCGAAAGCTGCTCCAACGCCTCGGGTTCGGCCAGGTCAGCGGTGGGCTGTGGATCGCGCCGGGGCGGATCGCCGACGAGACCCGCACGGCGTTGCGGGGCGCAGGACTGGACGGATACGTCGAGCTCTTCCTCGGCGATCGTGTGTCGGATGAACCCCTTGTCCAGGCCGTGCGGCGCTGGTGGGATCTGCCGGCGATCGAGCCGATGTACCGGGGCTTCATCGACGGCTTCCGGCCGGTGCTGACGGCGGAGGAGACCGACCAGGAGGCGTTCGCCCTGCACGTGGGCGTCATCACCCAGTGGCGGCGACTGACGTATCTCGACCCCGGTATCCCGCTCGAACTGCTGCCGGAGGGCTGGGTCGGCCTCGAGGCGGAGCGGCTGTTCGCCGAGCTGCATCAGCGCTTGGAGCCTGCTGCGGAACGGTTCGTTGCAGCCGTGATGAGCTGATCGATCTCCTGAAGACCCCTGGTCCCGCACGGCGGGATCAGGGGTTCTCGGTGTTCGTCGGGCCTTCTCGATATTGCACTTGTGTGACGGTGGTCACGCATGTGACACTTCTTGAGTCGGGTTCATCGGAACCACGGCACGGCGCAGGCTGCGCCCGGGTGATGCGAGCGAAGGAGCTTCGATGACCGAGAACGAACTGCGCTGGGACAGGGTTCCTCAAGTGACTCGCAGCGGAGAAGAGGACACGCAGACCATGTCCTCCGGCGGCTGCATCCGTGTCTCCGGTGTCGGCCCTCGGCACACCGAGGCCACGAAGATCTGGTTCGGCCAGGTCTCCAACGATCCCGGTTATCGATCGCTGCCGCACCACCACGGCGAGGCGGAGACCGGCGGATTCGTGCTGCGGGGCCAGGGGCGCATCTACTTCGGCGAGGGTTATCGCGAGTACCTCGACATGACTGCCGGGGACTGGGTGTTCGTGCCGCCGTTCATGCCGCACGTCGAGGCCAACATGTCGGTCACCGACGAACTCGTCTGGCTGACCACTCGTACCCCGGACAACATCGTCGTCAACCTGCCCGAGGTCGACGACGCGACACTCGAGGGCTTCCGCCGCTCATGAGCACCTCCGCCGCCTTCCATAGTGCGATCGCCCTCACCGAGGTGGCGTCCGGCGAGGACGGGTACGCGTTCGAGGCGCAACCGCAGCCCGTCCCTTGGCCCAAGGCCTACGGTGGCGACACCGTGGCGCAGAGCGTGGCGGCGGCGCTGCGCACGGTGGAGCGCGACCGTGTGCTGCACTCGGTGCACAGTTCGTTCCTCCGCGGTGTCGACATCGCCGAGCCGGTGCGCTACGACGTGGAGCTGATCCGTGACGGCCGTGGTTTCTCCACCCGTCACGTCCGCGGGCACCAGCACGGCCGGCTCGCCTTCATGGCGACGGCATCCTTCCATGTGCCGGAGGAGTTCCCCGAGCATGGACCCTCGATGCCCGATGTCCCGGGGCCCGAGACGCTGCGCACGTCTGCGGAGGCATTGTCGGGCCTCGAGGGACCCGACATCGAGTACTGGTCGCACGGGCGCAGCTTCGACATGAGGCATGTCCCTGGTCCTGTCTACGCAGAGGTCGAGGGTGAGCGCACGGCGCACCAGGCGGTGTGGGTTCGCGCTTTCGACAGGCTCGACGACGACCCGCGCACTCATCAGCTCGCTCTCGCCTACGTCTGCGATTACACGATTCTCGAGCCGATACTGCGTGTTCTGGGTCTGCCGTGGCGCGCCGAGGGACTGATCACTGCCAGCCTCGACCACGCGATGTGGTTCCACACGCCGGCCCGCGCCGATGAATGGCTGCTCTACGCGCAGGAGAGCGCCGGTATCGCGGACGGGCGCGGCCTCGGCCTCGGCCGGTTCTTCACGATGGATGGCCGTCTGGTCGCCACGGTGGCTCAGGAGGGGATGATCCGCCCGGGTCGTCCGCTCTGAGCCCAGCCCCGTTTCCCCGAAGGGACAAGCAATGCAGCTCTCCCCCTCAGCCCACCTCGACACGTTCGCGCGTGAGGCGCTGCCCCCGGCCGATCAGTGGCCGACGCTCGAATTCACGATCCCCGACGTCCAGTACGCCGAACGTCTGAACGCCGCCGTCGAACTGATCGATCGGACGATCGATCGTTTCGGGGCGGACCGCGACGCGATCGTGCTCGCCGACGGCACGACCTGGAGCTACGGTCTCTTGCAGCATCGCGCGAACCAGTTCGCGCAGGTGCTCACCGAGGATCTCGGTCTTGTGCCGGGCAACCGGGTGATGCTGCGCATGCTGAACGGCCCGTGGACCGTGGCGTGCTGGCTGGGTGCCCTCAAAGCGGGCATGGTCGTGGTCACGACGATGGTCGCATGGCGTGCGCAGGAGGTGCGCGGTATCACCGAGCGCGTGCGTCCCCGTGTCGCCGTGGTCGACCATCGCGGCCTGACGGATGCCGAAGAGGCCTTCGCCGGTCTTCCTGGAACCCCGAGGATCCTCGTGGCGGGAGGTCACCAGGATGCGCTCCTCGCCGCCTGCGATGCCAAGGACGGAGTGTTCACGCCCGTCGACACCGCGGCCGACGACGTCGCGCTGCTCGGTGCGACCAGCGGCACCACCGGCGTCCCCAAGGTGACGATGCATTTCCATCGCGACATCCTCGCCAACGCGGACACCTTCGCCAAGCACATCCTGCATCTCACGCCGGATGACGTCAGCGCGAGCACCGCCCCGCTCGCCTTCACGTTCGGACTCGGAGGCAACGTCGTGTTCCCGCTGCGCACCGGCGGCTCGATGGTGCTCGTGGAGCGCGCGACGCCCGTCGAACTGGCGAAGCTCATCCGGCCCCTCGGGATCACCGTGCTGTACACCGCTCCGACCGGCTACCGAACGGTGATCAAAGAGGGACTGGCTGACGAACTCGGCCGGCTGCGCCTCGGCGTCGCCGCCGGTGAGCACCTCACCATCTCGACCTTCGAGGCCGTCGAAGCGGCGAGCGGTCTGCGCCTGGTCAATGGAATCGGATCGACCGAGATGCTGCATGTCTTCATCTCGGCATCCGGGGACGACATCCGTCCGGGAGCCACAGGCAAGGCCGTTCCCGGCTACCGGGCTGCGGTGTTCGACGATGATGGGCGCGTCCTCGGCGCGGGAGAGCCTGGACGGCTGGGCGTCATCGGCCCGACCGGATGCCGCTACCTCGACGATGATCGCCAGCAGGTCTACGTGCACGACGGGTGGAACATCACCGGAGACACCTTCGTGATGGATGAGGACGGCTACCTCACCTTCCACGCGCGCAACGACTCGATGATCGTGACCGCCGGGTACAACGTCGGCGCCCCCGAAGTCGAGGAAGCGGTGCTCGCCCATCCCGGCGTGCTCGAGTGCGCGGTCATCGGCTGCGACGACCCGGACCGTGGCACGATCGTCGCCGCCTTCGTGGTGCCGAGGGAGGGCGTCGAACCCACCGAAGAGCTCACCGCGAGCATCCTCGAGACCGTGAAGTCGCGCCTGGCCATCTACAAGTGCCCGCGCCGCGTCGAGTACATCACCGCTCTGCCTCGCAACCCCAGCGGCAAGGTGCAGCATTTCATCCTTCGCGAACGGGCGGCTCTCGCGGCCGCGGCCGCCGAGACCATCACCCAAGGAGCCTGACATGCGCGTTGCCGTCATCGGCGGAGGCCCCGGAGGGCTCTACTTCGCCGCACTCATGAAGCAGCTCGATCCCAGTCACGACATCACCATCTGGGAGCGCAATGCGCCGGACGACACGTTCGGATTCGGGGTGGTCTTCAGCGACGAGACCCTCGGAGGGATCGAGAACGCGGACCCGGTGATCGCCGCTCGGATGGGCGCGCAGTTCGCCCGCTGGACGGACATCGACATCCTCTTCGGCGGGACCACGCACACCGTCGGAGGGCAGGGGTTCGCTGCGATGGGGCGCAAGGAGCTGTTGCTGCTCCTCCAGCAGCGCTGCCTCGAGCTGGGAGTGACGATCCTGTTCCGCACCGAGGCGCCGGATCCCGCTGAGCTGATGGCCGAATACGACCTCGTACTCGCCGCCGACGGTGTGAACTCGCGGGTGCGCGCGAAGTTCGCCGAACAGTTCGTGCCGGATCTGGACCGCCGAGCGTCGAAGTACATGTGGCTCGGAACCGATCGTGTCTTCGAGGCGTTCACCTTCGCCGTGCTGCACACGCCGCACGGGGTCATGCAGTTGCACGGCTACCCGTATTCCGCTCAGGAGAGCACCTTCCTCATCGAGATGCACGAGGACGTGTGGCGGGCGGCCGGGTTCGCCGCGACCGAGAACGAGGTCTTCGCACCCGGCGTCAGCGACGACGACTCCGTCGAGAAGATCCGGGAGCTCTTCGCCGACGTGCTCGACGGACACGAGGTCCTGACGAACAACTCGAAGTGGCTGAACTTCACCACCGTCCGCAATGAGCACTGGCACCACGAGAATCTCGTGATCCTCGGTGATGCGGCGCATACGGCGCACTTCTCGATCGGCTCCGGCACGAAGCTCGCCATGGAAGACGCGCTGGCGCTCGCCGCCTGCCTGCACGAGCACGACTCCCTCGACCGGGCACTCGAGGCTTACGAGGTCGAGCGCCGTCCGGTCGTCGCCTCCACCCAGCGCGCGGCGCAGGCGTCGCTCGAATGGTTCGAGCGGATCGGCCAGTACGCCGACCAGGATCCGCTGCAGTTCTCGTTCAACCTGCTCACCCGCAGCCGACGGATCACGCTGGAGAATCTCGCGGTGCGCGATCCCGAGTTCGCCGCCGACATCGTGCGCGGTGCGCCGCTCACCGCCCGTGCGGCCGATGAGCCCGCGATGTTCCGCCCGCATCGCATCGGAGGGCTGGAGCTGAAGAATCGGATCGTCGTCTCGCCGATGGACATGTACTCGTCGGTCGAGGGCGTTCCCGGCGATTTCCATCTGGTCCACCTCGGGGCCAAGGCGATGGGAGGAGCGGGGCTCGTGATGACCGAGATGGTCTGCGTCTCGTCCGAAGGGCGGATCACGCCGGGCTGCGCCGGTCTCTACACCGACGAGCAGCTCGACGCCTGGAGTCGTGTGGTCTCCTACGTGCACCGGCAGTCGACGGCGAAGATCGGCGTGCAGATCGGCCACTCCGGCCGCAAGGGCTCCACCAAGCTCATGTGGGAGGGGATCGACCAGCCGCTCGCGGAGGGCAACTGGGAGACCGTCGCCCCGTCGGCGCTGCCGTATGGACGAGCGAACCAGGTTCCGCGGGAGATCGACCGTGAGGCGATGACGCGCGTGCGCGACGAGTTCGTCGCAGCCACACGCCGCGCGGCCGCCGCCGGATTCGATCTCGCAGAGCTGCACGCGGCGCACGGCTATCTGGTCTCTTCCTTCCTGTCTCCCGTCTCCAACCGGCGCACCGACGAGTACGGGGGATCGCTGGAGAACCGGCTGCGTTACCCGCTCGAGGTGTTCGACGCGATGCGGGCGGTTTGGCCTGCCGAACGCCCGTTGACCGTCAGGCTGTCCGCGGAGGATTGGATCGAGGGCGGGAACACGGTGGATGACGCCGTCGAGATCGCCCGTGCGTTCATCGCGCATGGCGCAGATGCGATCGATGTCTCCTCCGGCCAGATCGCCGAGGGGGAGCGCCCGCAGTACGGGCGCAGCTATCAGACCCCCTTTGCAGACGCGATCCGCAACCGGGTGGCGGCGGCGGCGGGTGTCACCGTGATCGCGGTCGGTGCGATCTCCAGCCATGACGACGTCAATTCGATCCTGCTCGCCGGCCGTGCCGACATGATCGCCCTCGGACGCACGCACCTGTGGGATCCGCAATGGACGCTGCATGCGGCCGCGGATCAGGGATACCGCGGGGCCGGCGCCGACTGGGTGGCTCCGTTCCGTGCAGGATCACGCAAACCGCCTTCCGCTCGCACGGATGCCGTCCGTCCGCGTCTCTCGCTCGTGCGCGATTCGTCGAGCGTCGAGGAGACGTCGGCGCACCGTCGCTGGACGCCGCAGCCCTCGGCAGTCGACGCCTTCGCACGCTGACCCGCACTCCCACTGACACGCACGCACTGACACCTAAGGAGGCCGCACATGTCGCGGCAGATCATCAACCCGGATTCTCTCGTGAAACCGCGCGGCTTCGCGCACGGAGTCCGCGCAGGAGAATTCGTCTACCTCGGCGGGCAGACGGCGATGGATGCTGCGGGGGAGATCGTCCCCGGTGGCATCGTCGAGCAGTTCGTGCAGGCGTTCTCCAACGTCCTCACCACCCTCCGGGCAGCGGGGGGTGCACCCGGCGACCTGGTCGACGTCACCATCTACCTCACTGACGTGGACGACTACCAGCGCCACGGACGTGAGATCGGGCGGCACTGGCGCGAGATGGCAGGCACGGAGTACCCCGCGATGGCCGGAATCGGCGTCACCCGGCTCTGGCAGCCTGAAGCACTCATCGAGATCCAGGGCGTCGCACACATCGCCGCGCCAGAGGAAGGCTGATGCGGCTCGCCACCGTGCGGCACGGTGACGGTACGCGTGCCGCCGTCGGCGACGATTCCGGCTGGGTGCTGCTCGAGGAGGCGGACGCCCAGGAGCTGTTCACCGATCCGGACTGGCGGGAACGGGCAGAGGCCGCCCTGCGACAGGAAGGTCGCGTCGATCTCGCCGAGACGGCATTCGCGAATCCGGTCCCGCGCCCGGCGAAGATCTTCTGCTGCGGCCTGAACTACCGCGACCACATCGTGGAGACGGGGCGGGCCGTGCCGGAGTTCCCGACGCTGTTCGCCAAGTTCGCCGACACGCTGACGGGAGCCACCGACGCGATCGTCGTCCACGACACCGAACGTCTCGACTGGGAGGCCGAGCTCGTCGTCGTGGTTGGTTCCGAAGTGCACCGGGCGGACCGCGAAAGCGCCAGCGCGGCGATCCTGGGCTACACGGTCGCGAACGACATCTCGATGCGCGACTGGCAGCAGCGCACGCTGCAGTGGTTGCAGGGGAAGGCCTTCGACGCCACCACGCCGATCGGTCCGTGGGTGGTCACCGTCGATGATGTCGAGCCGCGTGACGGCCTGCGCATCACCTGCGAGGTGAATGGTGAACTCGTGCAGGATGCAGACACCGCGGGGATGGTCTTCGATGCCGCCGATCTGATCGCCTACGTGTCGCAGATGACGACGTTGCGACCGGGGGATCTCGTTCTCGCCGGCACGCCGGGTGGTGTCGCGCTCGGCATGGACGAGCCGCGCTGGCTTCGCGACGGCGACGTCGTGACCACGGCGATCGAGGGCATCGGCGCCCTCCGCAACAGCATCCGGTTCGAATAGCCGCGCCGGATCGACGAGGGGCCGGGGAGTGATCTCCCCGGCCCCTCGTCGTGCCCGCTCAGGCGAAGGCGAGACCGTGCGCCTGAGCGACGGCCTCCAGCGTGATGCGTCCGCCCTGGATGTTGAGCCCCTTGGCCAGCGCCGCATCGTCTGCCGCGGCGCGCTCCCAGCCCTTGCCGGCGATCGCCGAGACGTAGGGGAGGGTGGCGTTCGTGAGGGCGCGGGTCGCCGTCTCCGGGACAGCTCCCGGCATGTTCGCGACGCAGTAGTAGATGGAGTCGTGCACGGCGAAGGTGGGGTCGTCATGCGTGGTCGGGCGGGAGCCCTCGAAGCATCCGCCCTGGTCGATCGCGATGTCCACCAGCACGGAGCCCGGCTTCATCGAGGCGACCATCTCGTCGGTGACGAGCTTCGGCGCTGCGGCCCCAGGAATGAGGACGGAACCGATGACGAGATCGGCGGACGCGAGCTCCTCCGCGATGTCATAGCGGCTGGAGGCGCGCGTCTCCAGCGCTCCGCCGTAGCGATGCTCCAGCTCGCGCAGGCGCGGCAGCGAGATGTCGATCACGGTGACCTTCGAGCCGAGTCCGAGGGCGTTGGCCGCGGCATGCTCTCCTGCGACGCCGCCGCCGATCACGACGGTCTTCGCGCGAGGGGTCCCGGCGATGCCGCCGAGCAGGATGCCGCGTCCGCCCGCTGACCGCATCAGCGAGTACGAGCCCATCGTGACCGAGAGGCGGCCGGCGATCTCGCTCATCGGCACGAGCAGGGGCAGGCTGCGGTCGGGCAGCTGCACGGTCTCGTAGGCGACGGCCGTGGTGCCGGCATCGACGAGCGCCGTCGTCAGGGCCCGATCAGCGGCGAGGTGCAGGTAGGTGAAGAGCGTCAGATCGGGGCGGAGGAATCCGTACTCCTGGGCGATCGGCTCCTTGACCTTGATCAGCAGGTCGGCTTCGCCCCATGCCTCGGCGGCGGATGACACGATCTCCGCGCCGGCTGCCCGGTACGCGTCATCATCGATGCGCGATCCCAGCCCGGCGCCCGACTGCACGAGGACGCGGTGCCCCTCGTGGACGAGGCGGTCGGCGCCGGCCGGGGTGAGGGCGACACGGCTCTCATTGTTCTTGACCTCTGTGGGTACGCCGATCTTCATCGATCCTCCATGTGCTGAGTATGCGCGTAGTACTTCTCAAACGATCGCAGAAACATCGGTTCAGCAACAGATTCAGTGAAGAACATTCGTTGGAGCCGGGATTCCTGAATAATCATTCACATGAACATGCTTTCTGGGGCGGCGGCGCCGAATGGTATTCAGGGCGCGCCCCTCGACGCGATCGACGCGCAGGTCGTGAAGCTCCTCGCGGCGGACGGGCGGATGACGAACGCCGAGCTCGCCGGGCGTCTCGGTGTCGCGCCATCGACGGCGCACGCCCGGTTGCGCGCCCTCATCGACCGCGGAGTGATCACCGGATTCCACGCCAGCGTCGACGAGCGGATGCTCGGCGCCGGCCTCCAGGCGATCATCGGCGTTGTGTTGCGCCCGAGTGGGAGACGGGAGAGCATCGTCGAGTTCGCCGAACGGGTGCGGGTGCTGCCGCAGGTCATCCAGGTGTTCTTCCTCGGCGGTGACGACGACTTCCTGCTGCACATCGCCGTCGCCGACTCGTCGCAGATGCGCGAGTTCGTCCTCGAGCACCTCTCTGCACAGAGCAGCGTCGCATCGACGCGCACCAGCATCGTCTTCGACTATCACCGCAATTCGGTCGCCGCATCCTTCGAGTGACGCGAGCCGGTTGGTCAGCACCATCGGATCGGACCCGGCTTCACCCCAGGTCGTAGAGGTGGACGAGATCGGTGACGGCAATGCCTCCGGCGACCAGGACGATCGCGCCGAAGATCGCCAGGGGCAGTGGCTTCGGCGCCCGGATGAGCAACACCATCCCCACGATCAGGAGCAGCCCGAAGAACCACCATCCGAAGATGAACAGATAGCCGGGAATCATGAAGATGAGGAGTGCTTCCGCCGGCACGGAACCGGAGATCAGCGTTGATTCGGAAGCGAGCAGCACGAGCGCTGAACCGATGACCACGGCCGAGACGATGAAGATCGCCAGAGCGGTGACACGGCGGCGGCGTCCGGTTTCGGCGAGGGGTTCAGTCGAGGGCATGCCATGGAACCTACTCGGATCGATCCGATGGTGTCCGAGTTATCCACAGCCCGCTCGGGCAGAACGAGGCCCCTGGATGCTGCGAGTCGCGCAGCATCCAGGGGCCCGATCATTCTTTGCGGGTCAGCCTTCCCCGCCGGAACGACCTCAGCCGAACTGGTTCATCGTGTTGTGCTGACCACCGGCCTTGAGGGCGGCGTCGCCGGCGAAGTACTCCTTGTGGTTGTCGCCGAGGTCGCTTCCGGCCATGTTCTGATGCTTGACCGTGGCGATCCCTCCGCGGATCTCCCGGCGCTGGACCCCGCTGACGTACGCGAGCATCCCCTCGTCTCCGAAGTAGCCCTTCGCGAGATCGTCGGTCGACAGCGCCGCCGTGTGGTACGTCGGGAGCGTGATCAGGTGGTGGAAGATCCCGGCGCGAGCGGAGCTGTCGCGCTGGAACGTACGGATCTTCTCGTCGGCCAGCCGTGCCAGCTCCGTGCCGTCGTACTCGACGCTCATGAGAGCGTTGCGGTCGTAGGCCGAAACGTCCTGGCCCTGCTCCACGAGCAGGTCGTACACCTGCTGACGGAAGTTCAGCGTCCAGTTGAACGACGGGCTGTTGTTGTAGACCAGCTTCGCGTTCGGGATCTCCTCGCGGATCGCGTCGACCATGCCGGCGATCTGCTCCACATGCGGCTTCTCCGTCTCGATCCACAGCAGGTCGGCGCCGTTACGCAACGACGTGATGCAGTCGAGCACGACGCGCTCCTCACCCGTTCCTGGACGGAACTGATACAGGTTGCTGGCCAGGCGCTTCGGGCGCAGCAGCACGCCGTCGCGCTTGATCACGACGTCGCCGTTGCCGAGCTCGTCCTCCGAGATCTCTTCGACATCGAGGAACGAGTTGTACTGGTCGCCCAGGTCGCCGGGCTCGTGCGTGACGGCCAGCTTCTGCGTGAGTCCTGCGCCGAGCGAGTCGGTGCGGGCGACGATGATGCCGTTGTCGATGCCGAGTTCGAGGAACGCGTAGCGGACCGCGTTGATCTTCGCGATGAAGTCCTCGTGCGGCACCGTGACCTTGCCGTCCTGGTGGCCGCACTGCTTCTCGTCCGAGACCTGGTTCTCGATCTGGATGGCGCACGCGCCGGCCTCGATCATCTTCTTGGCGAGGAGGTACGTCGCCTCCGGGTTGCCGAAGCCGGCGTCGATGTCCGCGATGATCGGAACGACATGGGTCTCGTAGTTGTCGATCTGGGACTGGATGAACTCCACCGCGGTCTCATCGCCGCCGGCGCGTGCCGCGTCGAGCTGGGAGAAGAGCAGATCGAGTTCACGGGCATCGGCCTGGCGGAGGAACGTGTAGAGCTCCTCGATCAGTGCGGGCACCGCGGTCTTCTCGTGCATCGACTGATCCGGGAGCGGGCCGAACTCGGAACGGAGCGCGGCGACCATCCACCCGGAGAGGTAGAGGTAGCGCTTGTTCGTGGTCTTCAGATGCTTCTTGATCGAGATGAGCTTCTGCTGCCCGATGAAACCGTGCCACACCCCGAGCGACTGCGTGTAGATCGATGAGTCGGCGTCGTACTCGCCCATGTCGCGTCGCATGATGTCGGCCGTGTACTGCGCGATCTCGAGTCCGGTGCGGAAACGGTTCTGCGCCCGCATCCGGGCGGCGGACTCGGCGTTGATGGCGTTCCAGCTGGAGCCGTTCGCGTCCTTCAGGGACTGGATGGCGTCGATGTCGTTCTGATACTGGGTCATGTCATTGCCTTCGTGGGTGGGTGAACGGTCAGTCGGTCTCGGCGAGGTAGCGGGAGTACGCACCCAGGGTGAGGAAGGTCGGGAACTCCTCCTGCAGGGCGACCTCGCGGAAGATGTCGGCCGCGTCGTCGAAGCGATCGCCGGCCGACCTCGTGGCCTGAGCGAGCACAGTGGCGATGAGGCCCTCGACGTACTCCGGGGTGATCGCCGTGCCGTCTTCGGTGGAGCGGTCCTGGTGGATCCACTGCCATACCTGCGACCGGCTGATCTCCGCCGTCGCGGCATCCTCCATGAGGTTGTCGATCGCCACGGCGCCGAGCCCGCGCAGCCACGCTTCGAGGTAGCGGATCGCCACCGAGACGTTGTCGCGCACGCCCTGCGCGGTGATCGGTCGCCCGATGTGCAGATCCAGTAGATCGGATGCCGTCACGTGCACGTCATCACGCTGGCGGTCGACCTGGTTCGGGCGGTCGCCGAGCACGGCGTCGAACTCGGCCTGCGCAGTCGCGATCAGGTCGGGGTGCGCCACCCAGGTGCCGTCGAAGCCGTCTCCGGCCTCGCGCTTCTTGTCGGCGGACACCTTCTCGACGGCGCGGGCCGTCACCTCGGCGTCGCGGCGATTCGGGATGAAGGCGCTCATGCCGCCGATCGCGAAGGCGCCCCGCTTGTGGCAGGTCTTCACCAGCAGCTCGGTGTAGGCCCGCATGAAAGGCACCGTCATCGTGACCTCGCTGCGGTCGGGGAGCACGAAGCGTGCACCGCGACCGCGGTAGTTCTTGATGATCGAGAAGATGTAGTCCCAGCGTCCGGCGTTCAGCCCTGCGCAGTGATCGCGCAGCTCGTACAGGATCTCGTCCATCTCGAACGCGGCGGGCAATGTCTCGATCAGCACCGTGGCACGGATCGTGCCGTGGGGGAGACCGATGTACTCCTCGCTGAAGGTGAAGATATCGTCCCAGAGCTTCGCCTCTTCGCTCGACTCGATCTTGGCGATGTAGAAGTACGGTCCGCGGCCGGAGTCGATGAGCGCCTTGGCGTTGTGGAAGAAGTAGAGGCCGAAGTCGACGAGCGAGCCCGATGCGGCCATGCGCCGACCGGAACGATCGGTGAACTCCATGTGCTTCTCGGTGAGGTGCCAGCCGCGCGGTCGCATCACGATCGTCGGCGTGCGCTCGGCGGTGACGCGATACTCCTTGCCCTCGGGGGAGGTGAAGGAGAGTTCGCCGCGGATCGCGTCCCGCAGCGACAGCTGCCCCTCGATGACGTTCTTCCAGGTGGGGCTGGTGGCGTCCTCCTGGTCGGCGAGCCAGACCCGAGCCCCGGAGTTCAGCGCGTTGATGGTCATCTTCGGATCCGTCGGCCCGGTGATCTCCACCCGGCGGTCTTCGAGCCCGGGGCCGGCGCCGGCGACGCGCCAGTCGGCATCTTCACGGATGTGCGCGGTGTCGTCGCGGAAGCGCGGGTCGTGCCCGTTCCCGATCTCGAAGCGACGGCGCATCCGGTCGGCGAGGCGATCGTGCCGGCGGTTGGTGAAGCGGTGGTGCAGTTCAGTGAGGAAGGCGACCGCTTCGGGCGTGAGGATCTCTTCATAACGATCGCGAACGGGGCCGGTGATCTCGATCGCGGGGCCCTGCTGCGCCGTCTGGATCGGCGCGGTGAACGGGGCAGCGGTGGGAGTGGTCATGATGTGAGTCCTTTCGGTCGTACTCAGTCGTTGAGCTGCCGGGTGGCTTGAGACCACTCTGCGTGAAGTTCAGCGACCCAACTGGCCAAATCCGTTGTGAAGTTTGACCGAAATTCTTCTTCTGTGACACAATCGGGCGCATGGTCACCGTAGACACCGCAGAAGAGACCGACGCCCTCACGATCGGCCGGCGCATCCGTCAGCTGCGCACGGCGCGGGGGATGACCCTCGATGACCTCGCCACGGCGGTCGACCGGGTGCCCAGCCAGCTCTCGATGATCGAGACCGGAAAACGCGAGCCGAAGCTCACCCAGTTGCAGGCCATCGCCCGCGCGCTCGGCGTCACCATCGACGCGCTGCTCGAAGGCGAGCCGCTCGATGAGCGAAGCGCCGTCGAGATCGCTCTGGAGCGGGCGATGAAGGGGCAGACCTTCCAGGCCCTCGGCATCGAGCCGTTCCGGATCGGCAAAGGCATGCCCACTGACGCGTTGAAAGCGCTGCTCGCCCTGCACGGCGAGATCGACCGGCTGCGCGATGAACGGGCGGCGACGCCCGAGGAGGCGCGGCGTGCGAACGTCGAGCTCCGCCACCTCATGCGGCGCCAGGACAATCACTTCGCAGACCTCGAGACGAAGGCATCCGAGATCCTGGCCGCGGTCGGACACCCCGGCGGTCCCCTCACGCAGCGCACCGCATCCGAGATCGCCGCGTACCTGGGGTTCACCCTGCACTACGCCCCCGACCTGCCGCAGACCACGCGCAGCGTCGCAGACCTCGCCAACGGGCGTCTGTACCTTTCCAGCCAGGTGCCGGCGAAGGGCGATGCGCGCACGGCGGTGCTGCAGGCGCTCTCGTCTCGGATGCTGGGGCATTCCGAACCCCGAAGCTACGCGGAGTTCCTGCGCCAGCGGGTCGAGACGAACTATCTCACCGGCGCCCTGCTGATCCCGGAGGCGCACGTCGTGCCCGCTTTGAAGGATGCGAAGAGCCGACGGGCGATCTCGATCGAGGATCTTCGCGATACCTACTCGGTGTCGTACGAGACCGCAGCGCACCGCTTCACGAATCTGGCGACCCGCCACCTCGACATCCCGGTGCACTTCCTGAAGGTGCACGAGTCCGGCACGATCACGAAGGCGTACGAGAACGACGATGTGAACTTTCCGACTGATCGGCTCGGCGCCATCGAGGGTCAGATGTGCTGCCGCAGGTGGACGAGCCGGGTCGTGTTCGACGAGGACGACCGCTTCAACCCGTACTACCAGTACACCGACACCGGCAACGGCACCTACTGGTGCACGGCGCGGGTCGAGTCGTCCAGTGAAGGCCTGCACTCGGTGAGCGTCGGCGTGCGCTTCGACGACACGAAATGGTTCGTGGGGCGCGACACCGCGAATCGCGGCACATCGAAGCACTCCGTCGAGGTCTGCTGTCGACGCGCTCCCGCAGACCTCGAGCAGCGCTGGCGGGAGAACTCCTGGCCGAACGTGCGCACGCCCCGCACTCTGCTGGCGACGCTCCCGACCGGCGCCTTTCCCGGCGTCGACACGACCGACGTGTACGAGTTCCTGGAGGCGCACGCGCCGCGGTGAGGACGGCGCGGGGTGACCGGAAACCCGACGGATCTCACACGGCGAGGCCGCGGAGGACGATCTCCAACCCCCGCTCGAAAGCGGCGTCGACGTCGCCGCCCTGGCGGAATCCGCCGTTCTGCTCCATCGTGCAGAATCCGTACGCCCATGCGGTGAGGGTGCGCGCGGCCGACAGCGGGTCCTCGGGAGCGATCGCGGACACGGCGCTGAGCAGGTCGGTCATGATCGGCGCGAGCGACTCCGGCGAGGGCCCTGCCTGTGGGCCGGGGGCGCAGAACAACAGGGTCGTGATGTGGGGCGAGCGCGAGGCGAGCGCGCGCAGTGCGCGGGCGGTGCCCGCAAGGATCTCCCGCGGGTCGTCGGTGCGCGCGGCGCGGGCGGCGATGTCCGCGGTCAGCTCGGCCACGGCGTCGTCGGCGGCGAGCCGGAGCAGATCGTGGCGGTTGGCGGCGCGCTTGTAGAGGCTCGGTGCGCGGACGCCGACGGCCGCCGCGACCGAGCTCATCGTCACGGCATCCATTCCTTCTCGTTCGGAGATCTCGCGGATCGCGCTCACCAGCGCCTCGGGCGTGACTCTCTGCGGTGCGGGCATGTTCGTCCTCCTGCCCTCCAGCATAAGGCTATTGACTGTAGCCATCAAGGCTATGTACTGTAGCCAACATGACAGCTCGAATTCTCCGCATCGGCGACGACATCATCGCCGTGCACGCGATCGTGACCGAAGACGGTGTGACACTCATCGACGCGGGACTCTCCGGTGATCTACGGATGCTCCGCGAGGCACTCGCCGTTGAGGGACTCTCGCTCGACGACATCCGCGGCATCGTACTGACGCACGGCGACGCCGATCACATCGGCGTCGCGGAGCGGCTCAGGGCCGACCACGGCATTCCCGTGCACATCCACGAGGCCGACGCGGCGCTCGCGACAGGTCGCACTCCCGCGCGCGGGGTCAAAGCCGACGCCTGGAAGCTCGGGCCGTCCCTCGGTTTCCTCTGGGCGGGGATCCGACGCGGCGCTCTGCGCACACGCCACATCGCCGACGTGCGCCTGATCTCCGACAGCGACGTCTTGGATCTGCCCGGCAACCCGGAGATCATCGCGATTCCCGGACACACTCCTGGTTCGGTGGCCATCCGCATCCCGGCCGTCGACGCGCTGTTCCTCGGTGACGCGATCACCACCCGGCACGTGCTCACCGGAGTCGGCGGCGCCAGGCTCGCGCCCTTCAGCAACGACGCCGAGCAGACGCGGCAGAGCCTGGAGCGCCTTCGGGATCTTCCGGAACGGCGGATCTTCCCCGGTCACGGTCCGGAATTCCGAGGTTCCGCAGACGACCTCCTCGCCGCGCTCGGGTGAGGCCGTCGCCGTTCACTCCGATGGGGCGGCCGGCTTCGAGGGGGAGTAACCGGGAGCGCCGGTGATGGCGGCGATCAGATCGGAGTAGGTGGCATCCGCTCCGGTGAACGAACCGTTGTTGCGCCCGTGGCGGAGGACTTCGATCCGGTCGGCGATCGCCCGGACGTCGCTCAGATTGTGGCTGATGAACACGACGCCGAATCCGAGGTCGCGCAACCGCTCGATGTGGGTGAGCACCTCTGCTGTCTGCGAGACGCCGAGCGATGCGGTCGGCTCGTCGAGCACGACCAGTCGCGGCCTGCCGATGAGCGTGCGTGCGATCGCGATCGACTGACGTTGACCTGCCGACAGATCACGCAACAGCGACTTGATGGACGGCACGCGGATCTGGAGGTCGCGGAGCGCTTCCCGCGCCGCGAGTTCCATCTCGCCGTCTCGCAACCCGCCATGGCGCTGGAGTTCGCGACCGAGGAAGATGTTGGCGGTGACGTCGAGGTTCTCGCAGACGGCGAAGTCCTGGAACACGGTCGCGATGCCATGCTGGTGCGCGGCGGAGGGCGATGGGATCGATGTCTCGACGCCGTCGATCCTGATCACGCCGGATGCCGGCTCCAGCGCGCCGGCGATGATCTTCGCGAGCGTCGACTTACCGGCGGCGTTGTCGCCGACCAGGCCGACGACCTCGCGTGCGCGCACGTCGAAGTTCACATCGGTGAGAGCCTTGATGGCCCCGAAGTGACGGCTGATGCCCTGCATGGACAGCAGCGGAGGCGGTGCAGGATCGTTCATGTTCGCTCCTCAAACCGTTGGAGAACGTCCGTCGTCTGAATGATCTCGACGAGCGCGCCTGCGAGAACGGAATCCGGGGGAAGTGTCGACTGCATGATCACCATCTCCCGGTGGCGACCGGTGTTGACGTGCTCGCGCACTGCCGTCGAGAAGGCGTCGAAGAACGCGTCTCCGGCCTGTGCGAGTTCTCCGCCGACGACGATGAGCCCGGTGCCGATGCCCTGAGCGAGACCGGCGACGACGCGGCCGATCGTGCTCCCCGCATCGGCGACCACGCGGCGGCAGCCCTGGTCGCCGGCCGCCGCCTGCGAGACGACGTCGCGGAACGTGAGGTTGCCGTAGTGGCTGCGCAGGGGCGCCAGCAGGGCGTTCGCTCCGACCACCGTGTCGAGACAGCCGCGCAGGCCGCAACGGCAGATCTGCCCCTGCGGATCGATCTGGATGTGGCCGATCTCGCCGGCCGTGCCGTCGGCGCCGCGATGCAACCGGGAATCGATCACGATGCCGGCACCCGTGCCGTCGGAGGCCAGGACGGTGATGCTGTCGGCGACTCCTCTGGCTGCGCCGAGCGTCGATTCGGCGAGAGCTGCCATGTTGGCGTCGTTCTCGACGATGACCGGACATCCGAGGCGCTGCGAAAGGATCGGGGCGATCGGGGCGTCCTCCCATCCCGGCATCAATCCGCTGAACGTGATCATTCCGGTGGCCGGATCGATGGGTGCGGGGATCGTGAGGCACACGCCGAGCAGCTCGTCCGGTTCAGAGCCGATCATCTGGAGCATCTCGAAGATCAGCACGGCTGTGCGGTCGAGAACGGTGTCCATGGGGTGGTCGGGAGGAAGGGGCAGTCGCCGCTCCTCGAGAATCTCCTGTGCGGTGTCGGCGATTCGTACCCGGATGGCTCGCGCCGTGACGTGGGCGGCGATGACCAGCCCGCTGCGGCGAGCCATGGTGACCAGCTGCGCGCGACGGCCGCTGCGAGATGTCGGTCGAGTCTCGACCAGTCCGGTCAGGGAGAGTTCCTTGACGATGGCGGAGATCGTGGCCGCGGAGAGCGCGGTCGCTTCGGCGAGCTCCACCTGGGTGAGCCCGCCGAAGCGTTTGACAGCATCCACGATCTTCGCCGTGTTGGCCTCGCGTAGGGCAGATTGCGAGCCCGCCGCTGATCTGCTCACAGCCGGAGCCTATCAGCGCACATCACCGTCACGATCGCGTCAGGCTGCTCGGGCAGCCCGCTTCTTGTTCCACACGTCGAATGCGACGGCGACGAGCAGGACGAGTCCCTTGACGACCTGCTGCGTCGGCTGGTCGACACCCATCAGCTGCATCCCGTTGCTCATCACGGCCATGATCAGACCGCCGATGATCGCGCCGCCGACACGTCCCACGCCGCCGGTGACGGCGGCACCGCCGATGAAGCACGCAGCGATCGCATCGAGTTCGAACATGTTGCCCGCCCCTGGCTGGGCGCCGTTGGTCCGGGCGGAGAAGAGCACGCCCGCGACAGCCGCGAGCATCCCCATGTTCACGAAGATCCAGAAATTGACCTTCCGGACCTTCACGCCGGAGAGGATCGCGGCGTTCAGGTTGCCGCCGATGGCGTAGACATGGCGTCCGAACACCGTCTTCTGCGTGAGCAACGTGTAGGCGATGATCAGTGCGGCAAGGATGATCAGCACGTACGGGAGGCCACGGCTGGCCGCCAGCTGGAAGCCGAACCACATGACGATGATGGCCACGGCGACGATCTTCAGGACGAAGAGCGGCATCGACTCCACCGCCTGCTGGTACGCGAACTTGGCGCGCCTGCGACGAAGCTGCCAGACGGCGTAGCCGATGACGCCGATGGCGAAGATCGCGACCGTGAAGACGTCGAACTTGATGGCGATCGAGAAGGTGAGGCCGGCGAACCCGACCGCGTAACTGCCGAGATCGACGGTGCCGAACATGCTGTTCAGGAACCCGTTCGCGATCTGGTAGTAGGTTCCGCCGAACGGCGAGAGCGAGATGTTGCCGAGGACGAGGTAGGTGAGGCCGCGGAACAGGAGCATGCCCGCGAGCGTCACGATGAACGCCGGGATCCCGACGAATGCCACCCAGAACCCCTGCCAGGCGCCGACGATGATGCCGACGACGAGAGCGGCGAGAACGCCTGCCCACCACGGCATGTCCATCCGGATCACGACCACGGCGGCCACCGCACCCGTCAGGGCGACGACCGACCCGACCGAGAGGTCGATGTGGCCGGCGATGATCACGATCACCATGCCGATCGCCAGCACCAGGATGTACGAGTACTGCAGCACGATGTTCGTGAGGTTGCCCGGGGCGAGGAAGTTCGGGTTGAGCACCGCGAAGAAGATGACGATCGCGATGAAGGCGACGAGGATCCCGCTCTGGCGAAGGTTCCGCGTCGCGAGGTTCCAGAGGTTGCTGACGACGGTCATCGGCCGGTTCCTTCCAAAGTCATGAGGTGCATGAGTTTCTCCTGGGTTGCTTCGGATGCGGCTACTTCGCCGGTGATGCGTCCGAAGGCAAGGGTATAGATGCGGTCGCAGACGCCGAGCAGCTCGGGGAGCTCCGAGGAGATCACCAGCACACCCTTTCCGGCCGCGACCAGTTCGTTGATGATCGTATAGATCTCGTACTTCGCGCCGACGTCGATTCCGCGCGTGGGCTCGTCGAGGATGAGGATCTCGGGTTGCGTCTCGATCCACTTGCTCAGCACGACCTTCTGCTGGTTGCCGCCGGAGAGTGTGCCGACGACGCTCAGCACGCTGGGTGCCTTGATCTTCATGCTCTCGCGGTAGCGCCCTGCGACCCGCAGTTCTTCGTTGTCGTTCACCCAGCCGGCCGTGCTGATCCGCTTCGGCGACGCCGAGGTGATGTTGTGACGGATGTCGTCGATGAGGTTCAGGCCGTAGCGCTTGCGGTCTTCCGTGGCGTAGGCGATGCCGGCGTCGATTGCCGCGCTGACGCTGCCGGTCGAGACCTCCTGGCCGCGCACGAACACGCGTCCGCTCAGGCGCTTGCCGTACGTGCCGCCGAAGACGCTCATCGCGAGCTCGGTGCGTCCGGCGCCCATGAGCCCTGCGATGCCGACGACTTCTCCTGCTCGTACGTTGAGGCTCGCGCCGGAGACGACGATACGGTCGGACTGCGTCGGGTGGCGCACGGTCCAGTCCTCGATGCGGAGGACCTCTTCGCCGATGTGCGACTCGCGTTCGGGGTAGCGATGGTCGAGATCGCGGCCCACCATGCCACGGATGATGCGTTCCTGGGTGGCGTCCGAGTCGGACATGTCGATCGTCTCGATCGTGCGCCCGTCGCGGATCACCGTGGTCTTCTCAGCGATGGCGGCGATCTCGTTCAGCTTGTGCGAGATGATGATCGACGTGATGCCCTGCTCTGCGCGCAGATCGCGCAGCAGCTGCAGCAGGTGCTCCGAATCGGAGTCATTCAACGCGGCCGTGGGCTCGTCCAGGATCAGCAGGCGCACGTTCTTCGCCAGCGCCTTCGCGATCTCGATCAGCTGCTGTTTGCCGACGCCGAGCTGGTTGACGTGGGTGATGGGATTCTCGGCGAGGCCGACGCGCGCGAGGAGTTCGGCTGCATCCGCGTTCGTGCGGTCCCAGTCGATCAGCCCGCTCCGCGAGAGACGCTCGTTGCCGAGGAAGATGTTCTCCGCAACGCTGAGGTGCGGTACCAGCGCGAGTTCCTGGTGAATGATGACGATGCCGTGGTGCTCGCTGTCGTTGATGCTCGAGAACCGCACCTGTTCGCCGTTGAAGATGATCTCGCCGTCGTACGTGCCGTGCGGGTAGACGCCGGACAGCACTTTCATGAGCGTGGACTTCCCCGCACCATTCTCGCCGCAGATCGCGTGGATCTCGCGCTCGTTCACGGTGAGGTTGACGCCCTGGAGCGCCTTGACGCCCGGGAATGTCTTCGTGATGTCTCGCATCTCGAGGATGGCCTGTGACATGTTCTTCCTGCCTCGATGGTGTTCGGGGTGCGCCGTGGAGCGGCGCACCCCGAACAACTCTGATGGGACTGTTACTCGGCCTGGCCGGACGCGACCTCTTCTGCGGTCCAGTAGCCCGAGTCGACGAGGAGCGACTCGATGGTGTCCTTGTAGACGATGTCGCTCGTGAGCAGGTACGACGGCACGACCTTCACGCCGTTGTCGTAGGTCTCGGTGTCGTTCGCCTCCGGCTCGTCGCCCGCGAGGATCGAGCTCGCGGTCTTGATCGACTGCTCGGCCAGCTTGCGCGTGTCCTTGAAGATCGATGCGAACTGCACACCCTGGTCGATGAGCGCGACGGACGCGATCTCGGCGTCCTGTCCGGTGACCACCGGCAGGCCGTCTGCGATCGTGGCGCCGCGGCCGTCGCCCTGGAGGGCCGTGATGATGCCTCGGGAGAGGCCGTCGTACGGCGAGAGCACACCGTCGAGCTTGGTGCCGTTGCCGTAGGACGCCGTGAGGATGTCCTCCATGCGCTTCTGCGCCGTCTCCTGCTGCCAGCGAAGGATCGCGGCCTGCTCGATCGTCGTCTGGCCGGACGGGACGTTCAGCACCTTGGAGTCGATGTACGGCTGGAGCGTGTCCATCGCACCCTTCCAGAAGAAGTGCGCGTTGTTGTCATCCAGCGAGCCGGCGAACAGCTCGATGTTGAACGGGCCGGTCGCGCCGGCCTCGCTGCCGTCTGCCTTGAGGATGCCCAGTCCGACGAGCAGAGACGTTGCCTGCTGCACGCCGACCTCGTAGTTGTCGAACGTCACGTAGAAGTCGACGTTCTCGCTGTCGCGGATGAGCCGGTCGTAGGCGATGACCGGGATGTCGGCAGCGGCAGCCGCGTCGAGCTGGCTGGAAAGGGCGGTGCCGTCGATCGCCGCGATGATCAGGAGGTCGGCGCCCTCCGTGATCATCTGGTCGATCTGCTGGCTCTGCGTCGGGATGTCGTCGGATGCGTACTGCAGGTCGACGTCATAGCCGGCCTCTTCGAGGCCGGCCTTCACCGCGTCGCCGTCGGCGATCCAACGCTCCGATGTCTGGGTCGGCATCGAGACGCCGACCGTGACGTCCTTGGCCTCGGTGCCTCCATCGTTCCCGCCGGGGGCGGTGCTGGTGACACTGCATCCGGAGAGCACGAGTACGGCTGCTGCCCCGAGGGCGGCGAGTGCGCGCTTCTTCATTCGAAACTCCTTTGTCTGATCGCGCACACCACCGTGCGCGAATTCTGCGGCCGATCGGCTGGCTCGAGACGATCACCGCGATTGAACGATGCTTGAGTTCGAGACATGAAGTCAAGCGTTGTTACCGTTCCGTGATCATGCGATCGAAATGTCAAACTAGTTGACGCTAACTATCGGTAATATGGGCAAGGTCGCCAACGAATTCCCGCGGCCCCGCGTAAGGTTTCAATGAGTTCGAGAGCCGAACGCAAAGAGAGCGATCAATCCCGGGCGGTTTGGAGCAGTGTCCACAGCTCGGCGCGAGCAGGGAAGGAAGACAGTTCGACGCCCAGAATCGTGCCGGCCTGGGCGATTCTGGAACGCAATGTGTGCCGGTGGACGGCCAGTGCCGTCGCGGCGGATTCGACCCTCGCATCGTGCTCCAGCCAACTTCGCAGCGAGCGCTCCAGCTCGGCCCCGGTCCGCCGGTCATGGTCGCGCAGCGGCGCCAACCGTGACTCGGCGACCAGCCGCGCCTCGTCGGTGGCCAGGGCACTGAGGATGCTGGAGCCGACGGTGTCCGCGAAGCGGATCGCACCCTCGCCGCTCTGCTGGCGCAGTGCAGCGAGCGCCTGGGCGTGAGCGCGAGAGAAGGCATCGTACGCCTCAGGTTCGGACACTCCGAGGCGGATCCCGAACCGTAGGGCGACCTCGTCGAACAGCTCTTCGTCGACGGCTGACACGCAGATGGTGACGCCTTCGACGGATTCGGCGAGGAATGCGGCGGTTCCGTGCTCCGTGCGGCGGCGTTCCCACCAGTCCGAGAGCGGTCCGACCGGGGCATCCCCGGTGACGGCGACGACCACGGGCGCGGCCGGGATGCTGCCGAGCACCCTCCTCGCCAGCGCGGGGTCGTCGGCGAGGAGGGAGTCCAGGAGCTGAGCGTGCAGCCTTCTCCGACTGCGGGCCAGTTGTTCGCTCTGTTCCAGGGCGAGACCGGCCATGGCGATCACAGAGGTGACGACCGATCTCGCCTCCGCGTCGATGGCGTCGATCGCGAGGGCGACCACGCCGCGCAGGTGACCGCCCCGCCCGACGGTGAAGAGCATGAACGTGCGGCCGTCGATCGTCAGCGACTGGCCGGCCTCGAGACCGCGGGAGAGGATCTCCATGATCCGCATGCCCAGTTCGTCGAGGACCGCTGCGTCGACGGCGTCCCGCGGATGCGAGACGCTCAGCGCGCCCGCGGCGTCGAACATGCCGACCCAGGCGTCGAGTCGGCGTCCGAGTTCGGCGAGAGTCGCATCGAGCCCTCGGGGGCGGAGAGCCGCGAGCGCGAGCGCACGTTGCGCGTCCAGGGCCCACGATCGCCGAGCATATGCCTGCGCGGCGATCGCCTCGGAGTGCGCGCGCGCGACCGCGATGAACGGCGTACGGTAAGGGACTTCGAACAGGGGCATCCCGCGCGCAGCGCAGGCCGCGACGAGCTCATCGGGGATGCCGACGCGATACACCTCGGTGCCGAAGCCGAGCCCGACCACGCCGCGATCAGCGAGTCGCCCGACGTAGGTCTCGATGGCGGCGGCATCCTCGTCGGCGAACTGCGTCCCGGTCGTGAGCAGCGCGAGGTCCTCGGCGAGGAACGGGGTCGGATCCGCGAGATCCGAGCTGTGCACCCAGCGAAGAGGGCGGTCCAGCGCCGCGTCGCGGAGCGATTCGACGGGCGAGACCAAGCGCAGCCCGAGGTCGCGGCGCTGGAGCAGCGTGCGCAGTGTCGGCTGTTCCACGGCGGGCATCGGGCTCCTTGACGCAGATATACGCTCTGGCGAACTCTCTGCTCAGATTGTACAGGCGGGCGAATGCGCGCGCATCGTCGGCGCACCTACGCTCGCCTGCATGGCACTTCTCGACACCGCAACCACCGCTGTTCCTGTCGGCGGACCCGAGCTCCCCCAAGAACGTCGTCTGGTCACCGAGCTTCCCGGCCCGCGTTCCGCGGCGATCCTGGCGCGCAAAGCGGACGCCGTCGCATCCGGCGTCGGCCACACCGTGCCCGTCGCAGCGGTCGCCGCCGGTGGCGGGGTGGTCGTCGATGCCGACGGCAACTCGCTGATCGACCTCGGCAGCGGCATCGCCGTCACCACGGTCGGAAACGCGCACCCGAAGATCGCCGCAGCCGTCGCCGCGCAGGCCGCGCAGTTCACGCACACCTGCTTCATGATCTCGCCGTACGAGTCGTACATCGAGGTGGCAGAGGCACTGAACCGGATCACCCCCGGCGACTTCGCGAAGAAGACGGCGCTGTTCAACTCCGGTGCTGAAGCCGTCGAGAACGCGATCAAGATCGCCCGCAAGCACACCGGTCGTCAGGCCGTCGTGGCCTTCGATCACGGCTACCACGGCCGCACCAACCTCACGATGGCGCTCACCGCCAAGGCGATGCCGTACAAGAGCGGCTTCGGTCCGTTCGCCCCCGAGGTCTACCGTGCCTCCGCGTCGTACCCGTTCCGCGACGGTCTCACCGGTCCTGAGGCGGCGGCTCGCGCCATCCTGCAGCTGGAGAAGCAGATCGGCGCCGACAACCTCGCCGCGGTCATCATCGAGCCGATCCAGGGCGAGGGCGGCTTCATCGTGCCTGCTGAGGGCTTCCTCAATGCGATCGTCGACTGGTGCCGCGCGAACGGCGTCGTCTTCATCGCCGACGAGGTGCAGACCGGCTTCGCCCGCACGGGAGCGATGTTCGCCAGCGACATCTTCGGCATCGAGCCCGACCTCATCACGACCGCCAAGGGCATCGCCGGCGGCCTTCCGCTCGCCGCGGTCACCGGCCGCGCCGAGATCATGGACGCCTCGCACTCGGGTGGCCTCGGCGGCACCTACGGCGGCAACCCGATCGCCTGCGCGGCAGCTCTGGCCGCGATCGACGTTTTCGAGAACGACGGGATGATCGAACGGGCTCGCGAGATCGAGACGCTCCTCAAGGGCCGGCTCGCCACGATCCAGCAGAACGACCCGCGCGTCGGAGACGTCCGCGGGCACGGTGCCATGATCGCGGCCGAGTTCGTCGATCCCGAGACGAACGCCCCGGATGCGGCTCTCACCGCGGCCGTCGCCAAGGCCTGCATCGCGCAGGGCGTCATCGTCCTCACCTGCGGCACGTTCGGCAACGTCATCCGCTTCCTGCCTCCGCTCTCGATCGGCGACGATCTGCTCAACGAGGGCATCGACATCGTCGCTGCGGCACTCGCCGCAGTGGCTCGATAGATCCGGGACGCGCTCACGCGCTGACCAGCGAGACGTCCGGTCGCGACCCGGGTCGGGGGATTACGGGTCGCGACCGGCACATTCAATGAAGCCGGCACATTCAATGAAGGAGTTGCAGATGGCTGAGATCACGCGCGATGTGCTCATCGTCGGCGCCGGAGCCGCAGGGCTCACGGCGGCGAACGACCTGCGGAAGGCCGGCCTCTCGGTCGCCGTCCTCGAGGCTCGGGACCGTGTCGGCGGACGACTCTGGACCGACGTCATCGACGGCGCGATGCTGGAGATCGGCGGACAGTGGGTATCGCCCGATCAGGACGCGCTCATCGACACGGTCGGCGAGCTGGGGCTGGAGACCTTCAGCCGCTACCGCGACGGCGACAGCGTCTACGTCGGTCCGGACGGCACCGTCTCGCGCTTCACGGGAGAGATGTTCCCGGTCTCCGCCGCGACCGAGGGCGTCATCGCCGAGATCACGGACCGCCTCGATGCGATGGTCGCCGAGATCGACCCCGACCGCCCGTGGGAGCATCCGAACGCCGCGGAGTGGGACTCCGTCACCTGGGATGCGTGGCTGCGCGCGCAGACCGATGACGACGAGGCCGTCCGCAACCTCGCCTTCGCGACCGGCTCTGCGATGCTCACCAAGCCGACCCACGCGTTCTCATTGCTGCAGTCCCTGCTGATGGCGGCATCTGCCGGTTCCTACTCGAACCTCGTCGATGCGGACTTCATCCTCGACAAGCGCGTCGTCGGAGGGCTCCAGCAGGTGCCGCTCCTGCTCGCCGAGCGACTCGGGGACGACGTCATCCTGAACCAGCCGGTGCGAAGCCTGGCATGGGGCGATGACGGGGTGACCGCGACCACCGCCGACTACACGGTGAAGGCACGCTTCGCGATCCTCGCGCACGCGCCGGTGCTGTACAACCGGATCTCGTTCGTGCCGCCGCTGCCGCGCCGCCAGCACCAGATGCACCAGCACATCTCGATGGGCTTCGTGATCAAGGTGCACGCCGTCTACGAACGGCCGTTCTGGCGCGAAGGCGGTCTCTCCGGTACGGCGTTCAGCCCGTACGAGATCTGCCACGAGGCCTACGACAACACCAACCACGGTGACGAGCGCGGCACGCTGGTCGGCTTCGTGTCGGACAACACCGCCGACGGCGTCTTCGAGTTGTCCGCCGAGGAGCGCAAGGAGCGCATCCTGGAATCCCTCTCGCACTACTACGGACCCGAAGCCAAGAACCCCGTCGTGTACTACGAGAGCGACTGGGGCAGCGAGGAGTGGACCCGCGGCGCGTACGCGGCGAGCTTCGACATGGGAGGCCTGCACCGCTACGGGGCCGACCTGCGTGCCGCTGTCGGCCCGATCCACTTCGCATGCAGCGACATGGCCGGCGCCGGATACCAGCACGTCGACGGTGCGATCCGCATGGGCCGTCTGGCGGCGTCCAGCATCCTCGCGGCCAGCCGTGAAGCCGTCGCCTCGGTCGAGGTCGGCTGATGACCGGCTCCATCGTCGTCGGCTACACGGCGACGGATGCCGGGGCCGATGCCGCCGCGCTCGGCGCGCGACTCGCCCGCAGCCTCGGTGCGACCCTCCACCTGGTGATCGTTCTCCCGACGGAGGGCACGCGCAGCGCCGGAGTGCCACCGGAGCGCGCCTATGAGGACCACATCCGCGCTCAGGGCCGGCAGTGGCTCAACGACGCCGTGATCCGGCTTCCGCAGGAGCTCACCCGCAGCGGGCACGTCCGCTTCGCGGAGTCGTTCGCCGAAGGGCTCATCGCCGCCGGCGAGGAGTTCGGGGCTCGCCTGATCGTTGTCGGAGCAGCCGGTGGCGGCCTCTTCGGCCGGCACCGCCTCGGCAGCGTCGCATCCGAACTCCTGCACTCCTCGACCATCCCGGTCGCGCTCGCCCCCGTCGGTACCGCACGGCAGGACGATCACGTCGTCCCGCGGGTCACCGTGGCCGTCGGTAAGCGGCCAGGAGCAGACGCCCTGCTCGACGAGGCCGTCGCCATCGCGGCGGACAGCGGCACCGATCTCCGGCTGGTCTCGCTCGTACCCTTCGACGTGCCGCCCGGCCTCGACACCGGCGCGATCCGCCTGGTCGGCAACGCGCATGCGCACGATGTGCTCGCCGTCGCGACCGAACTCCTCCCGGACGGCCGCACCGCCGAGATCGAAGAGGCGCCGGGCGAGAGCGTCGAAGACGCCGTCGCACACCTCTCCTGGCTTCCCGGCGAGGTCATCCTCGTCGGCTCGAGTCGGCTCGCCCAGCCGCGCCGACTCTTCCTGGGCTCCACCGCAGCGAAGATGCTGCGCGAACTGCCCGTTCCCGTGATCGTCGTCCCGCGCACCCGCGCCGAAGCAGGAGACCTCTGATGTCCAGCACAGAGCGGGCGACGGAGCCCGAATCCGGAGTGACCGGCGGGATCTCCCGCAAGGGGCTGAGCGCCGGTACGGTCGGCCTCATCGGTGCCATCGTGATCGGCATCTCCTGCATCGCCCCGGCGTACACCTTCACCGCGGCCATCGGCCCCACCGCATCCGAGGTGGGTGCGCAGATCCCGGCGATCATCCTGGTCGGCTTCATCCCGATGCTGCTCGTCGCGTTCGGGTACCGCGAACTCAACAACCGGATGCCCGATTCCGGCACGTCGTTCACCTGGGCGACGCGCGCATTCGGACCGTGGATCGGCTGGATGGCCGGATGGGGACTCGTCGTCGCCACGATCCTGGTGCTGTCGAATCTCGCCGGCGTCGCGGTCGATTTCCTGTTCCTGCTGCTGTCGCAGATCACCGGCGACGCGACCATCGCGGATCTCGCGAGCGTCACCTGGATCAACATCGGCGTCACCCTGCTGTTCATGCTCGGTGCCACTTGGATCTCCTACCGCGACATGCAGACCACGCAGAAGCTGCAGTACTGGCTGGTCGGCTTCCAGATCCTCGTCCTGGTGCTGTTCGCAGGTGCCGCGATCGTGCAGGCGGTGAGCGGGAACGGCTTCGACTTCCAGCCCTTCGACCTGAACTGGTTCAACCCGTTCGCCGTCTCGTCGTTCAGCGCGCTCGCGGCCGGCCTCTCGCTCTCGATCTTCATCTTCTGGGGGTGGGATGTCACCCTCACCATGAACGAGGAGACCAAGGACCCGGAGAAGACTCCCGGACGCGCAGCCACCCTCACCGTGATCACGATCGTCACGCTGTACCTGCTCCTCGCGGTCGCGATGATCATGTTCGCCGGTGTTGGTACAGGGGAGCTGGGGCTCGGCAACGAGGACATCCAGGAGAACGTGTTCTTCCACCTCTCCGGTCCCGTTCTCGGACCGCTCGCGTTCCTCGTCTCCCTGGCCGTGCTGACCAGTTCCGCATCGTCCCTGCAGTCGACGTTCGTCGGACCGGCTCGCACGCTCCTCGCGATGGGCCACTACGGCGCACTGCCGAAGTCGTACGCGAAGATCAGCCCGCGATTCTTCACGCCGGGCTACGCGACGATCGTCTCGGCCATCGTCGCCTCCGCGTTCTACGCGGTCATGCGCGTGGTCAGCGAAGACACCCTGTGGGACACGATCCTCACCCTCGGGATGATGATCTGCTTCTACTACGGCATCACCGCGTTCGCCTGCGTCTGGTACTTCCGCAAGCAGTGGTTCGACTCGGCACGGAACTTCTTCTTCACGTTCCTGTTCCCGCTCGTCGGCGGAGTCATCCTCGGGGTGCTGTTCTTCACCACCCTGATCGACTCGATGGACCCGGCCTACGGATCCGGCTCGCAGATCGGCGGCATCGGGATCGTGTTCATCCTCGGCATGGTGATCATCGTCGCCGGCATCGCGATCATGATCTGGCAGGCCATCCGTCGTCCCGCGTTCTTCCGCGGCGAGACCCTCAGCATGGACGCGCCGCCCAGCCGTCGCCGTCGCTGACTTCCGCTTCCCTCACAGAAAGAGACTTCCATGAGCACTCAGACCGCATCCGCCGAGCAGGCGCTGCTCGAACGCGTCCCCACCGGCCTCTTCATCGGCGGCCAGTGGACGGATGGCGAGACCGGCGGAACCTTTGATGTGCAGGACCCCGCCACCGGCGCCGTCATCCGCACGATCGCCGACGCCACGCCGACCGACGGCATCCGCGCACTCGATGCCGCTGTCGCCGCACAGGACGGCTGGGCGGCGACCGCCCCCCGTACCCGCAGCGATATCCTTCGCCGCGCCTTCGACCTCGTGCAGGAGCACAAGGAAGACCTCGCGCTGCTGATGACGCTCGAGATGGGCAAGCCGCTTGCGGAGGCCCGCGGCGAGGTCGGCTACGGCGGTGAGTTCCTCCGCTGGTTCAGCGAGGAAGCCGTGCGCATCAACGGCCGCTACGGGCTCAACCCGGAGGGCACCGGCCACATGGTCGTCTCTCAGCGTCCGGTCGGTCCGTCCTTCTTCGTGACGCCGTGGAACTTCCCGTTCGCGATGGCGACCCGCAAGATCGCCCCCGCGCTCGCGGCCGGCTGCACCGTGGTCATCAAGCCGCCGGCGCTCACGCCGCTGACGACGATGTTCTTCGTCTCTCTGCTCGAGAAGGCGGGCCTGCCTGCCGGTGTGGTCAACGTCGTGCAGACCTCGCGTTCGAGCGCCCTGTCGGCGCCGATCATCGCCGACCCGCGCCTGCGCAAGCTGTCGTTCACCGGTTCGACCGAGGTCGGGCGCAAGCTCATCGCGCAGGCGGCCGAGGGTGTGCTGCGCGTCTCGATGGAGCTCGGCGGCAACGCTCCGTTCGTGGTGTTCGAGGACGCCGACCTGGACAAGGCCGTCGACGGCGCGCTCGCAGCGAAGTTCCGCAACATCGGCCAGGCGTGCACCGCGGCCAACCGCTTCATCGTGCAGGCATCCGTCGCCGAGGAATTCGCGCGTCGGGTGACCGAGCGGGTGCAGGCGATGAAGATCGGTCGTGGCACCGAAGACGGCGTGTCCATCGGCCCGCTCATCGATGCGGATGCCGTGTCGAAGGCCGCGGAACTCGTCGGCGACGCTGTCGAGCGCGGCGCGACCCTGCTCGCCGGCGGCAAGGCCGTGGCCGGCGTCGGATCGTTCTACGAGCCGACGGTGCTCACCGATGTCGTGGCCGGCAGCGCCATCCTCCGCGAAGAGATCTTCGGCCCGGTGCTCGCGATCGCCACGTTCGATTCCGAGGAGGAGGCCGTGCGCCTCGCCAACGACACCGAATACGGTCTGGTGTCCTACGTGTTCACCGAGAACCTGCAGCGCGGACAGCGGATGATCGACAAGCTGGAGACCGGCATGATGGGGCTCAACGTGGGCGTCGTCTCGAACGCGGCTGCTCCCTTCGGCGGCGTCAAGCAGTCCGGAGTCGGCCGCGAGGGCGGTGCCGAGGGCATTCACGAGTACCTGTCCACGAAGTACACGCTGATCCCGGTCGCCTGAAAGCTCAGAGAGGACGAGAAATGACTGACTACGCCGTCATCAACCCGGCTACGGGGGAGACCCTGGCATCCTTCGACACCTTCACGGATGCGCAGATCGAGGAGGCCGTCGCCGCCGCCGACACCGCGCACCGCGAGTGGTCACGCTCCTCGACCGTCGCCGAGCGCGCAGCGCTCGTACGCCGGATGGCCGAGCTGCACCGCGAACGCCGGGAGGATCTCGCTGACATCTTCGTGCGCGAGATGGGCAAGCCGCGCGAGGCGGCACTCGGTGAGGTCGACTTCGCGGCCGACATCGCCGAGTACTACGCCGATCAGGCCGAGGCGATCATGGCCGACCAGTCGATCGCCATTCTCGGAGACGGCTCGGCGATCATCCGCCGCTCCTCGCTCGGACCGCTCATCGGCATCATGCCATGGAACTTCCCGGCGTACCAGATCGTGCGTTTCGCCGCCCCGAACCTGATCGTGGGCAACACGATCCTGCTGAAGCCCGCACCGCAGTGCCCCGAGTCGTCGAACGCCATCGCCGAGATCTATCGCGACGCGGGCTTCCCGGCAGGTGCGTACCAGAACGTGCTGGCCACGAACGAGCAGATCGCGACGATGATCGCCGACCCGCGGGTGCAGGGCGTCTCGCTGACCGGCTCGGAGCGCGCCGGAGCTGCCGTTGCGGAGGTCGCCGGACGCAACCTGAAGAAGGTCGCCCTGGAGCTTGGAGGCTCCGATCCTTTCATCGTGCTCTCCAGCGACGATCTGGACGCCACCGTGCAGGCCGGAGTCGATGCCCGCCTCGACAACAACGGCCAGGCATGCAACGGCGCGAAGCGCTTCATCATCGCCGACGACCTCTACGACGCGTTCGTGGAGAAGTTCACGGCGGCGATGGCCGCCGCGACGCCGTCGGACCCGATGCTCGAGGACACCGTGCTCGGACCGGTCTCCTCCGAGGCCGCGGCCGCGAATCTGCAGGCCCAGATCGACCAGGCGGTCGCTCAGGGCGCCACGCTGCTCACCGGCGGCACCCGCGATGGTGCGTTCTTCGCGCCGACCGTGCTCGCAGACGTGACCCCTGCGATGAACGTGTACCACGAGGAGCTGTTCGGGCCGGCCGCGGTGGTCTATCGCGCGGCCGACGAGGACGCTGCGGTCGCGCTGGCGAACGACACCACCTTCGGCCTCGGCTCGTACGTGTTCACCACGGATGCCGCGCAGGCCGAGCGCGTCGCAGACAGGATCGAGGCGGGGATGGTCTACGTCAACCTCGTGCTCGCCGACAGCCCCGAGCTGCCGTTCGGCGGCATCAAGCGCAGCGGCACTGCTCGCGAGCTGGGCCACCTCGCCGCCGACGAGTTCGTGAACAAGAAGCTCATCCGCATCGGCTGAGCGGGTTCTCGAAGGGCGGAAGGGGCGGATGCACGGCATCCGCCCCTTCCGTCCTTTCTTGGCCGTGTGGGCCGGACGCTCAACTCTCGATGAGTGCCCGAACCTCGGCGGCGTCATCGTGTCGACCGAGCCGCTCGAGCACGTCGCCGAGCTCGAGGGCCGCGACCTGACGCAGCTGTGGAGCGTCCGCGCCATGCTCGAGGGCGTTGCGGTAGATCGGGACGGCATCGGCCGCCCGATCCTTCCCGGCGAGCAGCCGGGCGGCGAACAACTCGGATCCGCCGGCTGAGCCGAGATCTCCGAGTCCCGCGAACCCGTCGGCGGCGGTGAGCACGGCCGAGACGGCCTCGTCCACCCGGTCGAGTTCGGCGAGGGCTCGGCCCCGCGAGTCGGTGACATCGGAGAGGAGCCAGTCGGCCTCGTGTTCCTTCGCGAGGGCGGCGACCTCGTCGAACAACGCGAACGCGCGTTCGTCCTGCCTGCTGCCGTAGACCTGACCGAGGTCATGGAGGACCTCGGTCAGCGCGCCGAGTGCATCGTCGGCGCGCCGCACGATCTCCGCCGCCCTCTCGAGCAGTTCGATCGCATCGTCCTGCTCGTCGAACCGCGCGAGGATCTTGGCTTGAGCCGCCAGCGACATCGCGTGATCGGCGTGCTCCTCGGCCTCGCCGAAGAGCTGGGCGGCGTAACCGTAGGCGGCGACGGCCTGTCCGAATTCGCCGGCGGCGCTCAGCGACCGCGCCAGCAACGACACCGTCATTCCGCGGGAACCGGCCGGAACCTCGGCCTGCTCCTCGAGTTTCAGCACCTCCCCGAACAGCTCGGCGGCTTCTTCGGCGTCGCCGGCCTTGAGCATCGCTCGGGCGAGACGGAAATTCGCTCCGGTGACATCGCCGCCGTCCTGGCTGATGAGCCGCGACATGAGGCGGTAGCGCGATACGGCCTTCTCCGGTTCGTCCGCGTCCTCCCAGAGGGCAGCAGCGAGGAGATGGGCGCCGGCGAGCGCTCTCGTTGCACCGAGTCCGGCGAGAATCCGGCAGGCTTCGTCGGCGTCCGTCGCCCCCGCGACGAACGATCCGTTGCCCCCGTGAATGCGCGCCCGCGTTTCCATCGCGTGGGCGCGGTGGCCGTCGCTGACGTCGTCCTGGGTCACGAGCCGATCGAGGAGTGCGGTCGCCGCGTCGGTCTCGCCCTTGTGCAGCAGTGCGGAGACGGCGAGAAGGGTGGTGGTGTTGACCAACCGGGCATCCCCGGCCTCGGCGAAGGCGCGAGCGGATTTCTCGAGGAGCTCGAGCGCGGTGTCCGGATCATCTCCTCGCAGGTGCAGCGAGGCGCGACTGAATGCCACGTCGCCACGGCTCCACGCCGGCAGAGCATCCGCCCCTTCGAGCTCGCGATCGAGGGCAGCCGCGTTCTCCGGTGTGTCCACGCCGAACGTCGCCAGGCCGAGGCGCTCCTCCAGGTCGGCCTGTGCCTCCTTGCCCGTGGCGCGCAGCAGCGCGATGCGCTCCGTGCGCAGCGGCTCGGTCTCGTCGGCGCGATCAAGACCGACCAGCATCCCGATCTGCAGTGACAGCAGTTGTGCCCGTTTGCCGTCGTCTTCGATCTCGAGGGCGCGGGGCATCGCGGCCAGCGATTCCTGCTCGGCCCCGTACTGCCCGAGGTTCATCGCCCGCTCGTACCAGGCCTCGGCGTCGGCCGGAACGGCCGCGGCACTCGGCGCGACGAAGGCATCCGAGCGGATCGGCACGTCGTAACGCACGTCGCCGAGCGCGCGCATCGCGGTGAGCCGGCTCGAGTGGCCATCGGTGCCGTCGCGACGGTCGAAGTCGCTGCCGATCCGTTCGGCTGCCGCCCATGCGGCCGCAGCCAGCTCTGCCGCGCTCCAGGCCCCCTCGTGAGCTCCGAAGAACGGCGTCAGCACCGATGCCTCGGCTCCGCGCACCGGTGTCTCGCCGTGGCCCGCAGCGACCACGCTGTCCAGGGCGAGCGCGAACGCCGCGAGCGCCGCGAAGTGCGCATCCACGTTGAGGCCGTCGTGAGCGAGCCAGGACAGGTGCCGCTCCACCAGCGAGAGCGCGCGCGCCTCGTTGCCGGTGACGGCGCAGAAGATGATGTTGTTCGCGACGATCTGCAGGTTGTCGCGATTGTCCTGTGCGAGGCGGTAGCTGCGCAGGTGCGCGGTCTTCGCATCGTCACCGCGTCCGGCCCGCAGATAGGGCAGGAGCACCCTGGACAGAGCGTGCTCCGGCTCCTCTCCGCAGGAGAAGCCTCCCTCGATCATCTCCTCCACGAGTCGGATCGCGTCGGCGTCGCGCTCGGTCTCGGCGAAGAATCCGGCGAACTGACTGCGCCCACAGGCATCGCAATGACTGTGCTCATCGCGGGGCGTCGCCTCCAGCTGCACGCGCAGGGCTTCGGCCTCGGACATCCGGCCGGCGTCCCACGCATCTTCGAAACGAGCGGTGAGCACGCCGCTCACGCCCAGTCCCGCCTTCAGATAGTGCGCCTCCATGTCGTCCAGCACCGCGGCGATCTGTTCTTGCGAGAACGCGGGGGATGAGCGCAGCGACGCCGCCATCCACTTGAACTGCCACATCAGGTCCGCGCTGCCGTTGTCGAGATCGGCGGGGAAGCGCTGAGGGTTCGCATCGTGGCGAGCGAGGCACCAGGCGAACGAGTTCAACATCACGTCCGTCGCGCCGTTCATGTTCGCGGATGCCGTCTGACGCATCCGCGCCTCGTACTCGAGGCGGTCGTCGCCGATCTCGATGGCAAGGGTGACGGCCTCCGAGATCAGGGCCTGCTCAGCAGGCCCCCAGGGTGTGCGGTCGATCTCTTCGATCAACTGCTGGAAGCGCTTCTTAGGACGAGCCATGGTGGTCCTTTCGGATGCTGACGGCCTCAGCGGGTTCCATCGAAGGAGATCCGGTCTCCCTCGATCCCGGCGGAGAGGGAGACGAGGTCGGCCAGCGCGCTGGACATCAGCGAGCGGTCGGAATCGGTGAGCGGATGGTGCCCGGCGAGGAGCGCCTGGATGTAGAGGAGTTGCAGGGTGCGCGCGAACACGGCATCGTCGCGCACGCGAACCAGGGCGCGCACGACCTGATTCGACCAGTTCAGGCACAGGCGCGCCGTGACGTCGTCACCGCGTGCCGCGGCGAGGGTGTCGTCGATGCGGTCGAGTACACCGCCCCAGAGCGAACCGGTGATGCCCTTGGTGCGGCTGCGGTCGATCGCGCGCAGCACCTCGGGGTCGGCGACGTAGAGCGCCGGCATCTCGGGTCGGTCGATCGAACGCACGATCACGGAGCAGCCGGATGCCGAAAGGACCGCCCCCGCTCGCCCTTCCAGCGCGACAGCCGCCTCGCGATCGTCGAGGGGCGGCGGGTCCAGTCGGTCCAGTTCGCCGGTGACGTCGACTTTTTCCACGGTGACCTGCGGGTAGAGATCCGGCAGCATCCGCATCAGATCGGCGTCGTACAGGTAGCCGCCGTTGACGAGCACTTCCGAGCCGGGTGAGATGCCGGCGACCTGCCGGAATTCGTCGACCGTCTGCGCGTAGCGGATGTGCGGATAGCGTTCGACGAGGTCGCCGATCTGCATCGTTCCGTGTGTGGTCTCGACGCTCAGCCATCGAGTGATGAACCGGGCGAGCTCGTGATCGTGGCGCACCAGCGACTTCAGGCCGACCTCATGCACGGCCACGAACTGGGCGAGACGGTGCGGTTCACGCAGTCCGAGTTCGAGAACCCAGCGGCGGATGCCGGCGCCCAGCTGCTCGCGCACCCGTTCGAGCGCCGCGTCTTCGACGAGCGCCTCTCGGCTCGCCGTCGGGGCAAGGCCGGTGGAGTCGATCGCCGCGCGGACGAAGAACGCCCAGTCGGGGAGTACGTCCTCGACGCGTTCGGAGAGCAGCATACGGCCGAGGTACATTCTCGTCGCCTGCCGTGCACCGGGCGGCGGCGCGAACGGCAGGACGTACGCGAGGCCCCTGGTACCGGTGGCCTGCTCGGTCAGCTCGATGACATCGAGGGGGACGGCGCCGAGCAGATCGCGGCCGTACTGCACCGCGGCATCCGGGTCGGTCGCCGCATCGAGAAACGGGGCAGCGCGGGTGATGTCGACACCGCCGGCGCGAGTGTCGACGGTGATGCGCACAGGGAGGAACTCGCCGAAGGTCGTCGCCAGCTCGTGCACAGCCGCCGGTCGCAGCAGCTCGTCCGCATCGAAACGAGGAACGAGATGCACGCTGGTGCCGATCGGAAGGTCGTCGTCGATCTCGGTGACCCGGAATGTGCCGTCGGCGGACCCGGTCCATTCCACGGCCGGTCCGCCACGGGCGCTGCGGGAGCGGATCACGATGGTGTCGGCCACCATGAAGCAGCTGAGCAGGCCGATGCCGAACTGGCCGAGGTAATCGCTGCGAGGAAGGTCGAAGATGTCGCGCTTGGAGCTGCGCCCGACGGTCGCGAGCAGGTCGGCGACTTCGGCGGCGGTGAGGCCGATGCCGTCATCGCGCAGAACGAACTCTCCGGAGGCCTCGGTGAGGGGCGTGATCCGGATTCGACCGCCGCCGCCGTCGATCTCGTTCCGGGCGGTGATGGCATCTCTGGCGTTCTGCAGAAGCTCACGCAGGTAGACGCGAGGGCTCGAGTAGATATGCCTGCTGAGCAGGTCGACGACTCCGCGCAGATCGACCTGGAACTGCTGCACATCCGCACCCACGTGTCCACCCTCCCACTGCATTCGCTCGCTGAGCCTAACAACATTGTCGTGAGGCGGAACGAGCGCCCCGGTTCGAGACCGGCGTGCGGATGCCGTATGCTTGAACCGCAGTTGTTGTCTGCATTCTTCCGCCGTGCCTGGGATCTCCTGATCGCAGTTCTGGCGGCGGGGCGCAGGCTCCCGAGACTTCCGGGTCTCTAGGGCGGTAGCTCAATTGGCAGAGCAGCGGTCTCCAAAACCGCAGGTTGCAGGTTCGATTCCTGTCCGCCCTGCGCGTCAGCGCAACGCTGGCACACGAAAGGTACATTCAGGATGGATCAGGACGAACCGCGCGGCGAGGTCGTCGCGGCCGGCGCCACCCGTGAGAAGAAGCAGAACGCCTTCGGGAGGTTCTTCGGCGGGATCGCCCTCTTCATCCGTCAGGTCATCTCCGAGCTGCGCAAGGTCGTCACCCCGACCCGCAAGGAGCTGTTCAAGTTCACCGCAGTGGTGCTCGTCTTCGTTCTCATCGTCATGGGAATCGTGTACGGCTTGGACAACCTGTTCGCCTGGGTCACGCACTGGGTGTTCGGAATCCCTGGCTGATGACACCCCGCGGCTCGCGCCGCAGTGATTGGAAAGAAACAACGTGTCTGAACGATATTCCGACGACGCCGACTGGGCGACAGCCGCAGAGCAGTCCAGCGAAGAGGATGAGGCCCAGGAGGGCAACGTCCTCGCCGCAGAGGAGCTCGCAGTCACCTCGGCAGAGCACGTCGCCCTGCACATCGAGGGTGAAGACGACGAAGACGACATCGATGATGACATCGAAATTGACGAAGACCCGGAGGCGGACGCGATCGTGAACGACGCTCTCAACCTGGACGAAGCGGCTGAAACTGAAGCTGCCGCTGAGGTCCTCAATGATTCTGTGGCCGAAGAGGCCGCCGACCTCGAGGCCGCCGCGGCGGACGAGGTCGCACCGTACGACGGCCCCGACGTGAACGGCGACGAGGATGCTCCGGCATCCGACGACGACGAAGAAGACGAAGACGACGCGGAGGCCGATCCGTACGAGACGTTCCGCGCCGACCTGCGGATGCTGCCGGGCAAGTGGTACGTCATCCACTCGTACGCCGGCTTCGAGCGCAAGGTCAAGGCGAACATCGAGCAGCGCAAGTCGACGCTCGAGGTCGAGGACGAGATCTACCAGATCGAGGTCCCGATGGAGGACGTCGTCGAGATCAAGAACGGCCAGCGCAAGATGGTCACTCGCGTGCGCATCCCCGGCTACGTGCTGGTGCGCATGGAGCTCACCGAAGACACCTGGTCCGTCGTTCGCCACACGCCCGGTGTCACCGGCTTCGTCGGCAACGCGCACAACCCGACGCCGCTGCGCTTCGAAGAAGCCTTCAACATGCTGAAGTCGCTCGTCGAGGTCAAGGACATCCCGACGGCGAAGAACATCGCCTCCAAGGGTGGACTCGCCGTCGCTCGTCCGCTGCCGGCCGAGGTCGACTTCGAGGTCGGCGAGACCATCACGATCAAGGAAGGCTCCTTCGCGGGTCTTCCCGGTTCGATCAGCGAGATCAAGCCGGAGAGTGGCAAGCTCATCGTGCTCGTCTCCCTGTTCGAGCGCGAGACTCCGGTCGAGCTGTCGTTCGACCAGGTCACCAAGATGAACTGAGAGTCTTCTCGTCAAGAACGGCCGTCCCTTTCGGGGCGGCCGTTCTTGCGTTCCGGCTCAGCCTGCGTGCTGCGCAGCCCAGTGCGGGCTCTGGATGAGTCCGATGAGGTTGCCGAACGGGTCGGTGACGGATGCTGACCACCAGCCCTCTCCGCGCTGCGTCACCGGGTCGAAAGCCAGGGCGCCGAGCTCGATGAGTCGATCGAAGGTGGAGCGAACGTCGTCGACGTGCATGCTCATCAGTGCGCCTCCCGGCTGGGCGAGCGCGGGGCGGAAGCGGGCATCCATCAGCGCGAATTCGTCGTCGTCGTCGCCGAAGCGCCATTCGGCGTACTGCACTGGTCCTTGTTCCGGCCGGACGAAGTAGGGCGCGGAGTCGAAGACGGTCGTGTACCAGGCGACCGCTGCGGACATGTCATCGGCGACCAGGTTGAGATTTGCGAGACCACGGAACATGAGATTCTCCTTCTGAATCGGTTGTTTCTTCTATGCTCGTAGCTGAAGTGATCATCAATTGATCACTTCAGAAAAGAGGTTGAGAGATTCGCGCCGACCGTCTCATCCAGGCCCTGCTGCTGCTTCAGGGGCGTCCGCAGATCACGGCGGCCGAGCTGGCGGCAGAGCTCGAAGTGTCGGTGCCGACGGCGCGACGAGACCTGGAAGCCCTGGCGATGTCGGGCGTTCCGATCTATCCGACACGAGGCAGGGGAGGAGGATGGCGCCTGATCGGCGGAGCGCGCACCGACCTCACCGGACTCACGCAAGGTGAGGTCACGTCGCTGCTCATCGGCCTCACCCAGAGCGACACGGCGAGTCCCGAGCGCATCGCGGCCATGCGAAAGCTCGTGCGTGCGATGCCGGAACCGTTCCGCGCCGGAGCACAACGTGTCGCGGCAGCGACCGTGCGAGATGCGCCGTGGGGTGTCACCGAGAACGATGCGGCACCGCCGGTGGTCGCCGAGTTGCAACGTGCCATCGCGGACGATCGTCGGGTGCAGTTGGAGTATCGCGGCTCGCGCGGCGCTGCTTCCATAGAGGTCGTCCCTCTGATGATCGGCAGTCGCGGGGTGCGGTGGTATCTGATCGCAGCTCCGGTCGTCGAGGGGGCAGATGTCGCGGACGAGAGCCGCGTGCGGACGTACCGCGCGGATCGGATCGAGGGGTCGCGCGTGCTGTCCGAGCGGGGCATCGCTCCAGCGGGCTTCGATCGGCCGCGTGTGTGGGCCGAGATGGTCGAGCGGGTCGAAGGCTTTCGTGGAGCGGTACGCGCGGTGGTGAGGGTGGAACCCTGGGCGGTGCGGGCACTCTGTGACCGGTTCGGTGTGCAGGCGCAATTGCTGGACGATCCTCCGGACCGGGACGGGCGGGTGCGGGTCGAGGTGCAGGCGCACAGAGTGGATGCCCTGGCGGAGCAGCTCGCGGGGTGGACGAGCGCCGCGGAGGTCGTCGAGCCTGCCGAGGTGAGGACTGCGCTCCGCGAACTCGGCGAACGGATCGCTGCCCTGTACCGCGGGGAGGCCGCCGAATCGCGGGAGCGTCGTTGATCGGGTAGACTTACGTGGTTTGTGTGCCGCTTCGGCGTGCGCGCGGACGACCGCAGTCCGGAACCGCCGGATTCGCGGGAGAAACGGATGCTCCGCATCCGATTCGATGAAAGGAAAGAGAATGGCACCGAAGAAGAAGGTGACCGGCCTGATCAAGCTTCAGATCAACGCCGGTGCAGCCAACCCGGCGCCGCCGATCGGGCCCGCGCTCGGTCAGCATGGCGTCAACATCATGGAGTTCTGCAAGGCGTACAACGCCGCGACCGAGTCGCAGCGCGGCAACGTCATCCCCGTGGAGATCACCGTCTACGAGGACCGCAGCTTCACGTTCGTCCTGAAGACCCCGCCCGCTGCGGAGCTCATCAAGAAGGCCGCCGGCGTCCCCAAGGGATCGGCGACCCCGCACACCGTCAAGGTGGCGAAGATCACCAAGGAGCAGGTCCGTCAGATCGCCGAGACCAAGCAGGCTGACCTGAACGCGAACGACATCGAGGCCGCCTCGAAGATCATCGCCGGCACCGCCCGTTCCATGGGCATCACGGTCGAGGGCTGAGGAGAATAATCATGGCTACCAAGTCCAAGGCTTACAAGGCTGCCGCCGAGAAGATCGAGGCAGACCGTTTCTACACTCCCGCTGAGGCCGTCGCGCTGGCGAAGGAGACCGGCTCCGCGAAGTTCGACTCGACCGTCGAGGTCGCGCTGAAGCTCGCTGTCGACCCCCGCAAGGCAGACCAGATGGTGCGCGGCACCGTCATCCTGCCCCACGGAACCGGCAAGACCGCCCGCGTCATCGTTTTCGCCACCGGCCCCGCGGCCGAGGCAGCGATCGCCGCTGGTGCGGATGAGGTCGGCGGCGCCGAGCTCATCCAGCGCGTCGCCGATGGCTGGACCAACTTCGACGCAGCAGTCTCCACCCCGGAGCTCATGGGCCAGGTCGGTCGTCTCGGAAAGGTGCTGGGTCCGCGTGGCCTGATGCCGAACCCGAAGACCGGCACCGTGACCCCGAACCCGGCCAAGGCCGTCGAGGAGATCAAGGGCGGAAAGATCGAGTTCCGCGTCGACAAGCACGCCAACGTGCACTTCGTCGTGGGCAAGGCGTCCTTCACCACCGAGCAGCTGAACGAGAACATCGACGCAGCGCTCGAGGAGATCGTCCGCCTCAAGCCGTCGAGCTCCAAGGGCCGCTACATCCAGAAGGGTGCGGTGTCGACCACGTTCGGCCCCGGCATCCCGCTGGACGTCAACGCCATCTGAGTCTGACTCACAGAAATGCCCCCGCTTCGGCGGGGGCATTTCCGCGTCCGGGCACGTCTCGGCCGCAATCCGACGTCATCCGATATCGCGTGTCACCCGTGCGCGCGTACGCTGAGTGAGTTCCACCCGATCACCGCGCCCCACAGCATCAGCGCGAACCGCACCCCAGGAGGGTCCCGCCCATGTCCCGTCGTCTCATCGCCGTCACCGCCCTCGTCCTCACCGCCGCCGCACTCACGGCCTGCAGCGGCGCGACCGCACCCGAGAAGACCGGCGCGTCCGATGACAGCGGCTCGGCATCCGACTTCGGCCTCGTCGCCGACGGCACCCTCACGGTCGCGACCGAGGGCACCTACCGCCCGTTCAGCTTCCACGCAGACGGAGGCACGGGCGACCTGACCGGCTACGACGTCGAGATCATCGAGGCGGTCGCCGAAAAGCTCGACCTCGAGGTCAAGTTCCAGGAGACGCAGTGGGATGCGATCTTCGCCGGCCTCGACGCCGGGCGCTTCGACGTCATCGCGAACCAGGTGACCATCAACGACGAGCGCGAGGCGGAGTACCTCTTCAGCACGCCGTACACCGTTTCGCCGGGCGTGATCGTCGTCGCCGAGGATGACGACTCGATCACGTCCTTCGACGACCTCAAGGGCAAGAAGACCGCGCAGTCGCTCACGAGCAACTGGAACGAACTCGCCACCGAGTCCGGCGCCACCGTCGAGCCCGTCGAAGGGTGGGCTCAGGCTGTCACCCTCCTCAAGCAGGGGCGCGTCGACGCCACCATCAACGACAAGCTCACCTTCCTCGACTACGAGACGACCGACGGTCCCACTGGACTGAAGATCGCCGCCGAGACCGAGGAAGCCGGTCAGCAGGCGTTCGTGTTCACGAAGGACAAGCAGGCCCTCGTCGACGCCGTGGATGCCGCGCTCGAGGAGCTGCGCGCCGACGGCACCCTGGCCGAGATCAGCGACAAGTACTTCGGCGCCGACGTCACCGAGTAGCCCGTGGAGCCCTGGGAGCTGTTCCTCACGTCGATCGGGCCGATCGCCCTCGCGGGGCTGGTCGGGACCATCCCGCTGGCGTTGAGCTCGTTCGCGCTGGGCCTGGTGATCGCGCTCGGGATCGCGCTGATGCGCATCTCGACGCGCTCGGTCGTCTCGGGGATCGCACGCGTCTACATCTCGATCATCCGCGGCACGCCGTTGCTCGTGCAGCTGTTCGTGATCTTCTACGGCTTGCCCTCGATCGGGGTCACCATCGACCCCTGGCCGTGCGCGATCATCGCCTTCTCATTGAATGTGGGCGGCTACGCGGCCGAGGTGATCAGGGCATCGATCCTCTCGGTTCCCCAGGGACAGTGGGAGGCGGCATACACGGTCGGGATGGGGCGCACCCGCACGCTGACGCGAGTCATCCTGCCGCAGGCGGCGCGGGTATCCGTGCCGCCGCTGTCGAACACGTTCATCTCTCTGGTGAAGGACACCTCGCTCGCATCGCTGATCCTGGTGACCGAGCTGTTCAAGGTGTCGCAGCAGATCGCGGCGTCGACCTACCAGTTCATGGTGATCTATCTGACGGCCGCGCTCGTGTACTGGGTGTTCTGCCTGGTGCTGTCGACGGGTCAGAGCGCTCTGGAGAAGAGATTGGACAGCCGTGTCGCGAATTGAACCAGCCGAGGCGCTGCTCACGGCCCGCGGCCTGCACAAGAGTTTCGGTGACAACGAGGTGCTGCGCGGCATCGACCTCACGCTGCATCGCGGAGAGGTCGTGGTCCTCATCGGACCCAGCGGCTCGGGAAAGACCACGGTGCTGCGTTCGCTGAACGGGCTCGAACGGCCGGATGCCGGCACCATCGCCGTGCACGACGGCCCCGACATCGACTTCGCCTCGCGCCCGGATGCGAAGCAGCGCTTCGCACTGCGAGACCGCTCCGCGATGGTGTTCCAGCACCACAACTTGTTCCCGCACCTCACCGTGCTGGAGAACGTGATCGAAGGCCCGTGGCGGGTGCACGGTCGCCCGAAAGACGAGGTCGTCGCCGAGGCGCAGGCACTGCTCGCTCGCGTCGGCCTGGCCGACAAGGAGAACGCGCGGCCGCATCAGCTCTCCGGCGGTCAGCAGCAGCGGGTCGGCATCGTCCGTGCGCTCGCGCTCAAGCCTGACCTGCTGCTCTTCGATGAGCCGACCAGTGCCCTCGACCCCGAACTCGTCGGCGAAGTGCTCCTCGTCATCAAGGAGCTCGCCGATGAGGGCTGGACGATGGCGGTCGTCACGCACGAACTGAGCTTCGCCAGGGAGGCGGCCGACCACGTGCTGTTCCTGGATGCCGGAGTCGTCGTCGAGGAGGGGCCGCCGGAGAAGCTGTTCAGCGCTCCGCAGCACGAGCGTACCCAGCGGTTCCTCACCCGGATCATGCGTCCACTCGACGGCGCGTGACCTCGCCTCGCGCCGAGCGCGTCAGGGGTGCAGCACGGGCAGGACGAGACTGATCGCCAGGGCGATCATGATCACAGCGATGATCGCGTCGAGCATGCGCCACGAGCGCGGGGTACGCAGCCACCGGCCGAGATAACGGGCGCCGAAGCCCAGCGCGGTGAACCAGAGGATGCTGGCGGCGACGGCGCCGGCGGCGAACAGCCAGCGGTTCTCGCCGTGTGTGGCCGAGATCGAGCCCAGCATGAGTACCGTGTCGAGGTAGACGTGCGGGTTGAGCCAGGTCAGCGCGAGCACCGTGAGGATGACCGGGGCCAGGGCGGTGCGCGTGGCGGTACGTGTGGCGGTGGCCGTGCCGCCGGATGCCGCGGGCGCCGCATCGGAGGAGTCGCCGGCTTCCGCCCGCAGTGCGTCGTCTCCACCTTTCCAGGCTCGTCGTGCAGCGAGCAGGCCGTAGCCGAGCAGGAACAGCGCCCCCGCCCAGCGGGCGACGACGACGAGCCAGGGTGCGGTCGCGATGACGAAGCCGAGGCCGGCGACGCCCGCGATGATGAGCACGGCATCCGACACCGCGCAGATCGCGACGACGGCCAGCACGTGCTCGCGACGGATCCCCTGGCGCAGCACGAAGACGTTCTGCGCGCCGATCGCGACGATCAGGGAGAGGCCGAGGCCGAGGCCGGCGAGGAGGGAGAGCATGCTTCCACGGTAGGAGCAAGGAGAGAACAGCACCAGCGAAGATTCCTACTGCAGCATTAGCATGGCTTATGTGAGGATCGATCCGGAGCTCGCTGCCACTGTGGCGGCCGTCGTGGACGAGGGAACACTCGACGCGGCCGCTCGCCGACTGCAGATCACGCCGTCGGCGGTGAGTCAGCGGCTCAAGACGCTGGAGCAGCAGCTCGGACGCGTCCTCGTCGTGCGCTCGAAGCCGGCTCGGCTGACCGAGGCGGGGGAGGCGGTGGTGCGCCTGGCCCGCCAGATCGCCCTGCTGGAGCGCGATGCGCTCGCCGGCATGGATGCCGAGGGCGGAAAGCAGCGCATCAGCATTCCGCTCGCCGTCAACGCCGACTCGATGGCGACCTGGTTCCTGCCGCCGCTCGCACGCCTCGCCGACCGCCATGATCTCGACTTCGACCTGCATCGCGATGATCAGAACTTCACGGCCAGGCTGCTGGAATCCGGCACCGTGATGGCCGCCGTGACCAGTGAAGAGACGCCGGTGGCCGGATGCTCGGTGTCGCCGCTCGGCGTGCTGGAGTATCGGGCGATGGCGACGAAGACCTTCGCCGATCGGTGGTTCCGCGGCGGGGTGACGCCGGACGCTCTCGCCACCGCCCCTTTCGTCGATTTCGACCGCCGCGACACCCTGCAGCACGAATGGCTCCAGGCTCAGGGCGTGTCGCACCAGGGCGTTCCACGGCACTACGTGCCGGCATCGCACGATTACGCGCTCGCTGTGGCGCTGGGGCTCGGATGGGGAATGCTGCCGCTGCCCCAGCAGCCGGACGGGCTGGTCGCCCTCGGCGGGCCGACACTGCGCGTGAAGCTGTTCTGGCAGCAGTGGAACCTGCGCTCGGAGCTCCTGGAGACCGTTGCGGCCGAGGTCGCGGCAGAGGCGCGCCGGGTCCTCCCCGGGTCGCCGGCGGCGGTCTAGGCCGGGCGGTCCGGTGTCGCTCCGGTCGCGAGCGCGTGCAGCAGGCGGGTGAGACTGTCGATGTCGCGCAGACTCCATTCCTCGAGAGTCTTCATGAGCATCCCCTCCTGCGGCAGTCGGGCGGCGGCCAGTCGCTCGGTGCCGAGCGGTGTGGCGCGCAGGAGGAATGAACGACCGTCACTGGGATCCGTGGAGCGCTCGATCAGCCCGAGTTCCTCGAGCTCGCGGACCATGCGGCTGGCCTGGCTCTTGTCCACCAGCATCCGCTCGGCAAGGGTTGATACCGTCACCTGCTCGCAGCGCGCGATCGTGGTGAGCGTCTTGTAGGCGCCGGGGAGCATGCCGGGGCTCACGCGATTGGCGTTCTCCATGAGGATCCGCCGGATGTGGGTGATCAGTTCGCTGAACTCCGCCTCGAGTGCGCGGACCGCGACGGCCCGCGCCTCGGAGGATTCGCCACCGACGGTGGACTCAGCCGCGGACATCGCCGACCCCGCCATCGCGCTTCTCGCCCGATCCATCGCCACGCCTCGCACCGGATGCTGCGACGACTGTGACGCTGCCGGTCGGCGCGCCGGACATCGCTGTCGCGTCGGCGAGTGCCACCTCGGCGGCATCCTCGACGACGTGCTCTGCGGCATCCGCCTCCGCCCGCTCGCTGGTGGTCATCTTCGTGAGCGGCACGTTCGGCAGGAACAGGATCGCGATGAGGCTCAGCAAGGCGAGCGGCACGCCGATGAGGAAGGCCTGCGAGATGCCCTGGGCGTAGAAGTCCTCGACGATGACGCGCACCGAATCGGGCAGCAGGCGCACCTCGGGAAGGGTGCCGCTGGCGAGTTCCGCAGCGACCGCCGCCCCCTGTTCGCCGAGCCCGGCGATCGCCGTCGCGAGCCGCTCCTTGCCGTCTGCGAAAAGCGTGGTGATGGTGTTCGCCACCACAGCTCCCATCACCGAGACCCCGATCGTGCCGCCGAGGCTGCGGAAGAAGGTGACGCCGGAGCTGGCGACTCCCATCTCGGCGGGCTTGGCCGTGTTCTGCACGATGAGCACGAGGTTCTGCATCGTCATCCCGAGGCCGGCGCCGGTAAGGAACATGTACACGGAGACGAGCACGAAGTTCGTGTCGTAGTGCAGCGTCGACAGCAGCGCGGTGCCCGCGAGCAGCAGTACGGCGCCGAGGATCAGGTAGCCCTTCCAGCGCCCGTAGCGGGTGACGAGCTGTCCGATCAGCATCGATGCGATGAGGAGCCCCGCCATCATCGGCAGCGTCATCAGGCCGGCCTCGGTGGGAGAGGCGCCGCGGGAGAGCTGCATGTACTGGGCGAGGTACACCGAGGTGCCGAACATCGAGATGCCGATGGAGATCGAGGCGAGCACGGACAGGGTGAACGTGCGGTTGCGGAAGAGGGAGAGCGGGATCAGCGGCTCGCGCACCTTCAACTCGACGATGATGAACGCGACGGTGGCGACGACGACCCCGCCGAGCATCAGGATCGTCTCGGTGCCCCACCAGTCGAAGTTCGACCCGGCGTTGGTGATCCAGATGAGCAGCAGCGACACGGCCGTGGACAGCAGCACGATGCCGGCGTAGTCGATAGAGACCTTGCGGGCCTGCTGAGCGGTGATGTGCAGCGTCTTCTGAAGCAGGATCAGGGCGGCGACCGCGAAGGGCAGCGCGACGAAGAAGTTCCAGCGCCAGCCTGCCGTGTCGGTGATCCAGCCTCCGAGCAGCGGACCGCCGACGGTCGCGACCGCCATCACGGCACCGAAGAGTCCCATGTAGCGACCGCGCTCGCGCGGGCTGATGATGTCGGCCATGATCACCTGGCTGAGCGCGGCCAGGCCACCCGCGCCGAGACCCTGCACGGCGCGGAAGGCGATGAGCGTGCCGGTGTCCTGCGCGAAGCCGGCAGCAGCCGTCGCGACGACGAAGAGCACGAGGGCGATCTGGATGAGCAGCTTGCGGTTGAAGAGGTCGGCGAGCTTGCCCCAGATCGGGGTGGAGATCGCCGTGGTCAGCAGCGTCGCGGTGATCACCCAGGTGTAGGCGGCCTGGTCGCCGCCGAGGTCGTGAACGATGACCGGCATCGACGTGGAGACGACGGTGGCCGCGATCATCGAGACGAACATGCCGAGCAGGAGGCCGGTGAGGGCCTCGAGCACCTGGCGGTGCGTCATCCGAACGGGGGAGTCGGTGGTCATGGGCGACCTTTCGCAGTGGAGTGTGGATGCTGCGACAGCACTGGCGCGCACGAGAAAGTTGACGAAGATCAACTATACGTCAACTGGTTGAGTCTCGTCAACTATCTCCGAGTGGTCGGGCGGCCGGGCGACGAGGTGTCGGCATCCGGAGCGCGCAGTACCCGATCGTGACTTTGCCCCGTTGTGGTTGCGGCGGCGTTCAACGATGATGAGTGAAACGCAAGATGTCGGCCGCTGGGGAAGGTCGCGAAGGCATTCGCGCGCACAACCCAAATCCCTGAGGGGGGAAGACTGACATGGCAACGAAGGCAAATCAGCGCAAGGTTCTGGCGATTCTGGCGGGCGGGCTCGTGCTCGGCGTCGGTGCGGCAGTGACACTCGCGGCCTGGAACGACTCCGAATTCGCGACCGGCACGTTCACCGCCGGCGCGTTCGATCTGGAAGGTTCGACGACGTCCGCATCCGCGGGCTATGCGAGCCACAACACAGGGGCGACCCCGCCCGAAACCGCTGCAACGCTCGTCTTCCAGCTGCCTGCGGTGGCGAGCAACATGGCCCCTGGCCAGACGGTCTACGCGCCGTTCTGGGTGCGACTCGCCGCCGACACGACGACGGACGCGACGCTCGACGCGGCCGGTGTGACCGCGTCGCCGGATGCCTCCTCGAACGCGGAGAACCTGTCGTACACGGTGTACTCGATCGACGCGGCAGCGACCTGCGATGCGGCGGGCATCGCCGGAGCAGACGTCGTGGCATCGGGAGCGACACTGAGCGCGTTCACGGCGGGAGTCACCGAGAACCTTGCGAACGGCGCACCGGTGACCGACGCAGGCGCCCCCGTGCAGCTCTGCTTCGAGGTCACGGCGGGAGCCGGACTGACGCAGGGTGAAGCCGCCACGGCGACGTGGCAGTTCACGGCGACCTCGACGAGCTGATCGCGTGTCGACCCGCAAAGGCATGCGGGAGGCGAGGCGGCTGCGCTCCCGCCGGATACGGGCCGTTCTCGCGAGCGGGCTCGTCTTCGGCGTGGGCGCCGCCATGACCCTCGCGGCCTGGAACGACTCAGAGCACACGACTGCGAACTTCACGGCCGGGCGCTTCGGGATCGTCGGTGCGACCGACGGGGTGGCGTTCAGTGAGCATCCGACCGCACCCGGAGCCACGCTGCCGTTTCAGTTGTCGGCGACCGCTGCGGCGATGACCCCGGGCGCGACGGTGTACGCGCTGTTCAGCGTGCGCACGATCAACCCCTCCGTGGCCGGATCGGTGCAGCTCAAGGCCGGGGCCGGCAACGGTGCGGGTCTCGGTGCACACCTCACCTACAGTGTGCGAACCATCACCCAGACCACGTGCAATGCGGCCAACTTCGGCACGGGCACGGCGGTCGCGGGTCTGCCCGTGAACGCCACGCTGGTGACGGGGGCGACGAGTTCCCAGGCTCTCACCGCGAATGCGGGGGCCCAGGTCAACTACTGCTTCGAGGTCACGCTGCCCGCGGCGGCCCCCAATACGGCTCAGGGGCTCACGCTCACCGCCACGTGGGAGTTCGCCGCGACGGCGTCGTGACGAGCGGAGGAGCGATGGAGGAGGAGATGACGACGCCGAGCAGCCGGCGCGAACTGCGTGAGCGCTCGCGCGATGCCGACGGCGGGTCGCCGCCTCTCCAGGCCGGTCGGACGCGCACGGCCGTCGGGCGGACGCTCGCCGACATCCTGCTGTGGGTCGCCGCGGCGGGTGGAGCGGTGTGCATCGTGCTGGTGATCCTCGCCATCACCTCGAACATCACTCTGATGATGTTCCGTACCGGCTCGATGTCGCCGACCATTCCGGCCGGATCGGTCGCCGTCGTGCAGCGGATACCAGCATCCGAGATCGCGGTCGGCGACATCGTCACAGTCGATCGCGACCCCGAGCTGCCCGTCACCCACCGGGTGACGTCTGTGGCGCCGGGGGAGACGGATGCCGCTCGGATCATCACGATGCGAGGAGATGCCAACGCCCAGGACGATCCGTTCCCCTACGCGGTGGACGAGGTTCGCATCGTCCGCGCCGCCATTCCCGGCGTCGCCTCCTTCGTCGTCGCCCTGGGGAACCCCTTCGTGCTCGGCGGCATCACCGTCGCTGCCGCGTTGCTCGTGGGCTGGGCGTTCTGGCCCCGCGAATCGCACCGCCCCCGCCGGACTGTGGAGGAACCGCGAAGCGACGGGAGCGGTCCATGAGGGGGCGCTGCGCCGCGGCCGTCGCCGCGCTCGCCGGGTGCGTCGCGTTCGCCGTGCTCGGCACGTTCTCGGCGCCGGCGTGGGCCGCATCCGCGACGGAGGTCGTGCAGGGGCAGTACCTGCGTCTCGTCTCGGTCGCCGATTGGGAGGCGGCCTCGCGCATGATGCCCGGTCAGGAGGTGCGGTGGGACGTCGAAGTGAGTGCGGATGCGCCCGATCCGGGAAAGATCGCGATCGGAATGAGCGCCGCCGGTGCCGCACCGCTCACTGTCGATGTGTCGATCTGCGCGGTGGCGTGGGAAGAGACGGGGTGCCCCGTCGGTGCGACTGCGCTGGAGACGGCATGGGAGATTCCGCGGGACGGCATCACGACGGCGCTCCTCGACATCGCGGCCACCGACACCGCCTACCTCCGTCTGGAGATCTCGTTGGGCGCGGCGGCGGAGGGCGAGGGAGCGACGATGCGCGTGCACGCCGACGGTGCCGGTGAGTCGGTCGCCGTCGGACCCGGTGGTGAGCTGCCGGCCACGGGCATGTCTCCCGCCGTGCCGTGGATCCTGGGCGGGGGAGTGGTGCTTCTGCTGGTCGGCGGCGCCTTGCTGTTCGCTCGGCGACGAGGTCGTGGTGACGGCGACGAGGGGGCGGGTCGATGAATGCGTCGTCGCGTCACCGCATGCTCGCGGGGGTCATCGGAGCCATCCTGCTCGTCGGGATCGGCATCGCCCCCTCGGCTCAGGTCACGGACGCGGCCTTCACCGATTCGGAGCACACGACGGCGACGCTCACCGCGGCCACACTGCAGACCCCGGTCGTCACCAGCTGCACGGTGACGAGCTTCCTCGGCACCTTCACCGGGTTCACGATCGTGTGGACTTCGCCGTACGTCAAGGCGAACGAGCGACTGTCGATCAACAATGTGACGGTCGATCCGGCCAACGTCACCCAGAGCGGCGCTGGGCCCTACACGTACACGTCGACGATCTCGTCCGGGCTGCTCAACACCATTCTCGGGAGCCTGCTCGGCTCGACCAACACCGTGAGGGTGCAGGCGATCGCCGGAACCTCATGGGTGTCTCCGGCTGCCACGAAGACGCTCTCGGTCGGCGGGCTGCTCGGGCTCGGCGGCAACAACACCTGTACGTGAGGCGTACCGTCAGTCAGCGAGGGCGAGCGCGCGGAAGGCGTCGCGCTCGCGGAGTTCTGCGCGACGGCTGGCGGCGGCATCCACCGGCCGTGCAGGCGCCTGCTGCCCCGTGGTGCGGCGGTACAGCTCGTCGATGAGGTCGGTGGCGAGCCCGACGAGCTTCGCGATCTCACGGTCGTCGCGGTCGATCCAGACGCACTTCGGCTCTTCGTGGATCGGTGAGAAGTCGACGTGCTCCTCCCACACGAACAGCGTCCGTTCGGCGCCGAGCACGTGCTGCTGCCACCAGATCTGCCGCAGATAGGTGCGGGGGATGCCGCGCCACGCCTTGTTGGTGGTCTTGATTTCGGCGAGCTGCACGCGGCCGGCGGCATCCACCGCGACGCCGTCGGGGGTGGCGAGGTGCCGGTGCTCGACCTCGGCGCGGAACAGGGCGGACGAGGGCAGGATGCCGTGGGTCGCGGCGACCCAGCTGGCGATCTCCGGTTCCCGACGACGGCCGTGGTCGGTATAGGCGTTGCCGCCGAAGCGCGGACCGCCGCCGAGCTTGGCATCCGCTGCCCGGACGATCGACTTGTCTCCGGTGAGACCGGCAACGTCGGTCGCCGTGATGCCGCGCGATCGCGCGCGCATCCACGCCACCCGATCGCGGGAGTCCGCGACGATACGCGCAGCGAGTTCCGGGGTCACCTCTCGAGACTATCCCGGCCCGCCGACGTCACGTCTCCTCCCACGCCGCCGCGCTGCCGCTCCGCCCTCATCCGAACGGAACGGTCACCGAGACCCACACTTCTCGCCGAGACCCACGTCCATATGACGGGGTCTCGACGAGAAGGGTGGGTCTCGACGAGGGAGGCCACCAGGGCTTCAGTAATCCTGCACAGCACAGCGTCGGTGCCGGTCTTCCACACCTCGTGCGTTCGCACCCGGACCGCGCCGCGTGAATGCCACAGGATGAGGGATGCCAAGAAACATCACCATCTCGGAGGGCCGCGAGTTGCTGCTCACGCGTGCGCAGCTGCGCGAAAGTGGTCGTTCTGAGCGTGAGATCCGGATGCTGGTCGCGACGAGCGGTCTCGTGCGTGTTCGGCGCGGCTGGTATGTCGACGGTGAAGCATGGCGTGACCTGTGGAACGAGGGGCGCCATCTGCTCCAGGTCATCGCGACCCATCTCAGCTCCGACCTCCCCGGGCCGGTGTTCATGCTTTCTTCAGCCGGCGTTCTCCGTGGGCTGCCGTTGTATCGGCTGGCGCCGAAGCATGTCCACGTCGCGCTCGGCGGAGCGAGCCATTCCAAGACCCGCTTCGGGGTCGTTCATCACGATGTTCAACTGGCTCGGCGAGATGTCGATGAGGTCGAGGGCATCCGCTGCACGTCTTTGGATCGCACCGTCCTCGATCTAGCGTGCACGATGTCCGAGGAGGCAGCCGTGTCCTGCGCGGATGCGGCGTTGCGCCGGCTGGCCGTCGTCGGCCATGTGCAGAACGAAGATCTCGCCGATGAGTGGCGTCTCGCACTCGGGGAACGGGCCGACCAGGTGAGCGTGCGCGGGATTCGACGGGCGCGAAGGGTGATCGAGTTCGCTGATGGGCGTGCACAGCTTCCCGGGGAGAGCGTGAGCCGATTGCAATTGCACAGGCTTGGGTTCAGGAGCGTGCCGTTGCAGACTCGGGTGGTCGGCCCGAACGGCGAGGACTACTGGCTGGACTTCGCCTTCCCCAGCGCGCGTCGCTTCGGGGAGTTCGACGGGAAGCGGAAGTATTTCGACGCCGATTTGCGCGGCGGACGATCCGTGGGAGAAGCGGTCCTCGACGAGAAGTACAGGGAGGATGCCGTTCGCGGTGTCACGGGCTGGGGCTTCGCCCGCTGGGGCTCCGAGCACATCGAGACGGCGGAGCAGCTGGGGCGGCGGCTCCGCGCCTTCGGCATCCGTCCGCCCGGATGACTTGTCGCCCCCTTGGCCGGCGCCGATACCCACACTTCTCGCCGAAACCCACGTCTACATGACGGGGTCTCGGCGAGAAGTGTGGGTCTCGGCGAGATCCGACCGGAGTCCGGCGAATCAGCGCGGTGAGTCCGGATGCGGAGCATCCAACCCCGCCGGAGCATCCCACCCCGCAGGAGCATCCCACCCCGCAGGGCCCGGGGAGCCCGCGACGTACTTGTCGAGGGGCACGTCGCCGTTCTTCCAGGCCTGCAGGATCGGTTCGACGATCCGCCAGCTCTCCTCGGCGGCGTCTCCGCGCACCGCGAGCATCGGGTCGCCGTCGAGAACACCGGAGAGCACCTCGGCGTACGCCTTCAGCGCTCCTTCGCCGAGGTCGGCGGAGAGCGTGGCGCGCTCCAGCTCGAACGGATCATCGGCGCCGTTGACGTTCAACTCGAGGGAGATCCGATCGGGACCGAGCGAGAAGCGCAGCACCGCGCCCTCGGCCGAGCCGGTGAGACCGATCGGAACGTGCCGAACCGGACGGAAGCGCACGACGATCTCCCGCGCGGGGTCTCCGATCGCCTTGCCGGAACGAAGGGTGAAGGGCACGCCTGCCCAGCGCGCGTTGCGCACTTCGAACGTCACTTCGGCGAGCGTCTCCGTGCGGCGAGCTGGATCGACGCCGGGCTCGTCGACGTAAGACGGCTTGTCCGTGCCCGCGACGGTGCCGGCGGTGTACCTGGCGCGTCGCGATGAGGACGTGGGGTCATCGCCCCAGACCGATGTCGCTCGCAGCACGGCACTGGTCGCCGCACGGAAGTCCACCTCGTCGAGGGTGGCCGGCTCCTCCATGGCGAGCACCGCCAGCACCTGCAGGAGGTGGCTCTGGATCATGTCGACCATGGCGCCGGCCGAGTCGTAGTACCCGGCGCGCCCCTCCAGCCCCAGCTGCTCGTCGTAGACGATGTCGACCGACTCGATGCTCTCCGCAGACCAGAGCGGTTCGAGCACGCGATTGGCGAATCGGGCGCCGAGCAGATTCAGCGTCGTGGATCGGCCGAGGAAGTGGTCCACGCGGAACACCTGGCTCTCGGCGACCAGACCGGCGAGCGTCCGGTTCAGGAGCCGGGCGCTCTCCTCGTCGGTGCCGAACGGCTTCTCCAGAACGAGCACCGCACCCTCGGGGAGCATCTCCGCGGTGAGGGCCTCGAAGGCGGCCGTGGTGACGCTGGGCGGCACGGCGAAGTACAGTGCGACCTGGCCCGAGCACTCGCCCAGCAACGCGTTCAGATCGTCGGCGCGGGTAATGTCGGTGCGACGGTAGGACGCATCCACGCGGGATGCCGCCCCCTCCGCCTCCACGGTTGCGAACGCCGTGCGCACGAGCTCGTCGAGTTCACGATCGGTCCAGTCTTCGCGGTCGGCGCCGATCAGCCGCACCCGGCGCGACGGCTCGTGCACGAGCAGCTGGCCGAGTGCCGGAAGCAGGAGGCGGGAGGTGAGGTCACCGGAGGCCCCGAAGATCACCAGCGTGGTCGCATCGGTCATGCGACCACCGTAGCCCCGACGCCTCCGTCGCGGCAGGACGTGCCGCTCTCTCGATTTGGGGACTGCGGATGCCGTGGGGTACAGTTATCCCAACCGAAGACCGCTGGTCATCGTCGTGCGCGCAAGTGCATGAGGATTGAAGCTCTGCAATGCAGGGGCCCGCGCAGGTGTCACGAACTTCTCAAAGCTCCGTGCGCTTGCGCCGGAGCTTTTTTGTGTGCAGATCCTGTTCCACAGGCGGTCGAGGTCGGTGCCTCACCACCGTGAGGCGCCTCGTAGACACCAAGGAGTGACCATGGCGCAGAAGGATGCATCGGTCGCCGAGCTCACGAAGTCATTCGAGAACTCGAACGCCGTCCTGCTGACCGAGTACCGCGGTCTGACGGTTGCCCAGCTCAAGCAGCTGCGCAACAGCATCCGTCAGGACGCCGAGTACGCCGTGGTGAAGAACACGCTGACCAAGATCGCCGCGAACAACGCGGGGATCAGTGCGCTGGATGACGACCTCAAGGGTCCGTCCGCCGTCGCATTCGTGCACGGTGACTTCGTCGCCACCGCCAAGGCTCTGCGTGACTTCGCCAAGGCGAACCCGCTTCTCGTGATCAAGTCCGGCATCTTCGAGGGCAACGCCCTCACCGCCGACGAGGTCAACAAGTACGCCGCGCTCGAGAGCCGTGAGGTTCTGCTGGCGAAGGCTGCGGGCATGATGAAGGCGACGATGGGCAAGGCTGCGGCCACCATCGACGCGCTTCGCGAAAAGCTGGAGACCGCACAGGCCGCGTAAGCGACCGGCGATCTTTTTCACAAACCCCATCTATTAGGAGATACATCATGGCGAAGCTCACCACCGAGGAGCTGCTCGAGCAGTTCGCTGGCCTGACCCTTGTCGAGCTCAACGACTTCGTGAAGGCGTTCGAGGAGAAGTTCGAGGTCACCGCTGCTGCCCCCGTCGCCGTTGCCGGCGCTGGCGGCGCTGCTGCTGAAGAGGTCGAGGAGAAGGACTCCTTCGACGTCGTCCTCGAGGCTGCTGGCGACAAGAAGATCCAGGTCATCAAGACGGTCCGCGAGCTCACCTCGCTCGGCCTCGGCGAGGCCAAGGCTGTCGTCGACGGTGCACCGAAGGCCGTCCTCGAAGGCGCGACCAAGGAAGCTGCCGAGAAGGCCAAGGCTGCCCTCGAAGAGGCAGGCGCAACGGTTACCCTCAAGTAATCCTGTTCGGGTCGAGGCGCAGAGCGCCCCGTCCTGAATGCGTCTGAACGCTTGCGAAAGCTCCGGGGTTCGCCCCGGGGCTTTCGTGCGTCCCGGGTCCTGGTCAGCGCGCCGGAGCGGTGGAGTTGCGCACCACGAGAGCGGATGCCGCCACCACGTGCTCGACCGGAGTGGCAGGGTCCTCGATCCGCTGCTGCAGAAGACGGACGGCCTGAGCGCCCTGCTCGCGCGGCCGCTGCCGGATCGTGGTCAGCGCGAACATCTCGGCGTGCTGATGATCGTCGATGCCGACGACGCTCAACTCTGCCGGCACGGAGATCCCGAGCCGGCGTGAGGCGATGATCGCGCCGATCGCCGCCTCGTCGCAAATGCCGACGATCGCGGTCGGCCGGTCGCGCCGATCGCCGAGGAGCTCGGCGGCCGACGCGTACCCGTCCGGCATGGTGCCGGCGCTGATCTCCACTCCGTCTGCCACTCGCAGATGCGCGCCGAGTCCGGCAGACGTCATCGCATCCCGATAGCCGTCGACACGGCGGGAATCGACGAAGCTGCGGGATGCGGCATCCGCTGAGGTGCCGACAAGGGCGATCCTGGTGTGACCGAGCTCGATCAGGTGCTCTGTCGCAATGCGCGCAGCTGCGGAGTCGTCGATCGACACGGAACTCGCCCGGTCGGCAGGCGGGCCGACCGTCACCAGTGGATGATCCGCGCGCTGCACGCGTTCGAGCTCGTGAGGGCCGGGCTGGATGCCCGCGACGATGAGCCCGTCGAACCGTTTGCGCGGCAGCACGCTCTCGAAGAGACGCGCGCGCTGGCCCGCGCCCTCCTTGAAGCTGTACAGCGCGAGGTCGTAGTCCAGCTCCAGGAGTGATTCCTGGATACCGGCCAGCAGTTCGGCGAAGAACCACCGCTCGATCGACGGCAGGACCACGCCGATGGTCTGGGTGCGTCCGGTGGCCAGGCTCGTCGCCGAGGAGTGCGCGACGTAGGAGAGCTCCCGCGCGGCCTCCGTGACGCGGGAACGAGTCGCGTCGGACACATAGCCCCGTCCGGTCAGGGCGCGGCTGGCGGTCGCCTTGGAGACGCCGGCACGTGCCGCGACGTCCGCGATCGTGCTCATCGGTCCTCCTCGACCTCGGCGTACGCGACGGCAGGGCAACTCTGCGCGCCCGTCGGTTCCTCAGGGTACGCGGAGAGGAACCGGTTCCACAATGACCGGCGGCCAGTCGTCCCTGAATACGTCGAATGGTTGTGCGCTTGTGATCGTTGCCTATTGTGCGGCGTCCTCGCGGGGAAGTAGGTTGGCCTGGAATCGGTTCCCTATCGGCGAGACACACAGCATCGCCATCCGCGAGGGGCCGGGTACTCGAAGAGGAGAATTCACATGGGTCTGTCACAGCGTCACCGGCGACTCGCGCCGCTCGCCCTGCTCGGTGCCACGGGCATCGCGCTCGCCGGATGTGGAGCGCCCGGTGCCCCAGACGGTGGTGGCGAGGGCGGTGGCGGCAACACGGTCACCATCTACGGCACGATCGTCGATGCCGAGGCGGAACTGCTGCAGGAGTCCTGGGCCGATTGGGCCAAGGAGAACGACATCGTGATCAAGTACGAGGGCAGCCAGGACTTCGAGACCCAGCTCGGCACGCGCGCGCAGGGTGGCAACCCGCCGGACATCGCGATCTTCCCGCAGCCCGGCCTGTTCGCCGACTTCGCCGAGCGCGACTTCTTGAAGCCCGCGCCGGAAGAGGTCAAGAAGAACGCGAACGAGTACTGGACCGAGGACTGGGTGAACTACGGCACGGTCGACGACACGTTCTACGGCGCGCCGCTGATGGCCAACGTCAAGGGCTGGATCTGGTACTCGCCGACGAAGTTCGCCGAATGGGGCGTCGAAGTCCCCAAGACCCTCGATGAGCTGGGGGCGCTGACCACCGCGATTCAGGCAGCGTCGGGAACTCCCGCCTGGTGCGCCGGCTTCGAATCCGGAACGGCGACGGGCTGGCCCGGCACCGACTGGGTCGAGGACTACGTGCTGCGTCAGGCCGGTCCCGAGGTGTATGACGAGTGGGTCACCGGCGAGGTCCCGTTCAGCGACCCGCAGATCAAGCAGGCGTTCGACTCCGTCGGCGAGGTGCTGCTGAACCCGGCGAACGTCAACGCCGGCTTCGGTGACGTCCGGTCGATCAACTCGACGGCCTTCGGCGACGTGGCTCCCGCGCTCGCTGCAGGAACCTGCGCGCTCACCCACCAGGCGTCGTTCCTCTCCGGCTTCTACCCGGAAGGCACCAACATCGCCGAGGACGGCGATGTCTGGGCCTTCATGCTTCCGGGTGAGAAGGCTGGCGAGAACGCGGTGACCGGTGCCGGCGAGATCGTCGGCGCGTTCAGCGACAGTGAGGCGACGCAGAAGGTGCTCGCGTACCTGTCGAGCCCCGAGTGGGCGAACAGCCGGGTGAGCCTCGGTGGCGTCACCTCCGCGAACAACGGGCTCGACCCGGAGAACGCGAAGGACCCCATCCTCCAGGAGACCATCAAGATCCTGCAGGACCCGGAGACGACGTTCCGCTTCGATGCCTCCGACCTGATGCCCGGTGCCGTCGGCACCGGCACGTTCTGGAAGGGCATGGTCGCCTGGGTCAACGGAACTCCGACCGATGAGGTTCTCACGCAGATCGAGTCCGGCTGGCCGGCGAGCTGATCGGAACGGAGCGGGCCGTCCATCCGGGCGGCCCGCTCTCTCGAATCCGAACAGCCGGCCCGAGCGCTGAGGCTCGGGGCGGCCTCGCTCTGCACAAGGTGAAAGGACCGACGTGACCGCGTTCTTCCAGTGGATCGGGACGATGCATCCGATCCTGCAGGCTGTGATCGTCGTCATCGCATTCGCGGTGGTGGTAGCCGTCATCCTGCTTCTCGTCGACATCGCGCCGCGCAAGGGCGCGCTCTACACCGGCATCCGCCTGGCGATGTGCTTGCTCATCCCGCTGGCCGTGATGGTGACGTTCAACGCGTGGTACTGGGCGATGGGAGTCGCCGTCGCCGTCGGGGCGATCTTCTTCCTGTTGGACTTCCGCTCCCGCGAGGGCACCGGATATCTCATCCAGCTCGTGGCGTTCATGGCTCCGGCGATGCTGCTGCTGCTCGTCGGACTGATCCTGCCTTCGCTGCAGACGATGGTCACCTCGTTCATGAACTCCTCGGGAAAGGACTTCGTCGGCCTCGCCAACTACGCGTGGATCTTCACACAGCCCGACGGCATCCGCGTGGTGCTCAACACCGTCGTCTGGGTGCTGCTCACACCGACCGTCTCCACGATCGTCGGCCTCGCCTACGCCGTCTTCATCGACAAGACCCGCGGCGAGAAGATCTACAAGGTGCTGGTGTTCATGCCGATGGCGATCTCGTTCGTCGGTGCCGGCATCATCTGGCGCTTCATGTACGAGTACCGCGGCAAGGAGTTCGACCAGATCGGCCTGCTGAATCAGCTCGTCGTCTGGTTCGGGGGAGAGCCGCAGCAGTGGCTGCTGAACCCGCCGCTGAACACGCTGTTCCTGATCGTCGTGCTGATCTGGGTGCAGACCGGCTTCGCGATGGTCGTGCTGTCCGCATCGATCAAGGGCGTGCCGGCCGAGCTGCTGGAAGCGGCTGAACTCGATGGCGCGAACGCCTGGCAGCGGTTCAAATCGGTCACGATTCCGGCGATCCGCCCCGCGCTGATCGTCGTCTTGACGACGATCTCGATCGCCTCGCTGAAGGTCTTCGACATCGTGCGCACGATGACCGGCGGAAACTACGACACGTCGGTGCTCGCCAACGAGATGTACACGCAGTTCACGAAGTTCGAGGGAGGACGCAGCGCCGCGCTCGCGGTGATCCTGTTCATTCTGGTGCTGCCGATCGTCATCTACAACGCGCGCCAGATCCAGAAGCAGCGGGAGATCCGATGACCGACACCGTGAAGACCCAAGAAGCGTCCACTACCCGCGCCATCACCACCGGCGGACGGCTGGATGCCTCGGCAGGCCGTGCCCGCAAGGTGCTCTCTCGACCCTGGGCGTCGGTCGGCTCGATCGTGATCGCCGTGCTGTGGACGATCCCGACGCTCGGCCTGTTCATCTCGTCGTTCCGCCCGCGGGATCAGATCCGCAGCAGCGGCTGGTGGGAGTTCTTCGCGAACCCCCAGGTCACCTTCGAGAACTATGCCGAGGTGCTGCAGTCGGGTACGACGCAGCTCACGATGGTGGAGTCGTTCATCAACTCGATCGCGATCACGATCCCGGCGACCGTGGTGCCGTTGATGGTCGCCGCGATGGCCGCGTACGCGTTCGCGTGGATCGACTTCAAGGGGCGCAACGCGCTGTTCATCTTCGTGTTCGCGCTGCAGATCGTGCCGATCCAGATGGCTCTGGTGCCGCTGCTGAGCTCGTTCTCGCGAGGGATCAACCTGTTCGGCCTCCAGGTCACGCAGCCTCTCGGTGCATCCGGAGGGTTCGCGCAAGTCTGGTTCGCGCACTCGATGTTCGCCCTGCCGCTGGCGATCTACCTGCTGCACAACTTCATGTCCGAGATCCCCGGTGAGATCATCGAGGCCGCGCGCGTCGACGGCGCATCGCGTGGGCAGATCTTCTTCCGCATCGTGCTGCCGCTGACGATGCCGGCCATCGCGTCGGTCGCGATCTTCCAGTTCCTCTGGGTGTGGAACGACCTGCTGGTCGCCCTCGTGTTCGCGGACGGCGCGGCCGCACCGATCACGAAACTCCTGGCGGAGATGGTCGGAACGCGCGGCAACGACTGGTTCCTGCTCACGGCCGGCGCCTTCGTGTCGATCATCGTTCCGCTGATCGTGTTCTTCTCGCTGCAGCGGTACTTCGTGCGCGGACTCCTGGCAGGGTCGACCAAGGGCTGACCGATTCCTGAATCGGTGGAACGGGCGGATGCCGCGGCGAAACATACCTGCTGCCGCGGCATCCACCCCCGTACGCTGAAATCATGAAGTACGCCGAGTCCATCGTCGACCTGGTCGGCGACACGCCCCTCGTGAAGCTGCAGCACGTCACTGACGGGCTCGCGTGCACGGTGCTCGTCAAGCTCGAGTACCTCAATCCCGGCGGCTCCGCGAAAGATCGGATCGCGACCCGGATCATCGACGCGGCAGAGGCATCCGGCGAATTGAAGCCGGGCGGAACCATCGTCGAACCCACCAGCGGCAACACCGGCGTCGGGCTGGCATTGGTCGCGCAGCAGCGCGGGTACAAATGCGTCTTCGTCCTGCCGGACAAGGTCGGCGAGGACAAGATCGATGTGCTGCGGGCGTACGGCGCCGAGGTCGTGGTGACCCCCACATCGGTCCCCGCGGACAGCCCGGAGTCGTACTACAGCGTGAGCGATCGCCTCGCCCGAGAGATCCCCGGGGCGTTCAAGCCGAACCAGTACGAGAACCCGAACGGGCCGCGCAGCCATTACGAGACCACGGGCCCCGAGATCTGGCGCGACACCGACGGCGAGGTCACGCATTTCGTCGCGGGCGTCGGGACCGGCGGCACGATCACCGGCACCGGTCGGTACCTGCGCGAGGTCTCCGATGAGCGCGTGCGCATCGTCGGCGTCGACCCGGAGGGCAGCGTCTACAGCGGTGGCACCGGCCGCCCGTATCTCGTCGAGGGTGTCGGTGAGGACATCTGGCCGGGCGCCTACGATCCGAGCGTGCCGCACGAGATCGTCGCGGTGGGCGATGCCGAGGCTTTCGCGATGACCCGCAGGCTGGCGCGGGAAGAGGGCATCCTCGTCGGCGGCTCCAGCGGGATGGCCGTGATCGGCGCCCTGCGCGTGGCCCGGGAGTTGCCGGCCGATGCCGTCGTCGTGGTGCTCCTGCCGGACGGCGGACGCGGCTATCTCGGCAAGATCTTCAACGACGGCTGGATGCGCTCGTACGGTTTCAGCGAGGTCGAGGAGGGCGAGACGGTCGCTCATGTGCTCGCCGCGCGCCCCTCGCGGAAGGGGCACGGCATCCCCGATCTGGTCCACGCGCACCCGAGCGACACTGTGCTGGAGGCGATCGGCATGATGACCGAGTTCGATGTGTCTCAGCTCGTCGTCCTCAGCGCCGAGCCGCCGGTGATGATGGGCGAGGTCGTCGGCACCGTCGACGAGAAAGGGCTGCTGGACCTGCTCTTCCGCGGCGAGGCTTCGCCAGCCGACGCGGTGTGCGAGCATGTGGGGGAGCGGTTGCCGCTGATCGGCATCCATGCTCCCGTCGCCCAGGCGCGGACCGCACTCGCCGATGTCGACGCGCTGCTGGTGACCGAAGACGGCAAGCCGCACACCGTCCTCACCAGGCAGGACCTCCTCGCGTATCTCTCCCGCTGATCGCGCGCCGTCCCCGGCCGTAACAGGATCGGCCCACGGGGCGGGGCCGGACGTAGGCTGATAGGCATGTCCGACCACGCTTTCGCCACCCGAGCCATCCACGCAGGGCAGGAGTTCGACCCGACCACGGGTGCGATCATCCCCCCGATCTATCAGACCTCCACTTTCGTGCAGGACGGCATCGGCGGCCTCCGCGGCGGATACGAATACAACAGAGCCGCGAACCCCACGCGCTCATCGCTCGAGACGCAGCTCGCCGCGCTCGAGGGCGGCTCCGCGGCGCTTTCGTTCGCCTCGGGCCTCGCCGCCGAGGACGCCCTGTTGCGCGGTGTGTTGAAGCCCGGCGACCACGTGCTGCTCGGCAACGACGCCTACGGCGGCACCTACCGCCTGCTCACGAAGGTGCTCGCGCCCTGGGGGATCGAGACGACGACGGTCGAGCTCTCCGACGTCGACGTCATTCGTGCGGCGATCCGGCCGGAGACGAAGATCGTCTGGCTGGAGACGCCGAGCAATCCGCTTCTCAAGATCATCGACATCGGTCGGATCGCCGAGATCGCGCACGCCGCGGGAGCGATCGTCGTGGTCGACAACACCTTCGCCTCGCCGGCGTTGCAGCAGCCCCTCGCGCTCGGCGCCGACCTCGTCGTGCACTCGACCACGAAGTACCTCGGAGGGCACTCCGACGTACTCGGCGGCGCCGTCGTCTTCGGTGATGACCGCTTCTTCGAGCAGGTGAAGTTCCAGCAGTTCGCCGTCGGCGCCGTCTCTGCTCCGCTCGACGCCTGGCTGACGACGCGCGGCATCAAGACGCTCGCCCTGCGGATGCGGCAGCACTCGGAGAACGCGCAAGCCATCGCCGAGTGGGCGCAATCGCGTCCGGAGTTCGAGACCGTATTCTTCCCCGGGCTCGCATCGCACCCCGGCCACGACATCGCAGCCCGCCAGATGAGCGGCTTCGGGGGGATGCTGTCGCTCGGCCTCGCCGGCGGGTCCGCCGCGGCGCGCGCGTTCGCGGAGTCGACCGAGCTGTTCCAACTCGCGGAATCGCTCGGTGGTGTGGAGTCGCTGATCGGCTACCCGTCGGAGATGACGCACGCCTCGGTCCGCGGCACCCCGCTCGCCGTTCCGGAGAACGTCGTGCGGCTGTCCGTCGGAATCGAAGACGTCGGGGACCTCATCGCCGACCTCGAGCAGGGGCTTGCTCGACTCTCCCGCTGACCGGTACGCCCGGCCCTTCGCCGTCGGGGGATGCTTTGGGACGCTCCCGCAGCCCGGGAACCGTCTGAAACCATTCCGGAGGGCGCCCCGGCGGGCATCGCCCGGTGGTCGCGGGCGGTAGCATGGATGCTTCGCCAATCGAATCGATTCGAACGATATCCCGCCACCTGAACTCCGGAAGGACCGTCGTGCCCGACGCTCCGCACACTGATCCCACGCCGACCGAACGCACCGCGACCGGCAGCATCCGCACCTCGACGCCGACCGGCGCGATCCGCACCCTCGGGTCGAACCCGGCCACGGCGCCGGTCATGCTGCACCCCGGGGATTCGATCCCGACGGCGCGCCGGGTCCTCTACATCATCCTGCTCGGCGCCCTCACCGCGCTCGGCCCTTTCACGATCGACCTGTATCTGCCCGCGTTCCCGGTGCTGGAAGAGGACTTCAACACCACGGCAGGTGCGATCCAACTGACCCTCACCGGCACGATGATCGGTTTCGCGATCGGTCAGCTCGTCGTCGGCCCGCTCAGCGACAAGGTCGGTCGCCGTGTCCCGTTGATCGCGGTCACGGCGCTGCACGTGCTCGCCAGCCTCGCGGCGGCGTTCGCCCCGGATCTCGGCCTGCTGAGCGCGACGCGCGTACTGATGGGCATCGGAGCCGCGGCGGGTGGTGTGGTGGCGATGGCCATCGTGCGAGACCTGTTCGGCGGACGCCGGCTCGTCGTGATGCTCTCGCGGCTCGCGCTCGTCTCGGGGGTCGCCCCCGTGGTCGCTCCGCTGATCGGATCGTGGCTGCTCACGCTGATGCCGTGGCGCGGGATCTTCGTCGTGCTCGCCGTCTACGGCATCGTGATGCTGCTCTCCGCGATCATCTTCATCCCAGAGACCCTCCCGGCAGCGCGCCGGCAGGAGCGTGGCGGCGCGACGGTGCTGCAGCGTTACCGTTCGGTGCTGTCCGACCGGGTCTTCATCGGCGTGCTGATCATCGGCGGGATGACGTTCTCGGGTCTGTTCTCCTACCTTTCGGCATCCCCCTTCCTCTTCCAGCAGACGCACCAGCTCGATCCGCAGCAGTACGGGCTCCTGTTCGCCGCGAATTCGCTCGGCCTGGTCATCGGTGTTCAGATCGCCTCCCGGCTTGCGACCCGCTTCGGACCGCAGTGGGTGCTGGCGGTGTCCACCGTCGTGCTTCTCCTCGCCGGATCCGCGATCATCGTGACCGATCAGATCGGCCTGGGGCTCTGGGGCACGGTCGTGCCGCTGTTCGTGTTCATGACGGCATGCGGTTTCACGTTCCCGAACGTGCAGGTGCTGGCGCTGGATCGACACGGCAAGGCGGCAGGCACGGCTGCCTCGATCCTGGGCGCGGCGAACTTCGGCGTCGCCGGACTCATCTCACCGGTCGTCGGCTGGATCTCGCACGATGCCGGCATCACCGCGACCACCATGGCCTCGGTGATGGTCGGGTGCGCAGTGATCGCGATCCTCGCGCTGTGGCTGATCGTGCGTCCGCGCACGGTGGGGATGCTCACGCCCTGACCTTCCAGGTGACGTCGGCCAGAATGGGACGATGAACAGGCGAATGCTGTGGTGGGGGGTCGGTTGTCTCGTAGCGGCGACGGTGCTGGGGGCGATCGTCGTACTGGGATTCGCGGATACTCCGGCGATCGATCGCTGGTGGAACTCGGTGGTCGCCGATCAGAGAGTGCCCTGGCTGCTGGGTTTCGCCCACCTGACGAACCGGATCGGCGGCGGTTGGATCGCGATCCTGCTGGTGCCGCTGCTGGTGATCGCGGTGCTGCTGCTGACGCGTCGCTGGCGATCGGCGGTTTTCGCGGCTCTCGCCTTCCTGCTCAGTGCCGGGGCGGTGCAGGGGCTCAAGCAGTTGTTCGGGCGGGCCCGACCCGATGACATGCTCGTGGCCTCCGATTACGGTTCATTCCCTTCGGGGCACGTCGCGAACGCGGCGACCATCGCTGTCGTGATCTGCGTGATCTTCCCTCGGGTCTGGACGATCGTCCTCGGCGCACTCTGGGTCCTCGGGATGGCGTACTCGCGCACCCTGCTCTCCGTGCACTGGGCGACGGACACGCTCGGCGGGGCGCTGGCCGGGGCCGGGGTCGTGCTGATGCTGGCCGCCCTGCTCGGCGACTGGGTGCAGGGCCGGAGGCCGCAGTCCGATCCGCCGATAGGCTGGAAGGCCGCCCGCTCTTCCTGAGGAGTCCTCTTGTCTCGCATCCGTCCGTATCGACCCGCAGATCGCGCCGCGATGTACGACATCTGCGTGCGGACGGCGGACGCCGGCGCGGATGCGACGGGCATCCTCTCGAACGATGAGCTGTGGGGCGACGTCTACGCTGTTCCCTACGTCGAGCGTCACCCTGATCTCGCCTGGGTCGTCGAGGCCGAAGACGGACGCGCGATCGGTTACATCGTCGCGACGGACGACACGGATGCCTTCGCGCAATGGTTCCGCGATGAGTGGTGGCCGCAGCGGGCGCAGCGGTATCCGCGGCCCGGGGAGGTCATCACCCGCGAGGACCGGATGGTCGAGTCCGCCTACAGTCGTGCTCCGGGCGACGACGTGCATGCCGTGGACTACCCGGCGCATCTGCATATCGACCTGCTTCCCGAGACCCAGGGTCAGGGACTGGGGCGCCTGCTCGTCGAAACACTCTTCGCCGAGCTGCGACGTCGGGGAGTGACGGGCCTGCACCTCGGCATGGATCCGAACAACACCGGCGCTGCCGCGTTCTACGAGCGCCTCGGGATGGAGCGTCTGCCCGAGGGCCCGGGCGCGCAGAGTTACGGCGTGCGTTTCGGCGGCTGAGTCATCCGGAGGGCTCAGCCCCGCCAGAGGAACAGCGCCACTCCCAGGAGAGCGACCACCGCCAGCGACGCCAGGGTTCGGAACGTGTTCCACGCTGTCCAGCGCGGCGCGTAGTCGGACCACGAGAGCGTGCCCGCCTCGAGCGCGTTGTTCATGGGGACGTTGACCGCCGCGGTGACGAGGAACGAGCCGACGAAGCTGACACCGGCAGCGAGGTAGAGCCAGAAGCCGTCCCTGCCCGCGATGGTCGTCATGATCCCGGCCGCGAGTGCGCTCAGAGGGGTGCCGAGGAACGTCAGGAACAGCCAGGGGTTCAGGATGCGGCGGTTGATGCTGCGCATCGCTGCGGATGCGGCATCCGCCCCCAGCTCGTTCAAGCCGCCGATCACCGACATGGAGAACGCGAAGAAGAGACCGGCGAGCGATGCGGCGAGCACGAGCGAGACGAACGTCAGGACGAGGGCGATGCTGATCACGGGAATCAGCATAGGGCGAGCATCGGGATGCGGCCTTGCATGAGAAAACCCCCGGAAGCTCTCGCTTACCGGGGGTTCAGTCATTGGCGGTGACGGCGGGATTCGAACCCGCGGTTGCTTGCACAACACACGCTTTCCAAGCGTGCTCCTTCGGCCGCTCGGACACGTCACCAGGAACAACCTGTCCATCCTATCCGATCGGCCGGGTGCCGCGTGACAGGTGCTATCCGGCCGGAACCTCGTCGATCGAGAAGTAGACGGGCAGGCCGCGCTCGCGGGCGATGGCGACGTCGTTGTCGGCACCCGTCGAATCGCCGGGGAGGCGCAGCACCGCGTCGCAGTGCTGCAGCAGGCGCGCGGCCACGTCGTACATGACATCGCTGTGCGCGGCTTCGGCGGAGTCCAGCCCGCGGAGCACCGGGAGGGCGACCCATTCGCCGATCATCGGGACATGTCCCAGCCGGTGGAGGGGAGCTGCGGCGGCCTCGAGGCGCTCGAGGTTGCGTGCGATCGCTTCGGGATCGCCGTCGGTGCCGGAGCGGTAGGGTCCGGCGATGAGAATGAGGAGTGGTTTCGTCATACCGAAGACTGTAACGTTAACCGTGCAGAAACGTAAATAAACGTGAAGGAGTCGGAATGCTGAGTGTGCAGCGCAAGGAACATCTGCTCGGGCTGCTCGCTCGCGACGGTCGGGTCGTCGCGAAGGATGCGGCGACTGAGCTCGGCGTCTCGGAAGACTCCATCCGTCGCGACCTTCGCGAACTCGCGGCGATCGGGGCGTGCGTCCGCGTCTACGGCGGTGCCGTCCCGATTGCGGAGCGCCCGGTGGCGCAGCGCCAGGACATCGCGACGGAGAGCAAGGAGCGGGTGGCGAGGGCAGCGGTCGCTCATATCCGCCCCGCTTCCACGATCATCCTCGACGCCGGCACGACGACCCTCGCCATGGCGCGGATGCTCCCGAACGACGCGGCGCTGACGGTGATCACGCCGAGTCCCGCCGTGGCACTCGCGGTGGCGGAGCATTCGGACGCCAGGATCATCCTGGTCGGTGGGGAGCTCACCCGGCACTCGATGGCGTCGGGCGGAGCCCTTGCGCTCGAGGCGATCGCGCATCTCGGCGCCGACATCTTCTTCATGGGGGTGTCCGGGATCGACCCCCTCCACGGATTGACGACCGGCAGCATCGACGATGCCGCGACGAAGCGAGCTCTCGCCGCACGGAGCACAGAGGTGCTCGTCCTGGCCAGCGAGGAGAAGATCGGTGCGGCATCGCGGTTCCCGGTTCTCGGTTTCGGCGAGATCGCCGGGATCATCGTCGACCCGGAGGATGACGATCCGCTCATCGCGCAGCTGATCCCCGCGTAAAATCTCAGGGTGGCCACCCCGAAGATCGTGCTTTTCTATGCCTTCACGCCGCTCACCGACCCCGAGGCGATCCGTCTCTGGCAGCGCGATCTCGGCGAGGCGCTCGGGCTGCGCGGTCGCCTCATCATCTCGAAGGACGGCGTCAACGGCACCCTCGGCGGTGACCTGCTCGCGCTGAAGAAGTGGGTGCGGTCGTTCCGCGCCTACGCGCCGTTCAAGGACGCCGACATCAAATGGAGCGAGGGCACGGGACTCGACGCGGCCGGTCTCAGCCTCGACTTCCCGAAGCTCAGCGTGAAGGTCCGCGACGAGATCGTCTCCTTCGGGGCGCCCGGTGAGCTGCGGGTGGACGCACACGGCGTCGTCGGCGGCGGAACGCGGCTGACCCCCGACGCACTCCACGACCTCGTGGCGGAGCGCGGCGACGACGTCGTGTTCTTCGACGGCCGCAACGCGCTCGAGGCGCAGATCGGGCGCTTCAAGAACGCGATCGTCCCGGACACCGACACGACCCGCGACTTCGTCAGCCTGCTCGATTCCGGGGCGTACGACGATCTCAAGGGCAAGCCGGTCGTCACGTACTGCACCGGCGGCATCCGCTGCGAGGTGCTGTCCAGCTTGATGGCGTCCCGCGGCTTCGGCGAGATCTACCAGCTGGAGGGCGGCATCGTCCGCTACGGGGAGCGATTCGGAGACGACGGACTGTGGGAGGGCTCGCTCTACGTGTTCGACAAGCGCGGTTCGGTCGATTTCTCGGACCACGCCGCGGTCATCGGAGAGTGCGTCGGCTGCTCGACGCCCACCAAACGCACGGCGAACTGCCCTGACCTCTCGTGCCGCGTGCAGTTCGTCGTGTGCGAGACGTGCGCAGCGGTGCCCTGCCAGGAGCACGCCGCGGCGTGAGGGCTACGCGAGCAGGGGAGCATCCGCACTGCGCCCCGCGAACAATGACCGCGGGATCATCACGGCGGTCAGCCGGGTTCGATGATCCACGCTCCGCTGCAGGTCGCCGAGGATCGTGGTGAGCGGCACCGAGAGGTCACCGACCTCCGCTCCGCCGCGGGCATAGCTCGTCTGCTCGACGGCATCCGTGAGCCGCTTCACGGCGTCGGGGTCCGCGCCTCGCTCGCGCACGAGGGCCGCTCCGCGCACCCGTGGAGTGTCGGCATCCGACACCGCGACCCGCAGGTCCAGCAAGGTGTCTCGCAGTTCGGACCAAGCCGCCATCGCGTCGCCGTCGCGCGCGCGCCGTCGGCGGATGGCGCGACGTGTGCGCCGGATCAGCGCCGGGAGCAGCAGGATCAGCACGATCGTGACGATGCCGAGCATGATCGGCGTCGGGTCGAGCTGTCGCAGAGGCCCGGTCGTCCCCGCGCTGTCGCCGGCATCGTTGCGCTCGAGGTCCGGGCCGTTCGTCGCCGTCGCGCCCGGCGACGTCGTCGGCGCCGGCGAGGCAGGTCCTCCTGCCCCCGGTCCCGTGGTGGTCGCCGGCTCGAACCGGGTCGGCACGCCCAGGGATGCGGTCGGCTCGAACGGCACCCAGCCGATGCCCTCGAAATACACCTCCGGCCAGGAGTGCAGCTGGTCGCTCGTCACGGAGAACACCGACTCCTCGCCGCGCTCCTGATCCGTGAGCAGACCGGGAAGGTAGCCGACGACGATGCGCACCTGCATCCCCAGCTCTTCAGCCATCAGGGCGAAGGCGCCCGCGAAGTGGATGCAGTACCCGGAACGCACCTCCAGGAACCGCGCGACGGCGTCAGCGCCGGTTCCGTCGAACTCCTCCTCGACGGGCGTCTCCAGGGAGTAGCTGAAGGTGCTGCGGAACCACGTCTGCAGGGCGATGAGTCGGTCGTAGTCGGAGCCGGCGCCGGCCGTCACCTCTGCCGCCAGGTCGCCGATCGCCGCGGGCAGCTCCACCGGCGTCTCGTCCGTCTCAAGAGGCGGTGCCGCTGATGCCGCCTGGATCTGCTCGAGGGTCGGGGTGACGGAAACCGAGGTCACGGTGTAGTCGTTGCCGACGGCGTCGCCTCGATCGGAGACGACGGTGCGATTCCCGGGCATCACCATCCACGATGAGGGCGCGCCCTGGATTCTGGTCGCGGCGTACGGAACCGGAAGCCACGCACTCGACATCCGCAGAATCCGGATCGACGTGCGCCGGCTCTCGCTCTCGATCTCCTCGGTCCAGTCGGGGTCCCCGAAGCCGTCCGACTGCTCCTGCAGCTCGGATTCATCAGGGTTCCAGACGCGGCCGTCGAATTGCGAGAGGGTGGCGAGTCGCAGGTAGGGGGCGACCTCGCCTTCGGCTGCGACCGTCAGCACCTCGACCGGCGTCGGACGGCGCAGATCGTCGCCGAGATTCAATGATGCGTTGACGGTGATGCCGACGCCCGAGCCGGCCCAGCTCGCCGATACGGGCAGCCCCGGCGCGATCATGATGGTAGCGGTCAACGCGATGACGCCGATCCCGGCGGTGATCGCGGGTGCGGACCGGGCGGGCGCGTCCGGATCCTGCCGCGCGGTGTAGCCGAAAAGGACGAGCATCAGCACGCCGAGCATCACGAACCAGACGACGTTGGCGCCGCTGACGGTGACGATCATCGGCAGCGCGCCGACGACGGCCGCGAGGAGGCCGGCGAGCAGGGCGTTCCGATGCGCGACGAGCTGGTCGAGCAGGATCGCGAGCACCGCGAAGCCGCCGGCCAGCACCAGCTGCAACCCCGGCGTGGCGTTCAGCGGCGCCGATCCGTAGGCGATCTCCTCCCACGCGCCGGCCGCGAGTGAGCCGAACACCGACCAGGTGCTCGGGGTCGGAACGACGCCGAAGACTGCGGTGTCCCCGGCGACCAGCAGAGTGACGGTGCCGATCGCGGCGACGATCTGGGCGAAGAGCGGCACGAGCTCCCGCACCCATTCGGGTCGGCGCTGCAGCAGTGTCCGCATGCCGATTCCGGTGAGCGCCGTCACGAAGATCACCGCTGTGACGGCGAAAGACCACGCGCCCGGTTCGATCACCGAGGTGAACGGCCACAGCGCGACGAATCCGGCCGCAGCGGCGAGTGCACCGGGCGCCAGTCGCCGGGGCGGGGTCTCCTCGTCCCGACGCCACGTCGCCGCGCCGACGGCCGGGTCCACCCGCTCAGACCGGCGCATCGCCGACTCCGGGTCGCTGGGGCAGTGCGTCCTCCCAGGCGTCGGCGATGTCCTCGCCGAGTTCTGCCGTCGACCAGCCGTGTGCGGTGGCGGCCGCCATCGCACCGGGCTGGGCTTCCGTGGCGAACAGCATGGCCGCCGCCGCCCCTGAGGGCCGCAGCAGCGCGGCGTCCTCTTCATCGATCCGCCCGGTGATGTACACGAGCGGGCCGGGAGGGGTGCCGCCGATGAGCGTCGGGAGGTCGCGGGAATCCCCGCGCGGCGTGACCATCGCGAGCGCCACGAGGAGCCCGTCGCGATCGTCCTCGTGCCCGCGCAGCTCGCCCAGCACGTTCCCCGCGCTGTCGATCACGTCGACGCTGTAGCCCTCCTGAACCAGGTGGATCGCCGCGGAGGCGCAGAGCGAGACCGCGGTCTCGAATCGGGCGTCGGCGCTGTGTCCTGGCCGATCCCAGCGGGCGGCGCTGCGATCGAGCACGACGAGCGCGTCCGGACTGGACTCCTCCTCTTCCTGACGCACCATCAACTGGCCTCGGTGCGCGGTGGCACGCCAGTGGATGCGGCGCATCGAGTCGCCGGAGATGTAATGGCGCGGCGAGAGATTGTCGCTGCCCTGTCCGAGCCTGCTCGACGAGGTGTGCGCAGTGCCGCCGGCGGCGCCGACGCGGACTGTGAGCGGTGCCAATGTGAAGACCTCCGGCACCACGGTGACCGTCCGGGTCTCGCCGAACTCCTGCTCCCGCTGAGCGAGGCCGAAGGGATCGACGGTGCGCAGCATGAGGGGCCCGATCTGCCAGATACCGCGCCGCACTCCGGTGATGACGTAGCTCAGCTGGCCGCTGCGCGGCGGGTACTCGCCGCCGGACTCACCGGCGACGGCATCCGGCAGCACGTCACGCCAGAGGCCGTGCGGAATGCGGATGGCGCGCAGGTTGAAACGCACGGTCACCCGGGAAAGCTCGGAGACGGTGATCAGGTCGGTGGAGATCTGCCGTGCCACGGTGCCGGTACGCCGGGGAATCCGCACCACGAGGAAAGAGAGTGCGGGGAGCAGGAAGAGCAGGAGCCCGACGTAGAGGAGGATCGGAGCCGCGACGGCGTTCGCGAGGACCACGCAGGCGACGCCGGCGAGGAGAGCTCCCGCTCCTCGCCCGGTGAGAGTTCGCCGTCGTCGCATCTCTCCGTTCCTCAGGAGCGGGCCGCGATCGGGACTCGCACCCGATCGACGATCTGCGCGAGCGCCGCCTCGACCGGCTGGGCGCCGGCGCGGTGCGCGCCGCGGGCCGGCAGCAGGCGGTGCGCGAACACCGGGACGAGGAGTGCGGTGAGGTCGTCGGGGATCACGTATTCGCGTCCGTCCAGAGCAGCCCAGACCTTGGCAGCCCGCACGAGCTGCAGCGTCGCACGCGGGCTCGCCCCCAGATGCAGGCTCGGGTCGACCCTGGTGGCCTGGGCGAGAGCGACCGCGTACTCCTCGAGCGCCGGGGCGATGTGCACGGACCGTGCCCACGCGACGAGCAGGCTGATGGATGCCGCATCCGCCACCGGGGTCACGGCGGCGAGCGGGTTCACGACGTCGCGCTGGCGCAGCATCAGCGCCTCGGCAGCGGCATCCGGATACCCCATCGAGATCCGCATCATGAAGCGGTCCCGCTGCGCTTCCGGCAGGGCGTACGTTCCCTCCATCTCGAGCGGGTTCTGCGTGGCGACGACGAGGAACGGCCGCGGCAGCGGATGCGTATCCCCATCGACGGTGACCTGTCCCTCCTCCATCGCCTCGAGCAGGGCCGACTGAGTCTTGGGGGAGGAACGGTTGATCTCGTCGGCGATGACGATGTGCGCGAAGATCGCACCGCGCTTGAACTCGAACTCGCGGTCGACCGGGTTGTAGACGGAGACACCGGTGACATCGCCGGGGAGCAGGTCGGGGGTGAACTGGATGCGGCGCACCGTCGCATCCACGCTGGCGGCCAGCGCCCGCGCGAGCATGGTCTTGCCGACCCCCGGGACGTCCTCGATGAGGAGGTGCCCCTCGGCCAGCAGGCAGATGAGGGCGCTGCGCACGGCATCCGGTTTTCCATCGATCACCGCTCCGACGGAGCCGAGGATCGCGGAGGTCTGCGCGGCGAACTGCTCGGCGCTGATTTCAGCCGGGATCTGGGGGGCGGTGTCTGGCATGCGTTCCCTCTCGCGTGAGCGCTGCGATGCGCGTGAATCGATCGTAACCCGCGCGAGCGGTCGTCGTCCGGTCTCCTGGGCGCTCGCAGCGCAGAGGTTCCGGTAAGATGGTTGACGGCTCTCCGCGTGGCGGCATCCAGGCCAATTCCCCCAGGGCGGAAACGCAGCAAGGGTAACCGGGCTCTGCTGGGTGCGCGGAGGGTCACTTTCTTTTTCAGCGTCCTCCGGGGCGGCACTGCCAGGATCGTGACGTGACCAGCCCCGCCGTCTCCCCGCGCTCGAACCCGATCGGTCGGTTCGCATCGCCGGTCGTGCTCCTCGCCGCCATGTGGCTCATCCAGTTCGCTGATGCCGTGCTGCCCGGTTCGTTCACCGGGTTCGGCGTGCGCTCATGGGATGTCTCCGGTCTCGCCGGTATCGCGCTGGGTCCGCTGCTCCACGTCGATTGGGCGCACCTGATCGCCAACTCCGTGCCGCTGCTCGTGCTCGGCTGTCTGGTCGCGGTGGACGGCGCTGGACGCTTCTGGGCGGTGACCGCGACCGTAGCGATCGTCGGCGGTATCGGCACCTGGCTGCTCAACGCGCCCGGCGCGCTGACGGTCGGTGCGTCCGGACTCGTCTTCGGCTACTTCGGCTATGTCGTGATGAGGGTGTTCGCTCCCGGTCGCATTCCGCACCGGTTGCTGTACGCCGTGATCGCGTTGATCGTGATCGCGCTCTACGGCGGTTCGATGCTGGCCGGCGTCGTCGGCGTGCGCGATGGCGTCTCCTGGCAGGCGCACCTGTTCGGGGCAATCGGTGGCGGGCTGGCTGCGCTCGCTCGCAGACGCGGAGACCGATCCGGATGAGCACACGGCGTCCGAGATCGCGCAGCAGCGCGCGCACGCGCAAGCCCGGCGCCCGGCGGCGGGCCGCTCTTCGGATCCGGCGACGGCGGATGCTGCGGCGCATCCTCATCTCCGCGGCGATCGTCGTGGCGGTCGTCGGGTTCGCGGTGCTCGTGCCGTTCGGCCTCGCGCGGGATCCGGCACCCGTCTGCGCGGCGGACTCGGGGACGTTCCCGGAAGTCGGCATCGAGGGATGGCGGGGGGAGCAGCTCGAGAACGCCGCCACGATCATGCAGACGGCATCGGGTCTCGGATTCGGCCGCGACGGGCAGATCATCGGGGTGATGACCGCCATGGGTGAGAGCGGTCTGCGCAACATCGACTACGGCGACTGGGAGACCATCGGCTTCCGCAACCCGGACGGAACGCGAACCTCGAGCATCGGGCTCTTCCAGCAGCAGGACTGGTGGGGCAGCGTCGAGACCCGGATGGACCCGGCCGCATCCGCCACCCTCTTCTACACGCGCCTCGGCGGGTTGGAAGGGTGGCAGCAGATGGCGCCGTCGCACGCGATCCACCGTGTGCAGATCAACACCGACCCCGACTACTACGCCCAGTACGCGGCGGATGCGACGGCCGTCGTCGTCGCGTTGTCCGGCCCGTGCGCGGCATAAGCTGAAGTCGTGGCTCGGAGCATCTACATCACCTCGGCCGAAGGACACAGCGGCAAGTCGACCGTCGCGCTCGGCGTGCTCGACGCGGTGATGCGCGTGACCCCCAGAGTGGGGGTGTTCCGCCCGATCGCCCGGTCCGCCGAGGAACGCGACTATGTGCTGGAGCTCCTGCTCGCACACGACGGCGTGCAGCTCGACTACGACGAATGCGTCGGCGTCACCTACGACGATGTGCGCGAGGACCCGGATCGCGCCCTGTCCACGATCGTGTCGCGGTTCAAGGCGGTCGAGGCGCAGTGCGACGCCGTCGTCATCGTCGGCAGCGATTACACCGATGTCGCCAGTCCCGCGGAGCTCGGATACAACGCCAGGATCGCTGCGAACCTCGGTGCCCCGGTACTGCTCGTGCTCAGCGGTCGCGATCAGCAGCGCCAGGGAGAACAGCTCGGCACCACCACCGCGCGCACCCCGGAGGCGATCGGTCAGATCGCGGGGCTCGCGATCGCCGAACTCGGCGAGGAGCGTGCGGAACTGTTCGCACTCGTCGTCAACCGCGCCGACCCCGACGCGATGGACCGGACGATCGAGACCCTGCGATCCGCATCGACCGCAGCGACTCCCGTCTGGGCGATCCCGGAGGATCGCAGCCTCATCGCTCCGTCGATGAGCGGCATCCTCACGGCCGTCGGCGGCCGGCTCCTCAAGGGCGACCCCGAACTGCTCGGTCGCGAGGTGCTCAGTGTCGTCGTCGCCGGGATGTCGATGGTCAACGTGCTCCCTCGTCTCACCGAGGATGCCGTCGTGGTGATCCCGGCCGACCGCACCGAGGTGCTCCTCGCGACGCTGCTGGCGCACGCATCCGGCACCTTCCCGCGCGTGTCCGGAATCATCCTGAACGGGCCGTTCCCGCTGCCGGAGCCCATTGATCGGCTCATCGACGGCTTCGCCTCCGCGGTCGCGATCATCGCGACCGATCTCGGCACGTACGAGACGACCCTGCGGGTCATGGGCACGAGAGGGCGCGTCAGCGTCGACTCCCGCCGCCGCTACGACACAGCGCTGGGGCTCTTCCAGACGCACGTCGACATCACCGAGCTCACCACCCAGCTCGGCCTCGCGGAATCCCGCGTCGTCACTCCGCTGATGTTCGAGTACGGCCTCATCGAGCGCGCCCGCGCAGAGCGCAAGCGCATCGTCCTGCCCGAGGGCGACGACGATCGCATCCTCAAGGCGGCAGCCACCCTGCTGGCCAGGGAGGTCGCCGATCTCACGATCCTGGGCGACGAGTCCGAGATCCGCGCACGCGCCACCGCGCTGGGTCTCGACCTCACCGCCGCCCAGATCCTCAGCCCGTTCGACGCCGAACTCGTCGAGCGCTTCGCCACGGAGTATGCGCGGCTGCGGGCCCACAAGGGCATCACGCTCGCGCAGGCGGCGGACACGGTCACCGACGTCTCGTACTTCGGAACGATGATGGTGCATCTCGGCCTCGCCGACGGCATGGTCTCCGGAGCCGCGCACACCACGGCCCACACGATCCGCCCGTCGTTCGAGATCATCAAGACGAAGCCGGGGGTGAACGTCGTCTCCAGCGTGTTCCTGATGGCGCTCGCCGACCGGGTGCTCGTCTACGGCGACTGCGCCGTGATCCCGGACCCGACCAGCGCGCAACTCGCGGACATCGCGATCTCCTCGGCGGCGACCGCCCGCCAGTTCGGCATCGAGCCGCGCGTCGCCATGCTGTCCTACTCGACGGGGGAGTCGGGCTCCGGCGCGGACGTCGACAAGGTTCGCGAAGCGACGGCCCTGGTGCGGGAGCGGGATCCGGAGCTCCCAGTCGAAGGGCCGATCCAGTACGACGCGGCGGCGGATGCGGCGGTGGCCGCGGCCAAGCTGCCGGGGTCGGCCGTGGCCGGGCGAGCGACCGTGTTCGTGTTCCCCGATCTCAACACCGGCAACAACACCTACAAGGCGGTGCAGCGCTCCGCCGGCGCGGTGGCGATCGGTCCGGTCCTGCAGGGGCTGAACAAGCCGATCAACGACCTCTCACGCGGTGCCTTGGTCGACGACATCGTGAACACGGTCGCGATCACTGCGATCCAGGCTCAGGGAGTGGATGCCGGCGCATGAGTGCGATCCTCGTCATCAACAGCGGGTCCTCGTCGCTGAAATACAGTCTCATCGACGTCGCGCGCGAGCGTGAACTGGCCGGCGGTCTCATCGAGCGGATCGGCCAGGACATCAGCGCGGTGATGCACACGGTGCGGCAGTTCGCAGCACCCGGCGAGCCCGCTCCCACGATGCTCGACGCCACGTACAAGAGCGAGCTGCCGATCGCCGACCACGATCGCGCGTTCGCGGTGATGCTGGAGCAGTTCGCCGCACACGGGCCGTCGCTCGTCGAGCATCCGCCCGTCGCCGTCGGCCACCGCGTCGTGCACGGAGGATCGCGCTTCGTCGCGCCGACACTGATCACGCAGGACGTCGAGAACGAGATCGAGGAGCTGTCGGTCCTCGCACCGCTGCACAACCCGGCCAACCTCGCCGGGATCGTCGCCGCGCGCGCCGTGTTCGACACCGTGCCGCACGTGGCCGTGTTCGACACCGCGTTCCATCAGACGCTGGCGCCGGCGGCCTACACCTACGCGATCGATGCCGCGCTCGCCGCAGACCATCAGGTGCGCCGCTACGGCTTCCACGGCACGAGCCATCAGTACGTGAGCGAGGCGGCCGCGGCGTTCCTCGGCCGCGATCTCGGATCGTTGAAGCAGATCGTGTTCCACCTCGGCAACGGCGCCTCGGTCACGGCCGTCGATGGCGGGCGGTCGGTGGAGACATCGATGGGGCTGACGCCGCTGGAGGGTCTGGTCATGGGCACTCGCTCCGGCGATATCGATGCGGCCGCACTGATGCACATCGCCAGGACCGCCGGTTACACGATCGACGATCTCGACACCCTGCTCAACAAGCACAGCGGTCTGCTGGGGCTCGCCGGACACAGCGACATGCGTGACATCCTCGCCGGGGTGGACGCGGGTGAGGCGGCATCGACACTCGCGTTCGATGTCTACATCCACCGACTGCGCGCCTACGCCGGGGCGTACATCGCGCAACTCGGCGGCGTGGATGTCATCTCGTTCACGGCAGGGGTCGGGGAGAACGCCGCGCGTGTGCGCGCGGAATCGATGTCGACGCTGGGCTTCGCTGGTATCGAGATCGATGCCGCCCGGAACGAGGCCCGCGAGCGGGGCATCCGGCGCATCTCCACCGACGCCTCCTCCGTCGTCGTCCTCGTCGTGCCGACGAACGAAGAGCTGCAGATCGCCCGCCAGACCGCTGAACTGCTCTGAGCCCCGGCGCGGGGGTTACCTGGATGCCGAGCCCGCACTACGCTGGCACGGAGGCACGCCGAGGTGCCGTACCCCTCGCCCTTCTCCCGGAGGTTCTCGTGCCCGAAACCCTGCCTGACTTGCTGACCGCGGCCGGCGTGCTCTTCGATCTCGACGGCGTGCTGACGCCCACCGCCGAGGTCCACATGAGCGCGTGGAAGACGGTCTTCGACGAGGTCTTCGCACGCTGGAACATCGAGCCGCCGTACACCGATGCCGACTACTTCGACTTCGTTGACGGCAAGAAGCGCTATGACGGCGTCGCGAGCCTGCTGCACAGTCGCAACATCGAGGTGCCGTGGGGTGAGATCGAGGATCCGCCCGAAGCCGAGACCATCTGCGGCATCGGCAATCGCAAGAACGCCGCCTTCGCGGCATCCCTCCGCAGCACCGGTATCGCACCGTTCCCCGGCTCTCTCGCCCTGATCGAGTCTCTGCGCGCCGCCGGGCTGCCTCTCGGCGTCGTGTCGAGCTCGAAGAACGCCGAAGAGGTGCTCGCCGCCGCCGGCATCCGCGACTTCTTCACCGTCGTGGTGGACGGGGTCGTCGCCGAGCGGGACGGCCTGGCATCCAAGCCCGCCCCTGACATGTTTCGCGAGGGCGCGCGTGCTCTCGGTGTCGACCCGGCAACGAGCGTCGCCGTCGAGGATGCGACCTCGGGGGCGGCATCCGCTGCCGCCGCCGGATTCGCCACTGTCGTCGGCGTCGACAGGGGAGCGGGCGCTGACGCCCTGCGCGCCGCCGGCGCCACCTGTATCGTCGACGACCTCGCCCAGCTCATCACCGAACCCACGGAGACCGCATGATCGACCGCGACCACTTCCCCGTCGACCCGTGGCGTCTCATCGAGACGCGCTATTCCGAGGAGGGCGTCGGCGAGACGCTGTTCTCCGTAGGCAACGGCTATCTCGGCCTGCGCGGCAACCACATCGAGGGCCGTGGAGCGCACGAGCACGGCACGTTCATCAACGGGCTGCACGAGACCTGGCCGATCCGGCACGCCGAGCAGGCCTACGGGTTCGCCGAGGTCGGTCAGACGATCGTCAACGCGCCGGACGCCAAAATCATGCGGGTGTACGTCGATGACGAACCCATCTCGTTCGACGAGGCGGATGTGCGCGAGTACCGGCGCACCCTCGACATGCGCACCGGCGTGCTGGAGCGGCTCGTGGTCTGGGAGACGCCGTCCGGCAAGCGCGTGCGCATCAGGGATGAGCGCCTCGTCAGCTTCGAGGAGCGGCATCTGGCGATCCTGCGGCTCGAGGTCGTCGTGGAGAATTCCGACGCGCCGGTCACGATCAGCTGCCAGCTGCTGAACCGTCAGGACGGCGCCGGTGTCTACTCCGGCACTCCGGCTGCGGCGCAGAAGACCGGATTCGATCCGCGCAAGGCGGAGCGCATCGCCAACCGCGTGCTGGAGCCGGAGGAGTACTGGCAGGACGGACTGCGCTCCGTCCTCTCGTACGAGGTCGCCGACTCGGGGATGACCGTCGCGGTCGTCGCCGACCACGTCATCGAGACGGACAACGAGTACAGCGCCCGCCAGCTCAGTGAGGCGGACACCGCCAAGAACGTGTTCCGGGTGCAGGCCAAGGCAGGCATCCCGATTCGGCTCACGAAGCTCGTCAGCTATCACACATCCCGCGGCGTGCCGGCTCGTGAGCTCGTCGACCGTTGCCGTCGCACGCTCGACCGGGCGGCGGTGGAGGGCGTCGAGGCGCAGTTCCGCAAGCAGGCCGACTGGCTGGCGGCGTTCTGGGAGCGCAGCGATGTGCAGATCGGCGGTCACGACGACCTGCAGCAGGCCACCCGCTGGTGCCTCCTGCAGCTCGCCCAGGCGTCGGCGCGCGCCGACGGCAACGGCGTGCCGGCCAAGGGGCTGTCCGGCTCCGGCTACAGCGGCCACTACTTCTGGGACACCGAGATCTATGTGCTCCCGTTCCTCACCTACACCTCGCCGCAGTGGGCCAGGAACGCCCTGCGTGCCCGTGTCCTGATGCTTCCAGCCGCGCGCCGTCGCGCCGCGCAGCTGAACGAGGCCGGAGCGCTCTTCCCGTGGCGGACCATCAACGGCGAGGAGGCCTCCGCGTACTACGCGGCCGGCACCGCGCAGTACCACATCAACGCCGACGTGAGCTTCGCGCTCGGCAAGTACGTCCGTGCGACCGGTGATGAGGAGTTCCTCCGGCGGGAGGGCGCCGACATCGCGGTGGAGACCGCGCGGCTGTGGGCGACGCTCGGGTTCTGGCGCACCAACGAAGGCATCGAGACCTTCCACATCCACGGCGTCACCGGTCCTGACGAGTACACGACGGTCGTCAACGACAACCTCTTCACGAACGTCATGGCGCGGTACAACCTCCGCTATGCCGCACGGGTGGTGCGGGAGATCGCCGAGAACGACCCGGCCGCGTACGCCGCGCTGGTGGATCGCACCGATGTGGCGCCGGAGGAGCCGGATGCCTGGGACCGCGCCGCCGAGGCCATGTTCATCCCGTTCAGCGAGAGCCTCGGCATCCATCCGCAGGACTCGCTGTTCCTGGAACGCGAGCTCTGGGATCTGGAGCACACTCCGAAGGAGCAGCATCCGCTGCTGCTGCACTTCCACCCGCTGGTGATCTACCGGTTCCAGGTGCTCAAGCAGGCCGACGTGGTGCTCGCGCTGTTCCTACAGGGCAACCACTTCACCCCCGACGAGAAACTCGCCGACTTCGAGTACTACGATCCGCTGACCACCGGCGATTCCACGCTGTCCGCGGTGGTGCAGTCGATCCTGGCGGCGGAGGTCGGCTACCAGGATCTCGCCAAGGAGTACTTCGCGCAGTCGATCTTCGTCGACCTCGGAGATCTGCACCACAACGCGGCCGACGGCGTGCACGTGGCGTCGGCCGGCGGCGTGTGGACGGCGCTGGTGTCCGGCTTCGGCGGGATGCGGGATCACGCGGGCGAGCTCAGCTTCGACCCGCGCCTTCCGGCGGACTGGCCATCGCTGTCGTTCCCGATGCAATGGCAGGGGGCGGTGCTGCAGATCACGGTGACACGCGACGAACTGCGTGTCGAGGTGCGAGCGGGACAACCGGTCGAGTTCACGGTACGCGGTGTTGCGTACACGGCATCGGTCGGAGCCGATGCCCTCGTCGCTCTCGCGGATCAGGGACCGCTGATCCCCGGACGGCCGACGCTGCGCCGTTTCGCCGGCGCGCGACGGGACGACGGGACGCAGCTCTCGGCATCCGTTCCGGTGATCACGACGGCGATCCCGATCATCCAACAGATCGACTGACGGGCCGGACACTGCGGTGCGACGAACGGAGCCCACCGCAGTGTCCCCGGCACGCCGTAGGCTGTTGTGGTGACCACAGCCCTCTACCGCCGCTACCGGCCCGAATCCTTCGGCGAGATGATCGGGCAGTCGCAGGTGACCGAGCCGCTGATGACCGCACTCCGCGGCGACCGGGTCGGGCATGCCTACCTCTTCTCCGGTCCACGCGGATGCGGAAAGACGACGTCTGCGCGTATTCTCGCCCGCTGTCTGAACTGCGCCGAGGGCCCGACCGACGTGCCATGCGGAACCTGCCCGAGCTGTGTGGAGCTTTCCCGTGCCGGTGGGGGATCGCTCGACGTGGTCGAGATCGACGCCGCCAGCCACAATGGCGTCGATGACGCGAGAGACCTCCGCGAGCGTGCGACGTTCGCCCCCAGTCGCGATCGCTACAAGATCTTCATCCTCGACGAGGCGCACATGGTGACCCCGCAGGGGTTCAATGCGCTCCTCAAGCTGGTGGAAGAGCCGCCGGAGCACGTGAAGTTCATCTTCGCGACGACCGAGCCCGAGAAGGTGCTCGGCACCATCCGTTCGCGCACCCACCACTATCCGTTCCGGCTGGTGCCTCCGGCGGCCATGCTCGAGTACGTCGCGAAGCTCTGCGGCGAAGAGGGCGTGATCGTCGAACAGGGCGTGCTGCCGCTCGTCGTCCGCGCCGGTGGCGGATCGCCGCGAGACACGTTGTCGCTGCTCGATCAGCTCATCGCCGGCTCGGACGCGCCGGCCGGGTCGGCGACCGTCACGGTCGGCTACGAGCGCGCGGTGGCGCTGCTCGGCTATACGCACGCGGCACTGCTTGACGAGATCGTCGACGCTCTCGCGGCCGCAGACGCGGCTGCTGCCTTCCCGGCGATCGACCGAGTGGTGCAGACCGGGCAGGACCCGCGGCGCTTCGTCGACGACCTGCTCGAGCGGCTGCGCGACCTCATCGTCATCGCGGCCGTAGGCCCCGGCGCATCGGCGGTGCTCCGCGGCATCACCGAGGACGTGCTGGAGCGGATGCGGGCGCAGGCGTCCGCGTTCGGTGCGGCACGGCTGTCTCGAACCGCCGACCTCGTCAGCGCCGCCCTCGACGACATGTCCGGGGCGACCTCGCCGCGCCTCCACCTCGAACTCATGGTCGCTCGCGTGCTCGCCAGCGCAGGAACAGCGGATGCCGGCGCCACTGCCGATGCGGCGGTTCAGCAGGCTCCGGCTCCGGTGACGCAGCGGGCAGTCCCGGCCCCGGCTGTGTCGGCGGCGCCCGCATCCCCGGTCTCCTCGGCGCCGTCAGCCCCCGCGGTCAGCACGCCGACGACTGCAGCGAGCGAGACAGAACACAGCTATCCGGCGGATGCGCCGACCGAGGCCCCCGCTGCGGCGACCTCCGTCCCGACCGGGCCGGTCACGTACGAGCGGGTCACCGCCGTCTGGCCCGCGGTGCTCACCCGGCTGGAGAGCATCAGTCGCACATCGTGGCTGCTCGCCACCGCCGTGCAGCCGTTGGCGTACGGCACCGACTCCGAAGTGCTTACGCTGGGGTTCACCAGTCAGCATGACGTCGCGAAGTTCAAGGGTTCGGTCCCCGGATCCGGTCCGTCCGATCACCTGCGCACGGCGATCGAGCAGGAACTGGGCGTGCGCGTGAAGTATCTGCCGGCGCCGCTTCCGACCGGGGCCGCGGCTCGTCAGGGCTCTGCCGACACGCCGACGGCACGCCCTCAGGGCGATGCGGGTTCCGCTGATGCTTCGGAGCCTGCGAGAGTCGGTTCCACCGGGGCAGCCGGATCCACCGGTTCAACCGCTGCTGCGAATGCCGAGGCGGGGAATGCTCCCGAAGCGAGGGACTCCGACTCCGCGGGAAGGCCGTCTGCGGCATCCGCTTCGTCATCCCGACCGCAGTCCCGCGGCGCGTCGGCGCCGTCGGTGACGGAATGGGCGGTCGCCCCGATCCCGACCACCGTCGAAGCTCCGGTCACCGTGGCACCCCCGGCGCCGCAGCTGCCCGTCGACGAGGAGCCGGCCGAGGTCGAGGCCGCCGCATCCGCTGTCCCCTCGCCGGTCGACGGCGCGATCGACTCCGATGAGCCGCCGCTTCCGGGCGACGATGACGTGCCGTACTTCGACGACGAGCCGCCATACGACCCCTCCTACGAGCCGCCGGCGTCGACACAGGCCGCGCCTGCCCGACCAGCGGCAGCACAGGCGCCCACTCAGGACGCACCGCCCGCTCGGCAGGTGCAGCCGGCCAGGCCGGCGCCGGTCATCTCCGACCGCAGCCCGGTCGCCGGTGGCGTGCAGCGCTACGGCGAGGCCGTGATCCGCCAGGTGCTCGGCGCCACGTTCGTGCGCGAAGAGCCCTACGAGCCGCCGACGAGGTTCGCCTGATGTACGACGGCATCGTTCAGGAACTCATCGACGAGTTCGGGCGCCTCCCCGGCATCGGCCCGAAGTCCGCGCAGCGCATCGCGTTCCACATCCTGCAGACTCCGACGTTCGACGTCGCCCGGTTGTCCGAACTGCTCACCGAGGTGCGCATCCGGGTGCGCTTCTGCGAGATCTGCGGAAACGTCGCCGAGCAGGAGCGCTGCGCGATCTGCCGCGATCCGCGACGCAACCCGGCTCTGATCTGCGTGGTCGAAGACGCGAAAGACGTCGCGGCGATCGAACGCACCCGTGAGTTCCGGGGGCTGTACCACGTGCTCGGCGGCGTGATCAGTCCGATCGCCGGAATCGGCCCCGATGATCTGCGCATCGCCCAGCTGATGACGCGCCTCGCCGACGGCACGGTGCAGGAAGTCATCCTCGCCACCAACCCGAACCTCGAAGGCGAGGCGACGGCGAGCTATCTCAGCCGTCTGCTCACCACGATGCAGATCACCGTTTCTCGGTTGGCCTCCGGCCTCCCGGTCGGCGGCGATCTCGAGTACGCCGACGAAGTCACTCTCGGGCGAGCCTTCGAAGGGCGGCGCGTGCTGTGAACGTGGGTCTATTGCTGAGCCCGACGGGGCCCGCCGCGGTGGCGCAGTGACCGCGCACTCCGGTTTCACACGCCGCGGCTGGCTCCTCTTCGGGGCGATGGCCCTGCTCTGGGGCGTGCCCTACCTGTTCATCAGCATCGCCGTGGAGTCGATCTCGCCACCGGCGATCGTCGCCGGCCGAACTCTCATCGCCGCGCTGCTGCTGCTGCCGTTCGCGATCCGCAACGGCGCGCTGCGCGCCGCTCTGAAGCACTGGCCATGGGTGCTCGCCTTCGGCTTGATCGAGATGGCCGGTCCCTTCGTGCTGCTCGGCCATGCCGAGATGACGCTGCCGTCCGGCCTGACCGGGCTGCTCGTCGCTACCGTGCCGCTTTTCGCTGCACTCATCGCCCTCGGTGGCGGTGATCGCGGCGTGCTCCGCCCCGCTCGCGCGATCGGACTCGTCATCGGATTCGTCGGCGTCGCGATCGTGGTCGCCGGCCCTGGGCTGTTCGGCGGCGAGATGAGCCTGCTGGCCGCGGGCGAGGTGCTGCTGGTCGCGGTGCTCTACGCGATCGCGCCGTTCATCGTCGCGCGCAAACTCGCCGACGTGCCCTCGCTCGGCACGATCACCCTCTCACTGCTGATGATCGGCATCCTCTATCTGCCGCTCGGTCTCCTCACGCAGCACCGCCTGCCGACCGTGACCTCCGCTCTGGCGCTGCTGGCACTGGCCGTCATCTGCACGGCCGTCGCGTTCCTCGCATTCTTCGCGCTCATCCGTGAGGTCGGCCCGGTGCGCGCGCCGCTGTTCACCTACGTCAACCCGGTGGTCGCGATCATCCTCGGCGCGATCGTCCTCGCCGAGCCCCTGACGCTCGGCCTGGTCATCGGCTTCCCCCTGATCATCATCGGGTGCTGGTTCGCGGGCACCGGCGGGCGTCTCCGCCCCGCAGCGTCACCCGAGCCGGCGCCGATCCCCGCCCCCTGACGGGGTCCGGCTCGCGGGTAGCCTGTGGAACCGGGCCCCGGTCGAGGGGGCGCGGGAGGTCGCCTCTGGCCCGCGAATGCGACCGTCTTTGACCCCTGCCGAGGGGGAGGGGACGCGGGTGGTCGTCCCGGGCCCGTGGACGCGGCTTTCTTCGTCCCCCGCAGACGCCGAGGCTCTGGCATGCAGACGTCACATGCACAGCACGGCATATGCGTCGAACGTAGAATGTGCGTGGGCGGATCCGCCCGACACCCCCGGGAGTGAACGTGGCCCTCATCGTGCAGAAGTACGGCGGCTCCTCTGTCGCCGACGCAGAGAGCATCAAGCGCGTCGCCAAGCGCATCGTCGACACCCGCCGCGCCGGCCATGATGTGGTCGTCGCGGTCAGTGCGATGGGCGACACCACAGACGAGCTGCTCGACCTCGCGAACGAGGTGGCCCCGATTCCGGCGCCGCGCGAGCTCGACATGCTGCTCTCCAGTGGTGAGCGCATCTCGATGGCGCTGCTGGCCATGGCCATCCACTCGATGGGCTTCGAAGCGCGCTCGTTCACCGGCAGTCAGGCCGGCATGATCACGGACTCGAAGCACGGATCGGCCCGGATCGTCGATGTGACCCCGGTCCGTCTCCGCGAGGCGCTCGACGAGGGCGCGATCGTCATCGTCGCCGGGTTCCAGGGATTCAACCGCGACACCCGAGACATCACCACGCTCGGCCGGGGCGGCTCCGACACGACCGCCGTCGCGCTGGCCGCGGCGCTCGACGCCGACGTCTGCGAGATCTACAGCGACGTCGACGGCATCTTCACCGCCGATCCGCGCGTGATCCCGCGAGCGCAGAAGCTCGATCACGTCAGCAGCGAGGAGATGCTCGAGCTCGCCGCCAACGGAGCCAAGGTGCTCTACATCCGCGCCGTCGAGTACGCGCGCCGTCACGGCGTGCTCATCCACGCCCGGTCGACGTTCTCGTCGGCCGAGGGTACTTACGTTCTGGGCGAGGGTATGAAGAACCCTCGCGAAGCCGAGGGAGCAGCAGCCATGGAAGAACCGATCGTCGCCGGAGTCGCCACCGACTTCAGCCACGCGAAGATCACGGTCGCGGGCGTGCCGGATGTTCCGGGCAAGGCCGCAGAGATCTTCAAGATCGTCGCGAAGTCGGGCGCGAACGTCGACATGATCGTGCAGAACGTGTCGGCGGCATCCACGCGACGCACCGACATCTCCTTCACGGTCCCGAAGGCAGACGCCGCAGCCGCGCTCAAGGCGCTGGCCGCCGAGCAGACCGAGGTCGGTTTCCAGAACCTCGTGCACGACGACCAGATCGGCAAGCTCTCCGTCGTCGGTGCCGGCATGCGCACGCATTCCGGCGTCTCGGCGACGCTGTTCGAGGCGCTGTCCGCCGGCGGGATCAACATCGAGATGATCTCGACCTCCGAGATCCGCATCTCGGTGGTGCTCCGTGCCGACGACCTCGCCGAGGCCGCACGCACCGTGCACACCGCCTACGGCCTCGACGGAGACGACGAGGCGAAGGTGCACGCCGGCTCCGGTCGCTGATACAGACCTCGGATCGTGATGTCGGGGACCGACCCGGAGCATCCGGTCGACGCGGTAGACTCACCGCAACCCTGACATCGGCGCCAGGCGCGGCATCCGCATCCCGACGCCGTGCCTTCCGCCTCGTACGCATCACTGCACGACGCCAAGGAACCTCATGACCCGCATCTCCGACTCAGGACTCTCCGTCGCCATCGTGGGCGCCACCGGCCAGGTGGGCACCGTGATGCGCGAGATTCTCGCCGAGCGGTCGTTCCCGATCCGCGAACTGCGGCTCTTCTCCTCCTCGCGTTCTGCGGGCACCGCGATCGACTTCGGTGGCGTCTCGGTGATCGTCGAAGATGTCGAGACGGCGGATGCCGCAGGCATCGACGTGGCCCTGTTCTCGGCCGGCGCGACCGCCAGCCGCGCCTACGCGCCGCGCTTCGCAGAGGCCGGAGCCGTCGTCATCGACAACTCCAGCGCCTGGCGCAACGACCCCGAGGTCCCGCTCGTGGTGAGCGAGGTCAACCCGCACGCCATCGATGAGCGTCCCAAGGGCATCATCGCCAACCCGAACTGCACGACGATGGCCGCGATGCCGGTGCTGAAGGTGCTGCACGCCGAGGCCGGTCTCGAACGGCTCATCGTCTCGACGTACCAGGCGGTCTCCGGCTCCGGTCTCGCCGGCGCGCAGGAGCTGCTCGGCCAGGTCGAGGGCGTCCTCGCCCAGGGTGACACGCTGCGCCTCGTGCACGACGGCTCGGCCATCGACTTCCCCCAGCCGGAGAAGTACGTCGCGCCCATCGCCTTCGACGTCATCCCGCTCGCCGGCTCCATCGTCGACGACGGACAGAACGAAACCGACGAGGAGAAGAAGCTCCGTAACGAGAGCCGCAAGATCCTCGAACTCCCCGGCCTCCGCGTTGCGGGCACGTGCGTGCGCGTGCCGGTCTTCACCGGCCACTCCCTGTCGATCAACGTCGAGTTCGCGCGCGACATCACCCCGGAGCGGGCACGCGAGGTGCTGTCCGCAGCGCCCGGCGTCGTGCTCGAAGAAGTGCCGACGCCGCTGTACGCCGCCGGCAAGGACCCGAGTTTCGTCGGCCGGATCCGCGCCGATCAGTCGGCTGCCGAGAACAAGGGTCTGGTGCTGTTCATCAGCAACGACAACCTGCGCAAGGGTGCAGCACTGAACGCCGTGCAGATCGCCGAGCTCGTCGCCGCGCGCATCGGCGCAGCATCCGCCGTCTGACAACCCATGGTGGGTCCCTGGGCTGGCTCAGGGACCCATTCCCGGGGAACTAGACTGGTCTGGTGACTGAAACCGTCGATGTCGTCCTGATCGGTGGTGGCATCATGAGCGCCACCCTGGGTACTCTGCTGCACGAGCTGCAGCCGGAGTGGAAGATCGTCGCCTTCGAGCGACTCTCCGATCTCGCTCAAGAGAGCTCCAACCCGTGGAACAACGCCGGGACCGGACACGCCGCCCTCTGCGAGCTGAACTACATGCCGCAGAACGCGAACGGTCCGCTCGATCCCGCCAAGGCGGTGAACATCAACGAGCAGTTCCAGCAGAGCCGCCAGTTCTGGTCGTCGTTGGTCGAGAAGGGTGTGCTCGACGAGCCGTCGACGTTCATCAACGCCACCCCGCACATGACCTTCGTGCGCGGTGAGAAGGACGTCGCCTACCTCAAGGAACGCTACGAGGTGCTCAAGGAGCAGCCGCTGTTCGCCGGTATCGAGTACAGCGAGGACTCCCGCGTCATCAACAAGTGGGCGCCGCTGCTGATGCAGCAGCGCCGCAAGGGCGAGCCGTTCGCGGCGACTCGCGTGCCCGCCGGAACCGACGTCGACTTCGGAGCGCTCACGCACCAGCTCTTCGATCACCTCACTGCCGACGGTGTCGACCTGCGGGTCAACCACGAGGTGCGCAGTCTGAAGAAGCAGAAGGACGGCACCTGGCTCGTCAAGTACCGCAACACCATCGGGCATGCCCCGAACGAGGTGAAGGCTCGTTTCGTCTTCGTCGGCGCCGGCGGCTGGGCCCTCAAGCTGCTGCAGAACTCCGGCATCCCGGAGATCAAGGGCTACGGCGTCTTCCCGATCGGCGGGCAGTTCCTGAAGACGACGAACCCGAAGGTCGTCGCCCAGCACAAGGCGAAGGTGTACTCGCAGGCATCCGTCGGCGCACCCCCCATGTCGGTGCCGCACCTCGACACCCGGGTGGTCGACGGAGAGTCCTCGCTGATGTTCGGCCCGTTCGCGACGTTCAGCCCGAAGTTCCTCAAGAAGGGTTCGATGCTCGACATCGTGACCCAGGTGCGTCCGCACAACCTCGTGCCGATGCTCCAGGTCGCCGTCAAGAACCCCGACCTCATCACGTACCTCGTCGGCGAGCTCATGAAGAACCACCGCAAGAAGGTCGACAGCCTGCGCATCTTCATGCCCACGGCGAAAGACGAGGACTGGACCCTCATCGACGCGGGCCAGCGTGCCCAGGTGATGAAGAAGGACCCTGAGAAGGGTGGAATCCTGCAGTTCGGCACCGAGGTGATCTCCTCGGCAGACGGTACCATCGCCGGCCTCCTCGGTGCGTCTCCTGGTGCGTCGACCGCCGTGCCGATCATGCTCGGCCTGCTGAAGTCGTGCTTCCCCGAGCACTACCCGAGCTGGGAGCCGGCACTGCGCGAGTTGATCCCGACGTTCGGCGAACAGCTGAACAAGGACGCGGCTCTGACGGAGCGCTCCACCGCGGCGACCGCCGCGACGCTCGGCATCAACGTCTGAGCTCCCGGTGGGCAAGCTCTACTTCCGCTACGGCGCGATGAATTCGGGCAAGTCCACGTCTCTCCTCCAGGCTGCCTACAACTATGAGGAGCGTGGTCAGCACGTCCTCCTCGCCAAGCCGGCGATCGACACCAAAGGCGCAACGCAGATCGAGAGCCGACTGGGGATGACCCGCGAGGTCGACTTCCTGATCGCGCCGGAGGATGACGCACGGGCACTGTTCTCGGCGCACCGCGAGCGGATGCGGCGTTCCTCCGACGATGAGCTGCTCCCCGGCGGCCCTGTCGACGTCGCCTGCCTCCTGGTCGACGAGGCGCAGTTCCTCACCGCTGCGCAGATCGACGACCTCTTCCGGATCGCGGTCGACGACGGCATCCCGGTGATGGCCTACGGCATTCGCAACGACTTCCGCACGCAGGCCTTTCCGGGCTCGGCGCGACTGCTCGCGATCGCGCACTCGCTGGAGGAACTGAAGACCATCTGCCGCTGCGGTCGCAAGGCGGTGTTCAACGGCCGGGTGATCGACGGGCGTTTCGTCTTCGACGGCGATCAGGTCGCGATCGACGGGGGCGGCGACAAACTCGTCACGACGTACGAATCGCTGTGCGGCGCCTGCTACCTCGACGAGTCCGGCGGTCGTCTGAGCTGAGCGCGCCTGCGTAAACCCGGTCGTTGAGCGAGCGAAGCGAGACGAAACGCCTTGATCCGGCGTACGACGTCGGACGACACGTTTCGTCCCGGTCGCTGGCGCTCCCTTGCTCGACGACCGGAGCAGGCGCGTGCTTGCGTGGTCTGACCACACAGGCTACTCTGTGGTCAGACCACAGGAGGACGGATGTCGGAGCACAACGAGACCGAGTCGGCGCCCCGCGCCTGGCGACTCGTGCTGGAGAGCATCGAACGCGACCTCCTCGACGGGCGTCTCGGTCCTGGCGACCGCATCGCGTCGGAGCGCGACCTCGCCGCCGACCTGGGCGTCGGACGCTCCAGCGTCCGTGAGGCGCTGCGGGTGCTCGAGGTGATGGGGTTGATCCGCACCGCGACCGGCTCAGGCCCGCAGTCCGGCGCGATCGTCATCGCCACGCCCACCGGCGGCCTGTCGACGCTGCTGCGTCTTCAGGTGGCAGCGCACGGCTTTCCGCTCGAGGATGTCGTCCGCACCCGTCTCGTGCTCGAGGATGCCGTCGTCACCGCCCTCGCCGGCGCGCACAACCGAGACCTGTCTGCCGCGCACCAGACCCTGGACGCGATGGATGCGGCGGACCTCAGCCCTTCCGAGTTCCTGGCGCTCGACGCGCAGCTGCATCTCGCGCTGGCGGAGTCCAGCGGCAACACCGTCATCGCCGCGATGATGACGGGCCTGCGCACGTCCATCGAGTCGTACGTGCAGGAGGGGGCCGTCGCCATCGCCGACTGGGATGCGATGTCGGCCCTGCTGCGTTCCGAGCACCGCGCCCTCGTCGCCGCGATCGATGCCAGCGACGTGGATGCCGCCCGCAGCCTCGTCCATGCCCACATCACCGGCTACTACACGGCGACGGGCCTCACGCGCCGCGCCGATGCACGAAACCCCACATCCACCGACTGAGAGGAACACCATGGTCACGCGCCAGGTTCCCAACCCTGTTGAGCTCTTCGAGCTGATGAAGTTCAAGAAGCCCGAACTGAACGGCCGGAAGCGCCGCCTGGACTCGGCGCTCACGATCGACGATCTGCGCCTCATCGCCAAGCGCCGCACGCCGAAGGCGGCCTTCGACTACACCGACGGCGCCGCCGAGGGCGAACTCTCGTTGACCCGCGCGCGCCAGGCGTTCCAGGACATCGAGTTCCACCCCGGCATCCTGCGTCCTGCCCCCGACGTCGACACCTCTGTCGACATCCTCGGCGGTCCGAGCGCTCTCCCGTTCGGCATCGCTCCGACGGGGTTCACGCGTCTCATGCAGACCGAGGGGGAGGAGGCCGGGGCCGGAGCCGCGGCGGCCGCCGGCATCCCGTTCACGCTCTCCACCCTCGGCACCACGTCGATCGAAGGCGTGAAGGCCGTGAATCCGCACGGGCGCAACTGGTTCCAGCTCTACGTCATGCGCGATCGGGAGATCTCCTACGAACTCACCCGCCGCGCCGCCGGCGCCGGGTTCGACACGCTGCACTTCACGGTGGACACCCCAGTCGCCGGAGCGCGCCTGCGGGACAAGCGCAACGGTTTCTCGATCCCGCCGCAGCTGACGCTCGGAACCATCATCAACGCGATCCCTCGGCCGTGGTGGTGGTACGACTTCCTCACCACGCCGAAGCTCGAGTTCGCTTCGCTGAGCACCACCGGCGGCACCGTCGGTGAGCTTCTGGATGCCGCGATGGATCCCACCATCAGCTACGACGATCTCGCGGTGATCCGTGACATCTGGCCGGGGAAGATCGTCATCAAGGGCGTGCAGGCGGTCGAGGACGCGCTGACGCTGCGTGACGCAGGTGTCGATGGCATCGTGCTGTCCAACCACGGCGGCCGTCAGCTCGATCGCGCACCGATTCCGTTCCACCTGCTGCCATCGGTGCGATCGGCGGTGGGAGACGACTTCACGGTGATGATCGACACGGGCATCATGAACGGTGCCGACATCGTGGCCTCGGTCGCACTCGGTGCCGACTTCACGCTGATCGGCCGCGCCTATCTTTACGGGCTGATGGCCGGCGGTCGTGCAGGCGTCGACCGCACGATCGACATCCTGCGCAGCGAGATCGTGCGCACGATGCGTCTGCTCGGTGTCTCTTCGCTGGCCGAGCTGGAGCCGGGGCACGTCACGCAGCTGCAGAGGCTGGTTCCGGTATCCCGCCGCGGGGTACCTCGTGTCCGTGCGGCGGACGTCTCGGCATGACGCGGCTGAAGATCGAGATATCCGTTCCCGCGAGTCACGCCGAAGCGGTGATCCACGCCCTGCACGCCGCCGGTGCGGGGCGGATCGGGGCGTACGAGCGGTGCACCAGCTCCTGGAAGGTGACGGGCCGCTGGCAGGCCCTCCCCGGCTCGCAGCCGTATGAGGGCGACGTGGGCGCGGTGCAGCGCAGCGAGGAGATCCGGATCGAGTCCGTCTGCGACGTCGAGCAGGCCGGTGCCGTCCAGGAAGCGATCCGCCAGGCCCACCCCTACGAGGAGGCGGTCATCCACTTCCTGCCGATCTACGAGCCGTAGCGCGGCTCAGCGGACCCGGGCCGCCGGGTTCAGTGTCTTCAGCAGCTCATCGAGCTTGTCTGCGGTGTCCTCCCAGCCGTCCACGGCCACGGAGGGCACGCCGATGGCGAGCACCGGGTAGTCGTTCCCGCCTTCGTCGAGGCGGTCGCCGTAGAAAAGCATGCTGGACAGCGGGATGCCGGTGCGCTCGGTGAGCTGCTGCATCCCGTAGGCCTTGTCGATGCCGGCGCGAGTGATGTCGATCGAAGTCGATCCACCGGAGCGCACCTCGAGACCTGGCAGGCGCGCGGCGACGGCGTCGCGCAGTGCTGCGCGCTTGGCCTCTGTCGGATCCCATGCGTGTTTCGCGTCGCGCGGGGCCTGCTGGCCGAGGGCGGAGAAGGTGATCTGCGAGCCGCGGTCCTCGAGGATGTCGCCCCAGGGCTCCGGCTCCCAGAAGCCGAGCCGCTCGGCTTCCTCGCGCAGTGCGGTGAGAGCCCCGGACTTCTCGTCATCGGAGAGATCGTGCGCGTAGACGAGCTCGAAGCCGGATCCGTCGTGGCGGAGATAGCGCGTGCCGCACGTCGGCAGCAGGTGCAGGCGCGCCAGCGTCGCGGCATCCGCGTCGCCGAGCTGGGCGACCACCTGCGTGCGGAACTGCTCCTCGTTGCCGCCGGAGATGATGGCGACGTCGACCGAGCGCAACAGGGCGCGAAGCAGGTTCGCGATGCGCGAGCTGATCGCTCCCTTGGACGGAGCGAGGGTGTCGTCGAGGTCGAAGGCGACAAGGGTGGGCGCAGTCATGATGCTTCCAGATTAGGGGAGCGCTCCTGCGAGGGGCGTGGGGCGAACAGCAGCGTGCAGGCGATCGCGAGGAGGACACCGGCGGTGGCGCCGACGGAGTTCGCGACGATGTCGTTCACGGTCGCTGCGCGATGGGGAAGCGCCACGCGCTGAACACCCTCGATCAGGACCGAGATCGCAGGTCCGGTGAGGAGCGAGAGCACCCAGATCCGCCGCGGCAGGAGCACGAAGGCCAGAGCGCCGACAGGCACGAAGACGAGGATATTGGCGAAGATCTCGAGCTCCGTGAATCCCCATCGGCTCCAACCCAGCTGGTGGACGATGTCGACGACCCGGTCGAGGAGATTCGGCATCCGCTCCTCGATACGAGGAGGAGTGAGAGTGAGCATGGCGAGAGCTGCCAGGAGGAGGATTCCGATGACGGTGGCCGCACCACGGGTGATCCGGCGCGGCGGCGGAAGCAGGCCTCTCATGCGGTCCCTTCTCACTGGTGCGGATACGAGGAAGGCCGCCTCGAGGGCGGCCTTCCGGTGTTACTGGTCGGGGTGACAGGATTTGAACCTGCGACCTCTTCGTCCCGAACGAAGCGCGCTACCAAGCTGCGCCACACCCCGTTTTGCAACCCTCCGAGTCTACAGTGAAATCCCCGTGGCACCGAATCGGTGGTCCCGCGCGGTCAATGTGAGCAGCGTCGCTTCGGGACGGCACGCGAAGCGCACGGGGGCATAGATCGAGTGCCCGCATCCGGCGCTGACGTTCAGGGGGACGCTCCGTCCCTCGTGCGTCCAGGTGCTGAGCCCCTTCGCCTGCTTCAAGGGGATGTCGCAGTTCGCGACCAGTGCGCCGTACCCGGGCAGGCAGACCTGACCACCATGGGTGTGCCCGCCGAGGATCGCATCGGCGCCCAGGTCGATGAAGCCGTTCAGCACCCGCTGGTACGGAGCGTGCGTGACGCCGACGACCGAGGTGTCCGCATCCCGTGGCCCGAGGTCCTTGATCGCTGAAGGCAGATCCTCGAGGCGGTCCCAGTTGCGGTGCGCATCGCTGACGCCGAAGAAGTCGACGGTGTCGCCCGCGACCGTGAGACGCGCCGCCGCGTTGTTGAGATCGGTCCAGCCGAGGTCCTCGGTGAAGTACGCGTCCATCGCATCGGTGTCGAGCATCTCCGGTGCACGGTGGCGCTGCGATGGCCCGGAGAAGTACCGCAGCGGGTTGCGCGCGGACGGTCCGTTGACGTCGTTCGAGCCGTGCACGAACACTCCGGGGATGCCTGCGAAGGGCGCGAAGGCGCGCCGGATGCCGTTCAACCCGTCCCGATGCCCCAGGTTGTCGCCGGTGTTGACGATGAGGTCGGGGTTCAGCTGGGCGAGCGAGGCCAGCCAGTCCTGCTTGCGGTGCTGCCACGGCGCCATGTGGGCGTCGGAGAGGTGCAGCACCCGGATCGGGGCCGAGCCTGGCGCGAGCGCCGGCGCGGTTACCTCGCGCACGGTGAAGAGGTAGCGCTCGATGCCGATGCCCCACACGGCAGCGGCCGCACCCGCGGCCCCCACCGCGCCGAGCGCGATGAGGGCCGGGCGCGCGCTTACTCGCATGCGACCGAGACCGGCGTGCTCTTCTTCGTCGCTGTCCCCGCCGCCGGACTGGTGGCCTTGACGACCGCTTCCGGCGGGTTGCAGGTCTTGTTGAACGAGATCGTCGTGAACCCGGCGCCGATGAGTGCGGACTGCGCCGCGCCCTTCGACTGGCCGGTCACGTCCGGCATCGTCACGCCCTGGGCGTTGCTCGGCGAGAGCGTCACGGTACCGCCGCTCGGGGCCTGCCCGGCGGGATCCTGCGCGGCGACGATGTTGGTCGGCTTGTCGCTGTCGACCGGAGCGCCGACGGAGACCGAGAATCCCTGGTCTTCGAGGATCGCCGTCGCCTCATCGATCGTCTTTCCCACAACGTTGGGCACATTCGTGAGCACCTGACGGAGCAGATTCTCGTCCGGGCCGGGGAAGTCGTTACCGCTGTAGACGGCGTTCGCCGCACTCTGCATGTCGCGGGCGAGCGCGTATCGCATCGAACTGAGCGCGTAGTCATCGGTCGACTGGTTGTCGATGCGGGCATCGCCCTTGGAGCGGCCGACCCAGATCGCGCTGGTGACGTTCGTGCTCGACTCGATCATCATCGTCGAGTAGGTCTCGTGCGTTCCGGTCTTGCCGAGCACGGGGGTGCCGTCGTAGGGGTTCGCTCCGGTACCGGTGCCGTTCGTCATCACGTTCTGCAACGCGTATGCGGCCGTCGCGGCGACCTCGGGGGAGATCACCTGGGTGCAGGACGAAGCGGGCAGCGGCAGCTCCTTGCCGTTCTGCACGACCCGGTCGATCGCCTTCGGCGTGCAGTAGATGCCGCCGTTCGCCACGGTCGCGTAGGCTCCCGCCATCGCCATGGGGGAGATGTACTTCGAGCCGAGGATGTCGTAGATGAAGTTCTCTTCGGTCACCTTGCCGCCGTTGCCGAGGGTCACGCCCATGCGGTCGGCGACCTTGTTGATCTCGCACAGGTCGAGCTTCTCCGCCATCGCGAGGTAGCCGCTGTTCAACGACTGCGCGGTGAACGACATCGGGGTGCCGTTGCCGCCGTTCCCGCCGCCGTAGTTGCCGATCTTCGACGTCATCGGGATCGGGGAATCACCGCAGTGCATCTTGGTGAACATGCGGTTGCTGCCGTTGATCGACTCCCGCAGGGAGTGACCCTTCTCGAGCCAATCGATGAGGGTGAACAGCTTGTATGTGGAACCCACCGGCACGCCACCGTGTCGCTTGTCGTTCGCGAAGACGAGCGAAGAATAGGCCTGGTCGTCGAGAATCGTCTCGCTGAACGTCGTGTTCTGCGTGATCGCGAGCACGCGGCCTGTGGTGGCTTCGACCGAAACTCCGGCGGCACCGAAGAACTGGTTGTCGAAGTTCGCGGGAGCGATGTTCGCCATCGACTCGGCTGCAGGGTCCTGAATGCGCAGATCCAGCGAGGTGTAGATCTCCAGGCCACCGCGGCGCAGCAGGTCGCTGCGTTCCTGCGGGGTGGCGCCGAAGGCCGGATCATCGAGGACGATCGACTTCACGTACTCGCAGAAATACGCGTTGCGCCCGGCTGCAACACAACCCTGCTGCGGCTCCAGGATCGCGGGCGCGATGTCTGAAGCATCCGCCTCTTCGTACTGCGCCTGGGTGATCTTGCCGTCGGTGAGCATGCGTTCGAGCACATAGTCGCGGCGCTCTTTCGTCTTCGCGTAGCCGTCCTCGGCGCTGTTGACAGCGACATCGTTCTCGGTCGCGGTGCCGCCGGGCAGGTCGATACGGTAGTAGTTGGGGTTCTGCACCATGCCGGCGAGCGTCGCGGCCTGCGCCAGAGTGAGGTTCGCGGCCGTCGTGGAGAAGTAGTAGCTCGCTGCGGCTTCGATGCCGTAGACGGTGCCGCCGAAGTTGGCGATGTTCAGGTAGCCGAGCAGGATGTCGTTCTTCGAGTAGTCCTTCTCGATCTGGATCGCGAAGCGCATCTCCTGCAGCTTGCGTTCGATGCCCTTGCTGCCGGTCGCGTTGGTCGCGTCGGTCCAGCACTGCTGCAGCTTCTCGGAGTAGTTGTCGTCATTGGTGTCGACGTCCTGCTCGCACTCCTGGATCAGCACGTTCTTCACGAACTGCTGGCTGATCGTGGAGGCGCCGCGCGAGGAGGTGCCCTTGACGTTGTCGACGATGGCCTTCACCGTGGCACCGAGGTTGACGCCGCCGTGGCTGTAGAAGCTCTTGTCCTCACTGGAGAGCACGGCCTCGAACATCACCGGAGCCACCTGCTCGTACGTGACAGGCACGCGGTTCTGCTCGAAGACCGACGCCAGCTTGAAAGGGGCGCCGTCGAGACCCGTCGCGTAGAACGTCGACTGCTCCATCGGGGCAGACGGGTCCAGGTTCGAGGGGAGCTCGTCGAAGAGCGTCAGGGCCTGGCTGCCGGCGAGGCCGGTCATCGCGAGGACCGGGGTGACAGTGGCGGTGACCAGAAGGCCAGCGACGGCGCTGAGCCCGACGAGCCCGAGAAGGCCGCCGAGCACGCCTTTCACCGTGCGATTCTTTTGAGGCATACGCTTGATCGTAGGGGAGTTCCCTGAAAACAGCCTTTGACGGGCGCGCACCTCTTCGACAGGGTCTCTGGGCCCGCCGAAGGGCGGCACGCCCGAATCGATAGGAGTGCCATGACCACGTGGGAGTACCTCACCACGCCGCTGCTCATCCACAACACCGCCGCGATCCTGAACAACTGGGGCAAGCAGGGCTGGGAGCTCGTGCAGGTCGTCCAGGGGCCCGAGGGTGGGCTCGTCGCCTACCTCAAGCGCCCGGTGACGACGGATGCTGCCGCCAACGCCGGTCTCGCCGCCGCGGCCGAGGCCTCGCGACAGTTCGAGGGCGGTGCCGCATGAGCATCGCCGCTCGTCTGACCGAGCTCGGAATCGAGCTCCCCGCGGTCGCCGCGCCGGTCGCCGCCTACGTACCCGCCGTCGTGCACGGCGACCTCGTCTACACCTCGGGCCAGTTGCCCTTCACAGACGGAGCGCTGCCGGCGATCGGCAAGGTCGGCACGCAGGTCACCGCCGACGATGCGAAGGCCTACGCGCGCACCTGCGCTCTGAACGCGCTCGCTGCCGCCGCGGACGCCGCCGGGGGAGTCGACCGCATCGGTGGCGTGCTGCGTGTCGGCGGGTTCGTGGCATCCGCCGCCGCCTTCACCGGTCAGCCCGGTGTGATCAACGGCGCGAGTGAAGTGCTCGGCGAGATCTTCGGCGACGCAGGAAAGCATGCACGCGCGGCCGTCGGCGTCGCCGAGCTCCCGCTCGGCGCTCCGGTCGAGGTCGAGGTCACCTTCATCCTCGCCTGACGAAATTCGATCCCGGCATCCGGGACGGAAAAGGCTGGTTCCCGACATCCGGAACCAGCCTTTTCCATCTCTGGAGCGTCGAACGACCTACTTGACCTGCGCCGAGATGATGCTCATCACCGCGGTGTCGGCGAGGGTCGTCGTGTCGCCGACCTCGCGTCCTTCCGCGACGTCGCGCAGCAGACGGCGCATGATCTTGCCCGAGCGGGTCTTCGGCAGCTCGCCGACGATGTACACGTCGCGCGGACGGGCGATCGCCCCGATCTGCTCGCCGACCCAGAGCCTCAGCTGCTGGGCGAGACCGGCCGGGTCGTGCTCCGACAGGTAGCTCTCCTTGATGATCACGAAGGCGACGACGGCCTGCCCGGTCGTCTCGTCGGATGCACCGACGACCGCGGCCTCTGCCGTGGCCTCGTGCGCCACGAGCGAGGATTCGATCTCGGCGGTCGACAGGCGGTGGCCGGAGACGTTCATGACGTCGTCGACGCGCCCCAGCAGCCACAGGTCGCCGTCTTCGTCGAGGCGGGCGCCGTCGCCGGCGAAGTAGTAACCCTGATCCTCGAACTTCTCCCAGTACGTCTCCTTGTACCGCTCCGGGTCACCCCAGATGCCGCGCAGCATGCTCGGCCACGGCTCGGTGATGACGAGCAGTCCGCCGTTGCCGTTGCCGACATGCGCTCCCTGCTCATCGACGACGTCGAGGGTGATGCCCGGCAGCGGTACCTGCGCAGAGCCCGGCTTGGTGGCGATGACGCCGGGCAGCGCGGATACCATGATCGCGCCGGTCTCGGTCTGCCACCAGGTGTCGACGATCGGGGTCTTCCCGCCGCCGATCACGTCGCGGTACCACATCCATGCTTCGGGGTTGATCGGCTCACCCACGGAGCCGAGCAGTCGCAGCGACGACAGATCGAACTTCTTCGGGACGCTGCGTCCGATCTTCATGAACGAGCGGATCGCGGTCGGGGCCGTGTAGAAGATCGAGACCTTGTACTTCTCGATGATCTCCCACCAGCGGCCGGGGTGCGGAGCATCCGGTGTGCCCTCGTAGAGCACCTGGGTTGCGCCGTTGGCGAGCGGACCGTACGCGACATAGGAATGCCCGGTGACCCATCCGATGTCGGCGGTGCACCAGAACACGTCGGTTTCGGGATGCAGGTCGAAGACGTACTTGTGGGAGTACGCGGCCTGAGTGAGGTAGCCACCGGACGTGTGCAGGATGCCCTTCGGCTTGCCGGTGGTGCCGGACGTGTAAAGGATGAACAGCGGGTTCTCGGCGGGGAACGCCTGCGCTTCGTGGTCGGCCGATGCCGCGGGCACGGCCTCGTGCCACCAGACATCGCGGCCTTCCACCCAGTCGACGTCGTTGCCGCCGCGTCGGACGACGAGCACGTGCTCGACGGTCTGCTGCTCACCCTCGCCGCGGTCGCTCAGCGCCTGATCGACGGCGGGCTTGAGTGCCGACACCTTGCCCTTGCGGAAGCCGCCGTCGGCGGTGATGACGACCTTGGCGCCGGCATCGTCGATGCGCGAGCGGAGGCTGTCGGCGCTGAAGCCGCCGAACACGACGGAGTGGATCGCGCCGAGTCTGGCCACCGCGAGCATCGAGGCGATGGCCTCGGGGATCATCGGCAGGTAGATGGCGACGCGGTCACCGTGGCCGACGCCGAGCCCCTCGAGCACGTTGGCCGTGCGCTTGACCTCGTCGGTCAGCTCGGCGTACGTGATGCGGCGCTCGTCGCCGGGCTCGCCCTCCCAGTGCAGAGCGACGCGGTCGCCGTTGCCTGCTTCGACGTGCCGGTCGAGACAGTTGTAGGCGACGTTCAGCTCACCGTCGTCGAACCACTTGGCGAATGGCGGGTTCGACCAGTCCAGGACGTGGGTGAACGGCGTGTGCCAGTGCAGCAGCTCAGCGGCCTGCTCTCCCCAGAATCCCTCCCGGTCGGCGGCGGCGCTCTCGTAGAGCGCGGGGGACGAGATGGACTGTGCGACGAATTCCTCCGACGGCGGGAACCGGCGTGTCTCGTCGAGAAGGTGATCGATCTGGCTGCTCATCGGCAGGCGCTCCTTTGCGGCATTGCTGGTCCTGCTGGGCGCGGTCATGTGGGGTCGCGTGACCGGGTCATCGTGAATCTAATCGCGGGGCCCGACATCGCCTACCGCCGAAAGTCGGTATCGGGATGGGTTTTGTCAGGAGTGCCGCCTTGCGTACACTCGACGTCAGCCGAAATCTCATTCCGGCCTTGGCGTGCCCGTTTCCCCCGAACGGGCCCTGCCGTGGGCGGCATCTCATTCCCCCCGTGAGGTGCCGCCCTTCTCCGTTTGGGAGCGGTCCCGGAGTCGGTCGTGCGCTGGCGCGCGGAGTGCTTCTGCACGGATCCAACTGCGCGAGAAGTTCTGCACAGGACGCGCGAATCGCGCACCGCGGTCGGGAAGCGGGTGCCTAGCGTCGGGGGATGACCGATTCTTTCGTCATCCAGCCACGCGGTGTCGGCGTACCGGCACCGTCGACGACGATGCCGGTCGAGGCTGCTCCGTTGCAGGTCGATCCGGCGTTCGGCGCCCTTGCCGCGTGCTGCGCCGATGAAGCGGTGACGGACATCTTCGTCAACGGGGCGGCCGGGCTCTTCGTGGATCGCGGAAACGGCGCCGAGCGCGTGACGGAGTGGAGCGCGTCGGAGCGGGAGGTGCGCGATCTCGCCGTCGCTCTCGTCGGTCTGGGTGGCAGGCATCTCGACGACCAGGCGCCGTGCGTCGACGTACGGCTGGCTTCCGGCATCCGCGTGCATGCCGTGCTCGCCCCGGTCTCGACGTCCGGAACAGCCCTCTCGATCAGGGTGCCGCGGGTGCGCGCCGCCGATCTCGACGCCCTTGCTGGGCTCGGCGCGTTCGATGCGCGTCAGCAGGGCTGGCTGACGGCACTCGTCGCCGAGCGCGCGAACATCCTCATCACCGGCGGCACCGGTACAGGGAAGACGACATTGCTGTCGGCCCTTCTCAGCGCCGTGCCGCCCGGCGAGCGCATCGTCACGATCGAGGACGTGGCAGAACTGCAACCGCAGCACCCCCATCACGTCGCGCTGGAGGCGCGGCAGGCCAACCTCGAGGGAGCCGGCGGGATCAGCCTGGCCCGGCTCGTGCGCGAGTCCCTGCGGATGAGGCCCGACCGGCTGGTGGTCGGGGAGTGCCGTGGCGAGGAGGTGCGCGAGCTGCTGACCGCACTGAACACCGGCCACGACGGTGGCGCTGGCACACTCCATGCCAGCGGTCTGCGGGACGTGCCCGCTCGGCTGGAAGCATTGGGCGCGCTGGCAGGAATGGATGCCATAGCCCTCGCCCGGCAGGCGGTGAGCGCGTTCACGGTCGTGCTGCACCTGGCTCGCGCGCCGGATGGCACCCGGCGCATCGCACAGGCGGGCGTCTTCACGGTGAACGGCGAACGGCTCGGTATCGAGGAGGTGCAGCCATGGTGAGAGTCTCTCGTGCTGGCAGCGCCGCGGCCGCGGCCGAGGACGCGGCGACGGCCGTGCGCACGCTGGCGGTGCTGCTCCAGGCGGGTGCGGTACCGCTGGTCGCCTGGCGGCACCTCGCCGAGAGCGGCGACCCGCACGCAGCCAGGATCGTCGATCGGGTCGACAGAGGCATGCCACTGCTCGGCGCGGTCGAAGCCGAGGGCGGCGCATGGGTCGATCTCGCAGCGGCGTGGGACGTCGCGACGACAGTGGGGGCACCGCTCGCCGAGGTGCTGCGGATGCTCGCCGACACCCTGCAGGACGCGGCGTCTGCCGCCGACGATGTGCGGATCGCGCTCGCCGAACCGGCCGGCACTGCGCGGCTGCTGCTGTGGATGCCGTTGGCTGGACTCCTGCTGGGCTTCGCGCTCGGCTTCGACACGCTCACGGTCGTCGTCTCGAACCCGATCGGCGGCGCCTGCGTCGTCGCCGGGCTCGGCCTCGTGCTGGTGGCGCGGGCGTGGACCCGACGCCTGCTGCGCACGGCGCAGCCCGAACCGGGAACGCCGGGTATGCAGGCCGAGCTGGTCGCGGTGGCCCTTTCTGGAGGCGCCTCGATCGATCGCGCACTGCGACTGGTCAGCGAGAGCTCAGCGAGCGATCAGGGCGGGGAGGAACGCACCCGATCGGTGCTGGACCTCTCCCGGGCGGCCGGAGTCCCCGCCGGCGAGCTCCTGCGCGCCTCCGCCGCGCAGGACCGCCACACCGCCCGCGTGCGGGGCAGGCTCGCGGCAGCGCGGCTCTCGACCCGGCTGCTCATTCCGCTCGGCGTGTGCACCCTCCCGGCCTTCCTCCTCCTCGGTGTCGCACCGCTGCTGCTCAGCGTGCTCGCCTCGACCCCTCTACCGCTGTGACCGAACCCACGACCACGGACGCCGGACGGCGTCCAGAGAGAAAGAAGGAACACCATGAACACCATCCCCACACTTGACCGCCGTCGTGCGGCGGCGCTGTTCCTCGATGACAGCGGTGCCGCCACGGCCGAGTACGCCATCACGACGATGGCCGCTGTCGCCTTCGCCGGCCTGCTGGTCGTCATCATGCGCTCAGAGGAGGTTCGCGGCATCCTCACCGATCTCGTGCGGCGGGCGCTCACGGTGTCGTGATGCGCCTACCGGTTCGTGCCAGACGGAGCAGGCTCGGCCGAGACCCGGCGGGTGAACGCGGCTCGGTCGCCGCCGAGCTCGCGCTCGCGCTGCCCGCGGTCGTCCTGACGCTCCTGCTGGGTGCCGGAGCGCTCGGCGCGGCGTCGCGGCAGGTCGCGCTGCAGGATGCCGTGGCCGATGCGGCCCGCCTCCTCGGCCGCGGCGAGAGTGTTGCAGCCGCCGAGGCAGCCGTCGCGGCATCCGTCGCCGGAGCAGGCATCTCGACCGCATCACCGGGTGATCTCGTGTGCGTGACAGCGCGCCTCGAGGTGGCGGTCGGTGCTGTCATCCGGGTGCCGCTGCAGGCGTCCAGCTGCGCACTCGGCGGTGGTCGCTGATGGCCGGGTCGGCGCTCGGAGCAGGGCTCCTGGCCGTCACGGCCGTGCTGTCCCTGGGGCTTGCGGCCGTCGGCGGGGCCGCGGTCACCGCCCAACGTGCGGCGGGTGCGGCCGATGCTGCCGCGCTCGCCGCGGCCGATGCGGCGAGCGGTGCGATCGCCTCTCCGGAGTCGCCGTGCGACCTCGCCGGAAGGGTCGCGGCGGCTGCCGGAGCGACCCTCACCGCGTGCGCCGTGGAGGGCTTCGTTGCGACCGTACAGGTGGAGGCGGCGTACGCTGGACTCGCTGCCGTCTCCCGAGCCCGTGCCGGGCCACCCGAGGGAAACTGACGGCGGCGCATACTTCCGTCACTGTGAACGACCCCACGCAGTGGTGTGTATGGTGTGCTTCGAAGAAAGGACGCACCCTTGGCTGAAGGCAAGAAGCTCGTCATCGTCGAGTCCCCGACGAAGATGCGGTCTATTCAGGGATACCTCGGCGACGGTTACGAGGTGCTCAGCTCCGTCGGCCATATCCGTGATCTCGCCGACAAGAAGGACATCCCGGCCGAGGACAAGCAGGCCTACGGCAAGTACTCGATCGACATCGAGAACGGCTTCGACCCCTACTACGTCGTGTCCGACCGCAAGACCAAGACGGTCGCCGAACTCAAGCGTGCGCTGAAGACCGCCGACGAGCTCCTGCTCGCAACCGATGAGGACCGCGAGGGCGAGGCGATCGCCTGGCACCTGCTCGAGACCCTCAAGCCGAAGGTCCCCGTCAAGCGCATGGTCTTCCATGAGATCACCAAGGACGCGATCCAGGCGGCCGTCGGCAACACCCGCGAGCTCGACCACGACCTCGTCGACGCGCAGGAGACCCGCCGCATCCTCGACCGCCTCTACGGCTGGGACGTCTCGCCCGTGCTTTGGTACAAGGTGAAGACCGGCATCTCTGCGGGCCGCGTGCAGTCAGCGGCCACCCGCCTGGTCGTCGATCGGGAGCGCGAGCGGATGGCGTTCTCGTCCGCCGAGTACTGGGACGTCGACGCCGCAGCGGCAGCGACCGGCACCAGCTTCAAGATCCGCCTCGTCCGCGTCGACGGCGGTCAACTGGCTCGAGGCACCGACTTCGATGACAACGGCAAGCTCAAGAAGGCCGTCATCATCCTCGATGAGGCCGCGGCCACAGCCCTCGCCCAGGCGGTCGAAACCGTAGGCACCGGAACCGTCACCAAGGTCGAGGCGAAGCCCGGCACCCGCAGCCCGTATGCCCCCTTCACGACCTCGACCATGCAGCAGGAGGCAGGGCGCAAGCTCTCGATGGGTGCGAAGCAGGCGATGAGCGTCGCCCAGCGCCTGTACGAGAAGGGGTACATCACTTATATGCGTACCGACTCCGTCGCGCTGAGCACCCAGGCGGTGCAGGCTGCGCGGAGCCAGGCCGTGGCCCTGTACGGCGACGCCGCCGTGCCGCTGAAGCCGCGGGTCTACAAGTCGAAGAGCAAGAATGCGCAGGAGGCGCACGAGGCGATCCGCCCATCGGGTGAGAACTTCCGCACTCCGGCATCCCTCTCCGGTGAGCTCGACCGCGAGGAACAGCGTCTCTACGACCTCATCTGGAAGCGCACCGTCGCCAGCCAGATGGCCGACGCAAAGTACGAGACCACCACGGTCACCATCGCCGTGGATGCCGCTGGGCAGACCGTCGAGTTCACGGCATCCGGCACCGTCTACACCTTCAAGGGCTTCCTGGAGGCGTACGAGGAGGGCCGCGACGAGAAGCGCGGCGATGCCGATGCGGCCGAGAACCAGTCGCTGCCGGCGGTCGCCGTCGGCGACGCGCTCGCCGTGTCGGATGCCGAGGCGAAGGGCCACCGCACCACGCCCAAGCCCCGTTACACCGAGGCATCCCTCGTGAAGGTGCTCGAGGAGAAGGGCATCGGTCGTCCTTCGACGTTCGCATCGATCCCCGAGACGATCCTCGACCGCGGCTACGCGGTCAAGCGCGGCCAGGCTCTGGTGCCCACATGGCTCGCATTCAGCGTCGTGCGTCTGCTCGAGGAGCACTTCGCCGAGCTCGTCGACTACGACTTCACCGCAGCACTCGAGGATGACCTCGACACGATCGCGCGCGGCGAGCAGAACCGTGTCGAATGGCTCAAGTCGTTCTACTTCGGATCCGATTCGCATGTCGGCCTCCGTCAGGTCGTCGACAACCTCGGCGAGATCGATGCGCGGGCGCTGAACTCCACGCGCATCACCGATACGGCGACACTGCGCTTCGGCAAGTACGGTCCATATCTCGAGGTCGTGGATCCTGCGAACCCCGAGGCCAAGCCGCGTATCGTGAACGTGCCGGAAGACCTGGCACCCGACGAACTCACCGAGGCCAAGGCGCAGGAGCTCATCGACGCACCCGTCGCCGGAGACCGCGTACTCGGTGAGAATCCCGAGAACGGCAAGATCATCGTCGTCAAGGACGGGCGCTTCGGTCCCTACGTGCAGGAGAACGATCCGGTCGATCCGGACGCTGTCGACGAGGCCACCGGCGAGGTCGTCGAAGCACCGAAGCCGAAGCGCGGAGCCAAGAAGGAAACGGCGCCCAAGCCGCGGACCGGCTCGCTGTTCCGGTCGATGTCCGTCGAGACGATCGACCTGGACACCGCTCTGCAGTTGCTCAGCCTGCCGCGTGTCGTCGGCACCGATCCCGAGACAGGCGACGAGATCACCGCGCAGAACGGCCGATTCGGGCCGTATCTGAAGAAGGGCGCCGACTCGCGCTCGCTGGAGAGCGAAGCGCAGATCTTCGACGTGACGCTGGAGCAGGCTCTCGAGATCTATGCTCAGCCGAAGTACGGCGCCGGCTCCCGCCGCGCATCCAGCGCACTCGCCGAGTTCGATGCCGACCCCGTCAGCGGCAAGCCGATCCGCATCCGGGACGGACGGTTCGGCGCGTACGTCACCGACAGCGTGACGAACGTCACGATCCCGCGCGGTGAGAAGCCCGAGGACATCACCTTCGAGCGAGCTGTGGAGATGCTCGCTGACAAGCGTGCGAAGGGACCCGCTCCCAAGCGCGGTGCCAAGACGGCCGCGGCGAAGAAGGCTCCCGCGAAGAAGGCCCCGGCGAAGAAGGCACCTGCCAAGAAGGCTCCGGCCAAGACCGCTGCGAAGAAGGCTCCGGCGAAGACGGATGCGGCGAAGGCCGCTGCCCGCTCGGCGGCGGCCAAGAAGGCCGCGGCGACGCGGGCTGCCAACGCGGCCAAGAAGAAGGCGGACGCGTGACCGAAGGGTCCGGCATCTGGATCACTCTCGAGGGCGGCGACGGCTCCGGCAAGACCACGCAGGCGAATCTCCTCGAGTCGTGGCTGACCGGTGCGGGGCACGCCGTGCTGCGCACTCGCGAGCCGGGCGGTTCCGAGGTGGGGCACCTCATCCGCGACATCGTCCTGCATCATCGCGGTGACATCGCTCCGCGGGCCGAGGCGCTGCTGTACGCGGCCGATCGTGCGCACCATGTCGCGACCGTCGTACGACCAGCGCTGCAGCGCGGAGACGTGGTTCTGCAGGATCGCTACCTCGACTCCTCCGTCGCGTATCAGGGGGCCGGCCGCGTGCTCGATGCCACCGAGATCCGTGAGCTGTCGCTGTGGGCTGCTGAGGGGGCACTGCCCGATCTCACGGTGCTTCTCGACCTGGATCCCGCGACCGCTCGGACGCGGCTGGACTCGGCCGACAAGCCCTTCGATCGCCTGGAGGCGGAGAAGGCCGAGTTCCACGGACGGGTCAGGGACGCATACCTGGCGCTCGCTGCCGCCGAGCCCGATCGTTTCCTCGTGGTCGACGCCGCTGGTGATCCGGATGCCATCGCCGCCGGCATCCGCACCCGCGTCGCCGCGCTCTTCGCCTGAGTCCTGCTGGTCGTCGACCAATGGGCTGTCCCTGCTCCCGGTTAGGCTGAGTCCATGCCCCAGACTGTCGCCGCTCCGTTTCCCTGGGCCGACGTATGGGGGCAGGATGCTGCTGTCGAGACGCTGCGCGCCGCAGCATCCGATCCCGCAGCCCTCTCGCACGCCTGGCTGATCACCGGCCCACCCGGGTCCGGGCGGTCGACACTCGCCTATGCGTTCGCGGCCGCACTGGTCGCCGATGAACCAGGTGACGAGGCGGCGATGCGCCAAGTGCTCGCCGGTACCCATCCCGACGTCACGGCGCTGCGCACCGACAAGGTCATCATCACGATCGCCGAGGCTCGTGCTCTCGTCGAACGCTCGTACTTCGCGCCATCAGCGGGTCGCTATCGCGTGATCGTCGTCGAAGACGCCGATCGCATGGTCGAGCGCACCTCCAACGTGCTGCTGAAGGCGCTCGAAGAGCCGCCGGAGCAGACGGTGTGGATCCTGTGCGCGCCCAGCGAAGCCGATCTGCTGCCGACGATCCGCTCCCGCGTCCGCTCGCTGCGCCTGCGCGAGCCCGACGTCGCCGATGTCGCCCGGCTGATCGTGCTGCGCACCGGCGTCGATGAGGTCGTCGCCGAGCAGGCCGCACGTCATGCGCAGCGTCACATCGGCATGGCTCAGCGGCTGGCCGTCGACGAGAACGCCCGCCGTCGACGGGATGACACCCTTCGCTCCGTGCTCGCGGTGCGCGGCGTCGGTGATGCCGTGGAGGTCGCCGGGCGCATCATCCAGGCCGCGACCGAGGATGCGAAGGCGCTGACGGCCGAGCGCGACGCGACCGAGCGCGCATCACTGCTGCGTACCGTCGGCATCGCCGAGGGGCAGGCGGTGCCACCCGCGCTGCGCGCACAGCTGTCGGCGCTGGAGGACGATCAGAAGAAGCGCGCGACGCGAAGTCTGCGTGACGGCATCGACCGCGTGCTCACCGATATGCAATCGCTGTTCCGCGACGTCGTGATGCTCCAGTTCGGCCGGGACGACGAGCTCATCAACAGCGAATTGCGTGCCGAGCTGAGCGGGCTCGCGGCCGCATGGCCTGAGACACGTACGCTTGTCGTACTTGACCACCTTGCCGAGACGCGTCAGTCGCTGGAGCGCAACGTCGCACCGCTGCTCGCCCTGGAGAGCTTGCTCGTGACTGTCACGAGCGGGAGGACACCGTGACCCACCGTACGACTTCCCGCATCCGGCGCGCTTCCGCGCTCATCGCCGGCCTTGCCGCCGCATCCGTCGCACTCTCCGGATGCCTCTATGCGATGATCCCCGAGCAGGCGGCTCCGCGTCCGTCCCGCACGAATGCGCCGGACACCGAGGGGGTTGCCGAGAACCTGCTCCGGTATTACGGGCAGACGCTGGACTGGAGCGAGTGCGGCAACGGTTTCGACTGCACCGAGGTCACCGCGCCACTGGACTGGGAGAATCCGGGCGACGGCGAGATCCAGCTCTCGGTGGTGCGCCACCAGGCGGAGGGAACGCCGCTCGGCTCGCTGCTGACCAATCCCGGCGGGCCAGGCGCGAGCGGCGTCGACCTCATCCAGGGGAGCCTCGACTTCGCTGTCGGTTCTGCTCTCATCGAAAGCTACGACGTGATCGGCTTCGATCCGCGTGGCGTCGGCCAGTCCACGGCCGTGACCTGCCTCGACGCGGCAGGGATGGACGACTACCTCTACGGCATCCCGGTGGCCCCGCGTGGCACCCCGGAGTGGGAGGCCGAACTGCTCGAGACGCATAAGACGTTCGCCGACGCGTGCGAAGCGAACAGCGGCGGCATCCTCGAGCACATCACCACCATCAACTCGGCGCGCGACATGGATCTGATCCGCGCGGTCCTCGGCGACAAGCAGCTGAACTACCTCGGTTTCTCGTACGGTACGTTCCTCGGCGCGACCTACGCGAAGCTCTACCCGGAGAAGGCCGGTCGCCTTGTCCTCGATGGCGCGATCGATCCTTCCGTGCCTGGGCTCGAGGTGGGCGCCACACAGGCACTCGGTTTCGAGTCCGCACTGCGGGCGTACATGCAGGATTGCCTCGATTCCGGCGAGTGCCCGTTCAACGGCACGGTCGACGACGCCATGGCCGATCTCGGTGCGCTGCTCGCGAGTGCCGATCGTCTGCCGCTCGAGAACGGCGACGGACGCATGATGGGCGCCGACGCGATGATGACTGCGATCATCGCCGCGCTGTACTCGCAGGAGAGCTGGAGCTACCTCACCCAGGCGTTGACCGAGGCGCTGCAGGGTGACCCGGCCACAGCCTTCTATCTCGCCGACTTCTACAACGGTCGTGAGGACGGCACCTATATCGACAACTCGAGCGAAGCCTTCCGTGCCTACAACTGCATGGACTACCCGGTCGAGAACGACCCCGCTGCGGAGGAGGCCACGATGGCCAAGATCCGTGAGGGCGCACCCACGATCGCACCGTACTGGAGTGGTCCGGACTCCTGTGAGGTGTGGCCGTACCCGCCGACCGGCACACGGGGCGAGATCACTGCCGCCGGTGCGGGGCCGATCCTCGTGATCGGCACGACGAACGACCCGGCGACTCCCTACGCGTGGTCGGAGGCGCTCGCGGGCCAGCTCGAAGAGGGCGTTCTGATCACCCGTGTCGGCGAGGGGCACACCGGTTACAACAAGGGCAATCTGTGCGTGGACGACGCGGTCGAGGCGTTCTTCCTCAACGACGTCGTGCCGGAAGACGGTCTGCGCTGCGAGTGAACCCGCGTCGGTTCGCGGCGCGCTCTCGGACAGGGTAATATCGTTGATCGTGCCGCTTATGCGGCACACGCCGCCCTAGCTCAGTCGGCAGAGCATCTCACTCGTAATGAGAAGGTCAAGGGTTCGATTCCCTTGGGCGGCTCCGAAGGCCCCGTGATGTGAAGAACATCACGGGGCCTTTCCCGTCCCGGCGGCGTACCCTCGAAGTATGAGCAGAGCACTTCTCATCGTCGATGTGCAGAACGATTTCACCGAGGGCGGCGCGCTCGCCGTCGCCGGTGGAGATGCCGTGGCATCCGGGATCACCGCGTTCCTCGCTGACCACGCGGGCGACTACGACGCCATCATCGCCTCGCGCGACTGGCACGATGTCGATGGCGATAACGGTGGCCATTTCTCGGACGCTCCGGACTTCGTGGACACCTGGCCGACGCACTGCGTCGCCGGCACCGACGGGGCCGAGTACGACCCGTTGTTCGTGACGGATGCGGTGACTCATCACGTCCGTAAAGGGCAGGGCAAGCCTGCCTACTCGATGTTCGAGGGTGTCACCGAAGACGGTCTGACCGTCGGGACGGTGCTGACGGCCGGTGGTGTGTTGAGCGTCGATGTGGTCGGGATCGCGACGGACCATTGCGTGCGGGCATCCGCTCTGGATGCGATCGAGCACGGGGTGCGCGTGCGCATCCTCACCGATCTCATCGCGGGGGTCGCAGCGGAGCCGAGCGAGGCGGCGCTCGCGGAACTCGCGCACGCCGGTGCGGAGCTGGTCGAGAGCACCGAGGCGTGAGTCGCAGTGTTCTCCTACTGCGGGCGGTGAACGTCAGCGGCAGGAACTCCGTTCCGATGGCGCGCCTGCGCGAGCGGCTGACGGCATCGGGGATCGTCGAGGACGTGTCGACGTACATCGCGAGCGGGAACATCGTCTGCGCGCATCCGCAGGACTCTGCGGCGGCCTGCGCCCAGGTGCGGCGGCTGATCGCCGATGAGTTCGGCGTCGACACCCCGGTGATCCTGCGTACGCATGATGCTCTGGTCGCCTCGCTCGCCGCACAGCCGTTCGCGAATCCGGTGGAGAAGCTGCTGCACGCAATGTTCCTGGAGGGCTCGCCGACACCGGGCGCGGTGGAGGCTCTGCGGGAGCGGTTGGTGCCGGGAGAGGAGCTCGCCCTGGTCGGCGACGACCTCTGGATCAACTACGCCGAAGGTGGCGTTCACGCGACCAAACTGACGAAGGCGGTGCTCGATCGGGCGTTGGGCGTCGCCGGCACTGCGCGCAATCTGCGCACGACCAGGAAGCTGGCCGAGTTGACCGCCTAGGTCGCGTCGATCTCACGGCTGAGCGCGGTCGGCGGATGCTGAAGGCGCGCCTGCACATCGACACGGCGAGTCCCGCATCCCGCACATTTCACATAGAGCAGCACGCCGTCGGACGTCGGATGCCGGGATTCGGTGACCCAAGCGTGTTCGTGCAGTGCTTTCCGGGGGAGTGCGACCGGTACCGGTCGGGTGTCGAGATCAGCCATGGTTCCAGCGTGATGTAATGGCCTTATGCATCTCAACCCTTACGGCGAATATGCGGTCCTGATGGCGGCGTCGCTCGCGAACGAGTGGCCCGCCGACCGCGACGGGATAGAGGAACGCACCCGGGAATTCGGCATGACGATGGCGTTCCCCGAGGCTTCGGATGACCACGCCCGCACGCGAGAGGTGATCGACGAATGGCTGAGCGTTGTCGATGCCGGCTCCGGCTCGATGCGCGCCGACGCGCTCAACGCCGTGATGGCGGCGACGGCGGCGTATCCGCGACTCACCGACCACGATGGCGAGGGTTGGCACCTGCACTATCGCGACGACATCCAGAGGCTACCCGCCGTGCTGCGTGCGGTGATCTCCGTCGGCACGGCGCTGCATTTGTCCACGCGGGGGATGAGCCGGCTCGGTCGCTGTGCGGCCGAGCCGTGCACTCATGTGGTCGTCGATGTGACCCGCAACGGCCGGCAGCGGTACTGCTCGGTGCGCTGCGCCAACCGCGCCGCCGTGCGTCGGCACCGGGCGCGTTACTGACCGGGGACGCCGGCCGGGTTGCCGAGGGATGTGACGGATCTACTCGGGGCCATCGGGACGCTTCTACTCTGCATCTCGTTCGGTCATCGCGAGGGAACGCCAATTGCTTCCCATGCGCTCGTACGTCACGATCGCATGGCAATTGCGGCAGCGGACATCACATTTCGCGATCTCCTCTGCGATGCAAGGGATGCTGAATCCGTTGCGTATGAGTTGCATGACGCCGTCTCGCTTGTGGGTGCCTGGTCTGTGGTCGAAATCCAGAACTCTGAGGTCGGACGCTCCGCAATCAACGCATGGGTGATCGATCAGGTACTGGGTGACGTAGGCGAGACTCATCGCCTTCTGTGCAACGGTTCGCGCGCGGATCACGGCGATGTGATGCTCGCGATTGCGCTGGTAGTAGCGCCGTGAGGATGCCCGATTGCAGTCGCGGCAGACCTCTTGGCGCCCGTCTGCCCGCGACGACTTTCGATTGAAGCTTGTCAGGGCCTTGAACTGCCGGCATGTCGCGCACTGCTTCAGTGCGCCGTCCGAAGGCGTTATCGCATCGTCATCGTGCATGTCTCTTCCCGACGTCGTTGCTGTGACGATATCGCCACGCTCTGACATCAAGAGGGCAGGACCCGACGCGAGTGCACGGTGCGAAAATCGCAGCCGCACTCGATCCGAGTAACAACACGGTGGGCCCCGAGGGGCTCGAACCCTCGACCCGCGGATTAACTTGCCACTTCGGCTTTCGCCGCCGCCCGTTGGGCGTTCGTGGTCTGGACTGTCCCTTCACCATAGCTTTCGCCGTAGGTGCCACCCGTCCAGTCTCTACACCTTCCGAACTCGCGTCCGGCTTGGCTCGGGATTGCCAACTGGTTGCCCAGTAAGGGTTCCCCGACTTTGAGTGGTGTCATCCCCGGAGTTTCCCCCGAGGCGCTCCTATTTTGTTGAAGTCCGATGCTCTGCCAACTGAGCTAGAGGCCCGTGTCCTCCCAGTCTAGTGCGCCCGATTGATGGTCTCTGCTCGGCAGCCCGTGCGCACTCGTCACGGGCGCACAGAAGCGGCCGCCGACGACAAATGTCATCGGCGGCCGCTTCTGATCCTCGTGCGAGTCCCCCGACCCGCACGAGGATCAGATACCGAGAATCCCCACTCGGCGAGCCCGCTGCTACTGAGCGGGCGGCATCAGCACCGTGTCGATCAGGTACACGGTGGCGTTCGCGGTCTGCACTCCGCCGCAGATCACCATCGCGTCGTTGACCATCCACTCGTCACCGCTTCCGGTGACTTCGAGGTCTGCGCCCTGCACCGTGGTGTGCGTGCCGGCGATGTCAGCGGGCGCGATCTGCCCAGGAACGACGTGGTAGGTGAGGATCGACGACAGCGTGGCGCTGTCGGTCTTGAGTGCCTCGATGGTCGCCGGGTCGATCTTCGCGAAGGCCTCGTCGACCGGCGCGAAGACGGTGAACTCGTCGCCGTTGAGGGTGTCGACCAGGTTCACATCCGGGTTGAGCTGTCCGCTCACCGCGGCAACCAGGGTCTTCAACAGCGGGTTGTTGGATGCCGCGACAGCGACAGGGTCCTGAGACATGCCCTGCACGGAACCGGCGCCGTCCGGGACGGCCTCGGCATATGCCGCGCAGCCAGGACCGACGAGGTTCGCTGCCGGATCCATCGTCTCGGGGGCTTCGGACTCCTCCGAGGTCTCGGGAGCCTTGGGCTCGGTCGATTCCTCAGCGGGGCCACTGCCCATGGCACAACCCGAGAGCACGAGAACGCTGGCGAAGCCGAGCGACAATGCTGCGGTGATCTTCTTCTTGGTGCTGAACATCTCTACCTCCGGAGATCAAGACCACGGCATCTCCGTGGCGTCGACATCTGTTCGGAGCCCGTCGCAGATCGGATGGGAAGAATCTCAGATCCCGCAGAATCCAATCCGACAGGCCCATCCGGAGCGAACAATCACTGACGGAGGCGAGGACACGATGCCATCGCCGGGGGTCACGGTCGATGTGACGCCGGGGTCGAGGCTCCTTCCTCACATTCAGGTGACGCTCGCACGCAATCGAGGGGAGATGCGGCATGCTGGTGGAGATGGTCATCGACGGAATGGACGTGCCCGAGGACGGGACGGCGAGCGACGCCGTCGCCGAGCTCCTCATCCGCACTGCCGACGGCGACCAGCGGGCTTTCGCGGACCTGTACGACACGCTCTCCCCGCGCGTCTTCGGACTGATACTCCGAGTGCTCGTGAACCGCGCACAGAGCGAGGAAGTGCTGCAGGAGGTCTTCCTCGAGATCTGGCAATCCGCATCCCGGTTCGCTCCGAACAAGGGGCAGGGAAGAGCATGGGTGATGACGATCGCACATCGTCGGGCCATCGATCGGGTACGCGCATCACAATCCAGTTCGGACCGCGATGTGCGAGCAGGGTTGCGTGATATCGGAGTCGCCCACGACAGCGTCGCCGAGCAGGTGGAGCTGGGCATCGACGGCGAGAAGGTCGTCGAAGCGCTGGGTGGCCTGCCCGAAGCGCAGCGCGAAGCGCTCGTCCTCGCTTATTACGGTGGCTACAGTCAGAACGAGATATCGGTGCTCATCGGAGCACCACTGGGAACGATCAAGACTCGGATGCGAGACGGACTCACACGTCTCCGTGCGGCGATGGGGGTGACGGCATGAACGAGAAGGAGTTCGCGGAGCTCGCGGCCGGCGCCGCCCTGCACGCGCTGTCACCCGAAGATGATGCGCGCTTCCGCGGCGCTCTCGCCGCGCACCCCGAATGGCGGGGGATCGTCGAGGAGGATGCCGAGACGGCCGCGTCGCTTGCCTTCGCGTTGCCGGTGGCTCCGCCGGACGGCATCCGCGCGTCTCTCCTCGCCCAGATCGCGCAGACCCCACAGACCCCGCACGGAGAGAACTCCCCGACATCGAGTGTCCCGCTGGCCGAGTCTTCGCTCGCGGCGCCCGAGATCCTGGAGCGACGGCCGCAGCGCCGCTGGAGCCGGGCGATTCTGGCGCTCGCCGCATGCCTCGCCGTTCTGGTCGGATTGGGAATCGGTGCGGTGGCGCTCAGCCAACAGCTGAACCGTCCGGCGGACGTCATCGCGCTCGACGAGATCCGGTCGGCTGATGATGCCGCGCAGGCCAGCATCGAACTGGAATCGGGAGGCACGGCCACGGCGTACTGGTCGGATTCTCTCGGGGCAGCCGTGCTCGTCACGGACGGTATCGCGGCGCCGAGCGACGGCGAGACGTACGAACTGTGGTTCGTTCGAGGGGAGACACCCGTCTCCGCCGGTGTCTTCACGGTCGACGGCGGCGATGCGACGGCGGCTCTGCAGGGCGACATGCATGCCGGCGACGTCATCGCGGTGACCGTCGAGCAGGCCGGCGGTTCGCCGAGCGGACAGCCGACCAGCGATCCGGTGATCGTGATTCCGACGGCCTGAGCCACCCCGCACGGGTAGCCTTGTTCGATGCCCGAGCAGCACTCCCGACCCGTGCGTCGTCCGACCAGCGCCTTCGACAACCTGGTCGGCGCCCACGACCCCGCCGAGGAGACGCGAACGGCTCATGCCACCGCATCCGCTCTGCTGACACGGGTGCGCGCCGACGAAAGCGGCGTGAGTGCCGAGCGCCTGGTGGCGTTCACCGCCGAGCACGGCATCGACGAGATCGCCGAGCTCTGGTCGAAGGCTCCGGCGCGCACGCTCCCCGGTGCTCTCTGGCGGCTGTACCTCCTGCAGCTCGCGATCCACGGCGATCCGCAGACCGCGGCGCTGCTCTACGAGCGCGGGCGCGTCGAGCTGCTGTCGGCGGATGCTGTCGTCGCAGGAGCCCCAGTACCGGCTAACCCCGACGAACTCGTCGAACTCATCGACACGATCCTGCGGGGCGCGTTCCGCGGCGACTTCGCCGTGGCGCTCGAGCGGGCGGCCGCGTTCTGCCGTGTCCAGGCCTCGGGTGCGACGCACACGGCGGATGATTACGAGCCGACCGAGCCGGTCAGAGCGAGCGAGCTCACGACACGGGCGCTGAGACTGAGCAGCTATGCGCAGGATCTGGCGGCATCAGCGGTGCTGTGGCGGGCGAGCGCCCTGGCCTGAAGGAGCGGCGCAGGTATGAAAAGACCGGGCCGCAAGAACGCCTCTCGGCGGAAGGCCGCTCAAAGCGGCAAAAATTGGAGCCCGGGGTTATGCGGCCCGGCCGATCAATAATAACGCGATACGGCGAGTGCTATTCCCGACCTCTAGGCTCATTCTCATGAACTGGCGCTTGGCATTGATGATCGACCCCGTCGCCGCGGGTGAGGAACGCGCCGATTTCGGCGACACGTTCACGGCAGTGGATGCTGCCGCTCCGGCCCTCAGCGTCGGCGAACTCAGCACGCAGCGTGGAGACGGCGTCTTCGAGTCGATCGGTGTGATCGACGCCCACGCGCAGGAAGTGGTGCCGCATCTGGAGCGGCTCGCCCATTCGGCGAAACTGTGCGATCTGCCCGTTCCGAATCTCGTGCAGTGGCGTCAGGCCGTCGATCTGGCGGCGGCGCAGTGTCCGGCGGGGGAGTCCGTCATCAAGCTCATCCTCAGCCGGGGTGTCGAGCACGGGCCGACGCCCACCGCGTGGGTGACGGCGGCGCCGGCATCCGACTTCACCGTGCCGCGCGAACGCGGGATCAGAGTCGTCACGCTCGATCGCGGCTACGACCTGAACGCGGCGGAGCGGGCCCCGTGGCTGCTGCTCGGGGCGAAGACGCTCTCGTACGCCGTGAACATGGCGGCACTGCGTGAGGCGCATCGTCGCGGCGCCGACGACGCGATCTTCCTCTCCAGCGACGGCTTCGTGCTGGAGGCGCCGACGGCCTCGCTCATCCTCCGTTTCGGCGACCGATTCGTGACGCCGGCGCCGAACGGCGGCATCCTGCACGGCACCACGCAGCTGAGCGTCTACGAGCACCTCGCGGCGCGTGGTTTCGACGTCGGGTACGCCCAGGTGCCGGCATCCGACCTCTCCCGAGCGGATGCCGCCTGGCTGGTGTCGAGCGTCCGCCTCGCAGCCCCGATCACCGCCGTCGACGAGATGGTGCTGCCGGTGGACCATGCCCTCACCGCGGAGCTGAACCGATACCTGCTGTCGCCCCGCGACTAGCGATTTTCGACGAAGCGCCCAGGAACGCAGAAGTGCCCGGGGACCGAAGTCCCCGGGCACTTCTGCCAGTCGGGCCTTATCCGAATCGGCCGGACACGTAGTCTTCGGTGGCCTGCACCGACGGGGTCGTGAAGATCGACTTGGTGTCGTCGTACTCGATGAGCTTGCCCGGCTTGCCGGTGCCGGCGATGTTGAAGAACGCCGTTCGGTCGGACACACGCGACGCCTGCTGCATGTTGTGCGTCACGATGACGATCGTGTACTCGTTCTTGAGCTCGCCGATCAGCTCTTCGATCGCGTATGTCGAGATGGGGTCCAGTGCGGAGCACGGCTCGTCCATCAGAAGCACCTCGGGCGAGACGGCGATCGCGCGGGCGATGCACAGGCGCTGCTGCTGGCCGCCGGACAGGCCGGAGCCGGGCTTGTCGAGCCGGTCCTTGACCTCGTTCCACAGGTTCGCACCGGTGAGCGACTTCTCGACCAGAGCGTCCTGGTCGGACTTCGACATGCGCGAATTGTTGAGCTTCACACCGGCGAGCACGTTCTCCTTGATCGACATCGTCGGGAACGGGTTCGGACGCTGGAAGACCATGCCGACCTGGCGGCGTACGAGTACCGGGTCGACGCCGGGGCCGTAGAGGTCCTTGCCGTCGAGCAGCACCTCGCCCTCCACGCGTGCACCGGGGATGACCTCGTGCATGCGATTGAGGGTGCGCAGGAAGGTGGACTTGCCACATCCGGACGGACCGATGAAGGCTGTCACGCTGCGCGGCTGGATCTCGAGGGAGACGCCCTCGACGGCGAGGAAGTCGCTGTAGTAGACGTTGAGGTCGTTGACTTCGATGCTCTTGGACACGTGTGTTCCTTCGGGTTTCGGGTAACGGCTCAACGGCCGGTCTTGGGCGCGAAGATCTTCGCGATGAGACGTGCGAGGAGGTTCAGGGCCATGACGATGACGATCAGGGTGAGCGCCGCTGTCCAGGCCCGGTCGATGTACGCGGACTGCGGGATGCCCTGGTTCATGAACTGCGTGTACGCGTACACCGGCAGCGTCATCATCCGCCCCTCGGTGAGGCTGTAGTTCATCGAGGTGGCGACGCCGGCTGTGATCAGGAGCGGTGCCGTCTCGCCGATCACGCGCGCGATCGAGAGCATGATGCCGGTCGTGATTCCGGCGATCGACGTCGGCAGAACGACTTTGAGGATCGTGAGCCACTTCGGCACGCCGAGTGCGTACGACGCCTCACGAAGCTCGTTCGGCACCAGCCGCAGCATCTCTTCGCTGGAACGCACGACGACCGGGATCATCAGCACGGCCAGGGCGATCGCGCCCATGATCCCCATGCGGACACCAGGACCGAAGAAGAGGGCGAAGACGGCGTAGGCGAAGAGGCCGGCGACGATCGACGGGATACCGGTCATCACATCGACCAGGAAGGTGATCCCGCGGGCGATCGACCCGCGGCCGTACTCGATCAGGTAGATGGCGGTGAACAGGCCGATCGGAATCGAGATGACGGCTGCCGCGAGTGTGATCAGCAGGGTGCCGGTGATCGCATGCAGCGCCCCGCCGCCCTCGCCGACGATGTTGCGCATCGAGCTGTTGAAGAACTCCGCGTTGATGCCGGCGACACCGTTCTGGATGACCGTCCAGGCGACCGAGACCAGGGGAACCATCGCGATCGCGAACGCGGTGCCGACGACGCCGGTGACCAGTCGGTCGGTCGCCTTGCGGCGGCCTTCCACGATCGAGGAGATGACGGTGATCAGGACGAGGTAGAGGATGATGCCGACGACGGCAGCACCCGCGAGGTTGGGCGCAGTCTGGCTCGACATGGCGAGGATGCCGAACACGGCGAACGACGCCGCGAGCGACACGCCGAGCAGGGTCCAGGGAGCCCAGCGGGGCAGGCGGCCGTTCGTCAGAGACGACGTCGACGGCAGACGGGTGGGAACCGGAGCAGTGGCGATGGACATGTCAGTTCGCTCCCGAGAATTCCTTGCGGCGGCTGACGATCCAGCGAGCCACGGCGTTGACCGCGAAAGTGACGATGAAGAGGATGAGACCAGTGGCGATCAGCACGTTGATGTTGCCCCCGTAGGCCTCGGGGAACGTGAGAGCGATGTTGGCGGGGATCGTGCTGGGGTTCTCCGGAGTGAGCAGGCGGAAGCTCACCACCCCGGTGGCCGACAGCACCATGGCGACCGCCATGGTCTCGCCGAGCGCACGTCCGAGTCCCAGCATGGATGCCGAGACGATGCCGCTGCGCCCGAAGGGAAGCACGGCCATGCGCACCATCTCCCAGCGAGTGGCGCCGAGTGCGAGCGCGGCCTCCTCGTGGAGGACGGGTGTCTGCAGGAAGATCTCGCGGCAGATCGCCGTGATGATCGGCAGGACCATCACCGCGAGCACGATGGCAGCGGTGAAGATCGTGCGCCCAGTGCTGGAGGTGGGGCCGGCGAACAACGGGAACCAGCCGGCGTTCTCGACGAGCCAGGCGTAGATCGGCTGAACCGCGGGTGCCAGCACCAGGATGCCCCAGAGGCCGAAGACGACGGAGGGCACGGCGGCCAGCAGGTCGACGATGTAACCCAGCGGCTGCGCCAGGCGGCGCGGTGCATAGTGCGAGATGAAGAGTGCGACGCCAATCGAGAGTGGCACGGCGATCAGGAGGGCGAGGAACGACGCCCAGACCGTGCCGAAGGCGAGCGGCCAGACGTAGTCCCAGAAGTTCGTCGACAGCAGCGATGCGGTCTCCGGCGTTCCGCTGATGCCGGGGATCGACTGTGCGACGAGGAAGAGGGCGACGGCGGCGAGGGTGACGAGGATCATCGATCCGGCGAACAGCGCCATCCCGGAGAACCAGCGGTCTCCTGCGCGCTGCGGGGTCCGCGCGCGAGGGGCTGCGGTTGTGGTCATCTCTTCCTGTTCCTCTGGATCGGGTGGAGTTCGGGCCGGAACCATCCGAGGGCCGGCTCCCGTCCTGCGACGTGAGCCGGCCCTCGAGCGGGTTACTTCGTGACGATCAGATCGATCGCGGCGAGAGCCTTCTCGCGGATCGAGTCCGAGATCGGAGCGCTGCCGGCCTCAGCCGCCGCAGCTTCCTGACCCTCGGCGCTGACGATGTACTGCAGGAACGGCTTCACCAGGGCTGCAGCCTTGGCGTCGGTGTACTCCTCGCACGCGATGCTGTAGCTGACGAGGACGATCGGGTACTCGGTGCCCTCAGGGGTGCGGTCCAGTTCGACGGCGAGGTCGCCTTCGGTGCGGCCCTCCTCGAAGGGGGACGCGTCGAGGACGGCGGCCGCAGCCTCGGGAGAGAACGGCACGAACTCGTCGCCGACCTTGACGGACACGGTGCCGAAGTCTGCGGCGCGCGACGCGTCCGCGTATCCGATCGTGCCCTGGCCGCCGGAGACGGCGGCGATCACGCCGGAGGTCTGCGGAGCAGCCTCGCCCGAAGCGATCGGCCACTCACCGTCGGCCTCGTAGGTCCACACCTCGGGGGCGGCCTGGGCGAGGTAGTCGGTGAAGTTCTCGGTGGTGCCCGAGTCGTCGGCGCGGTGGACCGGCGTGATCGCCAGGTCGGGCAGCGTGACGTCCTTGTTGGTCGCCGCGATCGCCGGGTCGTTCCACTTGGTGATGGTTCCCGCGAAGACGCCGGCGATGGTGGCCGGGTCGAGGTTGAGGGAGTCGACACCCTCGAGGTTGAAGATCACCGCGATCGGGGAGATGTATGCCGGGATCTCGACGATGCCGGAGCCCTCGACACACGCGTCGAACGGGCCAGCGGCGATCTCGTCGGCCTTGAATGCACGGTCGGAACCGGCGAACGCGACGGCGCCGGCCTGGAACGATTCGCGACCTGCACCGGAACCGGCGGGGTCGTACGAGAGGGTGACGTCGGGGTTTGCGGTCTGGAAGCCCTTCGCCCAAGACTGAACGGCGACTTCCTGCGACGAGGCGCCTGCGCCGACGAGCTCACCGGAGAGGGTGGACGTGGACTCTTCACCGGCGGGCGGGGTGCCGCCTTCGTTCGCGGCGCAGCCGGCGAGCGCGAGGGCGGCGACGGCGCCGATGGCGCCGATTCGTGCGATTCGGGAGATCTTCACTGTGGATCCGTTCGATCGTGGATGGGGTAGAGGCCCGGTGCAGGGCACACAGTGACGCTAGACGCGGCGGTTAACGAGACTCTCCCGCGCAGGTGAACGGGAGGTGAACGACCGGCAACCCTCTGGGGCGGCTCTCCCACACGCGAAAGGGACGTTCAGACCTTCGGAACGTGCGTTTCGATGGCGATGATGCCCGAGCCCGGGTTCGTGGCGGAGAGATGCACGACAGAGAATGCGGCGGGCTCGAGGTCGGCGGCGCTGGAGAGGTAGGAGCCGCGAATGGTCCCGGTGGCCAGCGAGATCTCGGCGAGCAGTCCTGGCAGCACGGGCCCGTGGCTGCACAGGACGGCCGGCTTTCCGGATCGCACGCGTCGGCCGACGATCGATCGGAGGTCGGCGGTGCCGTCCTCCCAGGCGTCCTGACTGATCTGCTCGGTCCGCACGGCCTTGCGCTCCAGGGACTTCGCGAGCGGCTTCACGGTGTCGACGCAGCGCACGGCATCGCTGGTCACGATCTTGCGTATTCCGAAGGCGCGCAGCGGCCCCACGATCGACTTGGCCTGGTGGCGGCCGCGTTCGCTGAGCGGACGCGCGGCATCCGCTCCGTCCCATTCCGAGCGGGAGAGCGCCTTCGCATGCCGCAGCGCCACGATCGGGAACGTGTGCAGGACGCCGTCGTCGACGAGATTGTCGAAGAAATCCAGGATCTCCAGATCGACCGGGTAGCTCAGACGCGCGCGTGCCTTCTTCACGCTGACCCATTCGATCGCGGCGATCTCCCGGTTCGGCACGAACGTCGATGCGCGAATGGCGTCTTCCGTCGCTTCCGCCGCCCAGTAGTGCACGACCTTCTGCTTCGTCGACGCGAGGTGGTAGCGGCTGACACCGACGGGGACTCCCAGCGACACGCGGATGCCCGTCTCCTCGTGCACCTCGCGCACCGCCGTCTCCGCGAGCATCTCTCCCGGATCGACCTTGCCCTTCGGCAGCGTGACGTCGCGATACTTGGTCCGGTGGATGAGCAGAATGCGCAGCTTGCCGTCGACGATGCGCCAGACGACGGCGCCGGCCGCGTACACGGCCTTCTCGACCGTCTTCGGGCGCGCCAGGCTCTGCGCCGACGCGGATCCTTCAGCCTGGCGAACAGTCATCGCACCGACCGTGAACGACGACGCTTCTGGATCAACCCCATGGTCTGATCCTGCAGGTCGACCAGCGGATTGCCGTTCGCGTCCACGGCGTGGCGCTCCCATGCGCCTTCCGCCCCCAGGTGCCAGGAGATCGTGCCGGGATCGAGAGCGAGGTCGAAGAACATCAGCAGATCCTTGAGGTGCGCAGGATCGGTGACACGCACCAGGGCCTCGACGCGGCGGTCGAGGTTGCGGTGCATCATGTCGGCGCTGCCGATGTAGACCTGAGGGTCGCCGTTGTTCTCGAAGGCGAAGATGCGCGAGTGCTCCAGATAGCGGCCCAGGATGCTGCGCACCGTGATGTTGTCGCTGATGCCGTCGAGGTCGACCCGGAGGCTGCAGATGCCGCGCACCCACACATCGACTTTCACGCCGGCCGCGCTCGCGCGGTAGAGCGCGTCGATGATCTCCTCGTCGACCATCGAGTTCACCTTGATGCGGATGTGCGCCGGCTTGCCGGCCTCGGCGTTCTTGCGCTCGTTGTCGATCTGCCGGATGAGCCCCTTGCGCAGGTGCAGCGGAGCGACCAGCAGCCTCTTGAACTTCTTCTCGATGGCATAGCCGCTGAGCTCGTTGAACAGGCGGGTGAGGTCCTTCCCGACCTGCGCGTCGGCGGTGAACAGGCCGAAATCCTCATAGATGCGGCTCGTCTTCGGGTTGTAGTTGCCGGTTCCGACGTGCGAGTAGTGCCGCAGCATCCCGTCTTCCTCGCGGATGACGAGAGCGAGCTTGCAGTGCGTCTTCAGCCCGACCAGGCCGTAGACGACGTGCACGCCCGCCTTCTCGAGCTTTCGGGCCCAGACGATGTTGTTCGCCTCGTCGAATCGAGCCTTGACCTCGACCAGTGCGAGTACCTGCTTGCCGGATTCTGCCGCGTCGATGAGCGCCTGCACGATCGGGCTGTCACCCGAGGTGCGGTAGAGGGTCTGCTTGATGGCGAGCACGTGCGGGTCGCGGGCCGCCTGCTCGAGGAACGCCACGACGCTGGTGGTGAAGGACTCGTACGGGTGGTGGACCAGCACATCGGATTTGCGGATCGCCTTGAAGATGTCGGCGCGGGTGCTCGAGCCGGTCGGCTGGAAGGCCACTGCCGTCGTCGGCAGGTGCGGCGGGAAGCGCAGGTCGGGGCGCTTGATGCGCCCGAGATCGAAGAGACCGCGCAGATCGAGAAGGCCGGGGAGGCGGTAGACCTCCTGGTCGGTGATGTCGAGCTCTTTCACCAGCAGGCCCATGGTGACGTCGTCCATGTCGTCGGTGATCTCGAGACGGATGGGCGGACCGAACCGACGCCGGAGCAACTCGGCCTCGAGCGCCTGGATGAGGTTCTCGCTCTCGTCCTCCTCGATCTCCATGTCTTCGTTGCGGGTGAGGCGGAAGGCGTGGTGATCGAGCACCTCCATGCCGGGGAACAGGTCGCCGAGGTGGTTGGCGATGAGTTCCTCCAAGCGCAGGAATCGCTGGATCTCGCCGGAGCCCGGCACCTCGACGAAACGGGGGAGCATCGGCGGCACCTTGAGGCGCGCGAACTCCTGACGTCCGGTTCGGGCGTTGCGGATGCGGATCGCGAGGTTCAGCGACAGCCCGGAGATGTACGGGAACGGGTGCGCGGGGTCGACGGCCAAGGGCATGAGGACGGGGAACACCTGCAGCTGGAAGTACTCCGACAGTGCAGCGCGTTCGTCATCGGTGAGCTCGGACCATTCGGTGATCTCGATGCCGGCGTCTGCGAGGGCGGGGCGGACCTGCGAGGTCCACGCGTCCGCGTGGCGGAGCTGCAGCGCGTGCGCCTCGCGGGAGATGTCGGCGAGCGCGTCGGCAGGAGAGCGGCCGATGTTGGTCGGCACCGCGAGGCCGGTCATGATGCGGCGCTTGAGCCCCGCGACGCGCACCATGAAGAACTCGTCGAGGTTGCTTGCGAAGATCGCGAGGAAGTTCGCCCGTTCCAGCTCGGGAAGCGAGGCGTCCTCTGCGAGCTCGAGCACGCGCTTGTTGAAGGCGAGCCAGCTGATCTCGCGATCCAGGTAGCGGTGGTCGGGAAGCAGGGCATCCGGGGACTCGACGGCGTCGAAGTCGTCGTCTTCTGCGTCGCCGAGGCCGGCATCGGCGAGTGCGGGATCGATCATGGGGTACATCTAAGCACCGTGAGGTGACGCGCGTGTGAACGCGGATGCTTCGTCACCGTGCTGCGGCGATGGACTCGTCGTCGTACACATTGAACCGGTAGCCGACATTGCGGACGGTGCCGATGATCTGCTCCTGGTCGCCGAGTTTCGCGCGCAGGCGCCGCACATGCACATCGACAGTGCGGGTGCCTCCGAAGTAGTCGTATCCCCAAACCTCGCTGAGCAACTGCTCCCTGGTGAACACCCGTGACGGATGGGTGGCCAGGAAGTGCAGCAGCTGGAACTCCTTGTAGGTGAGGTCCAGGGGTTTGCCGTGCAGTTTCGCCGAGTACGACTGCTCGTCGATGGTGATGCCGGACGCCTGCACGCGGGTGGGAGCGGCGGCATCGTCGCGTCGCGCCAGAGCCAGGCGGATGCGGGCATCGGCCTCCGCAGGACCGGCGGTCGAGAGCAGCACGTCGTCGATGCCCCATTCGCCGGAGACGGCGCTCATGCCGCCCTCGGTCACGACGAGCAGCAGCGGCGAGTCCTGCCCGGTGGCGCGCAGCAGACGGCACAGCGACTTCGCCGCGGCGAGGTCCTGCCTGCCGTCGACGATGACGATGTCATATTCGGGCGCGTTGATCAGCCGTGCGGGCTCCGCAGGGATCTGGCGCACTCGATGGCTGAGCAGTTCGAGCGCGGGAAGGACCTCCTCCGAAACCGGAGCGTTGGTCAGAACCAGCAGCAGGGCCACGCACTATCCTTCCGAGACGACGGTCGACGCCGTGGGGCCATGATACCGGCACCGGATGCGCAACAATGGAGCCATGTCCGAACCGGCACTCGCCCCCCGTAACCCGTTCATCGCGGTCTTCGGCGTGTGGGCTGCAGCTTTCCTCGCGAGCATCGCCATCGGCATCTTCGTGCCGGAGGAATGGCGGGTGCCGTGGATGCTCGTGGCCTTCGGCGGTGTCGTACTGCTCTCCTTCGCCGTGCAGCTCTGGTACGGCCGCACGCAAGGGTTCATCTTCCGGGTCGCGGGCAGCGCTACAGGTGCCCTGCTGATCATGGGGCTGATCTCGGTCGGCTTCGGTCTCGCTGCGCTCATCCCCTCCTGACCAGGTGGGGGTAATGTGGGAGACATGGATCTCCTGGCGCTCGAACTCTTCTTCATCGGCCTGCTGGGCCTGGCGAGCCTCGCGATCGCCTTCGTCTCTGGCGTCGTGCTGCTGAACCTCTTCCGCGGCCAGCGCTGAGCTGATCGTGCTCGAACTGCCCACCGACCTTCCGGCCGACATCGTGCCTCTTTCTTGGCTGATCGGCGTCTGGGAGGGCACCGGCGTCATCGACTACACGATCGGCGAGCGTCGCCTGCAGGGCGAATTCGCGCACCGCGTGAGCTTCAGCCATGACGGCGGCCCGTTTCTGAACTACTCCGGTACGGCCACCTTCACCGCTGACGATGATTCCGATCCGGTCCAGCTGATTGCGGAGGTCGGGTTCTGGCGGCTGTCGCGCGCAGCGACGGATGCCGACGCGGGACCGGCGTTGCTGCCTCCGCTCGAGCCTGCCGTCGTCCGCACTGTCGACGACGTGGAAGAGCTGCGTGGCGCTGGGGGCGGCTTCCCGATCGAAGTGTCGCTCGCGCATGCCGACGGGACGCTGGAGCTGTACCTCGGCGAGATCAGCGGGCCGCGCATCGATATCGCATCCGACGCGATCGTCCGCGGTGCCGGAGCCAAGGAGTACGGTGCGGCGACGCGCATGTACGGGCTCGTCGACGGGCACCTGCTGTGGGCATGGGACATCGCCGCGCTCGGCACGTCCCTCAGCTCGCATGCGTCCGCCCGACTGGCCAAGGTCTGACGTGGCCGGCTTCGCGGAGATCGAGGGAGCCGTCGCCGGCGACCGAGGTTTCGCGCACTTCGGCGATCCGATCCGGGAGCAGCGCCGGCTCATCGCCGGCACGGCGATCGCACCGCTCGATGACCGCATGATCGTCGAGGTCACCGGTCCGGAACGCCTGAGCTGGCTGGATTCGATCACCTCCCAGTCGGTCGCGCGCTTGGCGCCGGGCGAGAGCACGGAACTGCTCGTCCTCGACCCCCAGGGCCGAGTGGAGCACGCCGCCGGTGTACTCGACGACGGGACCACGGCCTGGCTGATCGCCGACGCCGCTGATGCGGAACCGCTCGGCGCCTGGCTGTCCCGCATGGTCTTCCGCACGCAGGTCACCGTGGCGGTCCGGCCGGATCTCGCGCTTCTCGGTTTCGTCGACGGCGGCACGGCGGCCGCGACGGCGACGGCCGCGGCCTTCACGCCGAACGGCACCGCCCTGGTGTGGGCCGACCCCTGGCAGCAGGTGCGCGCCGGCGGGCACCAGTACGCCGAGATCGCAGATCACCCCGGAGCCGGCCTGGCCTGGCGAGTGGCGATCCTCGAGGCGGCACCGGCCGAGGCCCTCGCCGCCGCGCTCGCTCATGATGAGGTCGCCGGCCTCCTCGCTGCGGAGGCCTTGCGGGTAGCGGCCTGGCGACCGCGCTGGGCGGCTGAAGTCGATGAGCGCTCCCTGCCGCACGAGTTGGACTGGATCCGCAGTGCGGTGCATCTCAGCAAGGGCTGCTACCGCGGCCAGGAGACGGTCGCCAAGGTGCACAACCTCGGTCACCCGCCGCGCCGGCTGGCGGCTCTGCATCTCGATGGCAGTGACGACGTGCTTCCGGCATCCGGAGCGCCGGTGTTCGCGGGCGATGACGAGGTCGGTCACATCACCTCCGCCGTTCGTCACCATGAGGAAGGACCGATCGCGCTCGCCATCCTCTCTCGGCGCACTCCGATCGGCGACCTCGTCGTCCGCGCGGACGGGGTCGACATCGCGGCGGCGCAGCAGGTGATCGTTCCGGCGGATGCTGGTGCGACGGCCGATATCCCGCGACTCACGCGCCTCTCCCGCCGACCGACGGCACCGGATCCCCGGGACGGCTGAGCCTTCTACAGCGGAGCCACCGCGTCCCACGGCAGCGTGAGCTCGCCCAGGCGCCAGCGGGTGCGGCCGCCGCGTACCGGCCAGCCCAGATCGCGCAGTGCCGCCACCGTGGCGAGGAAGCGCTGGGTCGCGCTGAATGTCGACAGCGAAGCGGCTCTGGCCCACTCGCGGTCGAGGTCGGTGAGCAGAGCGTGGATGCGTTCACCGGGGACGTTGTGATGGATCAGGGCCTTCGGCAGACGCTCGGCCACGATGCTCGGCTGTTCCAGCTCTGCCAGGCGCAGGGAGATCGTGAAGCGCGCCGGCTGCCCGTCCGGGGTCACGTCGACCCAACTGGAGACCCGGCCGATCTCGTCGCACGTGCCCTCCACGAGCAGCCCGTCGGGGGCCAGTCTCGCGGCCATCGCGCGCCAGGCCGCAGCGACATCCGCCTCGTCGTACTGGCGGAGCACGTTCATCGCGCGGATGACGGCGGCACGTCTGCCGTCGGGGAGCGGCACCTCGAACCCGCCCCTGGCGAAGGAGACGCGGATATCCGGCGGGAACGGCGTGCGGCCGGCGCGCACCTCCTCGAGCTGCTCGCGAGCCGTGGCGACGCGCACAGGATCGATCTCCAGGCCGATCACTTCCGCGTCGGGTCGCACCTGCCGCAGTCGCGCGGCGAGTTCGAACGCCGTCACGCCGCTCGCCCCGTAGCCGAGATCGACGATGAGCGGATCGGGAGAGGAGCGGAACGCGCTGCTCACGGCGATCCAGCGATCGCTCCGGCGGAGACGGTTCGTCCCGGTGGTGCCCCGAGTCGGCCGGCCGAGTGGAGATGACGCCATGAGTCAATCCTTCCAGCCCGCGGGCGTGGTCGACGACCTCCCCGATAAACTGGCCGCATGACTGCGACGCGCACCCTGATCCTGCTCCGCCACGGCCGGAGCGAGTGGAACGAACTGAATCTCTTCACCGGTTGGGTGGATGTCCGCCTGAACGAGCAGGGCAAGGCAGAGGCTCAGCGCGGCGGCGAGCTGCTCGCCGAAGCCGGCATCCTCCCGGACGTCCTGCACACCTCACTGCTCAGCCGCGCGATCCAGACCGCGAACATCGCGCTCGATGCGGCCGATCGCCTGTGGATTCCGGTCACCCGCTCCTGGCGACTCAACGAGCGTCACTACGGCGCGCTGCAGGGCAAGGACAAGGCCCAGACGCTCGCGGAATTCGGCCCGGAGCAGTTCCAGCTGTGGCGTCGTTCCTTCGATGTGCCGCCGCCCCTGCTCGACGACGACAGCGAGTTCAGCCAGGTGAACGACCCGCGTTACGACGGCATCGACGGCGAGGTGCCGCGCACCGAGTCGCTCAAGCTGGTCATCGATCGGATGCTGCCCTATTGGGAGAGCGCCATCGTTCCCGACCTTGAGGCGGGCAAGACCGTGCTCGTCACGGCACACGGCAACTCGCTGCGCGGTCTCGTCAAGCACCTCGAGGGCATCAGCGATGACGACATCGCCGAGCTCAACATCCCCACGGGCATCCCGCTGGTGTATGAGCTCGACGAGAACAACGTCCCCACCGGACCCGGCCGCTACCTCGACCCCGAGGCCGCCGCAGCCGGCGCCGCAGCGGTCGCTGCGCAGGGCAAGAAGTAGCCATCAGAGATCGTGGGTCAGTTCTTCGCTGACCCACGATCTCAGAGTGGTGGGCGTGGTCGACACGACCGTGCGAGCCTGTTCCGGTGTGAAACCGTCGCGCAGTCCCGTTGACATGCCGAGCAGTGCTTCCGCTGCGGACTGCGAGATGCCCGCAGACAGGTAGATGCGTCGCATCTCATCGTCCGCGATCTGCTCGGCCTTCACGGGAGTTCCTCGTTCCGTCGCCAAGATCGCGGCGACATCGTTCCAACTGAGATCCGCAGGTCCGTGGACGGCCTGCACCCGGCGTCCGGACCATGACGTGCTCAGGAGCAGGCCGGCGGCCACGTCCGCGATGTCTCGCGGGGCCACCCAGCTCATCCGGGAGTCTGGCGGCAGCAGCACCGGAATCCTTCCAGACCGGATCGCGTCGAGCTGCATGACCAGGTTCGTGAAGAAATATCCGCAGCGCAGGTGCGTGACGTAGATGTCGAGCTCATCCAGGGCCATCTCCGTCGCGGCGAGCCCGTCGATCTCGCCGGCGCCGTGGCGCTTCTCGGCTCCGACGCTGCTCTGGAAGACGACCCGACCTATGCCGTTGGCGGTGACCGCGGCCGTCACAGCCTCGGTCGCCCTCGCGTAGTCCGCGAGCGGGTCGTCGTTCATCGACGGCGGGTCGACCCAGTACAGGGCGTCAACGCCGCGAGTCACGTCAACGACCTCCCCGGCGTTCAGGGAGTCGGCTTCGGCGACGTCAGCGACCTCCCGCAGCTCGTCGTCCATTCGACTCCTGTCGCGCATGACGAGGAGGGGCCGCACTCCCGCCCTGACGAGGGCGCGTGCGAGGTGGTGTCCGACGTGGCCGTTGGGGGTGGTGATTGCGATGCGCATGATCGCTCCTTTCGTCCGTGGTCCCTCACGATACGAGCAGTTAAGGCCTGATCCTGTCCGTATCTGTGTGCGAGGCTGGACGGATGGCGACGCCGACGGAACGCGCACTGCAGTTGCTCTCGCTCTTGCAAGGAGGAGGCGAGCTGCCCGTCGACATGCTCGCTCGACGACTCGAGGTGAGCGAACGCACGGTGCGGCGTGATGCCAGGCGATTGCGCGACCTCGGATATGACGTGAGCGCCCGGACAGGTCCTGGCGCGAGTTATCGGCTGCGCCCGAGCGTGAAGATCCCGCCGCTGCTGCTCAGCGAGGATGAGATCGCCGCAGTCGCGGTCGGACTCGGGATGCTCGCCGCGTGGGAACCCGCCGATGAAGCCGCCGCATCTGCGGCCGCCAAGCTGACGTCGTTGCTGCCGCCGCGGCTGGCGCGACGGGCGCGCGCCGTGTCCCTGTCGACCCAGGTGCTGCACGCGGATCGTCCGGCGATCGACATGGCCACGATGGGGGTGCTCGCCGATGCTGTCGCGAACGCGACGCGGGTGCGGTTCGCCTACAGGGACAGCCGCGAGCGTGCGTCGCTGAGGCAGGTGGAGCCGTACCGGCACGTCCTGCGGGGCAATCGCTGGTACCTCGTCGGTTTTGACGTGGATCGGGATGCCTGGCGATTGTTCCGACTCGATCGCATCCGTGACGCCGAGAGTGGGTCCGAGCGTGCGGCGGAGCGGGCGTTCCCCGAGGAGTCAGTGGAGCAGTGGTTGGCGACAGACTTCGGTCGCGAGCCGAAATCCCCCGTCGGGGACGACGCGAGGTCGTCCCCGACGGGGGATCGGCGAGAGCGGTGACGAGCGCGTAGCCGCCCCGAACGGGTGGCTACGCGTGTCCCTGCACCTGCTGCTCGACGGCGAGGGGGATGTCTTGCTCGTCGACCTGCCAGTCGCCGGTCGCGAGGTAGACGACCTTCTTCGCGACGGCGACCGCGTGATCGGCGAAGCGCTCGTGGTAGCGGCTGGCGAGCGTCGCGTCGACCGTCGCCGTCGCCTCGCCCTTCCAGTTGTCGCTGAGGACCTTCTCGAACACGGTGGCGTGCAACTCGTCGACATCGTCGTCCGCGTTGCGGATGATGTCGGCGTAACGGAGGTCCTGCGTGCGCAGCAGTTCGGACAGGGTGCGGGAGATCTCGACGTCCAGCTCGCCCATCTTCACGAAAGTGCCCTTGAGGCCCTTCGGGATGGCGCGCTCGGGGAAGCGCAGTCGGGCGAGCTGCGCGATGTGCTCGGACATGTCGCCCATGCGCTCCAGCGAGGCGCTCACCCGGAGTGCCGTCACCACGATGCGCAGATCGCGCGCGACCGGCTGCTGACGGGCGAGGATCTCGATGGCCTGCTCGTCGAGGGTGATGGCGAGGGCGTCGATGTTGGCGTCGTCGGCGATGACCTCTTCGGCCAACGCCACATCGCTCGTCGCGAACGCACGCGTCGCCTTGTCGATCGACACCGTGACGAGGTCAGCGATCTCTACGAGCTTGGACTGCAGATCCTCGAGGGACTGGTGGAAGACTTCGCGCATGGCGGCGCAACCTTTCATTCATGTCTCGACGGGCGTCATCCGGCCGAGAGGTTGGGCTGAGCTGCCGCACAGGCCCGAAGCGATTCTGTGCCTCGAAGGTTAACGAACGGTGCCCAGCATATGAACAGTACTTCGCTGACCGCGTGGATGGCCAGGAAACCCGTCAGCGGCCCGGTGAACACACTCTACGCTTGAGCCATGAGCACGCCGCAGATCGCCCTGATCGCACTGGCCATCGGCCTGGTCATCGGTGTCGGCCTGTCGATGATCGTGGTGTGGGCGTACCGTGCCCGAGCTCGCGCCGAGGAAGAGACCTCGGTCGTCGTCCCCGACGGTGTCGCGGACGTGCTGCGCAGCATGGATGACGCCGCCTGCGTCGTCGACACGTCGGGGCTCGTGCTCGCGCGGTCGCATGCCGCGACCCGCTTCGGAATCGACGTCGGTGCGAATCTGGAGAATCAGGAGCTGCGTCAACTGGTGCGCAGTGTGCGGTCGACGGGGGGAACCGATACCGAGACGATGCGGATCACCCGCGGCGGACTCAGTCTCGATCCCCGCCTTGTCTCAGCCAGGGCGAGCGTGCTCGGCTCACGATTGATGCTGCTGATCATCCGCGACGTCACGGAGCAGGAGCGCCTCGATCAGATGCGTACCGACTTCGTGGCCAACACCAGTCATGAGCTGAAGACGCCGGTCGGTGCTGTCAGTCTCCTCGCCGAGGCGATCGAGTCCGCGGCAGACGATCCCGCCCAGGTGCGGATCTTCGCTGCGCGGATCCTCGCCGAGGCGACCAGGCTCGGTCAGCTCACCGGCCGCATCATGAGCCTCTCCCGCTTGCAGGCGGCAGACGGCCTCGCAGAGGTGAATCCGGTCGCGATCGACGAGGTGATCACCGCCTCGATCGAAGCGAACGGCGTGCAGGCGGATTCCGCGGGCGTCGAGCTCACCCGTGGCGGCGACCGCGGTGTGTGGGTGCGCGGTGATGCGCAGATCCTCATCGAAGCGGTCGGTAACCTCATCGCCAACGCCATCGTCTACTCGCCTCGCGGCTCGCGCGTCGGCGTCGGGGTCAAGGCCGACGGCGACATCGTGGAGATCGCCGTCGCGGATCAGGGCATCGGCATCTCGGAGACCGATCGCGAGCGGATCTTCGAGCGCTTCTACCGCGCCGACGAGGCCCGCTCCCGCCGCACCGGCGGCACCGGCCTCGGCCTGTCGATCGTCAAGCACGCGACGCAGCGCCACGGCGGCGAGGTGCTCCTGTGGTCGCGGCCGGGACGCGGCTCCACCTTCACCATCCGGCTGCCGCGCATCGATGCGCCGGAGTTCGTCGACCTGGACCAGAAGCGCAAGAAGCGCGAGAAGAAGCAGGCACGCAAAGCGGCGAAGGCCGCCAAAGCTGCCGTATCCGCGCGCACCCGAAACGGAGAACTCATATGACCCGCATCCTTCTCGTCGAGGACGAGCCCGATCTCGCCGACCCGCTCGCCTATCTGCTGCGTCGCGAGGGTTACGAGGTCGAGATCTCGGAGGACGGTCCCGGAGCCCTCACCGCCTTCCGTGAGCGCGGCGCGGACATCGTGCTTCTCGATCTGATGCTCCCGGGGATGCCGGGAACCGAGGTGTGCCGTCAGATTCGCTCGACCTCGGCCGTGCCGATCATCATGCTCACGGCCAAGGACTCCGAGGTCGACATCGTGGTCGGGCTCGAACTCGGCGCCGACGACTACATCACGAAGCCGTACTCCTCGCGCGAGTTGCTCGCGCGAATGCGCGCGGTGCTGCGCAGAGTCGTGCAGGCCGAGAGCGAGCTCGATGAGCGTGTGCTGGACGGCGGGCGCGTGTCTCTCGACATCGACCGCCACACGGTCACGGTTGCGGGCGACCTGATCAACATGCCGCTCAAGGAATTCGAACTGCTCGAGGTCCTGATGCGCAATTCCGGGCGGGTGCTCACGCGCGGTCAGCTGATCGATCGCGTGTGGGGGAGCGACTACTTCGGCGATACGAAGACGCTCGACGTGCACATCAAGCGCATCCGTTCGCGCATCGAGGTCAACCCTGGCGAGCCGGTGATGCTGGTCACGGTTCGCGGGCTCGGATACCGCTTCGAGGGCTGAGGGCCAGCCCTCGCGGGCGCGCTCCGCGCCCGCTCAGACGAGAAGAGGCCGGTCACCCCGTGGGGTGACCGGCCTCTTCTTTCGTTCTGGAAGGTCAGTTCGAAGGAGCGGACGTCGCGGTGTCGGTCGGCACCGGTACGGGGGTGCTCTCCGGCACGGATACCGGCTTCGCCTCGGAAGGCACCAGGTCTGCGTAGTAGGGGAGGGATCCGTCCAGCACGGGGATCTCGGCCTTCGTGCCGGTGGAATCTCCGGACTGGAAGTGGATCTCGACCGTGGAGCCGGGCATGCTGTCGAGGTCGATGATGCGCAGCGGCTCAGCGTCGGCGCCGAGGCTGATCGTCTCGCCGGCCGAGACGGTGACCACGAACGGGGCGATGCCCGCGAGTGTGATCGTCATCGTGGCGCGCTCTTCGGTGGGGTTCACGATCGCACCGACGAGGTTGCCGATGGAGCCGTCCTCGGTGGCGACGATGAAGGCGTTGCGGACGACGAGAGGGCCGTCGGCGTCGGAGACGTTCACGCCGTCGGACGAGGGATACTCGATCGTCGTCGCCTGAGGCGTGAGGAAGGTGCACCCCGTTGCGCCGAGAAGAACGAGGGCGCTGACAGCAGCAGCGGCGACAAGGCGCGATTTCACGGGTCCTCCTGAGGTCCGGCGGGGTGTCCGTGATCCATTCTATGGGTATGCGCGCGGGGGATCGGAGACGATGAGGCGCGAACCTTAGCGCATATCCCCTGTGGTATCCTTGAGGTTGCCGAAAGGACACGTTTTTATGCTTTTTGAGGTTGGCGAAACAGTCGTCTATCCGCACCATGGGGCCGCGACCATCATCGAGGTCAAAGATCGCATCATCAAGGGCGAGACGAAGAAGTATCTGAAGCTCAACGTCACGCAGGGCGACCTGATCATCGAGGTGCCGGCGGAGAACGTCGACCTCGTCGGCGTCCGCGATGTGATCGGCAAGGAGGGCCTCGACCATGTGTTCGAGGTGCTGCGTGCCCCGTTCACCGAGGAGCCGACGAACTGGTCGCGCCGTTACAAGGCGAATCTTGAGAAACTCGCCTCCGGCGACGTGATCAAGGTCAGCGAGGTCGTGCGCGACCTGTGGCGTCGCGATCAGGACCGTGGCCTGTCCGCGGGCGAGAAGCGGATGCTGGCGAAGGCTCGCCAGATCCTCATCTCCGAGCTCGCACTCGCCGAGAAGGTCGACGAAGACAGGGCTGGTGCCGTGCTCGACGAGGTTCTCGCCTCGTAACGACCGGGACTTTTCATGAAGAGGGCGGATGCTTCGGCATCCGCCCTCTTCGTCGTTTCCGGTCGTCGCCGGTAACGTGTGCGTGTGACTCTGCTTCCCGTGCCCCACGTGGCCATCATCGTCGTCGCGGCCGGCTCCGGCACCCGCCTCGATGCGGGGGCACCCAAGGCTTTCGTCGGCATCGACAGCCGCCCGATCCTCCGGCATGCGCTCGACGGCGTCTTCGCGGCCGCACCCGCACAGGTGATCGTCGTCGCCCCCGCCGGATTCGAGGGGGATGCCGAGACCGAACTGCTCGCCGCCGCGGGCGGGAGGAGCGATCTCGGCCGTGTCGTCACGGGCGGTGGCACGCGTCAGGAGTCGGTAGCGGCGGGGCTCGCCGCGCTCTGGGGCGACGTGACGACCGTGCTCGTGCATGATGCGGCGCGAGCGTTGACGCCGTCGTCGCTCATCGACGCCGTCGCCGCCGCCGTGACGGACGACACGGGAGTCATTCCCACGCTGCCGGTGGTGGACACCCTCAAGAAGGTCGACGGCGGCGCGGTCGTCGGTGCCGTGGACAGGTCGGAGCTCGCCGCGGCGCAGACGCCGCAGGGGTTCCCGCGCGGACACCTCGAATCCGCCTACGCGGCGGCTCTCGCCTCGGGCGCGGAGTACACCGATGATGCAGCGCTGTTCGCCGCAGCGGGCCATGCGGTCCGACACATCGACGGGGCGGCGCGCGCGTTCAAGATCACCACCCCTGCCGATCTGGTGCGCGCTCGGCAGCTGCTGTCCGCGGCTCCGGCCCCCGCCGCCGCGATCCCGCGCGTCGGCATCGGCACCGACGTGCACGCATTCGGAGGCGAGGGGAATCTCTGGCTCGCCGGTCTCGAGTGGCCGGGGGAGCAGCCGCTGTCCGGACACTCCGACGGAGATGCGGTCGCCCACGCGATTGTCGACGCCCTGTTGGGGGCGGCGGGACTCGGCGACATCGGAGAGCATTTCGGCACGGCCCACCCCGAGTACGCGGGCGCGCACGCGGAGGTCTTCCTAGCCCGCACCCGGGACCTGCTGGCGGACGCGGGGTTCACGATCGGGAACGTCTCCGCGCAGTTCCAGGGCAACCGCCCGCGATTCAGTGCTCGTCGATCGGAAGCGGAACAGGTGCTCTCTGCCGCGCTCGGCGGAGTGCCGGTGTCGGTGACCGCGACGACGACCGACGGGCTGGGATTCCCTGGGCGAGGCGAGGGCATCTCCGTGACAGCCATCGCGATGGTGTACCCGGCCGAGGAGTCCCGATGAACGAGCTCTCCTTCCGACAGCCGCGCCGCACCCTCATCCTGGTGCTCGGCCTGGCGTACCTGGTCGTGGTGCTCACGCTGATGATCATCAACTTCGATGCGCTCGCCGAGATCGTCAACGACATGGCCGCAGGTGGTGCGAAGGGCACCGGGATGCTCGTCGGAGCGGTCGTCTTCATCCCGCTCATCGCGCTCGCCGCGGTGTCGATGCAGCGCGTGCACCTGCGTCGCGATGCCGACACTCTCACGGTGCGGATCGGGAGTGCGGAGAGGCATCTGCGCAACGGCGACATCGCGCGGTACACGGTGAACACCCCGCGGGTGGGCACCATCCGGCTGCTGGCGCTCGACGGTTCGCTGATTCAGGAGTTCAACCCGCGAATGCAGGATTACCAGCGAGTGCTGGAACTGGTCGATCAGGGCGGTCGGTACGCCGAAGTCGAACGACGCACCGCCTTCCGCGGCAGGGTGAACGTCGTCACCTACGAGCGGTCACCGCGGCCGGTATCACCGCCGCGCTGAAGGGCGCGGGACACACTCAGGGGACGAGCGAGCGGGCCGAGTAGGCTTGAGCGGTGACTCTCCGCCTCTACGACACCCGCGCACAGCAGCTGCGCGACTTCGTGCCGCTCGACGCCGGAAACGTCACGATGTACGTCTGTGGTCCGACGGTGCAGTCCGGCCCGCACATCGGGCACGTCCGCGCTGCGCTGAGTTTCGATCTGCTGCGCCGCTGGCTCGAGCGCCGTCACGGTCGTGTGACCTTCGTGCGCAACGTCACCGACATCGACGACAAGGTGCTGGCGAATCACACGGACGCCGAACCGTGGTGGGCGCTCGCCTTCCGGTTCGAGCGGGAATTCACCGCCGCATATGCCGCAGTCGGCATCCTCGCGCCCACCTATGAGCCGAGGGCGACAGCATCCGTCCCGCAGATGCAGGACATCATCGCGGCGCTCATCGAGCGCGGTCACGCGTACCCTGCATCCGATGGTTCGGGGGACGTCTACTTCGACGTGCGTTCCTGGGCCGACTACGGCTCGCTCACCAACCAGTCGGTCGACGCGATGGAAGCCGCGCAGGACGCGGACCCGCGCGGAAAACGCAACCCGCAGGACTTCGCCCTCTGGAAGGGTGCGAAATCGGACGAGCCGGCAGATGCGACCTGGGCATCGCCCTGGGGCGCTGGGCGGCCCGGCTGGCACATCGAGTGCTCGGCCATGGCGAAGCGCTATCTCGGCGCGGAGTTCGACATCCACGGCGGTGGCCTCGATCTGCGCTTCCCGCACCACGAGAACGAGCTGGCCCAGTCGACGGCTGCCGGCGACGGATTCGCGCGGTACTGGGTGCACAACGGCCTGGTCAACGTCAACGGTCAGAAGATGTCGAAGTCGCTCGGCAACTTCACGCTCGCCGCCGACGTGCTGACCGCGCACGACCCGCTCGTGGTGCGTTACGCACTGGCCGCTGCGCACTACCGATCGAACATCGACCTGTCGGATTCGTCGTGGGCAGAGGCGGAGGCGGCGATCGGGCGCATCCGCGCGTTCCTCGAGCGGGGAACGCGAATGGCGAAGCCGGGCTGGGGCGAGGCCAAGGAAGGTCTTCCGAACGAGTTCGTCGAGGCGATGGATGACGATCTCTCCGTTCCTCGCGCTCTGGCGGCGATCCACAACAGCATCCGCTCCGGCAATGCTCTCCTCGACGCGGGGGAGCACGCCGCAGCGAGTCAGGATGTGATGGACGTCACTCAGATGACGAACATCCTCGGAATCAATCCGCTGTCGCGAGAGTGGCGAACGACGGACGGCGGACCATCCGCCTCCGCGCTCGACACCCTCGTGCAGACGATGATCACCCAGCGTGCACAGGCACGCGCAGACAAGGACTGGGCTGCGGCTGACCGCATCCGCGACGCGATCGCGGCTGCGGGCATCACGCTCGAAGACGGCCCGGACGGAACACATTGGAGTATCGATGGTTAAGCCTCAGCGCCCCGGCGCAAGCAACGGCAAGAAGAAGGGCCCGCTGAAGGGCACCGGTGGCCTCGGCCGCAAGGCGCTCGAAGGGCGCGGACCGACTCCGAAGGCGGAGGACCGCGCTTGGCACCCCGCGGGGAAGCGCAAGGCTGCGGCCGAGCGTTTCGCGGCCTCGGGTGGCAAGGGCAAGCCGGGCGCACGTTCGTCATCCGGCGGCAGCCCGAACCGCTCCGCTCGTGCGAAGGACAACACCTCCGACACCGAGACGGTCACCGGGCGCAATTCTGTGCTCGAGGCGCTCCGCGCGAAGATCCCGGCGACGGCGTTCTACATCGCGCAGCGCGTGGAGATGGACGACCGCGTCAAGGAGATGCTGTCGATCGCCACGAACCGCAACATCCCGGTGCTCGAGGTCACCCGACAGGAACTCGACCGGATGGCCGGCTTCGACGGTGTGCACCAGGGCGTCGCCCTGAAGGTTCCGCCGTATGAGTACGCGCACCCGCAGGACCTGCTCGAGAAGGTCATCAGCCGCGGCCAGGTGCCGCTGTTCGTCGCACTGGACGGGGTCACCGACCCGCGCAACCTGGGCGCGATCATCCGCTCGGCCGCTGCTTTCGGCAGCCAGGGGATCATCCTCCCGCAGCGTCGCTCGGCCGGCGTCAACTCGGCAGCCTGGAAGACGAGCGCCGGAGCGGCAGCACGTATTCCGGTCGCGCTCGCGACGAACCTGACGACCCAGCTCAAGGAGTTCAAGAAGCAGGGCGTCTTCGTGCTCGGCCTCGACGGCGACGGCGACGTCTCGCTCCCGGATCTTGAGCTCGCCGACCGGCCCGTCGTGATCGTCGTCGGTTCCGAGGGCAAGGGCCTCTCGCGCCTGGTCACCGAGACCTGCGACCAGATCGTCTCGATCCCGATCAACGCGGCGACCGAATCGCTGAACGCCGGTATCGCGACCTCTGTCGCGCTCTACCAGGTCGCCACGATCCGCGCCGCCCGCTAGAAGCACACCCTCCCGAAAGGAAACCGCATGGCTCGCATCGTCGTCCTCGGAGGAACCGGCTACGCCGGCCGCCACATCGTCTCCGAGGCGGTGAGTCGAGGGCATGAGGTGATCTCGGTCTCCCGGTCGACGCCGTCGGACCCGGTCGACGGCGCCCTGAGCGTTCAGGGATCCGTACTCGATCTCGCCTCGCTCGGCGACGTCTTCGACGGGGCAGATGCGGTCGTCTCGTCTCTCTCGCCGCGCGGTGACATGGAGCACGAGATGCTCGGTGTGGTCTCCAGCCTGATCACGAGGTTCACCGGCACAGCCACCCGGCTCGGTGTGGTCGGCGGGGCCGGTGGCAGCCTTGTCGCGCCTGGCGGCCCTCGGCTCTTCGACCAGGGTTTCCCCGAGGAGTACAAGCACGAGGCTCAGGTGGGCATCGACTCGCTCGCACTGCTGGAAGGCGCGGATGCCGGGCTGGACTGGTTCTTCATCCATCCGGCCGAGGTGTTCGGACCGTGGGCCGAGGGTGAGCGAACCGGGCGCTACCGCGACGGTGGCGACGTGATCGTCCGCGACGCCGAGGGCCAGTCGTTCATCTCGGGAGCGGACTTCGCGATCGCGGTCGTCGATGAGGTCGAGCAGCCGAAGCACCGCCGCGGGCGGTTCACCGTCGGCTACTAGACGAGATCGCGCCAGTCGACGTCGTCCTCATCGTCGCCGGACACCGGCGTCGCACCGGTGATGACCGGGAGGCTCATGGTCTCGGTCGGCGGGCCCATGATCGTGGCCTCGTCGCGACGGTGCCGCAGCACATCGTTGATGTAGCTCGTCAGCACTTCGGCCAGGGGCACGGCGCGGCCCTGCGCCTGGGAGAGGTACCACCGGTGCTCCAGCACCTGGTGAAACACCTCGGCCGGCTCCAGCTTCGCCCGTAGCTCGTACGGGATCGCGCGCACGACCGGCTCGAACACGCGCGTCAGCCACTCGTGCGCGTACATCTCCTCGTCCACCCACTGCTTGGTCGAGCGGGCACGGAACTCGTCCAGATCGTTCAGCAGTCGACGGGCCTGGTTCTCCTCGACGTCGAGTCCGGTGAGCCGGATCAAGCGGCGCTGGTGGTGCCCGGCATCTACCACCTTCGGCTGGATCTCGACGAGAGTGCCATCCGCAGTCGTCGACATCGACATCTCGTCGATGTCGAAACCGAGAGCGTTGAGACGCTCCACCCGCTCGGTGATCCGCCATGTCTCGGCGGCGGCGAACGACTCACCGGCGGTGAGTGCCGCCCAGAGCGAGCGGTACGACGACACGAGACCGTCGGCGATCGCGACGGCATCCACGCCGTGCTCGAGACGGCCGCCGGCAGCCAGGTCCATGATCTCGCCGGCGATGTTCGTCCTGGCGATGTCCAGATCGTACGCGCGCTGCCCGTCGGTGAGACCTTCCTCGTGCAGCTCTCCGGTCTCGGCATCGACCAGGTAGGCGGCGAATGCGCCCGCGTCGCGTCGGAACAGGGTGTTCGACAGCGAGACGTCTCCCCAGTAGAAGCCGACGTTGTGCAGCCGGACCAGGAGCAGCGCGAGGGCATCGACGAGGCGGGTGGCGGTGTCTGGGCGGAGCACGCGGGTGAACAGCGCACGGTACGGCATCGAGAAACGGAGATGCGAGGTGACCAGGGCCGCGGGGAGAGGTTCGCCCGCCGTATCCGTCCGCCCGGCGATCACCGCGACGCGACTCACGCACGGCACGTCGAGGCGTCCGAGATTGCCGAGCATGTCGTACTCGCGCTGCGCCATCTCCGTCGTCGTCTCCTTGACGGCGATGACCCGCCCGGACAGATCCGCGAAGCGCACCAGATGACGCGAGAGACCCTTCGGGAGAGAAACGATGTGCTCCGAGGGCCATTTCGCCAAGGTGATCGACCAGGGCAGCGATAGCAGTCCGGGGTCGACGGTGCTGGCGGTGATCCTCAGTGCATCCTGCATGTGCTCTCCGGGGTGAAACGACGCGGCGCGGACGACCCGAGGGTCGCCCGCGCCGCGAGGGGTGTGGAACTCAGGAAGCCGAAGACGACGAGATGACCGGCTTGTCGTTCAGGCGCTCGCCCGACTCGATGTCGAACGCGTGCACGTGACCAGCGGACGCCGCGAGCGTGACCGTCTCGCCGGCGTTCGGGTGGCTGCGGCCGTCGACGCGTGCGACGAGGTCGGCGCGCTTGCCGTTGATCTCGGTGTGTCCGTAGAGGTAGCCGTCTGCGCCGAGCTCCTCGACGAGATCGACGACGACGGACAGGCCCTTGCCGTCTGCCGGTCCGACGACGATGTCCTCGGGACGCACGCCGACGGTGACCTGGCTGCCGTGTGCACGGCCGACGGTGTCGCGTTCGAGCGGAACGACCTCGGTTCCGAACCGGACGCCGCCTTCGGCGAGGTCGGCGCTGAACAGGTTCATCGCGGGCGAGCCGATGAAGCCGGCGACGAAGACGTTGTTCGGCTTCTCGTACAGGTCACGGGGCGTGCCGACCTGCTGGAGGAGACCGTCCTTGAGGACCGCGATGCGGTCACCCATCGTGAGCGCCTCGGTCTGGTCGTGCGTGACGTAGACGGTGGTGACGCCGAGGCGGCGCTGCAGCGACGCGATCTGCGTGCGGGTCTGCACGCGGAGCTTGGCGTCGAGGTTCGACAGCGGCTCATCCATGAGGAAGACCTGCGGCTGGCGGACGATGGCACGGCCCATGGCGACGCGCTGACGCTGACCACCGGAGAGCGCCTTCGGCTTGCGCGTGAGGTAGTCCTCGAGGTCGAGGAGCTTCGCCGCCTCGAGAACGCGGGTGGCCCGCTCGTCCTTGTTGACGCCGGCGATCTTGAGCGCGAAGCCCATGTTCTCGGCGACCGTCATGTGCGGGTACAGCGCGTAGTTCTGGAAGACCATCGCGATGTCGCGGTCCTTCGGCGGCACGTCGGTGACGTCGCGGTCGCCGATGAGGATGCGACCCGCGTTGACCTCTTCAAGGCCCGCGAGCATGCGGAGCGACGTGGACTTACCGCAACCGGAGGGGCCGACCAGGACGAGGAACTCGCCGTCTCCGACCTCGAGGTTCAGCTTGTCGACTGCGGGACGGGTGCCGCCGGGGTACAGGCGGGTCGCGTCGTCGAAAGTTACAGATGCCATTATTGTTTCTCCTCACCGGCAGGTACGTGCCGGACGATCCGTTGTGATGGAAGCGGTGGAGTGACCCACCGGGACCCTTCTTTGGGTCGCGATCAGTATGGCATGAAACGGCGCACCTGGGTATTTCCCAGCCAGCCTGGTTAACATCGAAACCGGCCGCCTACGCGCGGCGATCGCCGCCCCGTACGGCGATCGGGGTCCCGCCCCCACGAGACTTCAAGAGGAACGATGTCGAGCGACGAAACGCCGAACGTCCCCACGCCGCGCAACTCGCGCGAGGCCGTGCGGGAGAAGGCACAGCAAGTGCACGCGCAGCAGAGCAGGGCGCGCATGATGCGACGGATCATCATCGGTGCCGTCGCGCTCGTCGCCGTCGGTGCGATCGGAACCGCTGTCGCGATGGCCGTGAACTCCACGGTGAGCAAGCCGCAGCTGACGCCGACCGGCATGGACGGCGACGGCGTCGCCGTCACCGAGATCAACGCCGCCGGAGCATCGGACGCGGCAGCCTCGCCGACACCCGCGCCGGACGAGGCAGGGCAGACCGCGACCCCGACGCCCGAGCCGTCCACCTCCGGACAGGTCGACATCCACATCTACGTCGACTACCTCTCGCCCGGTGCGGGCGAGTTCGAGCGCGCCAACGCCCGCCAGCTGGCGAGCTGGATCTCGGAGGGCGCCGTGACGGTGACCTATCACCCGGTGTCGCTGCTCACCGCGAGCTCGAACGGCACGAAGTACTCCCTGCGTGCTGCGGCCGCCGCGGCGTGCGTGGCCACGCATTCGCCGGAGCAGTTCTACGCGTTCAATCACGACCTGCTCAACGACCAGCCCGAAGTGGACAGCGACGGGCTCTCCGACGTCGAGCTCGCCGACCTCGCGGGCGCTGTCGGAGTCGACAACGCCAAGGCTGTGCGCTCCTGCATCGAACAGCAGGACTTCCTGACCTGGGCGAAGGACGCGACGGCTCGAGCGCTCGAAGGCCCCCTCGCCGGGTCGGACGATCTCGTGCTCACCTCGGCGCCGATGGTCGTCGCGAACGGTGAGGCCTATGTCGGCGCCCTCAAGGATCCGGCCGAGTTCTCGCAGTTCATCCTCACCGTCGCCAGCGATGCCTACTACGCGACGCCGACACCGGCGCCGAACGCCACGGGAAGCCCGGCCCCGACGGAGACCCCCGCGCCGTAGCGCGCGGGCCCTGGCGGCTCGGTCCGCGTCGCTTGTCGTAGACTCGGTGACGCAACGGCCCAGCGCGCCGCTCGCCGACTTAGCTCAGCTGGTAGAGCACCTGTCTTGTAAACAGGATGTCACGGGTTCGAATCCCGTAGTCGGCTCTGACTTCTCGTGGCAGGAGCGGAGCGATGGAGATCGAGACCGGAGCAGCACTCGCGGAGATCGCGGCCGAGCTCTACTCCGCTCCGCCCGCCGACTTCACCACGGCGCGGAACTCTCGTGCCGCAGAGATCGGCGATCACGATCTCGCCACCCAGGTGCGCGCACTCCGGAAGCCGTCGATCGCCGCCTGGGCGGTCAACGTCTTCGCACAGGAGCGTGCGAGTGAACTCGGCGAAGCCCTCCAACTCGCAGAGGAGCTGCGAGAGGCGCAGGCGGACCTCGATGCGCCCACCCTGGCGGCGCTGGGGCGCCAACGGCGCGCACTCACCGGGCGGCTCGCAGAGCGGGCGGCGGAACTGGCCACGACGCGCGGAGCGCAGATCTCCGCCAGCACAGTGGACGCCATCCGCCAGACGATCACCGCCGCCTTCTTCGATCCGGATGCGGCGCGTGCCGCCGCATCCGGTCGGCTCATCCGCGAACTGGAGCCGTCCAGTCCCATCGATCTGGCCGCTTCGGTCGCCGGGGGGCTCTCGGACTCGCCTCCCGCTTCGCCGGTGCCGGTGGATGAGGTTCGAGCGCGTCGGGAACGCAGGCAGGCCGAGCAGGCGGTTCATACGGCCGAGCGGGAACTGGCCAGCGCCGAACGCGACCAGGGGAAGGCCGACCGCGACGTCCGCGACACCGCGCGGCGCGCCGCGCAACTTTCGGCACGGGCGGCCGAGCTCGAGGCCGAACTCGCACGCGTGCGCGCCCAGATCGAGAACGCGGGAGCAGAGATGGCCCGCGCCGAAGAGCAACAGGGGATCGTGCAGGAGCGCCTCGCATCAGCCGAGCGCGCGATCGAGGACGCCCGCAAGGCCCTCGAGTGCCTGTAGGGCGCGGCGAACACCGTCGAGGTCTACTCGGACGGCGGCATCGCCTCGTCGCCGACGTAGCCCAGACGGTGGGCGAGGATGACGGCGTGGATGCGATCGCGCGCGCCGAGCTTGGTCAGCACCCGCCCGACATGCGTCTTCACGGTGGATTCGCTGACGTAGAGGGTCTCGCCGATCTCGGCGTTGGTCATCCCGCGTGCGATCGCCAGGAACACCTCCCGCTCCCTTTCGGTGAGCGATTCGGTGACGGGATCGTCGCCGACGTCTGCTGTCGCCGTTGCCGTCCCCAGCCTCGGCGATACGTGTTCCAGCAGCATGCGTGTGATCCGCGGCGACAGGGCTGCGTCGCCGCGGTGCACCGCGCGCACAGCGGAGGTCAGTTCGTGACGCTGGGCATCCTTCAGGAGGAATCCGCTGGCTCCGGCGTGGATCGCCCCGAAGGCGTACTCGTCGAGGTCGAACGTGGTCAGCACCAGCACGCGGCTGGCCGGATGCTCTCGCACGATCGCCTCGGTCGCAGCGATTCCGTCCAGCCCCGGCATCCGGATGTCCATCAGCACGACATCCGGCTGCAGCAGCGCGGCCTCCGCGATGGCCGCGTTGCCGTCACCGGCCTCCCCGACCACGACGATGTCAGGCTCGGCTTCCAGCACCATACGGAATCCCACTCGGATGAGTTCCTGGTCGTCGACGAGCAGAACTCGGATCGGCCCCGTCATTTCGTCTCCTTCACCGGTTGCCCGGCATCATCGGGATGGGCACCGCTGGGAAGGTCGGCCCGCAAAGACCACCGTCCGCCCGCGGCCGGTCCGGAGTGCAGACGTCCCCGGACGTGGGCGGCGCGCTCGGCGAGACCGCGCAGGCCGAAGCCGCCGGTGCCGACAGTCCCGGCGACACCGTCGTTGAGGATCTCGATGATCACGGTGTCCGGTGTGTGGTCGACTCGCACAGAGATCGCTGTCGCGGCGGGCGCATGGCGCATGGCGTTCGTCACGCCCTCCTGCACGATCCTCGCGATCGCGTGGGCGACGGCAGGGGAAATGTCTGCCTTCCCGCTCACCGCCAGCGTCACCGGATAGCCGGCTCGCTGCGCGCTCGCGACGGTGTCGTGCGGCTGCACCGGCTCCAAAGGTGCCAGGGGGAGAGGGGAATCATCACTGCGGAGCACGCCGAGCATGGCGCGCATCTCGGTGAGTGCGCTTCTGGCCGTCGTCGCCGAAGCCGTCGCAGCTCTGCGCGCGCGCTCATGGTCGGGGGTGGCGGCCGCGCCCTCGGAGAGTGCGACGATCACGGTGAGGGAATGCGAGACGATGTCGTGCATCTCCCGGGCGATACGGGCGCGTTCGGCGGCGGCGGCCAGCTGCGCCTGTTGATCCCGCTCCACCAGAAGCTGGCGCGAGCGGTCGATGACGGCTTCGATGTAACGCCGGCGGCCGCCGACGTTCACTCCGATGAGCGCTCCGATGAGTCCGAGCATGAGTTCGCCGATGACCGCGTTCGCCGCGGTCTGGAACGTGATCACGCCCCCGCGCTCCAGCGCGAATGCGATGATCGCCAGCGCGGCGATGGCGATGGCGAGGCCGCGCCAGCAGGCGCGCGAGGAACGGTACACGGCGAGCGAGTAGCTGGTGACGAGCAGCAGAGGCCCGCCTGTCGGCACCGACACGAACAGATACGACACCGAGACGGCGACGGCGGCCACGAATGCCGCGACCGGCCACTGCCGCCGTCGAACGAGCAGGGCGCACGCGCCGATCACGACGATGGAGATCGACACCGACTGGAACACCAGAGCAGGAGCCGCGTCGGCTGTCGGGGCGGAGGTGTCGCCGGGCGCGAACGGTGCGATCATGCCGGCCGGCACCAGCGAGAGCGCCAGGCAGAGAAGGGCGATCAGCACGTCGGCGACGATCGGATGCCGCGCCCAGAAGCGACGGATCATCCCGGGCGTACGCGGCAGCCGCAGCTCCTCGTCCTCACGGATCGAGTCGCTGCGGCTGCGCGGGGAGGTCACGACGAGACTCTACGCGTCGCGGGTGCGCAGCGACGCCCAGGCGCCGATCATGCTGGCGGCGACCCAGCCGGCGAGGGTCAGGTAGGCCACCGGAGTTTCGAGCGCCGCACCCTCACCGGGGAGGATGGCGCTCTGCGCGGCGACCATCGGGAGGTAGTTCGCGAGGTCGAGGATCCACGCCCAGCTCTCCCCGCCGAAGGAGAACATGCTGGCGACGATGGGGAGCACGAACAGCACGCCGACGGTCGCGGCGATCGCACCGGCTCCGGAGCGCAGCATGTACCCGAATCCGACGCCGATGAGAGCGAACACGGCCATCGCCAGCGAAGCGACGATGATCGGAAGGATCGTCGCCTCCGGGGAGGACCAATCGAGCACGACGTCGTTCGGGGCGCCGACAGCGGTCACGACGAACGCGGCGATCGTGAAGATGACGAGCGACGCGATGAACAGGAACGCGGCGATCACGACGGCCTTGGCCGCGAGGGCGGCTCCGCGCACCGGATTGGCGGTGAGCGTGGAGCGAATCATGCCGGTGGAGTACTCACCGGTGACGGAGATCGCGCCGAGGATCCCGGCGAGCAGCATCGTGAACTGGATGGGGCTGACCACGGCTTGGATCGCGTCGAAACCCGGCACATCGGCTGAAGCCGCGATGAGGGCGGCGATGCCGACCGTGAGGACGCCGGTGATCGCGATCGACCACCAGGTGGAGCGCAGAGTGGCGATCTTGATCCACTCGGACCGCACCAGGCGGAGGAAGGTCACGCTGTGACGGTCGGCCGCGACGTGGCTGGAACGGGTGAGCTGGGCTGCGGCGGTCATGCCACGACCTCCTCGAGCGGGGCGCCGGCTTCCGACGCGGTGCGGGTGCGGTATTCGACGGCATCCCCGGTGAGCGCGAGATACGCGTCCTCCAGGGAGCCGCTGGTCGGTGTCAGCTCATGCAGCGGGATGCCGCGATCCGCGGCGAGATCGCCGATGCGCGCGGCGGTGAGGCCGACGATCTCGAGCAGATCGGGCTCGACGCTGACGACCTCGACGTCGGCGCCGTTCACCGCGGCGGCGAGGTCGCCGGTACGGGGGGTGCGCACGCGCACGGTGCTGCGGGTCCAATCGCGCACCAGCTGGTCAAGCGGTGCGTCCGCGAGCACTCTGCCGCGCCCCATCACGATCACGTGATCGGCTGTCTGCGCCATCTCGCTCATCAGGTGGCTGGAGAGCAGGACAGTGCGTCCCTCGGAGGCGGCGTGCCGCACGAAATGGCGCACCCACAGCACGCCTTCGGGATCGAGGCCGTTCACCGGCTCGTCGAGGATCAGCGTGTGCGGATCGCCGAGGAGGGCAGCGGCGATGCCGAGGCGCTGACCCATGCCGAGCGAGAACTTGCCCGCGCGCTTGTTGCCCACCGATGTGATGCCGGCGAGGTCGATGACCTCGTCGACGCGGGATGCGGAGATGCCGTGGGTCGCCGCCATCGCACGGAGGTGGTTCCGCGCGGTGCGGCCGGTGTGCACGGCTTTCGCGTCGAGGAGTACACCGACCTCGGTGAGGGGCGCGCGCAGCTTGCGGTACTCCCGGCCACCGATCGTGGCGCGTCCGGCGGTCGGCCGGTCGAGGCCGACGATCAGGCGCATGGTGGTGGACTTCCCCGCACCGTTCGGGCCGAGGAAGCCGGTGACGCTCCCCGGTCGGACGGTGAACGACACGTCCTGGACGGCGGTCTTGTCTCCGAACCTCTTCGTGAGGCCTTCTGCTGTGATCATGCTTCCACGCTAGGAGGCCTCATCCGTCCACCGCATCCTCCGCAGGTACCGTCTCTCTGCGCCGTGCGGGTTTTCGTGGCGGGGACTGTCAGGCCGGCGGGCGCCCGAAGAGGGCAGGATCCACCGGACGCAGCCTGCGCGGGAGATTCTCCACCACGAGAAGGTACGACTCGGTCACGAGTTCGGCGATCAGGTCGGCCTCGAGCGTGGTCCCCGGCGTCAGCGTGATCCAGTGCTTCTTGTTCATGTGGTACCCGGGGATGATGTCGGCGAACGTCTCACGCAGTGCCACGGCGTCGTCGGGGTGGGATTTGAGAGTCACTCGGCCGGTGCCGTCCAGCGGTGCCAGCAGGAAGACCCGGCCTCGCACCTTGAAGACGTCCCATTCGGGCCCGAAGGGGTTCTCCCGCTCGGATCCGGGGAGTTCTTCGGCGCGCGCCGAGGCGAGGGCGATCAGCTCTGCGGCATCCAAGGCGCTCAGAAGAGCCGCTCCGTTCCCTTGTCGTCGGTGCGCGGCACGGCGGTCACGCGCTCATCGAGGGATGCCGCGGCCAGCAGCGCCTCGTCGATGAGCTCGCGATCACCCTGCGCCGACAGCCAGTCGCGCGCGAACGGCGTCGGGATCAGCACGGGCATCCGGTCGTGGATGCTCGCCAGGTGTTCGGGTGCCGGGCGCATGACGACCGAATAGCAGGTGAACCATTCGCCGTCGGCGGTGCGTCCGCGCTGCGTGACGGCCGCCATGCCGAAGAGGGCACCGCCCCCGAGGCCGAACTCGTGCCACACCCGCTCGGGCTTCTTCATCTCGTACCAGCCGGTCGCCGGAACGATCGCACGCGACCGCAGGCTCCCCGGGCGTTCCTGAAGGCGTTCGGAGCGGGTGTTGATCGAGGGGAACCGCGAGGGGGCTCCGTCGATCAGGAAGCCCCACCATGCGGGCGCCACCGTGATCTCGCCGTCGGCATCGACGAGGATCGGGTTGAGATTCCGGAGGTTCTTGCCCGTCGGTCTCAATGTCTCGCCGGCATTCTCCGCGGCCCAGGTGCGAAGCCCTTCGAGGATGTCCTCGTCAACTTCAGCAATGAGTTCCGCATCGGTGAACCGGGGATCCAGACCGTAGCTCGCGCACATGCACATAGGGTAGCGCCGACCTCCGACACGCGCTCGGGTAGGGTCGACGGGTGACCGAGAAGCGTGTGCTCCCCGCCCCGGTGGCTCTCGGCGGAGCGGTCGCGATCGGCGCGATGACGGCCGTTCAGGCGCGCATCAACGGCGTTCTCGGCGTCCGAGTCGATGACGGAATCGTCGCGGGGCTCATCTCCTTCACCGTCGGTCTCATCGTGTTGATCGCCGTCATTCCGTTCATCCCTTCGGCGAGGGCCGGCGTGGCACGGCTGTGGAGCGGTGTCCGCGAGCGGAGGATCCCGTTCTGGATGCTGCTCGGCGGCGCCTGCGGCGCTCTCACCGTCTCCACCCAGGGCCTCACCGCAGGGGTTCTCGGCGTGTCATTGTTCACGGTCGGCGTGGTCGCCGGGCAGACCCTGCACGGACTGATCCTCGACCGGATCGGCTTCGGGCCGGCCGGCGTCGTCGCCGTCACGCCCGGACGGGTTCTCGGCGGGGCGCTCGCGCTCGCCGCGGTCGGGATCTCGCTCAGCGGCGACGTGCTCGCGACCGCTCCGCTGTGGATGCTGCTGCTGCCCTTCGCCGCGGGCGTCGGGATCGCCTGGCAGGCAGCGACCAACGGGCGCCTCGCCCAGCGCGTGCAGTCTCCGATGGCCGCGACCCTGACGAGTTTCATCGCGGGAACAGTCGCGCTCGCCCTGGCGGCGTCGGGCAGCGTGTCCATCCGCGGACTGCCGGATGCTCTTCCGACGGAGCCCTGGCTGTATCTCGGTGGCTTCCTCGGGTTCGCCTACATCCTGCTCGGCGCGTTCATCGTCGGTCAGACCGGCGTGCTCTTGATGGGGCTCGGCTCGGTGCTCGGGCAGCTCACGACGTCGGTGGTGATCGACCTGCTCTGGCCCGCCGTCTCCGGGCCAGCGCCGTGGCAGCTCATCGCCATGGTGGTCGTCGCCGTGGCATCCGTGGTCGTCGCCGTTCCGTGGCGCCGTCGCCGCCGTTGATCGAGGTTCCGCGAGGAGCCCGAACCTACTTCTTCTTGGACTTCTTCGGCATCCGGGAGACGAGTCGCCGCGCGTCGACGGGCTTGCGTCGTCCTGCCTTCTTGCCCGCAGGCTTGCCGCCGACGTAGAGCCAGCCGAGAAGTTCCTCATCCTTCGACAGGCCGTGCGCCTTCGCGACCGCCTTCGATCGTGTGGAGTGACCGGTGCGCCAGAAGACGCCCCAACCCGCGTCGTCCAGCAGCAGGCTCAGCATGTGCGCGACACCGGAGGCCACGGCCTCCTGCTCCCAGCGGGGCACCTTGCTGCTCTTGCGGTAGCTGGCGACGACGGCGATCAGCAGCGGCGCACGCAGCGGCTTCGACGACGGCGACTTGTCGCCTTCGGCCTTCGCGATCGCCGCGGCCAGCACCTCGCGATCGGCGCCACGCAGTTCGATCAGGCGCCACGGGCGCAGCGAGGAGTGGTCGGCGACGCGTCCGGCAGCGGCGACGAACGTCAGCAGCTCCTCGCGCGAGGGCGCATCGTCGGTGACCTTCGACCAGGACTGTCTTGTCCGGACGGCATCGAGAACACTCACGACTCGTCCGGAGTGAAGTTCATCGCGATCGAGTTCATGCAGTAGCGGTCGCCGGTCGGTGTGCCGAACCCATCGGGGAACACGTGCCCGAGGTGCGACCCGCAGTTCGCGCAGCGCACCTCGGTGCGCACCATGCCGAGCGTCGCGTCCTCGATAAGCTCGACCGCCTCCGGCCTGATCGACTCGTAGAAACTCGGCCAGCCGCATCCGGAGTCGAACTTGGTGCCGCTCTTGAACAGCTCCGCACCGCACGCGCCGCAGGTGTAGAGGCCTGAGCGCTTCTCGTCGAGCAGCTCGCCCGTCCAGGCGCGTTCCGTCGCGGCCTGACGCAGCACCGCGTACTGCTGGTCGCCGAGCTCTCGGCGCCACTCGTCTTCGGTCTTGTCCACGCTGTACGGCATGAGTCCTCCTGTGTCCCCTCTATTCTCTCGCGTCTGCGATCGTGGCGGGCCACGCGCGGGAGAATGGAACCATGACGGATGCGGTGCGACTTCGCTACCTGCGGTTCGCGCAGGAGGAGGCGCCGGGCCGGAGCGAGTTGTACGCGGAGTGGGCGTCCGGTGTCGCCGCCGACGCGGAGGTACAGACCCTCCTCGCGCGGATCCCGGAGACCCGACGCCAACCTCCCCTGGTCTTCGCGGTCACGCGGATGCTCGGCGCCGCACTCACCGGCTACCCGGCCTGGCGCGCGTTCTTCCTCGACCACGCCGACGAGATCGTCGCGGAGTGCGGGCGGAGGCAGCTGCAGACCAATGAGCCGCTGCGCCTCGCGGCGTTGCTGCCGGTGCTGTCAGAGATCCCCGGCCCCATCGCGCTGCTCGAGTTGGGCGCGGCGGCTGGGCTCTGCCTGTATCCGGACCGGTATTCCTACCGCTTCACCGCCGAGGACGGATCGCTCCGCGCGGCGCTCGATCCCGAGGACGGTCCGTCTTCCGTGGTGCTGGAGAGTACGGTGACCGGCGCGCTTCCGACACTGCGGATGCCGGAGATCATCTGGCGTGCCGGCATCGATCTTGCGCCGCTGGATGCCCGAGACGATCGTGATCGACGGTGGCTCCGAGGGTTGGTCTGGCCGGGGGAGGAGGGGCGTGAAGAGCGGATCGCGGCCGCCCTCGACATCGCTGCGTCCGATCCGCCGCTCCTGGTCGCCGGCGACGCCGGGGAGCGGCTGCGTGCGCTCGCCGGTGAAGCCCCGGCGGGGGCGACGCTGGTGATCAGCACGCCCGGCGTGCTCGTGCACATCCCGCGTGCCGACCGGCTCGCGCTCGTCCAGGACATCCGCCGGCTGCCTGCGAGATGGGTGACGATCGATCCTCCCGGCCTGCTCGACGTCTGGGAGCCTCCCGTTGACGCCGACACCTGGCCCGGCTTCGTCGTCGCCCTCGACGCCGCCGTCCGGGCGTCCGCCGACCCGTTGGGCCGCTGGTGGGAGTGGCGCGCGGGCCACGCCGCGGATTCGTCCTAGCCTGGAGTCATGCTCGGAGACCTGACGGAGCGCGACCGCGCGATCCTCGCGCTCGAGGCCGCGTGGCCGCGACACGGTGGTGCGAAGGAAGAGGTCATCCGCACGCAGCTCGGGATGAGCGCTGCACGGTACTACCAGCTGCTCACGCGACTGATCGATTCCGATGTCGCGCTGGAATACGATCCGATGCTGGTCCGGCGGCTGCGCCGCATCCGCGACTCGCGCGCCTCCCGTCGTGCCGCCCGGATTCCGGGTTTCGTGAGCTGAACGCGGAGGCTTCGCCCGATCGGGCGAGCCCTGCCCGATGCGGATTCGCAGACGGGTGCCGCTAACATCGAGGGGTGCCCCAGCCCACTCGAGATCGCTTCGACGACGTTCCCCGTACCTCCGGACGCGTCGGAGCACACCGTGCCGAAGCCCCGGGCATGAACGGATGGGTCGTGCTGCTGTGGTCGTTCGTCGCCGCACTGGTGCTCATCATCGGCGGCATCTTCGTCGCCCTGGTCATGATGGGTCGCATCACCCTCTTCCCCGAGGCTGAGCCGAGCGTCGCACCGACCCCGGTGGAGACCGGGATCGTCGACACGACCTATTCGGTGATGATTCTCAACGCGACCCCGGAGGAGGGTCTGGCCACGCAGATGCGGGAGACGCTGCTGAACAGCGGTTGGGCCGCGGACGTCGTCTACGCGACTGACAGCGACAGCCAGGATTTCCCCACGACCACGGTCTACTACGTCGCAGACGACGACGAGCTCGCGGCGATCGGACTGGCCGGTCTGCTCGGCGGCGCCGAGGTGCAGCAGAGCGATGTCTACGCAGGGCTCAATGAGACGGACCAGAAGCAGCTGGCCGTCGTGATCGGGCTGGACCGTTCGACGGCGCCGCCCGAGACTCCTGCGGAGTAGCACCCTCCACGCAGCTTGCACTCGAAGGGGTCGAGTGCCAGAATGGCGTTAGCACTCTCTCAGTCTGAGTGCTAAACCCAACGTCTACGTCCAGGAGGGACGACAAAACTCATGGCAAAGATCATCGCTTTCGATGAGGAGGCCCGCCGCGGCCTCGAGCGTGGCCTGAACATCCTCGCCGACGCTGTCAAGGTGACCCTCGGCCCGCGCGGCCGCAACGTCGTGCTTGAGAAGAAGTGGGGCGCCCCCACGATCACGAACGACGGCGTGTCCATCGCCAAGGAGATCGAGCTGGACGACCCGTTCGAGAAGATCGGTGCGGAGCTCGTCAAGGAGGTCGCCAAGAAGACCGACGACGTCGCAGGTGACGGAACCACCACCGCGACCGTTCTCGCTCAGGCGCTCGTCCGCGAGGGCCTGCGCAACGTCGCAGCCGGCGCTGACCCGATCTCGCTCAAGCGCGGCATCGAGAAGGCCGTCGCCGCGATCACCGCGGAACTGCTCTCCAGCGCCAAGGAGATCGAGTCGAAGGAGCAGATCGCCGCGACGGCGTCCATCTCCGCCGCTGACCCCGCGATCGGCGAGCTCATCGCCGAGGCGATCGACAAGGTCGGCAAGGAGGGTGTCGTCACCGTCGAGGAGTCGCAGACCTTCGGCACCGAGCTCGAGCTCACCGAGGGCATGCGCTTCGACAAGGGCTACCTGAACCCGTACTTCGTCACCGACCCGGAGCGCCAGGAGGCGGTCTTCGAGGACGCGTACATCCTGATCGCGAACCAGAAGATCTCCAGCATCAAGGACCTTCTGCCCATCGTCGACAAGGTGATCCAGGACGGCAAGGAGCTCGTCATCATCGCCGAAGACGTCGAGGGTGAGGCTCTCGCGACTCTGGTGCTGAACAAGCTCAAGGGCATCTTCAAGTCGGTCGCCGTCAAGGCTCCCGGCTTCGGCGACCGCCGCAAGGCGCAGCTGCAGGACATCGCGATCCTCACCGGCGCCCAGGTCATCACCGAAGAGGTCGGCCTCAAGCTGGAGAGCGCCACGCTCGACCTGCTGGGTCGCGCTCGCAAGGTCATCGTCACCAAGGACGAGACGACCATCATCGAGGGTGCCGGCGAAGCTGACCAGATCGAGGGTCGGGTCACGCAGATCCGTCGCGAGATCGAGAACACCGACAGCGACTACGACCGCGAGAAGCTCCAGGAGCGTCTCGCCAAGCTCGCAGGTGGCGTCGCCGTCATCAAGGCGGGAGCGGCAACCGAGGTCGAGCTCAAGGAGCGCAAGCACCGCATCGAGGACGCCGTTCGCAACGCGAAGGCTGCCGTCGAAGAGGGCATCGTCCCCGGTGGTGGCGTCGCGCTGATCCAGGCCGGCACCAAGGCTCTGGCCACGCTCGAGCTCACGGGTGACGAGGCGACCGGTGCCAACATCGTCCGCGTCGCCATCGAGGCTCCGCTCAAGCAGATCGCGCTGAACGCCGGTCTCGAGCCGGGCGTCGTCGCGAACAAGGTCGCCGGCCTGCCCGCAGGTCACGGCCTCAACGCCGCGACCGGCGAGTACGGTGACCTGTTCGCACAGGGCATCATCGACCCCGCCAAGGTGACCCGCTCGGCGCTGCAGAACGCAGCCTCGATCGCGGCTCTCTTCCTCACCACCGAGGTCGTCGTCGCCGACAAGCCTGAGAAGGCCGGCGCTCCGATGGGTGACCCGTCGGGCGGCATGGACTTCTGAGTCCCGCTTCCTCGCACAGAAACGCCCCGGCCTCTCGGCCGGGGCGTTTCTGCGTTCCGCGGAGGGGGATCAGCGGAACAGACTGGCCGAGTACTGGTCGGCGTCGGCGTACTGCATGGCGGCAGCGCCGAGGGCCGTGCCGATCGACTCCAGAACCTGCTCGACGTGCAGCTGCGCGCCGCGCCACTGCTCGCTGCAGGTCTGGAAAGCGGCCGATGCGCTGCCGGTCCACGATGACTGCAGCTGCCCGAGCTGAGCCATCAGGGTGGTGGACTCGCCCTGCAGGCGCGCCATGGTGGCGTGGGCCGCGCTGTTCGCGGCCTGCACGGCTTCGGTGTCGACGGTGAAGACGGACATGGGAACTCCTCTCGATGGAGTTCTGAACCTATTCGTCGATCGCCCGCCGTCCCCACGGGTAATGGGGCGATCTCCACGGTCTGTGTGCAACCCGCGGGTTCGAGAAACGGTGCAGGAGGAGTGCGCTACAGGTCGAGCCGGTCCAGCGGCTGCGTGTCCTCCATCAGGTGCGCGGGCGTCGCTCTGGCCGGCGCCAGGGGCAGGGTGACCGTGAAGGTGGCGCCGCCGCCTGCCGTCTCGGAGACGGCGACCGAACCATGCAGCGCCTTGACGATCGATGCGACGATCGCCAGGCCCAGGCCGGCGCCACCGGTCTCTCTGGCACGCGAGGTGTCAGCCCGCCAGAACCGCTCGAAGATCTGCTCGCGAATCTGCGGGGGAATGCCTTCGCCGTGATCGACGACCGCGATGCTGCCGGTCCCGCGCACGCGATCCGTGTCGACGACGATCTCGATCGGGCCGTCCTCGGGGGAGAACCGGCGAGCGTTGCCGAGCAGGTTGGTCACCACCTGGCGCACCTTGTTCTCCTCGCCCAGCACGATCGGCGGCGTGCGCACGGGAAGGTCGGCCGACTCGGTGAAATCGATCGCCGGCACCGCATCAGCGGAGCCGCGCGGTTTCCTGCGGAGTCGGGCGAGGGTGGCGCCCGCGAGCCCGCGGGGTGCTGCCGAGTGCGCGTCCGGGCGTACCGTGACGGTGTACGTCGGTGGTGCGGATGCCGCCTTCCCCGTGAGGTCGACCACCGTGACCGTCCGCCCTGGGGCGGCTGCACGCAGATCCAGGGCGGCGTCGCGGGCGATCGGCCGGAGATCGAGGGCTTCGATCTCCGGTTCGCGCTCCTCGTCCAGTCGGGCGAGTGCGAGGAGATCCTCGACGAGCACGCCCATCCGGATGGCCTCCTTCTCGATGCGCTCCATGGCGCGCGCGGTGTCCTCGTCGCCGCGGATCGCGCCCATCCGGTACAGCTCGGCATAGCCGCGGACGCTGACGAGCGGTGTGCGCAGCTCGTGGCTGGCGTCTCCGATGAAGCGGCGCATGTGCCGCACCGTGCGATCCCGTTGGGCGAGCGAGCCGTCGACGCGGTCGAGCATGGTGTTGATCGCGGCGTTGAGCCGGCCGACTTCCGTCGTCGGCTCGAGATCGGTGAGACGCTGGCTGAAATCACCGGCTGCGATCGACATCGCCGTCGATTCCACCTGGCCGAGTCGGCGGAACGTGAGGGTCACCAGCCCTCGCGTGAGCAGCGCCGCGAGGAAGATGGTGATCAGTGCGACGGTCGTGTAGATGCCGAAGTACTGTCCTATGATCCGGTCCACTTCGTCCAGCGGCATCGCGACCAGCTGTACGCGAAGCGGGCCATCGTCACCCTGCACCACGGCGACCGCGGCGCGGAACGAGCTGCCCCCGTCTCCCGTGAGCGTGAACTTGCGGTCCAGGTCTGCCGTGGCGCGCTGCAGGGAGTACTTCGTGGGGAAGTTCGGCGAGGGGCCGTTCCCCGCCGTTGCCGCCAGCCGTCCTTCGTGGTCGTAGACGGCGAAGGAGAAGTCGCGTGGTGTCTCCAGCTGCGTGTAGCTGGTCTGGCCGTCGGTGGTGACGACGTCGAAGTAGCGCCCGGTGATATCGCTGGAGACCAGGGAAGGCAGCTGGGCGTCGATGTTCTCGATGAGGGAGTTGCGCAGCATCGGCACCGTTCCGATTCCCGCAAGGAGCAGGCCGAGGGCGAGCACCGCGACGGTGACTCCGGTGACTTTCGCCCGCAGGCTGATGCGGCGCCACCAGTGGGTGACCGCGTCCGGCTGGTGTGCCATGCGGTCCTCCCGTATGCGACGTCGGCGGCCACCAGAGGCGGCGATGGGGCCACTGGCAGAGCGGCGATGGGTGCGGGTCGAGTCAGCCCGATTTGCCGACCTTCAGCATGTAGCCGAAGCCGCGCTTGGTCTGGATGAGCGACTCCTCGGTGTGCGGGTCGATCTTGCGGCGAAGGTAGGAGATGTAGCTCTCCACGATGCCGGCGTCGCCGTTGAAGTCGTACTCCCAGACGTGATCGAGGATCTGCGCCTTGGAGAGCACCCTGTTCGGGTTGAGCATCAGGTAGCGCAGCAGCTTGAACTCGGTCGGACTCAGCTCGATCGGTTCCTTGCCGACGTGGACATCATGCGTGTCCTGGTCCATCGAAAGCTCGCCGGCGCGGATGATCGACTCCTCATCGGCCTGCATGGTGCGCCGCAGGATCGCCTGCGCCCTCGCCACGATCTCGTCGAGGCTGAACGGCTTCGTGACGTAGTCGTCGCCGCCGGCATTCAGGCCTTCGATCTTGTCGTCGGTGCCGTCCTTGGCGGTGAGGAAGAGGATCGGCGCGGTGAAACCGGCGCCGCGAAGGCGCTTGGTGACGCTGAAGCCGTTCATGTCCGGCAGCATCACGTCGAGGATGATGAGGTCGGGTTCCTCCTCCAGCACCGCCGAGATGGTGGCGGCGCCGTTGGCGACCGTCTTCACCGAGAATCCGGCGAAGCTCAGTCCGGTCGAGAGGAGGTCGCGGATGTTGGGTTCGTCATCGACGACCAGGATGCGCGCTGCTGTCATGTCCCCATTATGGTGACTTCCGTGATGAGCGGGCTGATTATCTGCCGGAGCGGCGGTTCATGCACGTAGCGCGGCGGTGACGGCCTGCGTGATCGCCGCCTCGATCGGCGCCTCCGGATCCACAGTGATGCGGTGCAGCAGGAGCCCGTCGCCGGTCGCCATCAGGAAGGCGGTATGCGCCGCTGCGGCCTCGCCTCCGAGTTCGTTGAGGATGCCGCGCACCCACTGCTCCATGCCCGCACGCTGCGCCCTCAATGGGCCGGCGGCGTCTTCGTCGGCTTCGAGGAACAGGGCGTAGCGCGCACGCGTCCTGGCCGCGAGCGGCCCGGATTGGGCCTCGATCATCCGCGTCAGTGCGCCGATGAGCTGCTCCCGACTGTGGATCTCCGGGATGCCGGCGTCCGCTCGCTCCTGTACGGCCATCCACTCGATCACGCCGGCGAGCAGTGCCGCGCGGGTGCGGAAGTGATTCGAGGTCGATCCGGGCGGGAGGGACGCGGCGGCATCCACGCGTCCATGGGTGAGCGCGCGCACTCCTTCGGTTCCGACGAGGGTCACCGCGGCATCCAGGGCGCGCTCTCGAGTGCTGCTCACGGTCCGAGACTATGCGCACTATGAAACTAGTGGCAAATCTACTATGAACGTAGTATTCTGTGCTCAGGGCCGAACCGACCCGGACGTGCAGACGCGGAGGTCTCGTCATGGACACACCGGCATTCCCGCAGGGATCCCTCCGAGGGACGTGGTCGCCCCCGTTGCCCGACGCGGACGGGTTCACGCATACGGTGGTCGAGACGCCGGGGCTGCGCACGCACGTCGCCGCCATCGGCGAAGGAGACGCCGTCGTGCTGCTGCACGGTTTCCCGCAGCACTGGTGGCAATGGCGGCTGATCGCCCCGACGATCGCCGCTCGGGGGTACCGCGTGATCTGTCCCGATCTGCGTGGTTCCGGGTGGTCCGAGGCCGACGACCCCGGTTTCGAGCGCGACTCTATCCGGCACGACCTGGAGTCGCTGCTCGACGCCCTGGGGATCGAAAGGGCCCACCTGATCAGCCACGACCTGGGCGCGGTCGTCGCAGGTCAGTTCGCTTACGCGCACCCCGAGCGGGTGCGCACAGCTGTGCAGATCGCGGTGCCACCGGGGTTCATGGCGTTCACACCCCGGCTCCTGCCCGCGTTCGCGCACATGCCGCGGATGCTCATGCACCGCGAGGGCCAGTCGCTGGGCTGGCTGTTCGGTCCCCGATACGTCGCGCACCCGATGAGCGGCGCCACCGTCGACGCCTACCTGCGCGTGCAGCAGCGGCCTGAGGTGAGCCGCGCCGTGCGGGCGCTGTACCGCGGAATGATCATTCCCGAGGTGCTCCGCCTCGCGCGGGGCACGTACAAGAGAATGCGGTTGCAGCCGCCGACGCTCGCCGTGTTCGGGCGGCACGACGGTCCGTTCACCGAGACGCTCGTCCGCAGGATCTGCCGTGACCACGAACGGCGCGCCGAGCACTTCGAACTCGCCTTTGTCGAAGACGCGGCCCACTTCGTTACCGACGACGCTCCGGCCGAGATCTCCGAACTCGCGTTGGACTGGTTCGAGCGCGCGGACAGAGCGGCCTGATCAGGCCGCCAGCGCGTCCGCATCCATGATCGTGTAGCTGTAGCCCTGCTCGGCGAGGAACCTCTGACGGTTCTGCGCGTAGTCCTGATCGATCGTGTCCCTGGCCACCAGCGTGTAGAAGCTCGCGGTGTGTCCCGACTGCTTCGGGCGCAGCAGGCGACCGAGGCGCTGGGCCTCCTCCTGGCGGGATCCGAATGAACCGGACACCTGGATGGCGACGGACGCCTCCGGCAGATCGATCGAGAAGTTCGCGACCTTCGACACCACGAGCAGCGAGATCTCGCCCTCGCGGAACTGACGGTACAGTTCCTCGCGCTCGTCGATCGGGGTCGCGCCGGTGATCGACGGGGCGTTCAGTGATTCGGAGAGCGTCTCCAGCTGATCCAGGTACTGCCCGATCACGAGGATGCGCTCGCCGGGATGCTTCGCGATCAGTTCCTTCACGGCATCGATCTTCGCCGGGGCCGATGCCGCGAGCCGATAGCGCTCGTCGTCGGTTGCGGCCGCGTACTCCAGGCGGTCGCTCGGCGGAAGGTCGACTCGCACCTCGTAGCAGGCCGCGGGGGAGATGAACCCCTGGGCCTCGATCTGCTTCCACGGGGCATCGAATCGCTTCGGCCCGATCAGGCTGAAGACATCGCCCTCGCGGCCGTCCTCGCGCACCAGGGTCGCCGTGAGGCCGACCCGGCGGCGGGCCTGCAGGTCGGCGGTGAGCTTGAAGACCGGGGCCGGCAGCAGATGCACCTCGTCGTACACGATGAGACCCCAGTCCAGGGCATCCAGAAGTGCGAGGTGGGCGTACTCGCCCTTCCGCTTCGCCGTGAGGATCTGGTACGTCGCAATCGTGACCGGCTTGACCTCTTTGGCCTGGCCGGAATACTCACCGATTTCTTCAGGGGTGAGGCTCGTGCGCTTGAGCAGCTCGTCGCGCCACTGACGCGCTGAGACGGTGTTGGTGACCAGGATGAGCGTGGTGGTCTTCGTCGCGGCCATCGCACCGGCGCCGACGATCGTCTTGCCGGCGCCGCAGGGGAGCACCACGACCCCCGAGCCGTCCTTGCTGAACGCATCGACCGCATCCTGCTGGTACGGGCGGATCTGCCACCCGTCTTCGGTGAGCTCGATCGGATGCGGTGTCCCCGGCGTGTATCCCGCAAGGTCCTCGGCCGGCCAGCCGATCTTCAGAAGCTCCTGCTTGATCTGGCCGCGCGCCCACGCGTCGACGACGAAGGTGTCCGGGGTCGGATGTCCGATCAGCAGCGGCTGGATGCGCCTGTTGTTCGCGATCTGGGTGAGCACGGCCGGGTCGGAGGAGCGCAGGATGAGCGTGCCCTCCTCGTCGCGCTCGATGACGAGCCGCCCGTATCGGTTGACGGTCTCGCGGAGGTCGACGGCCACCGACGGCGGCACGGGGAAGCGGGACCAGCGGTCGAGCGTCTCCAGCATGTCCTCGGCGGTGTGACCGGCAGCGCGGGCATTCCACAGGCCGAGGCGGGTGATGCGATATGTGTGGATGTGCTCGGGGGCACGCTCGAGCTCGGCGAAGATCGCCAGTTCGTGGCGGGCGCTCTCGGCCTCGGCGTGGGCGACTTCGAGAAGCACGGTGCGATCGCTCTGGACGATCAGGGGGCCATCAGACATAGCTGACCAGTCTATCGCGGCTTCGAGTCACGGGGTCGGCCCTGCACTCGACGGGTGGTTCACTGCTCGACGACGAAAGCCGCGCGGATGCTGGAGACCGGCAACGTCCGCTCGACATCGGCGGCACGGTCGCGTCCGCGCAGGCGTCCGCCGCCCAGTCCGGTGGCTTCCAACAGCAGGTCCCGTGTCGACCCGTCGGGCATGCCGACGGTCACCTGCAGGACGGCCTTGGCGCGGACGGCCGCCTCCAGCTCTCGGTCGAGCCAGGCGGCGTCGGCATCCGGTCCCTGCTGCGCTCGCAATCGAGCAAGCAGCGGCGAATAATCCGCGATGACGGCGACGGGTCCCGTCGTCGCCGGATGCCTGTCGGCCGTCAGGACGGTCCCGTCCGCGCCGACGAGCGTCGCGGGGTAGCGGGCGTCCGTGAGGGCCCAGTAGACGGTGTCGCGCCCGACGCGAGAGGCCAGAGATGCGCCGACCCTGCTGAGAGCCAGGGGTCGCAGGGTCTGGTCGACGGCCATCGCGTCGATCAGATGACCGTCGACGCTGTCGATGCGCGTGCGCCCGGTTGCGGCATCGGCCGATACTCGCACCAGGCCGTGGCGCTGAGCGGTCTGCACGATGAGATAGCTCAGAGGCTGCGGGATACCGGTGAGCGAGAGCGATCCGAGGAACTCGAGGATCGAATCCTCGGTCTCGCCGGAGGCCAGCGCATGAGCGATCGATTCGACGGTGAAACGGTACGACGACGCCTGCGCCGCCGATTCTCTGGCAGCGATCGTGCGCAGGCGCACGTCGAGTGCGGGCGCGAGCGGGCCGGGGGCGATCGCGCTGAGATCGTTCTGCAGGAAGATGCGGTCGACCTCGGCGGGGAGCACGCCGGTCAACGCCTCGGCGTCGACCTCTCCGCGTTCGCGCAGCGGTACGGTCCATTCGGGTTCGCTGCCGTCGTCGGCGATCAGGCCGAGGAGCCGGGCGCGCTCGAGCAGTACCGCGCAGCGATCGGGCCAGGTCGGATCCCACGGATGCGCGTTCGGCCAGACGGAGAGATCGGGCCAACCGGCGGCATCCCGGCGGAGCCCGCGCGGCAGCGCGCGGAGGAACCCCATCGCCAGGCGTCCCCAGCGGTCGCCGACGCCGGCGTGCAGCCAATGCTCGGTATCCGCGGAGACACGGAGCTTTCGCCCGTCGGCGCGGACCAGATCTGCGTCGACGGCGATCCCCAGCAGGGCATCGATGGACTCCGCAGGCACCCCGGCTTCCGCCAGCAGACGCTTCTCGCCGGCGCTGATCCCGCCGGTGGCGAGCAGCGCCAGAGGGGTCTCTCGCGCGTGGAGCAGCAGATCGGCCAGCGAGGTGACCGTAGTGAACGCGCGCTCGGCCGCATGCGCGGCATTCTCGGCCGAAGCCGGTGTCGGCGGATCTCCGCCGGCGTCCGTGGGGATCCGCAGGCCCGCGACGACCGCGAGAACAGGCGGATACGGAGTCCCGTCCGGACGGAGCAGCGCCAGTGCCGTCAACCCAGCGCGCTCCGGGCCGGCGTCGACACCGTCGGCCGCACTCCGCAGCCCGATGGCCTCGCGCAGGGTCAGCTGAGGCAGCATCCGCGCCAGTGACGCGGGTTCGAGCAGCGCCTCGGCGGCGTCGAAGAAGTCATGCCATGGAGCATCCGCTCGGATGCCGCGCGCGGCGAAGAGATCAGCAAGCTCCGCATCGCTCGCCGCGGCCAGCCAATCAGCAAGCGGGCGCGCGTGAGTGCTCATATGGAGTGCCTCAGGACCGCGAAGCCGCGCGTCCCTTGCGTATGAAGCTCATCACGAGCAGCGCGATGATCATCACGAAGGCGACCGGAAGACCCCAGAGCGGGATGCCGGCGACGAGCGGCCAGAGGCCTTCGCCGAACGCGGCCTGATCCATGCCGACGGCGCTGCCGATGATGATCGCGAAGAAGCAGAGCACGGATGCGGCGGCAAGCCCGAGCGCGCTGAACGCCAGGATCCGGTCGACCTGACGGACCGGAACATCCGGTCCGGAACTGTGCGTGCTCATCTTCCTCAGCCTACCTGCACTGCGGTGCTGGGTTCCGCCGTGACCGGTAGGCTGAGGGTGGATGCGTCTCGGCGCGCCTTCTGTTCGATTTCTATAGCGAGGTTCTTCCATGCCCACCGGCAAGGTCAGGTTCTACGACGACGACAAGGGTTTCGGCTTCATCGCCAGCGATGACGGCCAGGACGTGTTCCTGCACGCCTCCGCCCTTCCCGCTGGCGCTGCCGTGAAGGCGGGTGCCCGCGTGGAGTTCGGCGTGGCCGACGGCAAGCGCGGTCTGCAGGCGCTCTCGGTGCGCGTCCTCGAGGCGCCGCCGAGTCTGGCGAAGGCGCAGCGCAAGCCTGCTGACGACATGGCGATCATCGTCGAGGACCTCGTGAAGCTCCTCGACGAGATGGGCGGCGACCTGCGTCGCGGTCGTTATCCTTCCTCCGGCCACAGCCGCAAGATCGCGGCCGTTCTGCGCAAGGTAGCCGATGACCTCGAAGCCTGACGCCGACGCGCGTCTCGTCGGCGCTCACGATCTCGCGCTGGAAGCCCTGCGCGAGATCACTCCGGCGACGACGATCGGCCCCGCGGCCGGCTACCTCCTGGAAGACGACGGTTCGGTCTCGTTGCGCTTCGAGAACCGGCTCCCCGGGTATCCGGGTTGGCACTGGACGGTCACGGTCGCTCGCGTCGACGACGAGGAGCCGACGGTCCTCGAGATCGAACTCCTTCCCGGTGACGGCGCGCTTCTCGCACCGGAATGGGTGCCCTGGGTCGAGCGACTCGCCGAGTACCGCGCCCACCAGGTCGAACTCGCCGAGCAGGCGGCTGCCGCGGCTGCCGATGCGCCCGATCTTGACGACGACGCCGATGTCTTCGACGACGACGCCGATGATCTCGACGACGATGAGCTCGATGAAGACGATGAGCTCGACGATGAGGATCAGGAAGCAGACATCCTGCACGCCGGAGACCTCGACGGCGTCGACATCGACGAACTGGATGAGTCGGCGGTCGATTTCGACGACGACTCCGACGATGATGACGACTCCGACGACGAGAACGACTCCGACGACGAAGAGGAATAGCGCGTCCGCTCGGTGATGACGCCGATCCTCGCCTGACGGCGAGAAGACGTTCCGGCGAACCGGGGGTTCAGGATCCGGAGTTCGCCAGCACGTAGTCGAGCGCGCGGGTCAGCTGACGCACGTCTTCGGGCTCGATCGAGACGAACGTCGCGACGCGCAGCTGGTTGCGTCCGAGCTTGCGGTACGGCTCGGTGTCGACGATGCCGTTCGCACGCAGTGTCTTCGCGACGGCCGCGGCATCCACGCTTTCGTCGAAGTCGATCGTGACGACGACGGGGGAGCGGTGCTCGGGGTCGGTGACGAAGGGGGTCGCGACGGCGGATGCTTCGGCCCAGTCGTACAGCACTCCCGACGATTCCGCGGTGCGGGCGGCCGCCCACGCCAACCCGCCGTTCTCGAGGATCCAGCCGAGCTGGCTGTCCAGCAGGTGCAGGGTCGTCAGTGCCGGCGTGTTCAGCGTCTGGTTGAGCCGGGAGTTGTCGACGGCGTTCTTCAGGCTCAGGAACTCCGGGATGTAGCGATCAGATGCAGCGATCCGCTCGATCCGCTCGATCGCTGCGGGCGAGACCGCGGCGAACCACAGCCCGCCGTCCGAGCCGAGGTTCTTCTGCGGGGCGAAATAGTAGACATCGGCCTGGGTGACGTCGAAGTCGATGCCTCCGGCCGCGCTCGTCGCGTCGATGACCGTCAGGGCGCCGTCTGCGAGCACACGTTCGATGGGTGCTGCGACACCGGTGGAGGTCTCATTGTGCGGCCACGCGTAGACGTCGATGCCGGAGACGATCTCGGCAGCAGCGCGCGAACCGGGCTCGGCCTTGCGCACGTCCGGAGCTTCGAGCCACGGCGCTCCGGCGGCGGCGGCGAACTTGCCGCCGAATTCGCCGAAGACGAGGTTCTGGCTGCGGCGCTCGACGAGACCGAAGGCGGCGGCATCCCAGAAGGCCGTCGAGCCGCCGTTGCCGACGAGGATCTCGTAGCCCTCGGGGAGGCGGAAGAGGGTGGACAGCCGCTCGCGCACACTGCCGACGAGGTTCTTCACCGGGGCCTGGCGGTGCGAAGTGCCCAGCAGGCTCGGACCGGCCGCGAGGAGCGCCTCGAGCTGCGCGGGGCGCACCTTCGAGGGCCCGCAGCCGAATCGGCCGTCAGCGGGCAGGAGTTCTCGGGGGATCTCGATCGCCATAGCTCGATTCTATGGCTTCGGAGTGACGTCGTTTCACGAGCCCCGGATCCGATGTCGGCGCAGGAATGTAGGCTTACCTAAGAACTCTCGGAGGGCCAGACATGACCGACCTGATCGACACCACGGAGATGTACCTCCGCACCATCCTCGAACTCGAGGAGGAGAACATCGTGCCCCTGCGTGCGCGCATCTCCGAGCGCCTCGGGCACTCCGGCCCCACGGTCTCGCAGACCGTCGGCCGGATGGAGCGCGATGGCCTCGTCGTCGTCTCCGAGGATCGGACCCTCGAACTCACAGACGCCGGCCGGTCGAAGGCGGTCAACGTGATGCGCAAGCACCGCCTGGCCGAGCGACTGCTCTCCGATGTGATCGGACTGGATTGGGCGTTCGTGCACGAAGAGGCCTGCCGCTGGGAACACGTCATGAGCGAGCAGGTCGAGCGTCGCCTGGTCGAGCTCCTCGGTCACCCCACCGAGTCGCCCTACGGCAACCCGATCCCCGGACTCGATCAGCTCGGCGACCTCCCCGCGCGCACGTTCGATGAGGGCGTCATCGGTCTTGTGCAGAAGCTGAACACCGCCGGAGCGCCGATCGACGGCACCGTCCGGCGCCTTGCCGAGCCTGCGCAGGTCGATCCGGAGTTGCTGCAGCAACTCCGTGACGCCGGAGTCGTTCCCGGTGCGCATGGCGACTACCGCTATAACGAGGGCTACGTCCTGATCCAGATGGACGGCAACGGCGAAGGGCTCGAGCTTCCGGTCGAGCTGGCCTCTCATATCTTCCTGGTGGCTGAGCCGGTCTGACCCGCGCGGCCGGTGCTTCGCGCGGCGAATCCGGAGCCCTCTCCGAGGATTGCCAGGTTCGCAGGGTGACACGATCGTTATCTTCCGGTAACCTCGGACAGGTCGTCAGCGAGAAGCCCGCAGACGATGACCGTGAAGATTGCCTTCCAGGCTCGTCGTCTTTCCGGTTAAGTCGCACAAAGTACCCGAGCTACATCCGTGCACGAGAAGCAGAGTGCCGACGAGCCAGCGCTACCCGAAGCGCGCAGGCGCAGGAGGACCCACTTTTGGCCGCAGACATCGAATCGCCCACGAACACAACCGAAGACCGAACACCTGCTCGACGCTCACCAGCGCGAGCGCGTACCCACAAGGCCGCAGGTCCTCTGCGGTCGATCGCCATCTTCGGTGCCGTAGGCGCCCTTGTCGCCGTCATCGCGCTGCCCGCCTATGCGGCGAGCAAGCCCGCCGAGGCCGGAACGACGATCCAGCAGCTCGCCGAGGCCGATGCGCAGTCGCTCGTCGTCGCTTCGCAGGCGACCGCAGCCCCGCTCAGCCGCGGTACCTTCACGGCTACCACGCCCGATGAGATCGAGAAGAAGAAGGCGGAAGAGGCTGCCGCAGCCCGCGCCGCCGCTGCCGCCTCGACCGCCGGAACTGCCTTCAACACCGCGGGCTATGCGCTCGTCTCTCCCGGCTCCGGTGAGGTCCGCTATCCGCTGCCCCAGGGTTCGTACACCCAGGGACGCACGACGGTCGGCCCCGACAGTGGCGGCCACGACGGTGCAGACATGCTGGCCCCTGCGGGCACCCCGATCTACGCGGCTGCGGCCGGTGTCGTGCGGGTCTCGTCCGAGAGCTACTACGGCTACGGTGTCGCCATCGTGATCGACCACGTCATCGCCGGACAGCGTGTCTCGACGACCTACGCGCACATGACGTACGGCACGCGCCAGGTGCAGGCCGGACAGACCGTCGAGGCGGGTCAGCTCATCGGAGCGGTCGGCAGCACCGGCAGCTCGACGGCGAACCACCTCCACTTCGAGGTGCGCATCGGCGGCAGCATCCTCGAGCCGTACTCCTGGCTGGCCGCCAACGCCGGCTGATCCTTCTCGTCGGTGGAACGGACCCGAGGCGGACACACCTTCGGCCGTTCACCTGCTGTTTCGCCCGCTGTGCGCGTGAATGAGTTAGCCTGAACCCGTTGTCGTACAGACGGGAGAAGCTGATGGAGCGAATACCGAGCATCCGAACCATGGATGCCCTCGGCCGTTACGTTCTTCGGCATCGTCCGCAGGGATGCCACGGCGTTGCCGTGCGCGAAAGGCGCTGTCTCTGAGACGGCGCCTTTTTTCGTCTCTGCAAACCCTCTGCCGCCTGTTCGACCTCATGTGAGTCGAGAGTGCCGGGAAGCCGTCCCGGCGGATCGAGAGGATGACGATGCGCACACTTGTCTTGAACGCCGGATACGAACCGCTCGCGATCGTGTCATTCAAACGAGCATTGGTTCTCGTGATGAATGACAAGGCGACGGTGATCGAGCGCGTCGAGGACGATCCGGTCTGGGCCGCCCGCGGAAGATACGAACGTCCTGCGGTGATCATCCTCTCCCGCTACGTGCGTGTTCCGAAGAGCCGCCGCGTTCCGGTGACACGCCGCGGGGTGCTGCGGCGCGACAACAATCGCTGCGGGTACTGCGGCAAGGCGGCGTCCACCATTGACCACGTGCTGCCCCGCTCGCGCGGGGGCGCGGACTCCTGGGAGAACCTCGTCGCCTGCTGCCTGCGCTGCAACAACGTCAAGAGCGACCGGACGCCGCAGGAGATGCGCTGGGAGTTGCGGATCACTCCGCGCCCGCCGCACGGCACGGGCTGGACCGTGCGCGGTACGGAGCGAAGTGACCCGCGATGGGAGCCGTACCTCGCACTCGCTGCGTGACGTGTAAGTGCTTTGGGTGCCCTCGACAGGATTCGAACCTGCGACCTGCCCTTTAGGAGAGGGCTGCTCTATCCCCTGAGCTACGAGGGCGCAGAATCATTCTAAAAGATCCCGCGACCGAGTTTTGACGGCCACCAGATGGCCCTCCCGATGTCATAGGCGAGTGCCGGCACCAGGAGGGACCGGACGATGAAGGTGTCCAGCAGCACACCGAACGCGACGATGAACGCGAGCTGCACCAGGAACAGGATCGGTATCACCGACAGGGCGGCGAACGTCGCGGCGAGCACCAGCCCTGCCGAAGTGATCACCCCGCCGGTGATCGCGAGCCCGCGCAGCACGCCTTCCCTCGTGCCATGGCGACGGGATTCCTCGCGCACGCGTGTCATCAGGAAGATGTTGTAGTCGATCCCCAGCGCGACGAGGAACACGAATCCGAAGAGGGGGACGGCCGGGTCGGCTCCGGAGAAGTCGAACACCCCGTTGAAGACGAGTGCGGACACACCCATCGCCGTGCCGAAAGAGAGCACCGTCGTGACGATGAGCAGCACCGGGGCGAGGATCGACCGCAGCAGCGCCATCAGGATCAGCAGGATGACGACGAGGATGACGGGAATGATGAGATTCCGATCGTGTATCGACGCGTCGTCGGTGTCGACCGCGGTGGCGGTCACTCCGCCGACGAGAGCATCGAGGCCCTCGAGCTCCGCGCGCATCTCGCGCACCGTGGACGCCGCGGCATCGGAGTCCGCGGCGTCTGCCAGTGTCGCCTGAAGCAGCACCCGGCCGTCGACCACGGTCGGATCCGGGGTCGGGCTCCCTGGAGGACCGAACGCGGTGATTCCCTCGTCCGTGACCGCCGCCGTACCGCTCGGTGCATCGGATGCGGTCACGGAGACCGCATCGACCCCGTCGAGCGCAAGGAGGATCTCGGCCGCATCCTGCAGGTCGGCCTCATCGGCGACCACGTACGCGGGACTTCCCGAGCCGCCAGGGAAGTGCTCCCCGAGCACCACCTGACCGTCTCGAGCCTCCGATGAGCCGAGCACGAGGTCCGATTGCGGCACACCGGAGGCATTGAGCTGCGTCACTCCGAGCGCCCCGACCAGGAGCACGAGCGTCGTCACGACCCAGATCGTTCGCGGACGGCGGCTGATCGCCGTGGCCAGTCGAGCCCAGACGCCCGTGGACGGCATCCCACGCTCGGCGGCAACGACGTCAGGCTCGAAGGACGGCCGGCGCGGCCAGAAGGCCGCGCGTCCGAAGAGCAGCAGCAGTGAGGGCAGCAGCGTCAGTGCGGACAGCATCGCGAAGACGATCCCGATCGCGGCGACGGGGCCGAGGGTGCTGTTGGATTTGAGGTCGCTGAGCAGCAGGCACAGCAGACCGGCGATCACTGTTCCGCCGGAGGCGACGATCGGCTCGAACGAGCCCTTCCAGGCCGCGGCGACCGCGGCACCCTTGTCGGACGTGCTGCGGAGTTCCTCACGGAAGCGCGAGACGAACAGCAGCGAGTAGTCGGTGGCTGCGCCGATCACAAGGATGAACAGGATGCCCTGTGTCTGTCCGCTGAGCAGCAGCACCTCCGCCTTCGCCAGCCACCAGACGACCAGCAGCGCCACGCAGAGCGCGAACAGGCTCGTGGAGAGCACGACGACGGGCAGGAGCAGAGAGCGGTAGACGAGCACGAGGATCAGAAGCACGGCGAGGAGGGCGACCCCGAGGAGCAGGCCGTCGATCCCCGCGAAGCCGGCGACGAGATCCGCCGTGAAGCCGGCGGGGCCGGTGATGAAGACGTCGACTCCTGCCGGTGCGGATTCGCGTAGCGTCGTCCCGAGCTCGGCGACGACATCACCGACGTCGGACCCCGAGGAGATCGGTACGAAGGCCTGCACCGCTTCGCCGTCCTCAGAGGGGAGCGCGGGAGAGACATCGTCGCCGACACCGTCGAGGGCGTCGACCGTGGCGAGAAGATCCGTGATGGCTTCGAGCTGGCTCTCGCTGAGAGCCGTCTCGCCGGTGAACACCACGATCGCGGGTATCGCATCCGAATCCGTGAAGTCGCCCAGCAGCTCCTGCACCTGGGTGGCGTCGGCGGACTCGGGCAGGTATGTGGTCCGATCGTTGGAGGAGACCTCATCGATCTTGCCGAAGAGCGGACCGCCGAACGACGCGCCGGCGAGCCACGCGAGGATCAGCACCGCCGGAACGAGCGCACGCAGCCAGGAACGGCTGCGGACCCGCTCTCGACGGGTGATCGGCGGGGCGGATTCGGGGGACGTCATCTCGGTCCTTTCGGGAGCGGGTGAAGGGATCGGGTCACGAGGAGAACCAGGCGAGGATCAGGAGCATCGTCGCGAGGAAGCCGACCACATAGTTGAGTGCGATGAACCGTCGCCACGCGACATTCGTGGCGGCGGAGGTATCGTCGGTGACGTTCCACCAGCGTGCGGTGTTCAGCAGGTACGGCAGCACCAGTGCTGCGGCGAGCGGTCCCGGCCAGGTCGTTGTCAGCATCAGGATGCCGGCGAGCAGCCACAGGGCAAGTGCCAGACGAACGGTGGCGCGGGCGCCGATCACGGTGGCGACGGAGCGGATCCCCGCTTCGCGATCCGGTCCGATGTCCTGCACGGCGCCGAAGGCGTGAGCGGCCATGCCCCAGAGGAAGAACGCGAGAAGCGTGGTCACCATGGCCACGGTCGGCTTCGCTTCGGCGAGAGCGAGTCCGAAAACGGCCGGGCTGACGAAGTGGATGCTCGAGGTCACCGAGTCCAGGAAGGGGCGCTCCTTGAAGCGCAGCCGCGGCGCGGAGTAGGCGATGACCGCGAAGATGCTGACCGCGAGCCATGCGGTGGACGCGAGATTCCCAACAGCGACGAGGAACACCAGAAACGGAAGGTTCGACAGCGCGGCGGCCCAGAGGGTCGTGCGATGCAGCCGCGGTGCGAGAAGAGCCCCTTCGATGCCGCCCTTGCGTGGGTTCGCCACATCGGATGCGTAGTCGAATACGTCGTTGATTCCGTACATGGCGAGGTTGTACGGCACGAGGAAGTAGAGGAAACCGATGACGAGGGTCGCGTCCAGTTCGCGGGTGGTCAGGAGATAAGCCGCACCGAAAGGGAACGCGGTGTTGATCCAACTCACTGGTCGTGAGGACAGCACGATCTGGGCGATGCTCCGACCGCTCCCGATCTTCATCGGTTCTTCGCGATTCATCGTTCCCGCCCCGATCTCCGTGATCTCCGCCCGAGGAGCACGACCCAGATGCTCGGAAGCAGCAGAACGGCAGCCAGCGGATAGGCGAAGTCCTCGATCGGGGCGAGACCGACATGCAGCCCGAGTAGCCGTGTCGGCGCGTAGTGGAACAGTTCGGCGGCGATCATCGCGCTGTCGAAGACGGCGGTGAGCAGAACGAGCCCTGCAGCGCTGATGACGAGGGCGGCCATCGACGGTCCCCGCGTGCGCGCCAGGAGCGGCAGCGCGGCGCCGGCCGTCGCAGCGACGGCCAGGAAACAGAGGGCGAGAGTCGAGTAGCTCACCGGGTGTCCCCGCGGCCGCGCGTCGTGTTCCGCGTCGCTGTCCGTCGACGGGCGAGCACCTTCACGGATCCGGTGTAGAGCACCATGGCGCACAGGACGAGGAAGAACAGGAACACCGGTTCCTCGAGAGGAAGGTGCGGAGCGAGGAGGACGCCGCTGGCGATGGCGCCCTCGCCCCGGAAGAAGATGCCGAGACTGATTCCTGCGACGTCCCAGGCGAGGAAGAAGGCGACGCCGATCGCAGAGACGATGGCGGCGGCCACCGGATCGCGCCAGAAGAAGAGACGGAATCGCCAGTCGAGCAGGAGCAGGCAGCCGGAAGCCCCCACCAGGAAGGCGAGGTAGATCAGGCCCATGGCTGCGCCTCGCTTCGTTCCCCGACCGGCACCGGCTCGGGAAGAGGGCCGCCGCTGTGATCCCCGCGCACGCGTTTGAGCACGAGTTCGGCGCTGATCAAGCACATCGGAACGCCGACGCCCGGCGCCGTCGTGGCGCCGGCGTAGAACAGGCCACTCACCCGCTTGGACGCATTCTGCGCTCGGAACATGGCGCTCTGACGCAAGGTATGCGCGGGGCCGAGCATCCCGCCGCGCCAGGAGTGGTGGTCGCGCGCGAAGTCGGCTGGTCCCTTGGTCTGGCGGACGACGATGCGCTCTCGGAGGTCGGGGATGTCCGCCCAGCGGGCGACCTGATCGATGGCGGCGTCGGCGATCGCCTCGACCGCCCGATCACCGGCGCCGTCGGCCCCGCCGCCGCCGAGGGAGACATCCGCCGGGACGGGGACGAGCACGAAGAGGTTCTCGTGGTCCGCCGGTGCGACCGTGGCATCCGTCGCACTCGGTCGACAGACGTAGATGGACGCAGGAGACGGCACGTGCGGCGATCTGCCGAAGATGGCGTCGAAATTGGCGGTCCAGTCGCGGGTGAAGAACAGTGAGTGATGCGGCAGCTGAGGCAGCCCGCCACGCACACCCAGCATCACGAGGACGGCGCCGGGACCACTGGTCCGCCGGCGCCACCAGCGTTCCGGATAGCTGCGCTGGGGTGCGGACAGCAACCGGGTCTCGGTGTGATGAAGATCCGCGCAGGAGACGACGATGTCGGCCGATTCCACATGCTCGTCGCCATGCGCATCCTGCCAGTGCACCCCGGTCGCGCGATGGCGTCTGCGGTGGCGACCGACCGGTTCGGTGTCGATGAGCTGCACTTCGGCCTGTGTCCGCACTGTCGCCCCCGCTTCGATGGCGAGCGATTCCAGTCGCTGGATCACCGTCCAGAATCCGCCCTGGGGGTACTGCACGCCCTCATCGAGATCGAGCGCGCTCATCAGGTGGTACATGGCGGGGGCCTGGCCGGGATGGGTTCCGAGGAAGACCGCCGGGTATCCGAGGATCTGCCTGAGCACAGGATGGGAGAACCGTCGCGCCGCCCAGGTATCCAGGCGCGTCAGGAGGAGTCGCGCGAGCTCAGGTACTGCGCGGAGGATCTCCGCTGTGGCGAGGGAGGACGCCCGGGTGAACGGATTGTAGAGAAAATGCTTCTCGGCCATCTCGCTCGTGTGGCGGGCAGAGGAGAGATACCTGCGCAGGGACGCGCCGGCGCCCGCCTCCATGTCCTCGAAGAGGCGCGAGACCGCCTCGGCGCCGCGCGGGATCGTCACCGCGCCGGCACTCGCCGCGTCGTCGGACGGCTCGCTGAAGACCCGATAGCCGGGATCCAGCATGGTCATGCCGAGTTCGCGCTCGGTACGCGTTCCCATCATGGCGAAGAAGTGGTCGAAGACGCGGGGCATCAGGTACCAGGACGGGCCTGTGTCGAATCGGAATCCGTCACGCTCGATCGACCCGGCCCGCCCGCCCACCTGGGCACTCTTCTCGAGCACCACGACCTCGTGTCCGTCGCGGGCGAGGAGACCCGCGGTGGCGAGTCCGGCGACGCCGGCTCCGATCACGACGACACGGCTCATCGACGGGGCTCCGTCCAGGTGCGAAGAACAGCCGCTGCGACCAGAAGGCCCTTCTGCGCGGCAGGCACACGGATGCGGCGGTGGTACAGCTCAGCGGCCGGCGTGCGTTCGATGCGATCGGTGAGGGCGGCGAACAACGCGAGCGCACTGCGCACCGCGGCGCGCGCATCCCGAGGCAGCAGGGGGATGGCGAGGCGCGCTCGATCGAGCTGCTCCCGGATGGTGCCCACCCACGCGTCGCGATCCTCGTCGGTGAGGCGACGGACGCCGGTGAGGTAACCGCGGCGGAGTCGCTCCGTGTCATCGGCGAGATCGCGGAGGAAATTGATGTTCTGGAACGCGGCGCCGAGCTGGCGTGCGCCGGAGCGCAACGTCTCCAGCGCAGCGGCATCGCGAACCTCCTCGCGCAGGAAGACTCTCAGGCACATCAGGCCGATGACCTCGGCAGATCCGTAGACGTAGCGCTGATGGGCGGAGGCGTCGTAGGCCGCGAAGGTCGAGCCGACGTCTGCGGAGGGCAGGTCGCTCTGCATCGAGTCGAAGAACGGACCGGTGAGATCCTCGTCGATTCCTGCATCGCGCGCGGTACGAGCGAACGCGTGCAGCACGAGGTCGCTGCTGTAGCCGTCGCGGATGGCGCGGTGGGTCTCTGTCCGGTAATCGCGCAGAGCGGCTTCGAGTGCCGGGGGAGTCAGCCCCGCCTCAGCGGCGACGCCGTCGACGATCTCGTCCGCGATCCGCACCATCGCGTAGATGTTGCGGACGTGACGTCGGTGCCGGGAACCGAGGAGCCTGGTGGCGAGTCCGAACGAGGTCGAGTACGTGTGAATCACGTCCCGTGCCGCGGTCTCCGCGGCATGGGTGAAGCGCTCCAGAGCATCACCGGTCGTGTCGGCTCCGGGAGAGTCATCATGTCTCATCGGCGTCGGTCCTTGATGCTCGCTGCGACGCGCCGGATCGCCTCGCGCGCAGGTCCGGGGATCTCCGCGCGCCCTGCAGCGTTCTCCAGAACGGAGTGCGCGGCGGCGAGCTGATCCTCGATGAGGCCGCGAGTGAAGGCCTCGGCGCCGCACTCGATCAGATGCTCACGAATGCGAGCGGCATCCCCTGGTGGCAGCTGCGGGTGCCCGAACCCGTGCTCGATGCGCGTCCACGCCCCCGTCTCCCTCGCGAAGGCGATGATCGCGGTCTCCTTGCCGGCGCGAAGGTCGGCATACGGGTCCTTGCCGTGGTCGGCATGGTCTCCGAACATCGAGAGATGGTCGTCCTGGAGCTGGTAGGCGAGGCCGAGGTGGCGACCGATCGTGACCATGCTCATCTCTACCGATGGATCTGTTTCGGCCAGGATGGCGGCCGCGCGGAGCGGGAGAGCGAACGAGTATGTCGCCGTCTTATAGGCGGTCATCGAGAGGATCGTCGTCAGATCCGGCGTGATCACGCCGTCGCTCAAACCGACATCTGTGTGCTCTCCCGCGACCGTTTCGACGATGGCGTGCTCGAGAAGATCGAGAAGCCTCCGACGCGTGCTCTCGGCGACCTTCGCGCGCGCGAATCCCAGGATCGCGGACGACAGCAGCAGGTCACCCATCAATATGGCGCCGCTGCGCGCCCAATGCAGGACGACGTTCTCCGCGGAGGCGGTCTCTGTGTGGAAGCCGGCCAGAGTGCCGATCAGATTGGGCCGGTGCCGCCGGGTCAGGTCGCCGTCGATCACGTCGTCGTGCAGAAGGAACGCGTAATGCAGGAGCTCGACGTTCGCGGCGATCTCGATCGCGACATCGTTCTGCCGGGGAGACTCGTCGGGGCTCAGCGCTCCGTGCACGTCGAGGAGCAGCCGCGGACGGATCAGCTTGCCGCCGAGGACGTGGTCCGCGGCGAGGCGCCAGAGCAACGCGAACTGTTCTCCGTACTCCTCGGCTGCGCTGCTGCGTTCCGCGAAACGTCGCCGCAGTGCATCCTCGACCGCGGAGTGCTGGTTCTGCGTCTTCGTGGCCGTCGCGCTCATGTCTGGTCCGTGCCCGACAATTGGGGCAACTGCTCCCTGAGCCAGGGAGTGAAGGCGAATGGTGCGCGCACGAGGGCCTCGGCCAGATCCTCTGCCTGCACCCACGCCCACTCGGCGACCTCGTCCGGGTTCGGCGACAGCTCGCCGTCGATGACCGCCACGTGTACGGGACAGATCTCGTTCTCGACGATGCCGCTCGCATCGACCGCCCGGTAGCGGTAGTCGGGGAGGACCAGCCGGATCGATGACAGGCTGATACCGAGCTCGTCCTGGGCGCGCCGCCGGACAGCGTCCAGCATCTCCTCGCCGGGGCGAGGGTGTCCGCAGAAGCTGTTGGTCCATACTCCCGGCCAGGTGCGCTTGCCCAGCGCTCGCCGGGTCACCAGCAGCCGTCCGTCTGCGTCCTTGACGTGGCACGAGAAGGCGAGGTGCAGCGGCGTCTCGGCGGAATGGACCTCGCTCTTCGGAAGGATGCCAACAGTGGAGCCATCGTTGGCAAGGAGGACCACATCATCCATCGCTATCCTCTCCTTCGGAATATTTAGCTAGCTTAGCAAGTAGTCACCTTAGCATGTAGCAATTCATGTGTAGCATGATGCCATGGAGAACGAGTCCGGCGCCATCCCCGATGCCGAGTCGCCGGCGCCCCGCGGCTCATCGGCCGGAGATCGGGACACCGTCGACGGGCTGAGCCACTCGAGCATCTACGACGTGGACGCCAGCGATCCTCGCAGCACCCTGATCGACAGGACCGGCGTTTCGCCGGAGGCGCTGCGGCAGATCGCGGCGCTCATGGGTGCTCTCGGCGAGCTGCGCGAAGCGGAGCAGCGATTGTCACGTGTGTCGAGGCGGTATATGCAGCTCAACGAGACGGACATGCGCGCGCTGCATTATCTGATCGTGTGTTCGAATCGCGCGGTCATCGCGACGCCAGGAGGTATCGCCCAGCACCTCGCCATCTCGACGGCTTCGACGACGAAGCTGCTCGACCGGCTGGAGAAGGGAGGGCACATCGCGCGGGCTCCGCATCCGACGGACAGGAGGGCGCTCGCCATCACGATCACGCCCGAGACCCGCCTCGCCGCGATGGAGACGGTCGGTCGTCAGCAGGCCAAGCGGTTCTATGCCGCGGCCCGGCTCACGGGGGAGGAGCGGGACGTGGTCATCCGGTTCCTCAGAGACATGACGGACGAGATCACGATCCGTGACGAGCCCTGGGCTCAGGACGTCACACCATAGGGCGACGAACACCGGTTGTGTTCAGCACCTCGGCGGGCGACGGAAGTGCTCAGCGCGCGGATGCGTCGATGTGCGCGCGTCTCAGTGTGCGGCGTTGTACGCCTCGACGATAGGCGCCGGAATACGACCGCGCTCGGAGAGCGTGTGACCGTTCGCCTTCGCCCACGCCCGAATGGCGCTGACCTCAGGATTGCGTCCGGCGCGCTTTCGCGGACTCGAGGACCTGGCAGAGCTGGAACCCCCGGCCCGACGACCCGCCGAGATGTACGGCTCCAAGGCGCTGCGCAATTCCTCACTGTGCGTCGCATTCAAGTCGATCTCGTAAGAGGCGCCATTGAGTGAGAAATGCACAGTCTCGCCCTCGCCGACCTCCAGGACCGTTCCGTCGATATCGTCGACCAGCTGGTGCACAATTCTTCTTGCCATGGAATTGACCATACCCGGCAGCCGGAATTACGACAAGAAACCTATTCGTGGCCGGGGTCGATCAGCTTCAGTCCGACGATGCACCCGACGAGTCCGAGCAAAAGCAGGATTCGCATCCAGGAGATTTCGGTGTCGCCGGTGATCATCGCCCAGATTACGGTGAGAGATGCGCCGATTCCGACCCAGACGGCGTATGCGGTTCCGGTGGCGATCTCGCGCATTGCGAAGGCGAGTCCGAACATCGATGCGGCGAGGCCGACGAAGAAGATGACGCTCGGCCAGAGTTTCGTCAGGCCTTCGGATTTGCCGAGGGCGGTCGCCCAGACGGCTTCGATGACACCGGATGCAATAAGAATGATCCACGACATGGTGATCCTCCGGACCAGTCTTGTCGCTTTCCGGGTACTGGCCTGCCTCGTCCGGGATCGGGAGGACCGATCTGCTTCCACCATAGCGAACGCGCCTGATCAGGGACTGTGCAGTCGGCCCGACCCGTGAGAGGTGATCAGGGCAGAAGTCCCGCTCGCCGGGCTTTGGCGACGGCGGCGTGCCTCGTCGAGGCGTCGAGTTTCGACATCGCCGTTCCCAGATACGCCTTCACCGTGCCCTCACGGAGACCGAGCTGGCCGGCGATCTCCGCGTTCGTGGCGCCGAGCGCCGCGCACGCGAGCACGTCGGTCTCACGGGGGGAGAGCCGCACCGTCGGCAGCGGACCCGTGCGCGGGGTCGGGCTGTCACCGGCCAGGGTCACCAACCGGTTCTGCACGTCTGCGATCCGCGCGCGCAGCGAGGAGTCATCCACGGCGGCCGCGATGCTGCGCAGCTCGGCGAAGCTCTCACGGAGCTCTTCCCGTTGGGAGGGAGCGACCAGCTGCGCGCCGGTGGTGAGACGAAGGCGCCGATCCACTTCATCGCGGATGCGCAGCTCGTCGGCGACGGACTGGGCGACCTGCATGGCCGGTGCGGTCGTCACCCCGCCGGGGGGAGCCTGCTCCCAGGTGCCCGCGTAGAGCACTCCACGAGGACGACCCGCGACGATGATCGGAACAGCCAGCAGCGTGCTCAGCCCCTCGCCGAGGACGAAGACGTCATAGTCATGGGTGATCTGCTGCGAGGAGCGGTAGTCGCTCGTCATCCGTGGGCGCAGCTCCATCATCGCCCGACCGCCGAGGCCGCGTTCCGGCCTCACACGCAATCCGTCCAGGCTATGGGTGCGGTTTCCGACGATGCTCGTGATGCTCACCACGCCCTCGTCGATGAGGCCGCCGAAGGTCACGGGAAAGCGCGTGCGCCGGGAGAGTTCCCGCACCGCACGGTCGACGAGGTCGGTCTCTGATTCCCCAGCGCTGGTCGTGCTCACGGCTACCTACTTTCGGGGGTGACGGCATTGCCCCCCGTTTCGTAGCGTCGACCCTACCACTCGTGCGGAACTGTGCCGTACGAGCTCCGAACATGTGGCAAGGAGGCCCCATGAGCGACCGAAGCATCGCCGAATCGGCAGGCGAGATCGATTACATCGCCGTCGAAGAATCATCGAGATTCAAGTCCCTCAAACGCACGCAGCGTTCATTCATCTTTCCGCTGGCCGCATTCTTCCTGATCTGGTATTTCGCGTATGTCCTTCTGGCGGCATTCGCGCCGGAATTCATGGGGCAGCGAGTGTGGGCGATATCACCATCGGGTTGCTGCTCGGTCTGGGGCAGTTCGTGACGACCTTCGCCATCACGATGGGATATGTGGCTTTCGCGAACAGGAAGCTCGATCCCCTGGCGCAGGAGATCCGTGAAGACCTCGAGAAGGCGCAGGCCGGAGCATGAACATCATCCACACCGCCACGACCGTCGTCGCCGAGAGCAACCCCGTTCTGAACATCTCGATCTTCCTCGCGTTCGTCGCCGTGACGCTGTTCATCGTCATTCGCGCCAGCCGTAACAACAAGACGGCGGCCGATTACTACGCGGCGGGCCGTTCATTCACCGGCCCGCAGAACGGCTTCGCGATCGCGGGCGACTATCTGTCTGCCGCATCCTTCCTCGGGATCTGCGGCGCGATCGCGATCAACGGCTACGACGGGTTCCTCTACTCGATCGGCTTCCTCGTCGCCTGGCTCGTCGCGCTGCTGCTCGTCGCCGAGCTGATGCGCAACACCGGCAAGTTCACGATGGCCGACGTGCTGTCGTTCCGACTCAAGCAGCGCCCGGTACGCGTGGCGGCCGCGATCACCACTCTCGCCGTGTGCTTCTTCTACCTGCTGGCTCAGATGGCGGGCGCAGGAGGGCTGGTCTCGCTTCTCCTCGGAATCGACGGTCGCGTGGGGCAGTCCATCGTGATCGCCGTCGTGGGCGTCCTGATGATCGTCTACGTGCTCATCGGCGGCATGAAGGGCACGACCTGGGTGCAGATCGTGAAGGCCTTCCTGCTCATCGGCGGCGCGATCGTGATGACGATCTGGGTCCTGGCCATCAACGGGTTCAGCCTGAACACGCTCCTCGAGGCCGCTGTCGCGAATTCCGACAAGGGCGATGCGATCCTCGCGCCCGGGTTGCAGTACGGTGCGAACCCCTGGGACTTCCTTTCGCTCGGCATGGCGCTCGTGCTCGGAACGGCGGGGCTCCCGCACGTGCTGATGCGCTTCTATACGGTGCCGACGGCGAAGGAAGCGCGTCGGTCGGTGGTCTGGGCGATCTGGCTGATCGGCGGGTTCTACCTGCTCACCCTCGTGCTCGGGTACGGCGCTGGAGCACTTGTCGGCGCAGAGGTCATCGCGAATGCGCCGGGCGGGGTGAACTCGGCCGCTCCGTTGCTGGCACTGCACCTGGGTGGTCCGCTGCTGCTCGGATTCATCTCGGCCGTCGCGTTCGCCACGATCCTGGCGGTCGTCGCGGGACTGACGATCACGGCCGCGGCGTCGTTCGCGCACGACATCTATGCGAACGTCATCCAGAAGGGCAGGAAGGATGCCGCAGGCAACCCCGTCGAGGCAGACCCGAACGGAGAAGTGAAGGTCGCCCGCCGCACGGTCATCGTGATCGGCATCCTCGCGATCCTCGGCGGTATCGGCGCGCAGGGGCAGAACATCGCGTTCCTCGTGGCGCTGGCGTTCGCGGTGGCGGCATCGTCGAACCTGCCGACCATCCTGTACTCGCTGTTCTGGCGGCGCTTCACGACCCGCGGTGCGGTGTGGAGCATGTACGGCGGCCTGGGCTCGGCGATCCTGCTGATCGTCCTCTCGCCGGTGTTCTCCGGGACGCCCACCTCGATGATCCCCGGGGTCGACTTCGCGATCTGGCCGTTGAACAATCCGGGCATCGTGTCGATCCCGCTCGGGTTCTTCCTGGGCTGGCTGGGGACGGTCACCAGCACGGTGAAGGAGTCTCCACAGCTCGCTGCCGAGATGGAGGTGCGCTCGCTCACCGGCTTCGGCGCGGAGAAGGCGGTGGATCACTGATCCGCGCCGCGGCTTGAGAACGAGCACGCGGACCCCGGCGGCCTACCCGCCGGGGTCCGCGTCGTCTCGGGATCAGCGACTGGGCGTGGTGGCCGCCTCCAGATCGAGGAGGTACTTCTTGCGCTCCGGGTGCGCGCCGTAGTGTCCGGGGGTGCCGTCGGAGCGCACGACCCGGTGCACCGGCACGATGATCGAGAACGGGGTGAGCCGGCATGCGGTACCGACGGCGCGGGCGGCCCCGGGATGGCCCGCCACGATCGCCACCTCGCCGTAGCTCATGGTCTCGCCCCACGGAATCTCGGAGATGACCCGCAGCGCGGCCAGCGGGAATCCCTCAACGAGCCGCCAATCCAGGCGGAGATGCTCGTCGAAGCGGACGGGCACTCCCTCGAAGTAGTCGTCGAGCAGATGCGCGAGCTCATCGGCGGCACCGGGGTCTGCCTGTGGCACCGCGTGCAACTGGCGGGAGACGTCCTCCAGCAGCCACGGCACCGATGGGTCCTCCGACTCGGAGAGATCGAAGCGCACGATCCCCTCGTCCGAGAACACCGCAAGGGCATCACCGAACGGGGTCGGTGCGAAGTCGTAGCGGAATGTCATGCCCCCATACTGACCGCCTGCACCGACTCCTCGGAGCGGCGAAGGCGGGAACCGGGGACAACCTCGCTTCGGGCGTTGTCGTGCAGGAAGAGTGCGGAGAGGCTGTTCAGCGGCATGAATCCGGGAGAAACCCGCCAGGGATACAGCTTCACCCTGGCTTGCGCGCCTAGGGTGTGTGGTGTGTGGCGACGTGAAGAAAAGTCTGCGGATGGTGCAGCGACGGAGGCCGCGGTGACTCTCGGCGAGCTGCACGGGTCGCCGACAGGCGTCGGTGTCGCGCACGCAGCCGAGGCCGAGCGTACCCGCCTGCGCGCGGAGGCCGCCGATCTGGGCGGCCCTTCTCCGCTGATCACCTACCGCGACAGCCCGGAGTCCGGGATCGACATCTCCAAGGCGCACCCCGGAAGCCTGCCGCAATTCATCACGGGCAAGTCGACTCTGCTGTCGAACCTCTTCCGGGATGAGGTCGGTCTGCGCACGGCGCGCCTCGCGGCAGAGCGGATCACCGCCAAGAACACCGAGCTGCGCACCGTGCGCGGGATCGAGGCCGTGCACCTCGCGGTCGGCGTGGCGCAGTGGCGCATCGGCGGCGCGGATTTCGCCGCACCGGTGCTGCTGCGACCGCTGGCGATCCGCCGTCATCATTCCGACTTCGAGCTCAAGCTGCAAGGAGCCTTCGAGGTCAACCCCGAACTCATCCGGATCGCCCGCGAGCACTTCGGGATCACGATCGATGCCGCATCTCTTGCGGCGCTCGCCTACGACGGCGGAATCTTCAAGCCGCAGCCGGTGATCGACAGCCTGCGTGGGACCACGCGCTCGATCGACACCTTCTCCGTGCAGCCGCGTCTGGTCGTCTCGACGTTCGCCGACGTGGGCGGCGCGATGGCGCGAGACAGCGGGAGCCTGGATTCCACCGTTCTCAATGCCCTCGCCGGCCACGTCGACGACCGCGAACAGGTGTCGGCGCCCCGCGCCGAACCGCACTACACCGGGCCTGATGACCGCGCTCCGGCATCCGACAATCTGCTGCTCGATGCCGACGCCGAGCAGGAGGCGGTGCTGTCGCGGATCGCGGCCGGCCACTCGCTGACCGTGGCGACGCTGCCAGGCACCGGCGGCACGCAGACCGTGATCAACGCACTCGGTGAACTCGTGCGCGGGGGCAAGCGAGTGCTCGTGGTCTCCGCGCGGCGCTCGACGCTCGACGGCGTGCGGCACCGCCTGGCCGGCATCGGGCTGGACAGCCTGGCGGTCTCGCCGGCGAGCGTTCGCCGTGATCTGGTCCGGGCGATCGTCCGGAACGAGAAGGCCACCGCCCCGAAGGTCGGCGAGGTCGATGATGCGCTGGTGCGCCTGCGCACGGTGCTCCGCGACTATCGGAGCGCTCTCACGGCTCCCGTGCCGGGTCTGAACGCCTCGGTCCTGGAGGCGACCAGGCAGCTCACCAGGCTCGCCTCGTTGCCGACCCCGCCGTCCACGACCGCTCGGCTGGGAACGCATGCGCTGCAGCGTCTCGCCGGTGATCGGAGCGCCGCAGCCGGGATGCTCGCCCAGGCCGCACGCCTCGGGGAGTTCCGGTTCGGGCCCGACGATTCCCCCTGGTACGGGGTGTCGTTCGCCAGCACGGAGGCGGCGCGTGCGGCTCACGATCTGGCCGCACGTCTGCACTCGGACAGCGTTCCCGCCCTCCTCGAGCGCGGCTACGAGCTCATCGCGCAGACGCGCATGCGCCCTTTCGCCACCGTCGACGAACTGGGGGAGTACCTGCGGTTGCTGCAGGGAATCCGGGATTCGCTCGACCGGTTCAGCCCGACGGTGTTCGAACGTCCACTCGGCGAACTCATCCAGGCTCATGGCTCACGCCGGGATGCCCCTGGCATGTCCGGAGCGAACCGGCGCAGGCTGCGCCGTCTCGCCAAGGAGTATGTCCGCCCGGGCGTGCACATCACCGAGATGCACGAGGCGCTGCTGCGCATCCAGACCCAGCGCACGCAGTGGCAGCGCTGTGTCGACGCTGGCGTCGCGCCGGAGGTGCCGCTCGGCCTCGCCGATGTGTACGTGGCCTGGCAGCGTGTCGAGGCGGAACTCGCTGAGCTGGATGCGGCGCTCGGACGGCGGGAGCCGCTCGCCTCGCTGCCGGTCGCTCGCCTGGTACGGACGCTCGCGGGGCTCGCCGCCAAGTCGGATGTCTTCGACAACCTCGTCGAGCGCTCGGAGCTGCGCGAACAGCTGGCCCTGCTCGGTCTGGAGCCGTTGCTCGCCGAACTCTCGATCCGTCACGTCTCCGAGACGCGGGTCGGGGATGAGCTGGAGTTCGCGTGGTGGCAGTCGCTCCTCGAACGGGCGCTGCAGGACAATCGAGCTCTTCTCGGCGCCAACACGGCCGTGGTCGATCGACTCGAGCGCGACTACCGCCTCGTCGATGAAGCCCATGCGGCGATGTCGGGTCCGCTGCTCGCCTGGCAGCTGGCGAGCCAGTGGAAGATCGCGATCGTCGACGAGCCGCAGGAGTCCCAGCATCTTCGTCGGGCGCTCACCCAGCCCGACGCCAGCACCGCGCAGATCGTCGCGTCGGCGCCGACGTTGGTGGACGTGCTCGCTCCCGTCTGGATCTCTTCGCCGTATCTCCTGCCGGAGATCCCGGACTCCGTCGAATTCGATACGGTCCTGCTCGTGGATGCCGCCGCGATCAACCTCGCCGAGGCTGCTCCGGCGATCCGGCGTGCACGTCAGGTCGTCGCTTTCGGCGATCCGGTGACCCAGCGGCCGTCCCGGTTCGACGTCGCGGTCGATCCGGGGGAGGACTGGGAGCACGAAGTCCCCTTCGACGAGGTCTCGGTGTTCGAGCGGCTCTCCGAGTTGCTGCCGGTGATGACGCTCACGCGCAGCTATCGCGCCGGCGGCGAAGATCTCGCCGAGCTCATCAACGACGCCTTCTACGGCGGCGAGATCGTCTCGCTCCCGTGGGCGGGTTCCTATCTCGGGCGAGGCAGCCTGACCGTCGACTACGTGGAGCGCGGCGTCGGAGCACCCGATCCGATCTCAGGCGCGGTGGAGAGCCCGGATGCCGAGGTCGCGCGTGTCGTCACGCTCGTCGTCGAGCACGCCGTGCACCGGCCTGCCGAATCGCTGATGGTGGTCACGGCCAGCATCCGCCATGCCGAGCGGGTGCGTGCCGCTGTCACCTCCGCGTTCGCCGGTCGTTCGGATGTCGCCGAGTTCGTCTCCCGCGACACCGCTGAACCGTTCGCGGTGCTCACGCTGGAGGAGTCCGTCGCAGAGAGCCGCGATCGAGTGATCTTCTCGCTCGGCTACGGTCTGACGAAGCACGGCCGAGTGCTCAGCGACTTCGGGGATCTGTCCACTCCAGACGGCGAGCGACTCCTCACCGTCGGGATGACACGCGCGCGCCGCTCCATGGTGCTGGTGTCGTCGATCCGCCCCTCGTCGTTCGACGATGGACGCCTCGAGCACGGCGCCGCGACGCTGATGTCGATCCTCGGCGGCCTGGCCACGCGCGGGCGGGAGGCGCGCCTGGAGGATCTCGCCGATCCCCTCACGCTCGCACTCGCGCGGGAACTGCGCCGCCTGGGCGCCTCGGTCGATGTGGACTACCGCGGTCTGCTTCCGCTGGTCGCCCAGCACAAGGGCAAGGCCGTGGTGATCGAGTCCGATCCGGAATCGCGCGGCGAATCCCTGCGGGAGACGCTGCGGCTGCGCCCGCAGGTTCTGCGTCGACTCGGCTGGCATTACGTCCGGGTGCACGCCTTCGACCTGTACAGCGATCCGGCCACGGCGGCGACGCGGATCGCCGGCATCCTCGGCATCTCGGCCCAGGCGCAGCGTGCCGACACGGACACGCAGCCGATCGACCTCGATCCGCGCGATGGGTGACGAGTCCCGTCAGCGGATCGTCCGGGTGCCCGGTTCGCGACGTGCTCGCCTCACACCGGCGCCGGGGACGGACCCCGCTCCGGATGTCGCGACCGATTCGACCGCGAAGGATGCGGCGGCATCCGCTTCTCGTGCCGCGAAGGGTCCGAACGACGATCGCCTGATCCAGGACATCCCCCCGCACTACTGAGCGGGGAACGGAAAAGCCCCCGACTCCCGAAGGAGCCGAGGGCCTCGAGGCCAGATTCCGTACGCGTCAGCTCGACGCGGTGTTCTTGCGCAGCGCGTCGCGGATCTCGATGAGCAGCTCCTGCTCGGTCGGCAGGGTCTCCTCCTCGACGGCGGGGTTCTTTGCGGCCTGACGCTCCTTGTACTTGTTCATCGGGATGACGAAGACGAAGTACACGACGAGTGCGACGGCGAGGAAGCTGATGATCGCGCTGATCAGCTCGCCGACAGGGAACGTGACATCCTGCCCGTAGATGCCCTTCATGATGATGCCGACCTTGCCCGTCGCATCCGCGTTGAAGAACAGCGAGACGAACGGCGTGATGATCGCAGACACCACGGCGTTCACGATCGCGGTGAAAGCGCCGCCGATGACCACGGCGACGGCCAAGTCGATGACATTGCCCTTGGTGATGAACTCTTTGAATCCCTGGAACACGGAAACCCCCATGAAGATCGTGACCTCAGGAAGAGGCCGGAGCCGATGCGGGCGCCGGTTTGGCGCTCGTCGACGATTCCGACTTCGATGATGCCGAAGCATCCTTCGATCCGCCGGTATTGCTGCGCGAGTCCGTGCGATAGAAGCCGGAGCCGTTGAAGGTCACTCCGATCGACCCGTACTGCTTGCGCAGCGCACCGCCGCACTCGGGGCAGATGGTCAGCGCGTTCTCCGCGAAGCTCTGCACGGCGTCGAACTTGTGTCCGCACGACGTGCAGGCATAGGCATAGGTGGGCATGGTGTCCTCGCGGTTCAGTGTCGCGACGGCGACAGGATCAGGGTCTGCGACGGGGTCACGACGCCGGTCACCGGCTGGTCGTGCACCTCCCGCGGCAGCGAGTCGAGTATCTCGGAATCATAGATGACGGCGTACACGGGTGGGCACTTCTCCATCGAGCCGATGGTCTTGTCGAAGTATCCGCGCCCCCAGCCGAGTCGCATGCCGCTGCGATCCACGGCCGCAGCGGGGATGATCATGAGGTCCACATCGTTCACGGCGATCGGGCCGAGAACCTCGCCGGCCGGCTCCGGCAGACCGAACATGCCCTCTGCGATCTCGCCGTCGTCCGTCGCGATCGCCCAGTCCAGCAGGCCGTCGGCCCGGGTCACCGGAAGCAGCACGCGGATGCCGCGTCGCACCGTTCGCGCGACGAACTCCCGGGTGCTCGGCTCGTTCGTCGTCGACAGGAAGCAGGAGATAGAGCGGGCATCGGCGTCGTCCACGAGCGCGTCGAGCCGTTCGCCGATCGCGGCTGCCGCGGCATCGCGCTGGGCGGCGGAGAGGAGCTGGCGTCGTTCGCGGAGTTCAGCACGCAGTGCGCGCTTGGCATTCTCAACGTCGTTCGACATGCCCCCGAGTCTACGCGGCGGTCCCGGTAGGCTGAGTGGATGCGAGTCCAGAAGATGAAGGCAGTCATTCCCGCGGCCGGCCTCGGAACACGATTCCTCCCGGCGACGAAGGCGATGCCGAAGGAGATGCTGCCCGTCGTCGACAAGCCGGCGATCCAGTACGTCGTCGAGGAAGCGGCGGATGCCGGCATCAACGACATCCTCATCATCATCGGGCGCAACAAGAACGCGATCTCGAACCACTTCGACGCGGTCCCCGAGCTCGAGGTGAAGCTCTTGGAGAAGGGCGACACCGGCCGGCTCGAGCGCGTGATGAAGTCGAGCGACCTCGCCGACATCCACTTCGTCCGTCAGGGCGAGCCCAAGGGCCTCGGCCACGCCGTGCTCCGTGCGCGCAGTCACGTCGGCGACAATCCCTTCGCGGTCCTCCTCGGCGACGACCTCATCGACGAGCGCGACCCGCTGCTCACCACGATGATCGAGGAGCATGAGCGCACCGGCGCTGCGGTCATCGCGCTGATGGAGGTCGACCCCGCCAACATCCAGATGTACGGTGCTGCAGCGGTCGAGCCGATCGAGGGCAGTGATGCGGTGCGCGTCACGGGGCTCGTCGAGAAGCCGGCTCCCGAGGACGCGCCTTCGAACCTCGCCATCATCGGCCGCTACGTGCTGCCTGCTTCGGTGTTCGACATCCTGGAGCGCACCGAGCCGGGCAAGGGCGGCGAGATCCAGCTCACCGACGCGCTGCAGGAGCTTGCGGCGGACCCGAACGGCCCCGGCGTCGTCGGCGTCATCTTCGGGGGGCGGCGCTACGACACGGGTGACCGAGTCGACTACATCAAGGCGATCGTGCAGCTCGCATCCGACCGGGAAGACCTCGGGCCGGAGCTGCGGCCGTGGCTCAAGGAATTCGCGGAACGCCTCTAGGCGGCCCAACGGCGTCATGCTGATGGATCTGGCGGTGGGAATGCGGCACGGTCCGGTAGAGCTGCGTCTCGTGCGCACCCGTGACGCACGCGCGCTCCAGCATGAGCTGCTGAGCAACCGTTCCTGGCTGCAGCCTTGGGAGGCGACGATTCCCTACGGGTCCGTGTCCTTCGACATGCGACTCAGCATCCGTCGTCTGCTCCAGCAGTACCGGGACGGCGCCGGGTATCCCTTCGTGATGGAGTACGAAGGAGAGATCGCCGGGCAGTTGAACGTCTGGGGCATCGCCCGCGGTTCACTGGCGTCGGCGACGATCGGCTACTGGGTGAGCGAGAGGTTCGCGGGCAAGGGGATCACTCCGACCGCGGTCGCTCTGGCGACGGATGCGTGCTTCGTCGAGTACGGCCTGCACCGGATGGAGATCTGCATCCGCCCGGAGAACGTCGCGAGTCTGCGCATCGTCCAGAAGCTCGGCTTCCGTTACGAGGGTCTTCGTCGCCGCTTCATCCACATCGACGGTGACTGGCGCGATCACTATGCGTTCGCGCTGACTCGCGAGGACGTTCCGCAGGGAGTCCTCGCCCGATGGCTGAACGGGCAGGTGCCGGCCGACGCGGCGACCATCCCGCCCACCGATCGCCTGGCTCGCTGAGCGGGATCGACCGACGCGTTCACTCACGCGCATCGGCCCGAATACGGGTTCTGGCCGCGACACGCGCCGGGACTGACCGGGCAGGCGGGGTCCGGTCGCTTACCGTTGACCGTATGGATGGGCCGGTGCTGAGCGGGGGAGTGATCGTGCTCGTCGCTGTGCTCCTCTGGATGCTGTACCTGCTGCCTTCGTGGCGTGGACGCTTTCAATACAACGCGGCGGAGCGCAACGCCGTACGCCTGAATCAGGCGCTGCGCGTGCTCGCCGAGACGAGCGAGACTCCCGGCGAGGTGCGGCTCGAACTCAACGCGCGCACGGCGCTCGCCCAGCAGAAGCTCGCCAAGCGCGTGCAGGCGGAGAAGGAATCAGCCGAGCTCGAGGAATTGCGCCGCGAACTCGCGGCGACGCGAGCCGATCCTGCGGTGCGACAGGCGCGAGTCAGACGGCGCGTTCGGGTGGCAGCGACCACCACGCTGCTCGTCGGAGCGTCACTGGTGGGGCTCGGCGTCTGGCAGGTCGTCGCAACCGGAGCGCAGATGCTGCTCTGGATCGGCGGTTGCACCGTGGTGCTGGCCGGCGTCGCACTCCAGCAGATGGCGGCGGTCGCGTCACGTGCAGCCCGTCGGTCGGTGCCCAGGCCCATCGCGGCCGCTCCCCGCGTCGCGCCGCCGTTGCACGACCAGGGACGGGCGAGCTGGACGCCGCGGCCCTTGCCGGAGCCGCTGGTATCGGTTGCAGGTTCTCGAGCTCAGGCAGCCCGCGCTGAGATGGATGCGCAGGACGAGCGTCGTAAGGCGGCGCGGCTGGCGGAACTCCGCGAGCGGGCGGAACGCATGGCGCGACCTGCACCGCCCCAGATCCCGGCGGCGACGTCTCCTTATGCGCGGATGGGCTTCGTAGATGACGCGGAGATCGAATCGCATGTCCGCGAGATGCTCGCTCGTCGGGCCGCAGGCTGAACGGATCTTCGGTCCGGTCGTGGCGTGATAACGTAGTTGACGATCACACGGGCCTATGGCGCAGTTGGTAGCGCGCCTCGTTCGCATCGAGGAGGTCAGGGGTTCGAATCCCCTTAGGTCCACACTGTGTTGAGACAGTGACGAAGAGGCTCCGCTCCGGCGGGGCCTTTTCTGTGTCTTCGGGCACTGGTCATGGTGTGAGCGTCATGGACGACGGCACGAATCCGTAAGCGTCCGAGGCGCTGTTCGCACGTGCGCAGGATGCACTGCGTGAAGGCGGCCCCGGTGCTGCTGTCGACTTCCTCGAGAGCGCCGCCGCCGGGGGGAGTGCGGAGGCGATGCACCTGCGTCCGCCCTGGGGGACGAGGAGGCCGCCGCAGGGCTGAGAGATCCGCGAAGTCCGGGCGACACGCCCGGCGGTCCGTCCTGATTTGCCCAAACCCCGGGATCCGCGTAACTTATTACTTGTTCGCCCCACAGGGAAGCGGAGAGGCCGAGAGCCTTACCCCCCTCAAGCGGAGAACCACCTCCACCAAGATCTTCTCCTCGGAGCGGATCGGGACAGACTTCTGTCCAAGCTGGAGAATCCACCCCGGCGGTCGTCGAATTGACAAGCTCGCCGGAACGGATAAGCTAGTGAAGTTGCCTCGGCGCCTTGAGCGCCGGACAGCAGATCTGGTTCTAAGCCACTCGGCGCGTCGATTTGACAGGCCGAATAGCGAAGATAAGATAGAGAAGTTGCCCTTCGGGCCTGGTCGTGATGGCTGGGTCGTGGGAGCATCCGATCCTTGAGAACTCAACAGCGTGCACTTGTCAAATGCCAAATTATCCTCGTCCAAGCCTTTTGGTTTGGTTGAGAATTCCTTTGGATCAAAGACCAATCCCCTTTGTTGGGGGTTGGCATTCGGATGAAGTCAGCAATGAATTTGTCTCTTTGGTCGGTATCAAACTCGCTGCGTCACCGTTTTCCCGGTGGGGTATGCAATTTCTTTTTATGGAGAGTTTGATCCTGGCTCAGGATGAACGCTGGCGGCGTGCTTAACACATGCAAGTCGAACGGTGAAGCCCAGCTTGCTGGGTGGATCAGTGGCGAACGGGTGAGTAACACGTGAGCAACCTGCCCCTGACTCTGGGATAAGCGCTGGAAACGGCGTCTAATACTGGATACGAGACGTGACCGCATGGTCAACGTTTGGAAAGATTTTTCGGTTGGGGATGGGCTCGCGGCCTATCAGCTTGTTGGTGAGGTAATGGCTCACCAAGGCGTCGACGGGTAGCCGGCCTGAGAGGGTGACCGGCCACACTGGGACTGAGACACGGCCCAGACTCCTACGGGAGGCAGCAGTGGGGAATATTGCACAATGGGCGGAAGCCTGATGCAGCAACGCCGCGTGAGGGATGACGGCCTTCGGGTTGTAAACCTCTTTTAGCAGGGAAGAAGCGAAAGTGACGGTACCTGCAGAAAAAGCGCCGGCTAACTACGTGCCAGCAGCCGCGGTAATACGTAGGGCGCAAGCGTTATCCGGAATTATTGGGCGTAAAGAGCTCGTAGGCGGTTTGTCGCGTCTGCTGTGAAATCTGGGGGCTCAACCCCCAGCCTGCAGTGGGTACGGGCAGACTAGAGTGCGGTAGGGGAGATTGGAATTCCTGGTGTAGCGGTGGAATGCGCAGATATCAGGAGGAACACCGATGGCGAAGGCAGATCTCTGGGCCGTAACTGACGCTGAGGAGCGAAAGGGTGGGGAGCAAACAGGCTTAGATACCCTGGTAGTCCACCCCGTAAACGTTGGGAACTAGTTGTGGGGTCCATTCCACGGATTCCGTGACGCAGCTAACGCATTAAGTTCCCCGCCTGGGGAGTACGGCCGCAAGGCTAAAACTCAAAGGAATTGACGGGGACCCGCACAAGCGGCGGAGCATGCGGATTAATTCGATGCAACGCGAAGAACCTTACCAAGGCTTGACATATACGAGAACGGGCCAGAAATGGTCAACTCTTTGGACACTCGTAAACAGGTGGTGCATGGTTGTCGTCAGCTCGTGTCGTGAGATGTTGGGTTAAGTCCCGCAACGAGCGCAACCCTCGTTCTATGTTGCCAGCACGTAATGGTGGGAACTCATGGGATACTGCCGGGGTCAACTCGGAGGAAGGTGGGGATGACGTCAAATCATCATGCCCCTTATGTCTTGGGCTTCACGCATGCTACAATGGCCGGTACAAAGGGCTGCAATACCGCGAGGTGGAGCGAATCCCAAAAAGCCGGTCCCAGTTCGGATTGAGGTCTGCAACTCGACCTCATGAAGTCGGAGTCGCTAGTAATCGCAGATCAGCAACGCTGCGGTGAATACGTTCCCGGGTCTTGTACACACCGCCCGTCAAGTCATGAAAGTCGGTAACACCTGAAGCCGGTGGCCTAACCCTTGTGGAGGGAGCCGTCGAAGGTGGGATCGGTAATTAGGACTAAGTCGTAACAAGGTAGCCGTACCGGAAGGTGCGGCTGGATCACCTCCTTTCTAAGGAGCAACTGGCAGCTTTGCTGTCCAGACCCCAGTTCGAAGGCGTCTGTTCTTCGCTGGGAGCTCATGGGTGGAACATTTGACATGGTGCGATCGATGAGAGTTTCTTCTAGTACACCGCTTGCGGTTGGAACGGGGAGGGTTTCGGATGTCGTGCCTGCACGCTGTTGGGTCCTGAGGGACCGGATGAGCTTTGACCTTTCGGGGTTGTGAGCGCAGTCGGTTACTCTGGGCCTCTTTCTGTTTCCCCCGGTTTTGTGGGGTTGTGGATTGGGGCACCGCCCGTACTTTGAGAACTACACAGTGGACGCGAGCATCTTGCAATGCACTCTTTGAGTGTGTTGCACAAGATGATCTTAAAGATCATTAGTCAATTTCAGATCCAGTTTTAGTGACTGGGTCGAGTTTTTGATTCAAACTCATGTGATTTCAAGTCTTTAAGAGCAAACGGTGGATGCCTTGGCATCTGGAGCCGAAGAAGGACGTAGCAATCTGCGATAAGCCTCGGGGAACTGATAAGCAAGTTTTGATCCGAGGGTGTCCGAATGGGGAAACCCCGCTGGGCGGCGTGCCGACCTAGTGACTCCCGCCTGAATATATAGGGCGGGTAGAGGGAACGTGGGGAAGTGAAACATCTCAGTACCCACAGGAAGAGAAAGCAACCGCGATTCCGTTAGTAGTGGCGAGCGAAACCGGAACAGGCTAAACCTAGCGTGTGTGATAGCCGGCAGGTGTTGCACGTTGGGGGTTGTGGGACTTTTCAGTCATTTCTGCCGAGATGGCGGCGTTACAAGAAGGTATAGACGAACGGTCTTGAAAGGCCGGTCATAGAGGGTGCCAACCCCGTAGTCGAAATGCCTCTCTTGGCGCGAAGAGTATCCCAAGTAGCACGGGGCCCGAGAAATCCCGTGTGAATCTGTCAGGACCACCTGATAAGCCTAAATACTCCCAGATGACCGATAGCGGACAAGTACCGTGAGGGAAAGGTGAAAAGTACCCCGGGAGGGGAGTGAAATAGTACCTGAAACCGTTTGCTTACAAACCGTTGGAGCCTCCTTAGTAGGGGTGACAGCGTGCCTTTTGAAGAATGAGCCTGCGAGTTAGCGATATGTGGCGAGGTTAACCCGTGTGGGGTAGCCGTAGCGAAAGCGAGTCTGAATAGGGCGATTCAGTCGCATGTCCTAGACCCGAAGCGAAGTGATCTATCCATGGCCAGGTTGAAGCGACGGTAAGACGTCGTGGAGGACCGAACCCACTTAGGTTGAAAACTGAGGGGATGAGCTGTGGATAGGGGTGAAAGGCCAATCAAACTTCGTGATAGCTGGTTCTCTCCGAAATGCATTTAGGTGCAGCGTTGCGTGTTTCTTGCCGGAGGTAGAGCTACTGGATGGCCGATGGGCCCTACAAGGTTACTGACGTCAGCCAAACTCCGAATGCCGGTAAGTGAGAGCGCAGCAGTGAGACTGTGGGGGATAAGCTTCATAGTCGAGAGGGAAACAACCCAGACCACCAACTAAGGTCCCAAAGCGCGTGCTAAGTGGGAAAGGATGTGGAGTTGCTGTGACAACCAGGAGGTTGGCTTAGAAGCAGCCACCCTTGAAAGAGTGCGTAATAGCTCACTGGTCAAGTGATTCCGCGCCGACAATGTAACGGGGCTCAAGCACGCCACCGAAGTTGTGGCATTGACATTATTGGTAGGCCTTCGTGGTCCAGCCGTGTTGATGGGTAGGAGAGCGTCGTGTGGCCAGCGAAGCGGCGGTGTGAACCAGCCGTGGAGGCTACACGAGTGAGAATGCAGGCATGAGTAGCGAATGACGTGTGAGAAACACGTCCTCCGAAAGACCAAGGGTTCCAGGGTCAAGCTAATCTTCCCTGGGTAAGTCGGGACCTAAGGCGAGGCCGACAGGCGTAGTCGATGGACAACGGGTTGATATTCCCGTACCGGCGAAGAACCGCCCAAGCTAATCCAGTAGTGCTAAGTGTCTGAATCCCAGTGACTGATCCCTTCGGGGTGACGCTCTGGGCCTAGCGCACGACCCCATTCTGGTGCGGTTAGCGTATTAACAGGTGTGACGCAGGAAGGTAGTCCAGCCGGGCGATGGTAGTCCTGGTGCAAGTGCGTAGGCCGAGTCGTAGGCAAATCCGCGACTCACATAGGCTGAGACACGATGCGGATAAAAAGTGGATGATCCTATGCTGCCAAGAAAAGCATCGACGCGAGGTTCAAGCCGCCCGTACCCCAAACCGACTCAGGTGGTCAGGTAGAGAATACCAAGGAGATCGAGAGAATCGTGGTTAAGGAACTCGGCAAAATGCCCCCGTAACTTCGGGAGAAGGGGGGCCTTCGGCGTATAGGGATTTACTCCCAAAAGCGTTTGGAGGCCGCAGAGACTAGTGGGTAGCGACTGTTTACTAAAAACACAGGTCCGTGCTAAGTCGCAAGACGATGTATACGGACTGACGCCTGCCCGGTGCTGGAAGGTTAAGAGGACCGGTTAGCCGCAAGGCGAAGCTGAGAATTTAAGCCCCAGTAAACGGCGGTGGTAACTATAACCATCCTAAGGTAGCGAAATTCCTTGTCGGGTAAGTTCCGACCTGCACGAATGGCGTAACGACTTCCCAACTGTCTCAACCGCGAACTCGGCGAAATTGCATTACGAGTAAAGATGCTCGTTACGCGCAGCAGGACGGAAAGACCCCGTGACCTTTACTACAGCTTGGTATTGGTGTTCGGTGTGGCTTGTGTAGGATAGGTGGGAGACTTTGAAGCGTGGACGCTAGTTCATGTGGAGTCATTGTTGAAATACCACTCTGGTCACTCTGGATATCTAACTTCGAACCGTAATCCGGTTCAGGGACAGTGCCTGGTGGGTAGTTTAACTGGGGCGGTTGCCTCCCAAAAAGTAACGGAGGCGCCCAAAGGTTCCCTCAACCTGGTTGGTAATCAGGTGTCGAGTGTAAGTGCACAAGGGAGCTTGACTGTGAGACTGACAGGTCGAGCAGGGACGAAAGTCGGGACTAGTGATCCGGCAGTGGCTTGTGGAAGCGCTGTCGCTCAACGGATAAAAGGTACCTCGGGGATAACAGGCTGATCTTGCCCAAGAGTCCATATCGACGGCATGGTTTGGCACCTCGATGTCGGCTCGTCGCATCCTGGGGCTGGAGTAGGTCCCAAGGGTTGGGCTGTTCGCCCATTAAAGCGGTACGCGAGCTGGGTTTAGAACGTCGTGAGACAGTTCGGTCCCTATCCGCTGCGCGCGTAGGAAATTTGAGAGGATCTGACCCTAGTACGAGAGGACCGGGTTGGACGAACCTCTGGTGTGTCAGTTGTTCCGCCAGGAGCACCGCTGATTAGCTACGTTCGGGATGGATAACCGCTGAAAGCATCTAAGCGGGAAGCCGGCCTCAAGATGAGATTTCCATACCTTCGGGTGAGAGGCTCCCAGCCAGACTACTGGGTTGATAGGCCAGATGTGGAAGCACGGTAACGTGTGCAGCTGACTGGTACTAATAAGCCGATGACTTGATAACACACCCGTTTGTTGGTGCTACGCGTCCACTGAGTGGTTCTCGATGTACGGTCGAGAACCACATAACAATGACTTTGTTATGTGTTTTGATTGAAACATCAATAGTGTTTCGGCGGCCATAGCGTGAGGGAAACGCCCGGTTACATTCCGAACCCGGAAGCTAAGCCTCACAGCGCCGATGGTACTGCAGGGGGGACCCTGTGGGAGAGTAGGACACCGCCGGACTTCTTTTAAGCAAATGGCCACCCATCGTTGGGTGGCCATTTCGCGTTAACAACACAACCAGGAGAGCGACCCGAGAGGGTGGCTCTCCTGCGTTAACGTCGCAGCACGCCCGTCACCGCTTCAACCGGGATTCCAGAAGCGCGGCCGTCTCTTTGACGGACTCAGCCAGCTGCTGTTCGTCTACGTCGTCTCCGCCCCAGGTGACGGCCACCGCGGCCACCGGCCAGCCGGAGTGGTCGCGCACGGCGGCACCGACCGATCGAAGTCCGTCGGCGACTTCGCTGTCCTCGACGGCGAAGCCACGGGCTCGCACTTCACGGAGCAGCTCACGCAACTCACCCGGTGTGCGAGGTCCACGGCCAGTACGATCCGGAAACGCAGAGGCATTCGGATAGAGCGCTCTGACCTGCTCCCTCGGAAGCACGGCGAGCATCGCCCGTCCGCTGGCCGTGAGGTGCGCCGGCAGACGGACGCCCACCTCCGTCACCAGCGCCGGTCGTCGGGGCGCGCGTTCCTCGACGATGTACAGCACGTCACCGCCGCTCATGACGGCGAGGTGTGCGCTTTCTCCGAGTCGATCCGAGAGGGCCCCGACCAGCGTGCGGCCGAGTCGCGCCAGTGGTTGCTGGCGTGCGTATCCGCTGGCGAGTTCGAACGCTGAGGTACCGAGGCCCCATCGACGCTCCTCGCTCAGGTGCAGCACGAACCCGTGCGCCGACAGTGTCGACAGCAGGTGGTAGACGGTCGAGCGGGGCAGTCCGAGCTCACGGGCGATCGCCGATGCGGCCACCGGTGCGGGGCGGCCGGCCAGGTATCGGAGAATGCGAAGCGTGCCGTCGGCCGCGGGGACCTGAGCGGTCTCGGCTTTGTCTGGGATCACAGACACAGGATGTCATGAACCGCTGTCGGCGTCGAGCTGTCGGGTGTGGAATCGAAGCATGAGTGATCTGCCTTCCGTTCTCGTCGGCCACCAGCCGCTGGCCCCCGCCGATGTCGTCGCGGTGGCCCGCGACGGCGCACCCGTGGTCATTGCCGCCGAGGCGCTCGACCGCGTCGCGCACACGCGCAACGTCATCGACGGCCTTGCCGCTGATCCGCACCCGCACTACGGCGTCTCCACCGGCTTCGGCGCGCTGGCGACCACGTTCATCGCCCCCGATCGCCGGCTGCAGCTGCAGGCCAGCCTGATCCGGTCGCACGCCGCCGGCACGGGTGCCGAAGTCGAGCGCGAGGTCATCCGCGGGCTGCAACTGCTCCGCCTGCAGACTCTTGCCTCAGGGCGCACCGGTGTGCGTCCGATCGTCGTGGAGACCTACGCCGCGATGCTCAACGCCGGAGTGACCCCGGTGGTGCGTGAGTACGGTTCACTCGGGTGCTCCGGTGACCTCGCGCCTCTCGCGCACATCGCCCTCGCCGCGATGGGGGAGGGTGAGGTCAGGGACGCCGCCGGTGCACTGCGTCCGGCATCCGAGGCACTGACCGCCGCCGGCATCGAGCCGGTCACGCTGGTCGAGAAGGAGGGGCTCGCGCTCATCAACGGCACCGACGGCATGCTCGGAATGCTCGTGCTCGCGCTGCACGACCTGGAGGCGCTGCTCGTCACGGCCGATATCGCCGCCGCGATGTCGGTCGAATCGCAGCTCGGCACCGATGCGGTGTTCGCCGCCGACCTGATGGCTCTGCGTCCACAGGAAGGGCAGTCGACGTCGGCCGCGAACCTGCGCGCGTTCCTCTCGAATTCGCCCATGGTCGCCAGCCACAAGGGCCCGGATGACGGACGTGTTCAGGATGCGTACTCGCTGCGCTGCTCGCCGCAGGTGCACGGCACCGCCCGCGACACCATGGGCTACGCCGCGATGATCGCCGGCCGCGAACTCGCCAGCGTCATCGACAACCCGGTGATCACCGTGGACGGACGGATCGAGTCGAACGGGAACTTCCATGGCGCACCGGTCGCCGCCGTCCTCGACTTCCTGGCCATCTCGGTCGCCGATGTCGCCTCGGTCTCCGAGCGACGTACCGACCGTGCGCTCGACCCCGCGCGCAGCCACGGACTTCCGCCGTTCCTCGCCGACGAGGTGGGTGTCGACTCCGGTCTCATGATCGCTCAGTACGCCGCGGCCGGCATCGTCTCGGAGCTGAAGCGCCTCGCCGTTCCGGCATCCGTCGACTCGATTCCCTCGTCCGCGATGCAGGAGGACCACGTGTCGATGGGGTGGGCAGCGGCTCGCAAGCTCCGTCGCGCGATCGACGGTCTCGGCCGGGTGCTCGCCATCGAGATCCTCACTGCGGCCCGCGCACTCGACCTGCGCGCACCGCTCGAGGCAGGGCCGGCCACCGGCGCGGTCCGCGACCTCGTCCGCACCGTCGCCGCCGGTCCTGGCCCCGATCGCTTCCTGTCCCCGGAGATGGAAGCCGTCACCGAACTCGTCCAGTCGGGCGCTGTCGCCCGCACCGCAAAGGAGTACGTGAATGTCTGAACCACGCAACATCCGCGCAGCGCGCGGCAACGTGCGCACCGCGAAGAGCTGGGGCGCAGAGGCTGCCAAGCGCATGCTGATGAACAACCTCGATGCCGAGGTCGCCGAGCACCCCGAGGACCTCGTGGTCTACGGCGGCACGGGGAAGGCCGCGCGCAGCTGGGAGGCGTACGACGCGATCATCCGTACCCTCGACGAGCTGGAACCCGACGAGACGCTGCTCGTGCAGTCCGGCAAACCCGTCGGTGTCTTCCGTACGCATGAGTGGGCACCGCGCGTCCTCATCGCCAATTCCAACCTCGTCGGCGACTGGGCGACCTGGCCTGAGTTCCGCAAGCTCGAAGAGCTGGGTCTGATCATGTACGGGCAGATGACCGCCGGATCATGGATCTACATCGGCACCCAGGGCATCCTGCAGGGTACCTACGAGACCTTCGCGGCCGTCGCCCGTTCGCTCGGGCGTGACTCCCTCACGGGCACGCTCACCCTCACCGGTGGAGCCGGTGGCATGGGCGGCGCCCAGCCGCTGGCTGTGACGTTGAACGACGGCGTCGTGCTGATCGTCGACGTCGACGAGTCGCGTCTCTCGCGCCGCGTCGAGCACGGCTACCTCGACGAGTACACCACCGACCTCGACGCCGCGGTGGCCCGCGTCGTCGCCGCCAAGGACGCGGGCGAAGCGCTCTCGGTGGGTGTCGTCGGCAACGCGGCAGAGCTGTTCCCCGAACTGCTCCGCCGCGGTGTGCCGATCGACATCGTGACCGATCAGACCAGCGCGCACGACCCGCTCGCGTACCTGCCCGTCGGGATCTCGGTCGCCGACTGGAAGGCCGAGGCCGAGCGCGACGCCGAGGAGTTCACCCGCCGTTCGCGGGAGTCCATGGCCGCGCAGGTCGCCGCGATGGTGGCCTTCAAGGATGCCGGTGCTGCTGTCTTCGACTACGGCAACTCGATCCGCGCCGAAGCGGTTCTGGGCGGCTTCGACCGCGCCTTCGAGTTCCCCGGGTTCGTGCCGGCCTACATCCGGCCGCAGTTCGAGGAGGGCCGTGGGCCGTTCCGGTGGGCGGCGCTCTCCGGCGACCCGGAAGACATCTACAAGACCGATCGCGCGATCGCCGAACTGTTCCCCGAAGACAAGGCGCTGCATCGGTGGCTGGAGAAGGCAGGCGAGAAGGTGCACTTCGAGGGCCTGCCCGCCCGCATCTGCTGGCTCGGCTACAAGGAACGGCACCTCGCCGGCCTCAAGTTCAACGAGATGGTGGCATCCGGTGAACTGAAGGCGCCGATCGTGATCGGCCGTGACCACCTCGACTCCGGATCCGTCGCCTCGCCGTACCGCGAGACCGAGTCCATGAAGGACGGCTCCGACGCGATCGCCGACTGGCCGCTGCTGAACGCGCTGTTGAACACCGCCTCCGGAGCTTCCTGGGTGTCCCTGCACCACGGCGGAGGTGTGGGCATCGGCCGCAGCATCCACGCCGGTCAGGTATCGGTCGCCGACGGCTCCGCGCTTGCCGCGGAGAAGCTCGAGCGGGTGCTCACGAACGATCCGGGTACCGGGGTCATGCGTCACGTCGATGCCGGCTACGAGCACGCCAAGGACGTCGCCCGCGAGCGCGGCCTCAAGGTGCCGATGTTGTGATGAGCACGCTGATCACGAACATCGGGGAGCTGACGACCAACGTCGCAGCCGACGGCGACCTCTGCGGCACGCTGCGTGACGCGGCGGTGCTCATCGAGGACGGGCGGATCGCCTGGGTAGGCCCAGCCGCCCAGGCGCCGGCGGCCGCAGAGATCGTCGACGCCGACGGGCGGGCGATGATCCCGGGCTTCGTCGACAGTCACAGCCACCTCGTCTTCGCCGGGGACCGCGCTGTCGAGTTCGAGTCGCGGATGGCGGGGCAGAAGTATGCTGCCGGCGGCATCCGCTCGACCGTCGCGGCGACGCGTGCCGCCTCGGAGGAGGAACTGCGCGGGCGGTTGCGCGGCTTCCTCGACGAGATGCTCGCCCAGGGCACCACGACGGTGGAGATCAAGAGCGGCTACGGGCTGGACGTCGAGACGGAGGAGCGGCTGGTGCGCCTCGCCGCCGAGGTGACGCCCGAGGTGACATTCCTCGGCGCGCATGTGGTTCCGGCTGAGTATGCCGATCGTGCGGACGAGTACGTCGATCTCGTGACGGGGCGGATGCTGGATGCCTGCGCTCCGCATGCGAAGTGGATCGACGTCTTCTGCGAGACCGGGGCTTTCACCGTCGAGCAGTCGCGCCGGGTGCTGGAGGCGGGCATCGCTCGCGGACTGGCGCCGCGCGTGCATGCGAGCCAGCTGGGCCCGGGGGAGGGCGTGCAGCTCGCCGTCGATCTGGGCGCCGCATCCATCGATCACGGCACGTACCTGACGGACACCGATGTGGCGGCTCTCGCCGCGTCCGACACCGTGCTCACGCTGCTGCCCGGTGTCGAATTCTCGACCCGCCAGCCGTATCCCGATGCCCGTCGCCTCATCGACGCCGGCGTGACGGTCGCGCTGGCCTGCGACACGAATCCGGGATCGAGCTTCACCTCGTCGATGCCGTTCTGCATCGCCGTCGCGGTGCGCGACATGGGCATGACGCCCGCCGAAGCCGTATGGGCCGCGACGGCCGGTGGAGCACGGGCCCTGCGACGCGACGACATCGGCGTCATCGTCCCTGGTGCGCGCGCCGATCTGGTACTGCTGGACGCGCCGACGCGCATCCACCTCGCCTACCGGCCCGGCGTGCCGCTCGTGTCCCACGTGTGGAAGGACGGCGTCGCGATCCGCTAGGTGACGCGTTGCGCCCCTCTGCGCGGTGCGAGTACGGCGATGGCGATGCGGTCGACGGCCCAGACCACGAAACCGATGATCGCCGGGACACCGAGTCCCGTCAGGGACAGCGCCAGGGCGACGCCGACGAAGAGCACGGTCTCGAGTGCGAGCTTCATCGGCTCCGGAAGGACGAACCGCGCCCGCGGCGAGAGCAAGAGGCCCCAGACGACGGCGACGGAGACCGGGGCCACGACGGCCGCGACCCATCCCCACGGACCGGGAAGCAGTCGCCACGCTGCGACAGCTGCGCCTGCGAGAAGGGCGAGTTCGATGAGGAACCTCGCGACGAGGGCCGTCGCGAGGAGCGGCGACGCGTTGTCGAGGGGGTTCACCGGCGGGGTCACGTCAGACGCCGGGGATCAGTGCGTGGGCGATCGCGAAGATGGCGAGGCCGGCGAGGGCGCCGACGAAGGTGCCGTTGAGCCGGATGTACTGCAGGTCACGGCCGACCATGAGCTCGATCTTCTCCGTCGTCTCGGCCGGATCCCAGCGTTCCACGGTGTCGGTGATGATCGAGGCGATGTCGTGCCGGTACCGGTCGACGAGGAACACGGCCGCATCGGCGACCCAGGTGTCGACACGGCGCTGCAGCCCGTCATCCGTCGTGAGGCGTGCGCCGATCTCCTGCAGCGCCTGCGTTGCGCGGCGTCGCAACCCGCTCTCGGGATCGGCGAGAGCAGTGAGCAGCCCGGCCTTCGCGGTGTTCCATGCTTCGGCGGCCAGAGCGCCGACCCGAGGGCTGTCGAACAACGTGGACTTGGCGTTCTCGAGCTTCGCCCGGGTCACGGGGTCATGCTGCAGGTTGTAGGCGAGGCGGGTGAGGTACCCGTCGACGGCGAGACGGGCCGGATGCTGGCGGTCGGCCTGCACCGCATGCACGAAGCGCAGCGCTTCGTTGTAGGCAGTTTCGTCGACGAAGCGGTGTGCGAGCTTGGGGACCCACGAGGGGAGGCGCCGGGAGATGAGGCCGTGGAAGGCCACGGCATTGGCGTCGAGCCAGGTCGCGATACTGTCCACCGCGAGGTCGACGGCGCCGTGGTGCGCATCGGCCTCGACGATCTTGCCGAGCCAGACCCCGGCCGGCGGCCCCCATTCCGGGGAGACCAGGTGCTCGCGGGCGAGGTCGGTGATCAGATCGCGGACGTCGTCGTCGCTGAGCGCGTTCAGTACCGCGGTGGCGACGGCTGCGCCCTCGGTGGCCACACGTTCGGCGTGGGGTGCTTGGCGGAGCCATTCGCCGGCGCGCAGCGCGATGGCGGTGCTGGAGAGCTTCGTGCGTACGACGGATGCTTCGAGGAAGTTCGTCTCGACGAACTCCCCGAGGCTGCGGCCGATCTCATCCTTGCGACTCGGAATGATCGCGGTGTGGGGGATCGGCAGGCCCAGCGGCCTGCGGAACAGGGCGGTGACGGCGAACCAGTCCGCGAGCGCGCCGACCATGCCGCCCTCGGCAGCAGCGCGCACGTAACTCAGCCACGGCTGTCGCTCTTGCAGCCAGAACGCCACGACGAAGACGACCGCCATGAACACGAGCGCGCCGAGCGCGACCGCTTTCATGCGGCGCAGGGCGCGGAGGCGCACCTGGTCGGCGGGGGAGAGCTGCGTCATCGGGGTTCGCGGCATGACGTCATCCTTTCATGGCGACTAACCTCGAACCGTGATCGAAGACATCAAGAAGCGTGCATTGCACCGCACCAGCATTCTCGAGGGCCAGATGCGCGGAGTCGCGCGGATGATCGAGAACGAGGAGTACTGCATGGACATCATCACGCAGTCGCGTGCGATCCAGCGGTCTCTGGAATCGTTGAACCGTCTGCTCCTGGAGAACCACCTCCGCACCCATGTCACGCACATGTTCGAGCATGGCGGCGAGGAGCGCGACAAGGCGGTGCTCGAGTTGTTGAAGGCGTTCGACTTCGATTCGAAGTAGGCCGCGCCCCCGCGTGGGGCCCACTTCGAATCGAAGACGGTCGGCCTACTTCGTACCGAAGACCTCGCCCTCCATCGCGTCGTAGCCCTCGGCCTGCGGGTCGCCGTGCGTTCCACCGGAGAGGGCGTACTCCTCCTCGGGGGAGAGCACCAGACGGTGACGGAAGAACAGTCCGAACCCGACCAGGATGATGACGTAGACGATCGCGATGGCGATGATCGCGGGCCCGAACGTCGGGTTCAGCAGGAAGCCGACGAAGATGAGCGCGGCGATCACCAGGGCGATGACGGCTCCGGGGATGCCCCAGGGGCTGCGATACGGGCGGTCGGCGTTCGGGTACTTCTTGCGCAGCACCATGAACGACACCAGCTGAAGCGCATAGGCGAGCACCGCTCCCCACACCGCGATGTTCAGAACGATCGCACCTGCCACGGATCCGGCGCCTTCGGCGTCGACGGCGGCGAGGACATCCAGCACGATCAGGGCGACGAACCCGATCGCCGCGCCGACGACCAGAGCGACCCACGGTGTCTGGCGCTTACCGGTGAGCGAGAGGAACCGAGGGTAGTAGCCGGCCCGGGACAGCGAGTACATGTTGCGGCCGTAGGCGAACATGATCCCCTGGAGCGAGGCGAGCAGACCGATCAGGGCGAACAGGGCGAGGACGGCGGCCATCTGATCGCCGACGATCGCGCGGAAGCCGTCGAGGAGAGGTTCGCCGGCCACGCTGGTCGCCTCGGCACCGAGGATGCCGGTGTTCAGGAACAGGACGAGGAGGCCGGTCACGATGAGCGTGCCGCGGGCCCAGAACCCGGCCTTGGGAATGTCGCGGGTGGGGTTGTGCGACTCTTCGGCGGCGAGGGGCAGCTCCTCGATTCCGAGGAAGAACCACATCGCGAACGGGAGCGCGAACAGGATCGGGAGTACGCCGTGCGGGAGGAACGCCGTCTGTCCGGGATCGGGCGCGATGTTCCAGAGCGAATCCCAGGAGAAGGCGCCGGAGAAGGCGGCCATCACCGAGAAGACGAGGATGATGCCGATCGAGATGATGGAGACGATGATCGCGAAGCGGAACGAGATCGCGGCTCCGGCCGAGTTCAGGGCGATGAAGACGACGTAGAGGATGATGTACCACGCCCATCCCGGCAAGGTGAAGTCGAACAGTTCGCTGGTGATGCCGTTGGCGTAGGAGGCGGAGAAGTAGACGATCACCGCCGTCGTGGCGACGTATTCGATCGTCTCGGCGGCGCCGGTGACGAGGCCGCCCCACGGGCCCATGGCCGAGCGCGCGAACGAATAGGCGCCGCCGGTGTGCGGCATCGCGGCGGCCATCTCTCCGATCGAGAAGATCATGCCGTAGTACATGAGCACCAGGATCGCGAAGGCGATGAGCATTCCGCCGAAGCCGGCGAAGTCGATGCCGAAGTTCCATCCGGAGAAGTCTCCGGAAATGACTGCGGCGACCGCGAGACCCCACAGCCCCCACACTCCTGCGGATCGCTTCAGCGTCCGCTTCTCGAAGTAATCGCTGCCGGCGCGGGTATAGGTCGCCCCACCGACCTTGCGCGACCCAGTTTTCTGCTCAGACATCCGGTCTCCATTCGCATGCAGTCAGGCGCCGACTGCACCTAGCGCCCGATTGTGGCATCCAATGGTGGATTCGTCTACCTTTAAACCCGGAAGGTGTTCTACTCTGAGGGCGGAGCCGGTCGGCTGATCGCTCCACCGCACACAGGACAGGAGCGTCAGATGTCGGGAAACCTGAGCATCGAGCAGCTGGATGCCGGCATCGGAGCCGGCGAGATCGATACCGTGATCGTGGCCTTCGCCGACGCCCAGGGGCGGCTGGTGGGCAAGCGGGTCTCTGCTCGACTGTTCCAGGAGGACATCCTTCACCACGGCGCCGAGGCGTGCGACTACCTGCTCTCGGTCGACGTCGACATGAACACGGTCGACGGCTACGCGATGTCGGGCTGGGATCGCGGATACGGGGACATGGTGCTGCGCCCGGATGCCGAGACTCTCCGCCGCATGCCCTGGCTGCCCGGTACCGCGCTCGTGATGGCAGACCTCGTCTGGCAGAACGGCGAACCGGTCGGCCCATCGCCGCGCGCGATCCTCGATCGGCAGCGCGACCGCCTGGCCGAGCGCGGCTGGACCGCCTTCTCCGGTACCGAGCTCGAGTTCATCGTGTTCGAGAACACCTACCGCGATGCCTGGGCACGCAAGTACGAGGGGCTGACGCCCGCGACGGACTACAACGTCGACTACAACCTCCTCGCCTCGACCCGCATGGAGCCGCTGCTGCGCGACATCCGCAACGGCATGGACGGTGCGGGGATGTATTGCGAGGGCGTCAAGGGGGAGTGCAACTTCGGTCAGCAGGAGATCGCGTTCCGCTACGCGGAGGTGCGGGAGACCGCCGATCAGCACGCGATCTACAAGAACGGCGCGAAGGAGATCGCCGAGCAGCATGGACAGGCGCTGACGTTCATGGCCAAGTTCAACGAGCGCGAAGGCAACAGCTGCCACATCCACCTCTCCCTCCGCGACCAGGACGGAACGCCGGTGATGGCGGGCGATGGCGAGCACGGGTTCAGCCCGATCATGGAGCACTGGATCGCCGGCATCCTGGCGACCCTGCGCGAATTCACCCTGCTGTACGCGCCGAACATCAACTCGTACAAGCGATTCGCGAAGGGCAGCTTCGCCCCGACCGGGGTGGCCTGGGGGATCGACAACCGCACCTGTGCGCTGCGGGTGATCGGGAGCGGCTCCGCGCTCCGCGTCGAGAACCGGGTGCCGGGCGGCGATGTGAACCCGTACCTCGGAATCTCGGCGATCATCGCCGGCGGACTGCACGGCATCGAGAACGAACTGGCGCTGCCCGAGCGCTTCACCGGCAACGCCTACGAGGCGGGCGTCGATCACCTGCCGACGACGCTGCGCGAGGCCGCGCAGCTGTTCAGCGAATCGTGGATCGCACGCGATGCGTTCGGCGACGACATGGTGGAGCACTATCTGAACCAGGCGCGTATCGAGGTCGAAGCCTATGATGCCGCCGTCACCGACTGGGAGCGCGTCCGTGGCTTCGAGCGACTCTGACGTGCGATCCGCGCCTCGCATCGGCGTCAGCACGTATCTGGAACGCGCCCAGCAGGGTGTCTGGGATGTGCGCGCGGCGTTCCTACCCGATGTGTATCTCAACGCGGTCACCGCATCCGGTGGCGTCGCCCTGCTGCTGCCTCCACAGGCCGAGCAGGTCGCCGACATCGCGGTGGCGGGTCTGGATGGTCTGATCCTCACCGGCGGTGCCGACGTGCAGCCGGAGCTCTACGGGGCCGAGCGTCATCCGCAGACGGATGCGGCGCGAATCGACCGTGACGCCTGGGAACTGGCGCTGTTCCGCGCCGCTGAGCGCCGGCGGCTCCCCGTGCTCGCGATCTGCCGCGGCCTGCAGCTGGTGAATGTGGCCAGGGGTGGAACGCTGCAGCAGCATCTGCCGGAGTCCCTCGGCACCGATCGCTATCGAATCGGCGGCGGCGTGTTCGCCGAGAACGAGGTGGCCATCGAGGCGGAGTCGACGCTCTCGCAGATCCTCGGAGACGAAACCTACCCGGTGCACAGCTACCACCATCAGGGCATCGGGCGACTCGGCGACGGCCTTGCCGTCAGCGCACGATCCGACGACGGTCTCGTGCAGGCGTTCGAGGGCGTCGGCGACGGATACCTCGTCGGCGTTCAGTGGCATCCGGAGGAGAACACCGACGACCGGCGGCTCTTCGAAGATCTCGTCTCACAGGCTCGCGCGTTCGCTGCGCGGCAGAAGGAGGAAACGCGATGAGCGCGTTCACTGTCATCAACCCGTCCACCGGCGCGCCGATCCGCGACATCACGCGCGCCGGCGTCGACGAGACGGATGCCGCGATCGCACGCGCCGTCGCCGCGCAGCGTCGCTGGGCGGCCCTCGCGCCGCTCGCGCGGGCTGATGCCCTGCGTGCGTTCGCCCGCGCCGTCGAAGGTGCGGTGGAGGAGCTGGCGCAGCTGGAAGTGCTGAACTCGGGGCATCCGATATCCTCGGCGCGGTGGGAGGCTGCGCATGTCGCCCAGGTCCTCAACTACTACTCCGCCGATCCCGAGCGGCTGTCCGGACGACAGATCCCTGTCGCGGGTGGCCTCGATGTGACCTTCCATGATCCGTACGGCGTCGTCGGTGTCATCGTGCCGTGGAACTTCCCGATGACGATCGCCTCCTGGGCGTTCGCGCCGGCGCTCGCCGCGGGCAACGCCGTTGTGCTGAAGCCGGCCGAGCTCACGCCACTGACGGCCATCCGGCTGGGCGAACTGGCCGTCGAAGCCGGGCTGCCCGCGGGACTGCTCGAGGTCGTCACCGGATCCGGGTCGGTCGTCGGGCAGCGGCTGGTCGAGCACCCGGATGTGCGCAAGGTGGTCTTCACCGGGTCGACTGAGGTCGGGATCGATGTGGCGGCCGGATGCGCCAGGGCGCTGAAGCCCGTGACGCTCGAGCTCGGTGGCAAGAGCGCCAACATCGTCTTCGCCGACGCCGACCTCGAGCGCGCTGTGGCCGCTGTTCCCGGGTCGGTGTTCGACAACGCGGGGCAGGACTGCTGCGCCCGCAGCCGTCTGCTCGTGCAGCGATCGGTGTACGACCGCTTCCTGGAGATGCTCGAACCCGCGGTGGCATCGTGGCGGGTCGGCGACCCCGGCAGCGCGGACAACGACATGGGACCCCTCATCTCGGCGAATCACCGCGACACCGTGTCGTCGTTCCTCGACGACGCGAACATCGCCTTCCGAGGGTCCGCACCCGAAGGCGACGGCTTCTGGTTCGCGCCGACCGTGGTGCTGGCGGACCCCGCCGACCGGATCGCGCAGCAGGAGGTGTTCGGACCCGTCGTCGCGGTGATGCCGTTCGAGGACGAGGCCGACGCGATCCGTCTCGCCAATGACACCGTCTACGGGCTCGCCGGATCCGTGTGGACCGAGAACCTCGGCCGCGCGGTCCGGGTCGCGCGCGGCGTGCAGAGCGGCGTGCTGTCGGTGAACTCCCACTCCTCGGTGCGCTACGCGACACCGTTCGGCGGCATGAAGGCGTCGGGTCTCGGGCGCGAACTGGGACCGGATGCCGCCGAGCATTTCACCGAGACCAAGAACGTCTTCTTCGCGACCGATGCCCTCTGATCGCGTCGCCTGCCCATCACTCGAACCTCTCACCCGAACCTCTCAACCGGAGAACACACATGAGCATTGATCTGACCCAGCGACTCAAGGATCGCGTCGCCATCATCACCGGCGGGGCGAGCGGTATCGGCTTCGCGACCGCCAAGCGGTTCGCCGCCGAGGGGGCGTTCGTCGTCATCGCAGACGTCGATCCGACCACCGGAGAGGCGGCCGCGACCGAGATCGGCGGAGCGTTCCGTTCCGTCGACGTCGCCGACGAAGTCAAGGTGAACGCGCTGTTCGACGGCGTCGCCGCCGAGTTCGGCCGGATCGACATCGCCTTCAACAACGCCGGCATCTCGCCGGCCGACGACGACTCGATCGAGACGACGGAGCTGCCGGCGTGGGACCGCGTCCAGGATGTGAACCTGAAGAGCGTGTACCTGTGCAGCCGGGCCGCGCTCCGGCACATGGTTCCGGCCGGTCGAGGGTCGATCATCAACACCGCCTCATTCGTCGCGCTGCTGGGATCCGCGACCTCGCAGATCAGCTACACGGCCTCGAAGGGCGGCGTGCTGGCGATGTCGCGTGAGCTCGGTGTGCAGTTCGCTCGCCAGGGCATCCGGGTGAACGCACTCTGCCCTGGGCCGGTCAACACGCCGTTGCTCCAGGAGCTCTTCGCCAAGGATCCGGAGCGCGCGCAGCGTCGTCTCGTGCACGTGCCGATGGGCCGTTTCGCCGAGCCCGAGGAGATGGCGGCTGCCGTGGCGTTCCTCGCCTCCGATGACTCGTCCTTCATCACCGCCAGCGCCTTCGTCGTGGACGGCGGAATCAGCAACGCCTACGTGACCCCGCTATGAGCATCGATCCTCCGGGTGCAGACGGCGGCGACCTCGCCGAGGTGCGTCGGGCGGTGTATCGACCGCTTCGCCGTGGGAACGCCCTGGAGGACACGGTGGCCCGCCTCGTGCAGACCATCCGCCTCGGCGTCGTCGCTCCGGGGGACTCGTTGCCGCCCGAGCGGGAACTCGCGGCGTCGTTCGGGGTGAGCCGTGACACCGTGCGCGACGCGATCCGTGAACTGGCCGACACCGGTTACCTGCTGCCGAAGCGAGGTCGCTACGGCGGCACATTCGTCGCGGATCCGCTCCCGCAGCCGTCGGTCGCGGGAGCCGTGACGCCCGTCGAGCTCGATGACGTCCTCGGGCTCCGTCTCGTGCTGGAGGCCGGGTCGGCGCACGCGGCTGCGAGCAGGACTCTGGATGCCGCGACCAGGGCCGAGCTGTGGGCACGGCACGAAGCCGCACTGCCTGCGGGGCCGGAGGAGTATCGGCGCCTGGACACGCTGTTCCATCTGGCGATCGCCGAGGCGGCCGGGGTGCCGTCGCTGGTCGCGCTCGTCGCCGAGAACCGGGCCGGCGTCAACGCCTGGCTCGACACCTTTCCGCTGATGCCCCGCAACATCCAGCATTCCGGAGAGCAGCACGAGCGCATCGTCACGGCGATCCTCGCCGGTCGCCCCGACGCCGCGGAGTCGGCGATGCGTGATCATCTCGCCGGGTCTGAAGCGCTGCTGAGAGGGTTCCTGATCTGAAGTCCAGCGGGTGTGAGATCGGGCAAACTCGGTCCTAATCGGAGGTGCACTACCGATTAGGCGACGAAAACCGTTGCGATCATGTTAACTCTCTTCTGTTTTCGCTATGCGCCGCACGGATCCTGTGTCAGACTGCGGCCAACGATTCCGACGGCGGAGGTTCCATGACCGGCACAGTGCCAGCGTCGACCATGACGCGCGATGCGGCGACAGGCGCGGGTGGCGTCAGCATCGAAGGCGTCACCAAGCTCTACGGCAGCGCCAAAGCGGTCGACGACCTCACGCTCGACGTCCGACCGGGCGAGTTCCTCTCGCTCCTGGGGCCATCCGGCTGCGGGAAGACGACGACGCTGCGGATGATCGCCGGCTTCGAGTATCCGGACGCCGGTGACATCCGCATCTCCGGCCGCAGTGTGCTGAATCTACCGCCCCACCGTCGCGAGGTGAACACGGTCTTCCAGGCATACGCGCTGTTCCCACACCTGACCGTCGCCGAGAACGTCGCCTACGGTCTCCAGCAGCGCCGCGTGCCGAAGGCCGAGCAGCGCATCAGGGTCGGCGAGGCGCTCGACATGGTGCAACTGCGCTCGTTCGCCGACCGCAAGCCGACCCAGCTCTCGGGCGGCCAGCAACAGCGCATCGCCCTCTCCCGTGCGCTCATCAACCGGCCGAGCGTCCTCCTGCTGGATGAGCCGCTCGCCGCTCTCGACCGTCAGCTGCGCGAGGAGATGCAGCTCGAGCTCAAGCTGCTGCAGGCGCGGCTGGGCACGACCTTCGTCTTCGTCACGCACGATCAGGCGGAGGCGCTGTCGATGAGCGACCGGATCGCCGTGATGCGGGCGGGACGCATCGAACAACTCGACGCTCCGGCCGCGATCTACGCCGAGCCGGCTTCCGCGTACGTCGCCTCGTTCATCGGACAGCAGAACTTCATCCCCGGCACCGTGCATCAGGACGGCGCCGCCGTCGACACGGCGCTCGGCGTGCTTTCCGGGCGATGGGGCGGTGAGGTGGTCGCGGCCGGCCGGGCGGCGGTGGCGGCGATCCGCCCCGAGTTCATCCGCCTCGAGGATCCGCTGAGACAGGGTGACGGCGTCCGGGGAAACGTCCTCGGCGTCTCCCACCTCGGGGAGACCCTTCAGGTGCTCGTCGACGTCGGCCTGGAGCAGAAGGTGCTCGTGCGCACGCCGGCACCCGCCGCCCCGGTCCTTCAGCCCGGTGACGACATCCGCTGCGTCTGGAATGCCGCCGACGTGCGCCTGTTCGCCGCCGAAGGCGCACCGAGTACGGCGACGCACGTGATCAACCTGCCCGCGCCCGCCTGACCGCATCCGACTCCTTGACCCGAGACAACCGACCCACACAGGGGAGTGCCATGAACGACTTCAACAGCATCCGCATCCTCGCCGACAGCAACGCGGCGCCTCTTCTTCGCCGCGAGCTCTCGCGCCGAGGTTTCATGGGAACGATGATGGCGCTCGGTGCCGCGGGCCTTCTGACCGCCTGCGCGCCCGGCGGACAGGGCAAGCCGGCCGCGCAGGCGACGGGCGGCACCCTGGAGGATTCGCTCTCGATCTACAGTTGGGGCGAGTACGACGCCCCCGAGGTCGTCGAGGCGTTCACGAATGAGCACGGCGCCAAGGTCGTCATGGACACGTTCGCCTCCAATGAGGAGATGATCGCGAAGCTGGTCGCCGCGAAGGGCACCAGCGGCTACGACCTCGTCGTGCCGACGGGGGTGTTCATTCCGCAGATGATCGAGAACGGTCTGCTGGCGAAGCTGAACCTCGATCTCATCCCGAACATCGAGCACATGGATCCTGCGTTCCTCGGGCGGGAATGGGACCCGAAGAACGAGTACTCGATCTGCAAGGCCTGGGGCACGACCGGCTTCGTCTACGACAAGACCGTCATCACCCGTCCGCTCACGACCTGGAGCGACTTCATCGACGCGGCCCAGAACGAAGCGTCGGGCAAGACCTCCGTCCTCGACGATCCGAGCCCGCTGTGCGGCATCTACTACTGGGCGAACGGGATCGACTGGACCACGACGGACCCGGCCGACCTCGACGCCTGCGAGGCGTTCCTGGTCGGCGAGCTCGCCCCGCATATCTCCGCCTTTGACTCCTACCCCGGTGGGGCTGCGATCCCGCAGGCGTCTCATGTGCTGATGCAGGCGTGGAACGGCGATGCGCGCATCGGCATCATGGAGTCACCGGACCCCGACCGCTGGCAGTGGGTCCTGGGCGCGCCGGACACCGAACTGTGGATGGACAACTGGGCACTGGTCACGGGGGCGCCGCATCCGGAGGCCGCGCACGCCTTCCTCGATTTCATCCTCACCCCGGAATCGCAACTCGCCCAGGTCGACTACATCGGCTATGACACCGGAGCGGCCGGCATCAGAGCAGCGGCAGAGGCAGCCGGGTTCGAGCGGCTCGACATGGTCTTCTTCGACGAGGCGCAGATCGAGACCATGCACGAGGGCAAGGTCGGCGAGGCGCAGGCACGGGTCGTCGAGATCTGGAATGCCACAAAGGCCGCCGCGGGTGCGTAGCCCCCGGTTCGTGCTCGCCGTTCCCGCATGGGCGTGGCTGCTGGCGTTCTTCGTCGCTCCCATCGGAATGGTCGTCTGGTTCAGCTTCGGCTACAAACCGGGCATCTTCGGCACCCACGCCAATGACGTCCTCTCCTTCGACCGCTACGTCGAAGCGCTCTCTCCGACGTTCTTCACCACGTTCCAGAACACGCTCTGGGTCGGTGTGCTCGGCACACTGCTGTGCCTGATCATCGGGATGCCGGTGGCGTATTGGATGGCGGTGAAGGCGCCGCCCGAGCGCCGGGGGCTGCTGCTCGCGCTGGTCATGGTGCCCTTCTGGACGAACTTCCTGGTGCGCACGCTCGGCTGGCAGGTCATCCTCGCCCCGGAAGGCTGGCTGTCGACCCTGCTGCAGGGCATCGGTGTCACCGATGGTCCCCTCGAAGTGCTCTACACCCGCGCCGCCGTGCTCATCGGCGTCGTGTACAACTACCTGCCGCTGATGATCCTGCCGCTGTTCGTCGCCTTCGATCGGGTGAGCACGCCGCTGCGGGAGGCGAGCAAGGACCTCGGAGCGAATGCGGTGAGCACCTTCCTCCGCGTCACCGTGCCGCTCGCCCGCCCCGGCATCATCGCCGGCGTGCTGCTGGTGTACATCCCGCTGATGGGCGATTACATCACCGCGACGGTTCTCGGCGGCGCGCAGGGCAACATGATCGGGCAGCTCGTCGCGAGCCAGTTCGGCACCGCGCAGAACTGGGCGCTGGGCTCGGCGATGGCGGTGCTGCTGATCATCGTCATCATGCTGTCGATCGGCATCGCGGCCGCGCTGATCTGGGCGGCGACGCTGCCGTTCCGATCGCGCAGCCGGCTCATCCTGGGGGAGGGATCATGACTCGCAATGCCCGGCGAGGGCAACTCGGCAATCGCCTGCTCGCGGTGTGGTCGGTGATCGTCTTCGCGTTCCTGTTCCTGCCGATCATCGTGATCATCGCCTACTCGTTCAACTCCGGGCGTCTCCTCGTCGCCTGGGAGGGGTTCAGCCTGGCCCCGTTCGCCGCGATCTTCGAGAAGCCGGTGATCCGTGACGCGGTGATGGTGTCGATCCGCACCGGACTCATCGCCGCGGTCCTCGCGTCGCTGCTGGGCACGCTGGCCGGTATCGCCATGGCGCGGCGGCCCGGGCGCTGGGTGTGGTGGTTCCTCGGGCTGCTCCTGCTGGTGTCCGTGACTCCGGAGATCGTGGATGCCGTGGCGCTGCTGCCATGGCTCGTCTTCCTCGGACAGGACCTCGGGATCAGCCTGTTCAGCGACGGCACGGCCCGCCTCGTCGTCGGCCATTCGCTGTTCTCGGTCGCGATCGTCTCCTACATCGTGCGGGCGCGTCTGGTCGGGCAGGATGCTCGTCTCGAAGAGGCATCCGCAGACCTGTACGCCACACCGCTGCGGACCTTCATGAAGATCACGCTGCCGCTGGCGATGCCTGCGGTGCTGGCCGGCTTCCTGCTCTCGTTCACCCTGAGCCTGGACAACACCGTGGTCTCGGCGTTCGTGCAGGTCTCCGGCACGACGCCGTGGCCGGTCTACGTCCTCTCCGCGCTGCGCAGCGGATTGCGACCAGAGATCGCCGCGGTGTCGACGATCATGCTCGTGCTCACGCTGATCTCGCTCGCCCTGGTGGCACTCGTCCTCAAGCGTGCGGGCGACTCCGCGACGCAGATCGCCCGCACGATGGCCGGAGGCTGACCATGACCCACGCAGACCTCGTCTTCCACGGCGGCAGGGCGTTCCTGTCGGACGCCGCGCGCTCGACCGCTCGAGCTGTGGCCGTCACCGGTGGACGCATCAGCGCCGTCGGTCACGACCTGTCCGCGCTGATCGGCCCGCGCACCGAGGTGATCGATCTCGCCGGCCGTCTGCTGGTCCCCGGGTTCCAGGATGCCCATGTGCACCCGGTCTGGGGCGGCCTCGACATGCTCCGCTGCGATCTCGCCCCGCTCGCGACCCGAGACGAGTACCTCGCTCGTATCGCCGAGTACGCGGGTGCGCATCCGGATGACGACTGGATCCTGGGCGGCGGTTGGCAGATGTCCGCCTTCCCCGGCGGCACGCCGAACGCGGCTGACCTCGATACGGTCGTGCCTGACCGCCCCGCATTCCTCCCGAACCGCGACGGGCACGGGGCCTGGGTGAATTTCCGCGCCCTGGAGCTGGCGGGGATCACGCGGGAGACCCCGGACCCCGCCGACGGGCGGATCGAGCGGGATGCCGCAGGCAACCCCAGCGGGACCCTGCATGAGGGAGCCATGGGGCTCGTCAACCGGCTGCTTCCGCCTGAGCCTCTTTCGCGGCTGCAGGAGGCGCTCCTCAAGGGGCAGCAGTACCTGCATTCCTACGGTGTCACCGCCTGGCAGGACGCGATCGTCGGGACCGAGTACGGTGACGCCGGAGACCCCCTGCCTGCCTACGTCGCAGCCGGGTCATCCGGTGCCCTGACCGGGCGCGTCGTCGGCGCGCTCTGGTGGGACCGCTCGCGCGGTCTCGAGCAGATCGACGACATCGTGGCGCGGCGCGCCGCCAGCACCGCGGGGCGGTTCTCCGCGCGCAGCGTCAAGATCATGCAGGACGGCGTCGCCGAGAACTTCACCGCGGCGATGCTCGAGCCGTACTGCGACGGTCATGGGCATCCGCGTGAAGACTCCGGCATCTCCTTCGTCGAGCCGGAACTGCTGAAGGAGGCTGCCAGCCGCCTGGACGCACTCGGCTTCGCTCTGCATTTCCACGCGATCGGCGACCGTGCCGTGCGCGAGTGCCTGGATGCCGTCGAGGCGTCGCTGCACAGGAACGGCCCGCGCGGCAACCGTCATCACATCTCGCACATCCAGGTCGTGCATCCTGACGACATCCCGCGTTTCCGTGCCCTCGACGTGACGGCCAACATGCAGATGCTGTGGGCGACGCTCGAGCCGCAGATGGTCGACCTCACGATCCCGTTCCTCGGCGACACGCGATCGGCCTGGCAGTACCCCTTCGGGGACCTCCTCCGCTCCGGGGCCGCGCTCGCCGCGGGGAGCGATTGGTCGGTCAGCACGCCGAATCCGCTTGCGGCGATCCACGTCGCCGTCAATCGCCGGTCGGCGCCGACCGAGTGGGAGGGCGACTACGACCCTTTCCTGCCCGAGCAGGCGATCGACCTCGGCACCGCGCTCGCCGCCTACACGGCAGGCTCCGCGCGGGTGAACCACCTGGAAGAGACCGGCACGATCGCCGTCGGCATGCTCGCCGATCTCGCGCTGCTCGATCGCGATCCCTTCGAGCATCCCGCCGAGGAGATCGGCCTGACCGAGGTGCTGGGCACCTGGGTCGAAGGGGAGCGCGTCTACGAGGCGTGACTCGGTCGCTGCGCTCCCTCGCTCAACGATCGAGGGCGGTCAGAGCACGCCTTCCGCGCGGGTGAGCACTCCGCGGAGGATCTGCTCGATCTCCGCGAACTCGGCGGGGCCGACGGTCAGCGGCGGGGCGAGCTGGATCACGGGGTCGCCTCGGTCGTCCGCACGGCAGTAGAGACCTGCTTCGAAGAGGGCGGGGGAGAGGAAGCCGCGCAGCAGTCGCTCCGACTCGGCGTCGTCGAATGTCTCCCTGGTCGCCTTGTCCTTCACCAGTTCGATGCCGAAGAAGTAGCCGTCGCCGCGCACATCGCCCACGATCGGGAGGTCGAGCAGTTTCTCCAGTTCCGCGCGGAACAGCGGGGAGTTCTCGCGGACGCGCTCGTTGAGCCTCTCCTCATCGAAGATGGCGAGGTTCTCCAACGCGACCGCTGCCGAGACGGGATGGCCGCCGAAGGTGTAGCCGTGCGGGAACGACATCTGCCCGTGCGAGAACGGCTCGTAGATCCGGTCGCTGATGATGGTCGCGCCGATCGGGGAGTAGCCGCTGGTCATCCCCTTCGCGCACGTGATCATGTCGGGGACATAGCCGTACCCGGTGCAGGCGAAGGTGTGGCCGAGACGGCCGAATGCGCAGATGACCTCGTCGGAGACGAGGAGCACGTCGTGTCGGTCGCAGATCTCGCGTACTCGGGCGAAATAGCCAGGGGGAGGAGGGAAGCATCCGCCCGAGTTCTGCACTGGTTCCAGGAAGACGGCGGCGACGGTGTCGGCACCCTCGAACAGGATCATCTCCTCGATGCGGTCCGCGGCCCAGCGGCCGAATGCCTCTTCATCGTCTGCGGGCGCGCCCATCTCCGCCGCGCGGTAGAAGTTCGTGTTCGGCACCCGGAAGCCGCCGGGGGCGACCGGCTCGAACATCGACTTCATCGCCGGGATGCCGGTGATCGCCAGGGCGCCGTGCGGGGTGCCGTGGTACGCGACCGAGCGCGAGATGACCTTGTGCTTGGTGGGCTTGCCCATCAGTTTCCAGTAGTGCTTCGCGAGCTTCAGTGCTGTCTCGACCGCTTCACCGCCGCCGGTGGAGAAGAACACGCGGTTGAGATCGCCCGGCGCCTCGTCGGCGAGCCGATCGGCCAGCTCGATCGCCGCAGGATGCGCGTACGACCACAGCGGGAAGAAGGACAACTCGGATGCCTGCTGGGCAGCGGCCTCCGCAAGGCGACGGCGGCCATGGCCGGCGTTGACCACGAACAACCCGGCCAGTCCGTCGAAGTAGCGCTTGCCCTTCGCATCCCAGATGTGGTGCCCATCGCCCTTGACGATGATCGGCACACCGTTCTCGGCCATCGTGGACTGGCGGGTGAAATGCATCCAGAGATGATCCTTCGCCATCTGCTGGAGCTCGGGTTCGGATGCGCGCGGGCGTGACGTGGTCATCTGGTCCCCCAGTTGTAGAGCTGCTTCTGCAGCTTGGCGTAGATGAAGGTCTCAGTGGAGAGCACGCCGTCGATGGGGCGGATGCTGTCGTTCAGCAGTGCGAGCAGGTCCTCATCGTCCTCGCACACGACCTCGGCGAGGACGTCGAAGGATCCGACGGTGATCACGACGTAGTCGATCGCCGGGATCGCGGCCACCGCTTCGGCGACGAGGCGCGCGTCACCCGACACTCGGATCCCGATCATCGCCTGACGGCGAAAGCCCAGCTGCATCGGATCGGTGACGGCGACGATCTGCATGACCCCGGATTCCGTCAGCTTCTGCACGCGCTGGCGCACCGCGGCCTCGCTGAGTCCGACGACCCGCCCGATGTCGGAATACGAACGCCGCCCGTCCTCCTGCAGCAGTTCGATGATGGTCTTCGACACATCGTCGAGAGGGGAGTGCTTCTTCTTCGTGCCCATGGTGCGATCCTCGCACTCTTCGGGGCTTGATTCAATGGAAATCGTTGGTCGAATCTGGATCTACTTCCGAATTCGACCGAATTCGGTCACTGTTCCAAAGGCCCCAGCCACCCGGTCGCCACTGTCGCATGAGCAGACTCCGGGTCGGAGGGATGGAACGCACCCGCGAGGACATCACGGTAGAGCCGGGAGAGTTCGTTCGAGGTGAAGTAGGAGCCGCCGCCGGCGACCAGCATCGCCTCGTCGACGACCTTCTTCGCCATCATGACGGCGCGATGCTTGACGCCGGCGAGCTGCGGGAACCACCGGGCGCCGTTGTCGACGAGTCCGTCGACATCGCGGGCGAGGGCAGCGATCTGCGGCGGCAGGGCGTCATAGGCGAGCCCCATCTCGGCGATCCGCCAGCGGATGTCTGGATCCTGGCTGTAGGTCGCGCCGGTCTTCTTCGAGCGGCGCTTCTGCGCCGTCTCCACGGCGAGCTCCAGCGCCCGCCGCGCGATCCCGGTGTACACGGACGCGAGCAGGATCTCGAAGACCGCGAAGATGCCGAAGACGATCGGGTCGGGGTTCGGACCGGGATCGATGCGGCGCACGACATGCTCAGGCCGGGCGACGGCTCCGTTCAGGCGCGTCGTCCGGCTCTGCGTGCCTCGCATGCCGAGCGTGTCCCAATCGTCACCGGTGACGACCTCATCGGTGCGTTCGATGAAGGCGAAGACGAGTTTCGGCGCATCCTCGCCCGTGGTGTCCAGGCCGTGCAGGCCGAGCTTCGTCCACACCGGGGCGAGCGAGGTGAAGATCTTCGTGCCCGTGAACGCATAACCGCCGTCGGGGAGTGGCGCGGCATCGGTATCGCTGCCGAACAGCACGAGATCGTTGCCGCCCTCGCTGATGCCGAAGGCGAACACCTCGCCCTCGGCCGCGCCGTCCTGCACGAACTCCAACCCGGGCACGCCCCGATCGGAGAAGACCTTGGCGACACCGGTCCAGACGAGGTGCATGTTGATCGCCAGCGCGGTGGCCGGTGCGGCCGTCGCCAGCCGCTGCTGCAGGATGGCGGCCTCGGCGAGGCCGAGACCGGCGCCGCCGCGCGAGGTCGGTACCAGGATCGACAGGTAACCGGCGTCGCGCAGTTCGTCGAGATCCTGCTGCGGGAAGGTGTTCTCCCTGTCGTGCTTCGGTGCGCGCTCGCGGATCCGCTCCAGCAGGCCGTCCGGGAGGAACGCGGTGGGATCGAACGTACTCATGCCAGAGCCTCCAGCAATTGGCGGATGGATTCGTCCGGCTTGTCGCGATGCAGGGAATGCCCGGCTCCCGAGACGACGGACATCGTGATGTGCGGGTTGCTCGCGATGACCTCGTCGGCCAGCGTGCCGGTGAAGAGGCTGTAGACGGCGGGGTCGGCGCCGATCACGTGGGTCGGCACGCTCAGCCTGGCGGCATCCGCTCGCACATCCCACGGCTTGTTCTGCGCGCTGGTCTGCTCGACCGCCCAGCGGCTCGTGCGCAGCACGGCATCCACCTTCAATTCCTGGTCCTGCGGATGCCAGTGCGGATGCTCTGCCTGCACGACGTCGAGCCGGGGATCGGTGAAAGCGCGCTCCTGGCTCTTGCGGATGACGTTCGCGTCGCGCCCGTCGACATGGATCGCCGGGTCGATGAGCACGAGTCGTCGTGTCCACCCCGGATCGGATGCCGCCGCGACGATGCTCGCCGCGCCGCCGAGGGAGTGGCCGATGACGGCGTCCCAGGACGAGCTGTCGTCTGGTCTGGTCTGCGCGAGGTCGGCGCCATAGGCGGCGACCGTGTAGTCCAGCGCCCGTGGGGCATCGCCGTGGCCGCGCAGATCCACTGCCGTCGCCTGCCAGCCGTCGTCGGCCAGCGCGGTGCCGAGTCGCCACATGAGAGCCCCGGACGAGCCCAGCCCATGGACGAGCAGGGCACGGCGCGAAGCGGCGGGATCGCCCCAGGCGATGCGGGGGAGGGTGAGCGGCGCAGACATGTGTTCAGCCTAGGACGACGTGCGGTGTCCGCGGCGTGGGGTGAGCGGCTTCAGCGGATCGGCGGCATGTCCGCGGCGATCGTGAGCACTCTCGCCGCCGCGGCGTGCCCGGCGGCAAGGCGCTCGGAGAGCGGGCGATCCTCGAGGGTCGCCGCGAGGAAGCCGGACGCGAAGGCGTCGCCGGCGCCGACCGGCTCGACGACATCGACCTGCGGAGCGGGGACGAAGACCGGCTCCGCGTCGCCGTGGAACGCGGTGGCGCCGATCTCGCCGTCCTTCACCACGAGCAGATCGCATCCGGGTAGATGCGCGCGGATCTCCGCCGCCGTCCGCGTGCCCCAGATCCGCTCGGCCTCATCGCGTCCGACGAAGCAGATGTCCGCGGCGTCGGCCAGGCGAGCGAGGGTGGCGGCGGCATCCGCCATGCTCCACAGCGGCCGACGGTCGTTGACGTCGAAGGAGACCAGTGCGCCCGCGGCGCGTGCCTCGGTGAAGAGCTCGTCCACCATCGCACGGCAGGATGCGGACAGTGCGGGCGTGATCCCGGTGGTGTGCACGATGCGGACACCGGCGAGCTGGTCGGCGGTCAGGAATCCCGGCGCCATCGACGCCGCGGCGGATCCAGCCCGGTAGTAGTAGACCGTGGAGCCCTCGACTCCGGGGTCCTTGAACATCACGCCGGTGGGGGCATCCGCATCGCGCTGCACCCAGAGCTCGATCCCGCGGTCCGAGAGCTCCGACGCGATCCGCGAACCGAGGGGGTCATCGCCCAGCCGGGAGGCCCACGCCGAACGGTGCCCAGCGGCGACGATTCCCGCGGCGACGTTGGACTCCGCGCCGGCGAGTCCGAGCGTCGCGGCATCGGCGTCCGCCAGCGCGGCTCCGGTTGGAGTGATCAGCGCCATCGTCTCGCCGACGCAGACGATCGCGGGCGGGCTGACAGGGGGATGGATGCTCATGAAGGGGTGACCGCCACAGGTTCGGTGTCTGGATAGGGACTGGGATCGCGGTGCCGCAGATCGGGGAAGGAACGGACGAAGACGACGGAGACGATCAGGCCCACGGCGGCGAACAGTGCGGCGGCGAGGTACGCACCGCGCGCTCCGCCGGTGGCGTCGACCAGGAAGCCGCCGATGGCGGATCCGGCTGCGGCGCCGATGAGCTGCCCGGTGCCTGCCCAGCCGAACGCCTCGGCCGTCTCGCTGAACTTCACGCTCGCCGTCGTGATCGCGAAGAGCACGGCGAGGGCCGGGGCGATGCCGATGCCGGCGAGGATCAGCGTACCGCCGAGCCAGAAGGCGTCGAGCGAGACCATCGTCAACGAGAGGCCGATGGTGACGATGACGAACCGGCGGGCCATCGCCCATGGTCCGATCGGAATGTGACCGAACGCGAGGCCGCCGGCGAGGCTGCCGACGGAGAACACCGCGAGGACGAGGCCGGCGGCGAGGCTGCCGTGCTCGAACGTCGCCACGACGCCGACCTCGACGGCCGCGCACGCCCCGATGAGGAGGAAGCCGATGACGGTCGCGAGCATCACAGGAGGCTTCAGCACGACCTTGCCGAACGCATTCCGACTGCGCGGGATGCGCACTCGTCCGACCTCGGGGGAGAGGATGAACCAGGCACCGCCGCCGACGAGGATGATCGCGACCAGGAGCAGCCCCTGCACCGTGCCGACCTGGGTGGAGACGAGGGTGATGACCACCGGCGCGATGATCCAGATGATCTCCTGCAGCGACGCATCCAGCGAGAACAGCGGGGTCAGCTGCGACGAATTGACCAGCTTCGGGTAGATGGTGCGCGCCGCCGACTGGATCGGCGGGGTCGAAAGGCCGGCGATCATGCCGAGCGCCATGTACCCCGGCACGTTCAGCGGGAGCAGGGCCAGGGCGAGCACAGCGACGACGCAGACGCTGAGGGTGAGGGTGATGACGCGCCGCATCCCCCAGACGCCCATCCACCGGCTCGTGATCGGGCCGGCGACGGCCTGCCCGACCGAGGTGGCGGCGAGCACGAGACCGGCCGCGCCGTAGGAGCCGGTCTGCTGCTCCACGTGCAGCAGGATCGCCAGCGATGCCATCCCGTTGGGGAAGCGTGCGGTCAGCTGAGCTGCGATCATGCGCGCCACGCCGGGCGTGCGAAGAAGATCCCGATATCCCGCCACCAGACAACGGTACCGGTGACCGGCGTCGGCGGTGGATGTTCGAGCGGATGCGACACGCCGATGACACGCCGGAGGGTGCTTTCCACAGGAAAACGAATGTCGGATGTCCCCCGTATCGTGCCCCCTGTGGATGGATCTGGATGAGGGGATGCGAAGCCGCATGATTCCGCGCTTCGCGACCCTTCAGAGGGTGCCTGCGCCTGTGGAAGAAACGGTGGAGAACCTGTGTTGTAGCAGTGGAGAGCGGTGGAAAACTACAGGGATGTAACTACTACCCCTTGTGGTCGCCCCCAATGTCCGTACCCATATGTAGTATTGAAGTCCCGGCGGGGGGTCTGCCGGAAATCAAAGAATTTGAGGGGATGAGATGTCGATCACGGTCTACACCAAGCCGTCCTGTGTTCAGTGCAACGCGACGTACCGCGCGCTGGATGCCAAGGGCATCGAGTATGAAATCCACGACCTGTCGGAGGACCCGACGGCTCTGGAGCAGGTCAAGGCGCTCGGCTACATGCAGGCGCCGGTCGTCGTCACCGACGAGGACCACTGGTCGGGCTTCCGTCCCGACAAGATCGACGCCCTCGCCTCCCGCCTGGCGTGACGCACCATGAGCGCCGTCGCGACAGCCGCGCCGCTCCTGGTGTACTTCTCGAGCGTGTCCGGCAACACGGCGCGCTTCGTCGAGAAGCTCGGGCTTCCGGCGTCGCGCATCCCGCTCCACCGGCAGGAGGGTGATCTCGTCATCGACGAGCCCTTCGTGCTGGTCACTCCCACCTACGGCGGGGGTGAGGGGCGCGGCGTCGAACGAGGAGCCGTGCCCAAACAGGTGATCCGGTTCCTCAACGACGAGCGCAACCGGCGCCACATCCGCGGAGTGATCTCCGCGGGCAATACCAACTTCGGCGAGTCCTTCTGTCTCGCCGGTGACATCATCAGCCGCAAGTGTCAGGTGCCGCACTTGTACCGGCTCGAAATCTTCGGCACGCAAGACGACGTGGATCGCGTGAGCGACGGATTGGAGCGACGGTGGAAGCTGGAACAGCAGTGACCGAGCAGGTGGCATTCAAGGGCAACCCGGCATTCGAGGGCATGGACTATCACGCCCTCAACGCGATGCTGAATCTGTACGACGCCGACGGCAAGATCCAGTTCGACGCCGACAAGCGCGCCGCACGGGAGTACTTCCTGCAGCACGTGAACCAGAACACCGTGTTCTTCCACTCGCTCAAGGAGCGGCTGGACTACCTCGTGGAGAAGGAGTACTACGAGGGTGCGGTCATCGAGAAGTACTCCTTCGACTTCATCCAGAAGCTCAACGACCTCGCCTACTCGAAGAAGTTCCGCTTCGCGACCTTCCTCGGCGCCTTCAAGTACTACACCAGCTACACGCTGAAGACGTTCGACGGCAAGCGCTACCTCGAGCGGTTCGAGGACCGTGTCGTGATGACCGCTCTCGGTCTCGCCGACGGCGACGAGGAGCTCGCGATCAACCTGGTCGAGGAGATCATCTCCGGCCGTTTCCAGCCGGCCACCCCGACCTTCCTCAATTCCGGCAAGGCACAGCGCGGCGAGCTCGTCAGCTGCTTCCTGCTGCGCATCGAGGACAACATGGAGTCGATCGCCCGCGGCATCAACTCCGCCCTGCAGCTGAGCAAGCGTGGCGGCGGCGTGGCGCTCCTGCTGTCGAACATCCGCGAGTCGGGTGCGCCGATCAAGCAGATCGAGAACCAGTCCTCCGGCATCATCCCCGTGATGAAGCTCCTCGAAGACAGCTTCAGCTACGCCAACCAGCTCGGTGCCCGTCAGGGCGCGGGAGCGGTGTACCTCAACGCGCACCACCCCGACATCATGCGCTTCCTCGACACCAAGCGCGAGAACGCTGACGAGAAGATCCGCATCAAGACGCTTTCGCTGGGTGTCGTCGTGCCCGACATCACCTTCGAGCTCGCGAAGAACGACGAGGACATGTACCTGTTCTCGCCGTACGACGTCGAGAAGGTCTACGGCGTTCCCTTCGGCGACATCTCGGTCACCGAGAAGTATCGCGAGATGGTCGACGATGCTCGCATCAAGAAGACCAAGATCAACGCCCGCGAGTTCTTCCAGACCGTCGCTGAGATCCAGTTCGAGTCGGGCTACCCGTACATCATGTTCGAGGACACGGTGAACAAGGCCAACCCGATCAAGGGTCGGATCAACATGTCGAACCTCTGCAGCGAGATCCTGCAGGTGAACACGCCGACCACCTACAACGAGGACCTCTCGTACAAGGAGATCGGCAAGGACATCTCCTGCAACCTCGGCTCGATGAACATCGCGCTGTCGATGGATGCGGATGACCTCGGCCAGACCGTCGAGACGGCGATCCGTGCTCTCTCCGCGGTGAGCGACCAGAGTCACATCGGCTCGGTGCGTTCGATCGAGGACGGCAACGACCGTTCGCACGCGATCGGCCTCGGGCAGATGAACCTGCACGGCTACCTGGCCCGCGAGCACGTGTTCTACGGGTCCGAAGAGGGCATCGACTTCACGAACATCTACTTCTACACGGTGCTGTTCCACGCGCTGCGCGCGTCGAACAACCTCGCGATCGAGCGCAAGCAGGCCTTCGACGGCTTCGCGGACTCCACCTACGCGTCGGGGGAGTTCTTCGACAAGTACATCGAGCGTGCCTGGGTGCCCGAGACCGACAAGGTCAAGGAACTCTTCGCCGGCAAGCACATCCCCACGCAGGAGGACTGGACCGAGCTGAAGGCGTCCATCCAGAAGCACGGCATCTACAACCAGAACCTGCAGGCGGTGCCGCCGACCGGCTCGATCTCGTACATCAACAACTCGACGTCGTCGATCCACCCGATCGCGTCGAAGATCGAGATCCGCAAGGAAGGCAAGCTCGGTCGCGTGTACTACCCGGCCGCGTTCATGACGAACGACAACCTGGAGTACTACCAGGACGCGTATGAGATCGGCTACGAGAAGGTCATCGACACGTACGCCGCCGCGACGCAGCACGTCGACCAGGGCCTGTCGCTGACGCTGTTCTTCAAGGACACCGCGTCGACGCGCGACATCAACAAGGCGCAGATCTACGCATGGCGCAAGGGCATCAAGACGATCTACTACATTCGCCTTCGTCAGATGGCGCTCGAGGGCACCGACATGTCCGAGTGCGTCAGCTGCATGCTCTGACGCTCCAGGGATTCTCGAACAGGAAAAGATGATGACCCCTCCCGAAAAACTCAAGCTGGTCGACCACGTGCAGGCGATCAACTGGAACCGCATCCAGGACGACAAGGATGTCGAGGTGTGGAATCGCCTCGTGAACAACTTCTGGTTGCCCGAGAAGATCCCGCTGTCCAACGACATCCAGTCGTGGAACACCCTCACCCCCGACGAGCAGTTGCTCACGATGCGCGTCTTCACCGGGCTCACCCTCCTCGACACGGTGCAGGCCACTGTCGGTGCCGTCTCGCTGATCCCCGACGCGATCACCCCGCACGAGGAAGCCGTCTACACGAACATCGCGTTCATGGAGTCGGTGCACGCCAAGAGCTACTCCTCGATCTTCTCGACGCTCGCGTCGACGAAGGAGATCGACGAGGCGTTCCGGTGGTCGCAGGAGAACCCGAACCTTCAGAAGAAGGCTCAGATCGTCATGGACTACTACCAGGGCGATGACCCGCTCAAGCGCAAGGTCGCCTCGACCCTGCTGGAGAGCTTCCTGTTCTACTCGGGCTTCTACCTGCCGATGCACTGGTCGAGCCGCGCCAAGCTCACCAACACCGCCGACCTCATCCGTCTCATCATCCGCGACGAGGCCGTGCACGGTTACTACATCGGCTACAAGTTCCAGAAGGGGCTCGAGAAGGAGACCCAGGAACGCCGCGACGAGTTGAAGGAGTACACCTTCAACCTGCTGTACGAGCTGTACGACAACGAGGTGCAGTACACGCAGGATCTCTACGACGGTGTCGGCCTGACCGAAGACGTCAAGAAGTTCCTGCACTACAACGCCAACAAGGCGCTGATGAACCTCGGCTACGAGGCGATGTTCCCGTCGTCCGTGACGAACGTGAACCCGGCGATCCTGTCGGCGCTCTCGCCTAACGCCGATGAGAACCATGACTTCTTCAGCGGTTCAGGCTCGTCGTACGTCATCGGCAAGGCCGAGGCCACCGAAGACGACGACTGGGACTTCTGAGAGTTGTAGGGCCTCAGAAAGGTGAGATAGGCAAGCTAAACGTGGACAACGTGCTGCTATCTGAGACATCGGGCTCCTTCTTGAGATGGGACTCGACGTCGTCTTCCTGGGACAGCCGTGGCTAGGGACCCGCGACCGCGTCCAATCGATCTAGTGTCCCCTGGCCAAAGGGTAGGACATCAGATCCGGCTGGGCGCGTTGCGGCTTCCTTCGCGATTGCGCTTCGTGATGCCATTGACAAGAAGAGGGCTGAAGAAGAGAAGACGAGCGTCCGCTCGGTAGCAGTTGACTGCGGCCTCAACCATCAGACTCTGAACACAATCCTGACGGGTAAGGTCTGGCTCGACATGTACACCATCGCCAAGTTGGAGCATGGCCTGCGAGTGTCCCTGCGGCCGACGGTTACATCCGGGCGTGATTGATAGCTCGGTAGACAGTCGACCGCCCAAGGCCTAGAGCCGTAGCAATCTGGGTCACACTCAGATCGCCGCCAGCCCGCATCAGGAGGGCCATCCGTTCCTGGTCGGCGGTGATCTTGCGGGGCCGGCCGCCTCCCCGCCCACCTTGCGTGCGGCGACAAAGCCCGACGCTGCGCGGTCGTGCACCAGATCTCGCTCGAACTCTTTGATCCAAGAGAGTGCACGCTGAAGAAGGCGACGAGGTCAACGGGGTCGGCGCGTTTTGCACAGATTCCAGCAAGATCGGCGAGCACCTTGGACTTGAGACCCTTTTGCTGGACGGTGCACGCGAGCACAACGGGCGACGTCGATGCCGAGGCAGAGAACCCTGCGGCGTGAGGAAGCTCGTCCGGAATCCGGGTGGAGTAGGACTCCGCATCACGGCTCTGGTCGCCGCCGGCGCTCACGGGACCATTCGCGACGAGGATGTTCGAACTGATCCGTTTGCGGGCAATGCGCGTCGCTATCTCTTCAAAGCGATGATGCTCGTTGCGGCTGCTCAACTGGCTTAGGCGGAAGGCGACGTACGCCTCGAGTTCCGGAGTTTTCTCGTCAGTCACTGTCGCCCCAGAGTCAAGAACGGTTCGTAAAGATCAAGGGATGGATGTGGCGAGAGGACTCGAGTGACGTCCGCATCCGGGGGAGATAAAGGTAAATCTGGGCGTCGTCTTCGGGTGAGATCAGCGTGGTCAGAGGCACACACGCTAGTCCCGCTTCCGCTGGACAAACCGACAAAGCTGAGTGACCGTCCTCGTCGTTCTAGCCAAGTCCCCGGTGCGACTCGTTCAGAATGCATAGTTCTAGAAGTCCATGTGCATCGGGTCTTCGTCCTCCCAGGGCCCGGGGACCTCTAGCTTCTTGACCTTGACTCGGCGCTTAACTCGGTGCTCAGTGACGTCGTCTCTAGATAGCTTCAGTGTGGGCTCTTTCGAGGCGCGCCTCATCGTCTCGGCCTCCGTGGGCGGGTCGGTTTGGAAGTCTGGGCCCGGTCCAAGGAATAGCGCCACGTTTTTGCCTCTGCCTGCGCCGACGTGCGAGGGCCAGGCGATGCCGTCGATGCGAGTTTCTGGGACGTATCGCAGGTACTCCGCCACGACCTGAGTCGGTGTGTAGTCAACCAACTGTCTTCCATCGAGAAGCACGGGTGCCGTGATGTGGTTCGTGAATCGCTCCGCGAACCGCGAGAACAGCCAACGGTTTCGGCTCACCTTATCGGTCGCAAAGATGCTTGGCAGCGTTGTGAGACGTCGAGTGAAGTCGAGGACCTTCAGGTGGCGCTGCGTCACGAATCCACCCATGATCGCCACGTCGTATGGCGAGTGGAGCGCGATTTCCCCTACTGCGGTGTCGACGTCATCGGCAGCGTAAAACAAGCTGATGCCCTTGCTGTTGAGGCGTCCCGCCTCCGCTTTCTCCGACGGAGCCGGACCAAGTCTCGTGCTCGGCTCCTTGGCGATGTCGTCTCGATGGGTGTCGAGCTCATCCACCATGCGCCCGCGGTACAACTTGGTGCCCGGAGGGACATCAATGAGCAAGTCGGACTCGACATAGGCGAGCAACGCGTTGAGGAACTTGGCGAGGCGTGCTGGCGGCTCGTCCTCATGGCCCGGTCTGGCGGACGTCCCGATGAAAACGAATCTCGACTGTGTCTTCACGGTGTCCTGGAAGGCGGCCCAAGAAAGCGAGAATCTGTAGTCGTGGTCATTGTAGCTCCAGTACTCGCGGTCGTTGACTGCGTCCGTCAGAGCGAGGAGCACGTCATCCGCGACGGCCTCCTCCAGTGCATCGCCAGCGATGTCATACATGACCTCGTTGTTCTCGGTTAGGCCCTCCGTAGACCACGGTTCGCCGTCGTAGTACTCGATGTAGCCGGGGTTCGAGTACATCCACGAGGCCGCTTCCCAGACGTACTCGCCGAGGAGGTCCATCGAAACCGCGAACGGTGTTTCGCCAGGGGCTTCGGTTCGACCACAGAAGCTGCACTCGAACCTATCTACATCAGGATCGAGGCGACCCCTCAATACGTCGTCCGTGATGTGGCTGATGCAAAGCGTTGCGTCAATGCTGCTGAAGCCGTCGGGATGTTCCACGGTCCGATCATCGCATCGAGGAGAGCCGCTCGTCGAGGATCAAGAGAGCAAGTGCGGACATTCGGAACGCGTCGTGGGAGATGGCCGACGCGCCCGCACGAGCGGACGGTCCGTCATTCTCAGCGCGTCGACGGGCTCGTTTACGATGTCGTCGTTTCAGTTGCGACGCTCACGTTCCCGCGCCACCAAAGCGTGCCGACGGGGGTCGCCCCAGCGATTCGGATGTCGACGGGGAGCTGCGTGTCAGCCGTCGCGAAGACTGTTCTTGTCTCACCAGACGGCCAGCTCGGGAACTTCGGGCTGAGGGCCCACGAACTGACGTCCAAGGTTTCAGGAAGCTGCTCGAGATCCGAGTAGAGCTGAAGAAGGCCCGTAGCGTGCGCCGACTTCCCTTCTGTCGGGCGCCGCGCCTCGATATCCGCGTCGGTGAGGTCCTGTCCGTACCAGGTGACGTCGAGTCGATAACCTCGCGGGATTGCCCGGACGGTGACCTCAGCCGCCGGGGCCGGCACGTCCGCCGGTCGTATGGTCAGCGTTTCGGAGAGCTTTTCGCGCGCATGCCCCTCAACCAGCATCAGGCGGGGTTTGAGGTGCTCGCCGTGGACATCTAGCTGTCTTCCATAGCCGGCAATCAGCGCGGAGCGGAAGTCGGTGATCTCTCGGTAGTAGCGTTCCCGAGGCCAATGGAGGTCGAGAATCGACGTGGTACGACTGTCGTCGGCGGCCAGCCAGTCACGAATCATCGCGTTGATGTGGTCGTCGCCGAATGAGTAGCCGACGACGGCCAAGTGGGTGGCGCGCAGCAGTGCTGATCGGGCTGCGAGGTTCAATGCGAGGGTCGGTCCGTCGGTGGCTAGCTTTTCGCGGTCACCGACGACGATCCACGGGAGTTCCTCATGGTGGCGGTCACCGGTTGCTTGCAGGGGAACAACCGCAATACGGCGCGGCGAAGTCTGCCGGTGTTTCCCTTGCTCAGGCTTGGATGCACGCCAGTCCAGGGAGCCATGCAGTTTCAGGAGGTTAAGCGTTCCTTCGACCGCGGGGAATTGGAGTGGCTCGCCCGGTACCCACGTGTCGATTCCGCGGTTGACGGGGATGTTCTCCTCGGCCGCAGCTGTCTCGACAGTGAGGTCGTAGTTCAGGGTGATGACGTCAAGCCCGCCGGGTTGTGTGCTCGCCAATTTGAGCAACGGATTGAAGTAAGTGACGTCCCCGTGGTCTCCCAAGAGCTCGACGAGAGATCGAAGGATGAAGGACTCAGCGTCGCGGAAAGGGGCCTCGAGGTTGGGGCGGACCGCAGCCCGAGCGATCTCAGCGACCGCTTCTGTGATCTCTCGCTTGCTGAAGTGTCCTCCCTCCTTCATCGACTTGCCGATGCTCCTCAGGATCTTCTCGCCAGCGTTCGCCGGGAGGTCGGACGAGTCGAAATTGCTGAGTGACGGGACCCAGGACGCGACGAAGGGGGCGACCTCGTGATCCTCGCGTGCGCGTAGCAGTCTGACAGCAGAGATCAGCGTCTCTATGTTTACTGCCGTCAGAGGGTTCCGTCCACGCGCGCCCAAGTGGCCGACCATGCCGGCGTAGACGGCGTTCAGCGCGCGCACCCAGTCTGGCTCTACGCGAGCAACCTCTGAATTGGCGCGCTCCAAGATGGTTTTGGCGAGGGCGGAAGTCAGCAATAATCCCGCATCAGCAGAGGCTCCCGCACCCAAGAGCACGACGACGCGTGAGCCGTCAATCGACGCTTTCGAATCAGTTCTCTCGCTGCTCAAGAGCGCCTCCATCTGCCCGCCGATGATGCCGGCGCCCATGGAGGAGCCGCACCAGTCTGTCACTATCGCTAGCTTTGCATGTCGCTCGTGCGTCAACGCGCTTGATCGCAACGTTCGTCGGCTTCTGCGGAAGGATCTGCAAGGCTAGCGCTAAGCGCTGAAGGTAACGCTCGGCATCCCGTCCCTCGGAAACCACGCCGGCGGCACGACGCTCAGCGGGAAGTTTGACAGCCAGTGGAACGAGCGCTGGTCGACTCCCTCGTGCCTCGGCAGCGCGTCGAGCGTGGTCACGGCGGTGCCCGTCGAGTCGAGGACGGTTAGCTGCGGGAAGATCTGTTGGGCGATGTAGGCTGCCGCGCCTAGAGCGCGGATGCCCTCCTGCTCTGCGAGCCCGACGATGATGAGAAGGTGCGTTTCGGCGTATTCGAACGAGAGGCGACCGTCCGTCGTGTTCAGAAAATCGACGTTGTCTCGCTCCGTGAGCCGGATGGCTTCGTGGATATCCTCGGGGGCCATGCCGGGAGCGAGGAATGGCGCGGGCACGACGCGGCGGCCCGCGAAGGTGAGCGTGTCATCGAGCGGTACATCGCCGATGTGGGCGGTGACTTCTTCGTAGGTGAGGAAGAGGGGGAAGGGGGTGGCGTTCAGGCTGGTCATACCCGCCCTATGCGCGGCACCGAGAAGCACGAGAAGGCGCCGTGACTCGAAGTCGAGTCACGGCGCCCAGCGTTCTAGTCCGCTACTCGGATGCCCGCTTCATGCTGAGCTCGTCAGCCTCTTCATCATTCAGTTCGCCAACGAGTTCAGCGATCTTCACAGCGATGTCCTCAAGAGGTTCTTCCGCGGTGCTGAATCCACCGCGGGACGCGAGAGTGGGGCTGACCTGGTCGAGTTGCTCGAATGTCACGCCATGCATCACGGGGATGAGGAGGTTGCGGCGAAGCAAAGCGCTCAGCTCGTTGCTGGCGATGCTTCGATCCGTGAGCAGCTTCTCGAGCATCGCGGGAGTCACGAGCACGATACCGATTCGGGAACTGACGAGGCCCCGGTCGATGGCGACGCGCATATCCGTTCCGACCCTGAGGCTCACCTCGCTGAACCACACCGAGACGCTCTCGTCGACCAGGAGGTCGTAAAGGTCCTTCGCGTCTTCCTTGCGGTCGGGCCAGGCGTGACAAAGGAACACATCGTGCGGTTGGGTCCGGCTGATCGCCGCGCTTCGGACCGGCTGCAGATCGCGAACCTGCTGCGCGGTGTAGGAGACGGTCGATGAGCTTGGTGACCAACTCGGCCGGGCAGAGCGCGAACCTCCACCGCTGCCTCCGCTCCGCACCGCCGGAGTCACAGGCGGGGGAGAGTATTGCGGGTAGGACGGCCTCGAGTAGCTGTAACCGTAGCCACCGCCTCTGCCGTGTACTGGGCAATCCGCACCGCCGCCGCGGATATGTCCTCTGACGGGGGCGGTGCACTGGCCGTATCCGCGCCCCATCAGTGTGATCTCTCTCTCGAAGCCGGGCCCATGCCGCCCGAGGTGAGCTGATCGCTCATACGGTTGTTCCGATCCGCGACCCAGGTTGCCGAGAGCGAGTTAGGCTGTAGGTCTCTGCCAAGAGAACTGCGACCTGCGCCCGGCTCCGCCGACGCGGGTCGCTTTTCAAGTTCGTCGAACGGTAGTTCAACTCTACTTTCGACATCCGACACCCACTGCGAACACGGGTACGCCCGGTGGTCCTCGAGGTCAGTTGCTCCACGCCCATGCGGTGTGTCTGGCGTCTCGGAGTACCGCGTCCAGTTGACCGGTCAGAAGCTGCTCGATGGCGCTCGAAGCCTCCTCGCCCGATTCGTCATCGACACGGACGTTGAGCCACTGCGCCCATGTCCATCGCGATTCGGTGCCCGTGCTGAGTATATGAAGGACAGCATCGAGGCCCTCGACTAGAGCGCCATTCCACACCTGAAAAGCCGGGTACAGCAGGACGCCGTCACTTGTCTTGACTTCGAGCACAGTCAGCGACGCAGTCGCCTCGGCCACGTCTGATTCGCTCCAGCCAAGTTCGCGGGCAAGCGACGCCGCGGTGTAGCACGGGCCGATGATTTCGGCCCAAGGGTTCGGTGACTCGTCGGTCATTGCTCGTCCAACGGTAGGCGGGTATGACGGCGCCGAACATCTTCGATGATCTCGTCGAGGGTGCGGCGGCCGTAGATGTAGTCCGCAGCGTCTTGCAGCGCTCCGGGGCTTGGGGACCGGCCGTCCAGGCGCAGGTCGGCGAACGCATTCTCTACGCCGCGCCGTCGCCGCGCCTCGTCAGCCAAGTCGTTCATCGCCGTAGTTCCTATGGCCGCCACAGAATACGCCGATCCAACCATCGCGGTCGCGCCGCTCAGTCCCGGGACGACCGATGCGTGAGGTCACACGAAGTCTTTCCTTGTCGGTCGGTTCAGGCTGCTCCCGCGAGCGTAGCGGAGCGGTTACTCCTGCTGCTTCCGGTTCGCGTGGTAGTACGCCAGCAGCGCCTTCGTCGACGCATCCTGGGCCTCGATCGCCGCCGCATCACCCTCGATCGCCGGAGCAATCTGCGTCGCCAACTGCTTGCCCAATTCGACGCCCCACTGGTCGAACGAGTTGATCCCCCAGATCGTGCCCTGCGTGAACGTGATGTGCTCGTACAGCGCGATGAGCTGACCGAGCACCTGCGGGGTGAGAGCCGGCGCGAAGATCGAGGTCGTCGGTCGGTTGCCGGCGAAAGTCCGGGCGGCGACGAGGGCACCGGTGGTGCCTTCGGCCTCGACCTCTTCGGCGGTCTTGCCGAAGGCGAGCGCCTTGGTCTGAGCCAGGAAGTTCGCCAGGAACAGCCCGTGCACGTCGCGGCCGTCGTCCTGCAGCGGGTACGCGGGGTTGGCGAACGCGATGAAGTCCGCCGGGATCAGGCGGGTTCCCTGATGGATCAGCTGGTAGAAAGCGTGCTGTCCGTTGGTGCCCGGCTCTCCCCAGAACACCTCGCCGGTGTCAGTGGTCACCGGGCTGCCGTCCCAGCGCACGGACTTGCCGTTGGACTCCATCGTCAGCTGCTGCAGGTAGGCCGGGAATCGGCTGAGCTGCTGAGCGTAGGGGAGCACGGCGTGCGACTGCGCGTCGAAGAAGTTCACGTACCAGACGTTCAGCAGCCCCATCAGCACCGGCACGTTGCGCTCCAGCGGCGTCGTCCGCACGTGCTCATCGACCGCGTGGAAACCAGCCAGCAGATCGCGGAACGCGTCGGGGCCGAGAGTGATCGCCAAGGAAAGGCCGATCGCGGAGTCGACGGAGTAGCGGCCGCCCACCCAGTCCCAGAACCCGAAGGCGTTCACGGGGTCGATGCCGAAGGCGGCCACCTTGTCGAGGGCGGTCGACACGGCGACGAAGTGGTGCGCCACGGCGTCGACGCGCGATGCGTCATCGCCCGAGATCGCTCCGGATGCCGTCAACCCGGCCCACAGCCAGTCGCGGGCGAGCCGCGCGTTGGTGAGCGTCTCCAGAGTCGTGAAGGTTTTCGACGCCACGATGAACAGTGTGGTCTCGGGGTCGAGGTCGGCGGTCTTCTGCGCGAGGTCGGTCGGGTCGATGTTGGAGACGAAGAGAGCCTGGATGCCTGCATCCGCGTACGGCTTGAGCGCTTCGTAGACCATGACGGGCCCGAGGTCGGAACCGCCGATGCCGATGTTGACGACATGCGTGACCTTCTTGCCGGTCACACCGAGCCAGTCTCCGGAGCGGACGCGATCGGCGAAGGCGGAGAGCGCATCGAGCACGGAGTGCACGTCGGTATCCACGTCCTGGCCGTCGACGACCAGCGCGGGCGCGGCACCGGCCGGGCGCCGCAGCGCGGTGTGCAGTACGGCGCGATCCTCCGTGGTGTTGATGTGCTCGCCTGCGAGCATCGCGGCGAAGCGGTCGGCCACTCCGGTCTGCTCCGCGAGGCGGAGGAGCGCGGCGATCACGTCGTCGGTGACGAGATTCTTCGAGAGATCGACGTGCAGATCGCCGAGGGGCAAGGACAGCCGCTCGGCGCGGGACGGATCTGCGGCGAACCAGGCGCGGAGGTCGGGTTCGAAGGACGCGTGCAGAGCGCTGAGCTCGGCCCAGGCGGGGGTGCGGGTGGGATCGATCGGGGCGGTCATGCGTCCAAGGTACCCCCACGGCGGGAGGTCTTCCGGCCGGATGACGGCGGCACTCATCCGGAGTGAGCGACGGATGCCGCGGGGGTTCGTTCGCCCCCGCGGCATCCGCTCTTTCACACCGGCTCAGTCGTCACTTCACGGTCGCGGTGTACGCTCCCGATCCCGCGTACGACTTCACGACGAGGCGGTAGGTGCCAGACGAGGCGTTGTACGTGAACTTCTCGTCGGCGTCAGCCGAGGTGCCCTGGGCGACGGTGTACCAGCCGAAGGAGTACCGCTTCTGCAGGTAGACGTCGAAGTCCGCGCCGGTCGGCCCGTCGAGGCAGACCTCAAGCGCGCCGGAGGTGCGAGAGAAGGTCGGCGATGTCACCTGCTGCCCGTTGCTCAGTGAGCCCGACGACACGGTCGCGCCAGAGCAGACGCCAGGGTCGACAGCCGTGACCGTGAACGCGAACGCCGCTGAGTCCGTCGAGACGGGAGCAGACGCATCCGTCACCGTTACCGTCACGTTCGACGTGCCCGCCGCAGTCGGCGTCCCTGAAATCGTGCCCGTGGAGGCGTCGATCGCGAGACCCGCGGGAAGACCGGTCGCGGAGAACGCATACGGAGCGGTGCCGCCCGTGACGGAAACAGCGAGGTCGACGGCCTGGCCGACCTTGCCGGTCTGATCGCCGATTGCGGCGAGGTCGACCGCGACCGGCTCCGGGTCGCCGGAGTTCAGGAAGCCGGTGTACAGCAGGCGGTTCGGCGACGCGGAGGTGAGGCCGGAGAGCTTGCCGGTCGACGCGTTGTCGACGATGGCTGCCTGCACCTGCGCCGGCGTAGCGCCAGGGTTCTCGCCGAGGTACAGGGCGGTGGCACCCGTCGTGTGCGGCGAAGCCATCGACGTGCCGGAGATCGTGTTCGTCGCGTCATCGCCGGTCGGCCAGGCCGACAGGATCTCGGTGCCTGGCGCCCAGACGTCGAGGCATGAGCCCCAGCTGCTCGTTCCAGCCTTGGCGTCAGTGCGCGTCGAGTTGCCGACGGTGATGCCTTCCGGCACGAGCTGCGGGCTGTAGCGGCACGCGTCGTCGTTGCTGTTGCCAGCTGCCTGAACCCAGGTGACGCCGGAGGCGACGAGGTTCTTGACGGCCTGATCGGTTGCCGGGCTGGAGCACGCGGTGCGGCAGCCGATGCTGTAGTTCGCCGTCGCGGGCTTCACTGCGTTCTCGGTGAGCCACTCGATCGCCTCGATGATGTCGGCGCTGGAGCCGGATCCCTGGCAGTCGAGCACGCGCACCGGGTGGACGGTGGCCTTCTTGGCCACGCCGTATGTGCTGCCCGCAGCAGTGCCGGCGACGTGCGTGCCGTGACCGTTGCAGTCCTGGGCGGTTCCACCCGGGGTGACCGCGTCGAAGCCGGGCTTCATGCGCCCGGTGAACTCCGAGTGGGAGCTGCGGATGCCGGTGTCGACGATGTAGACGTTCACTCCCGCACCTGCCGAAGCGGGGTAGGTGTAGCTCTGATCGAGGGGCAGGTCGCGTTGATCGATGCGGTCATCGCCCCAGTTCGGCGGGCTGACCTGCTCGTCGAGAGCGTAGAAGGTCTGCGCCTGTTCGACGTACTCGACGCGGTCGTCCGACGCGATCGTCAGCGCCTCCGCTTCGCTGAGGACGGCCGAGTACCCGGTGAGTGCAGCGTTGAAAGTGCTCAGCACTTCGCCGCCGATTTCGTTGGTGATAGCGGATGAGACGTCGTCGGCGGTGCCGATCTCACCGGGGGACTTCAGTACGACGATGTACTCGCCCGGAATGGCGTTCGTGGAGCTTGCGCCAACGATCTCGGGATCACCGGTCGAATCGGTGCTCGCTCCAGCGAACGATGGTGTCAGGATGACGGCCGTGCATGTGAGGAGTGCTGCCGCGGTGGCGGCTCCTCGTGACGCGGCGTTGCGCCACGGGGTCTTCTTGAACAATGGATTCCCTCTCGTTGTGGTGATGAAGGCGTCTTGTGGACGCCCCGCGCTGACGGGGAGGTCAACGCGCGGTCCGGGGCTGTGCCCGAACGCGATCGGTGGGCGCCGCCCCGCGCTGCGTGCGCGTCGACGCGATGGGAACCAGTCGAATGGGAGAGGCCGTCGGCAGTCGCAGTGCGCAGTGCTGTCATCACGTGCTCCAACGGGAGGCCTCGGAATTGATCGGCTCGTGACTGAAAATTATTGGTTCGTCAGAGGAGCGTCAATTTGCCTTTTGGCACACGAATGGACTCATGCAGCAGACCTTCGGCCAGTTTTTGCATCGGATCCAATATTTAGTCCCGGACTCGGGCATACTTCCTTTCCGCGGTATCCGCAGGCTCGCAGCGAGGCAGATGCGGACGCATCCTAGGATTGCCATGATGAGCGAGATGACGGCACCCGCGGCGGCGACCGCCCCCTGGTGGCGCCGGCTCGTGTTCAATTCCCTCACGTGGGGATTCGTCCTTCTGCTGGCCGCGACGGCGCTGACTCTGGGGGCCGGCGACCTCGACATCGTCCAGCTCGTGCTGATGCTCGTCGCTGGTTGGTGCTTCGGTTTCGCCTTCGTGAACGCCACGGATCGGATGCCGCGCAACGGCGCGGTGCTGCACATCGCGGTGGCCGTGATCCTGGGGGCGCTGATGATCTTCGTCACCGAGTATGGAGGGCGGCTGATCGAGCCGCTTCCTGATCCGGTACGCGGGGTCTTCGTCGTCCTCTGGATGGCGACGATCCCCGCGACAGGGTGGATCTGGCTGGGTCTCCTCGGCCGGATCACCGACGCGTTCACCCGCCGCCAGCGCAAGAACGCTCCGGTGCGCGTCACCCCGGAATGGGAGCGCGACGAGCGAGGGGACGGCTCGTTCGTGACGTTCCCCGCCATACAAATGCGGCTGCGGCAGCTCACCGTCGCCATCGTCGCGATCGTGGTCGTCGTCGGCGCGCTGGCCGTGGTACTCCTGATCGCCCTCGGCGACGTCGTGCTGAACTTCGGCCCGCGGATGCTGATCGTCTTCCTCGGTCTGGTCCTCGGCCTTCCTTCCTATCTGATTCTGACCGCGGTGCTCCGGCGGGGGACAGAGCAGTGCACCGTCGCGTTCGGCAACGACGAGGTCCGGATCGACGTCGGGGCGACGGCATCCGTCATCCGGCACTCCGACCTCGAATACCTGCGCTGGCGCGGCCGCAGCGACTACGCCAGGGTCGAGATCCGCGGGGCCGGCGTCGATCTGTCGCTCCTCACGGGCATCGCCAAAGCGCCTGCGGGTCGGACGGCCGAGCTGCCTCCATTGCCGAGGCGGGTCTTCCGCCGACTGGAGCTGGCGGGCTTCATCATGGAGAAGTCGCGTCGCGGTGAGGTCATCACTTTCCGGCGGGCGGTCGGAACGCCGGCGGACGAGAAGTATCCTGGTAGGCGGCCGCTACGACAGGAGACCCCGTGATCCTCAGCTTCATCTTCTTCTTGATCCTCTTCCTCGGAGGCATCTGGCTCATGGGTCTTGCGCAGTCGCTCGAAGACTTCCAGGCGATCATCTTCGTCGCGGGCCTGCTCATCATGTGCCTCTCGCTCGCCTTCATGATGCGCCAGCGCGGATCGGCGACGCGCCGCTCGAACAACTGGTCGGGCAACGCCGCCGAATAACGACCTCCCGACGTCAGCGCCTCCTGGCGAGGCGTGCGTCGAGGTTCGCCTTCACAGCGGGCCACTCCGGCTCGATGATCGAGAACTCGACGCTGTCGCGCAGTGCGCCGTTCCGGTAGCGGCTCATGGCACGCATCACCCCGTCCTGCTTGGCGCCGAGGCGTTCGATCGCTGCGCGCGACTGGAAGTTCACCCACTGCGTGGTGAGTCCGACCCGGAACACGCCCAGCGTCTCGAACGCGTGCTGCAGCAGCAGCAGCTTCGACTCGGCGTTCGTGCCGGTTCCGTGCGCCGATGGACGATTCCAGGTGTAGCCGATGTGCAGCCGGGGCACGTCGGGGTCGAGGTCGTAGAACGTCGTCATCCCGATCACCCGTCCCGCGGTGTCGAATGCCGTGAACGGCACCATCTCGTGCTTCTCGCTCAGAGCGAGGCGACGCTCGATCTCGGCGGCGACCCCGTCCGGTGACGGGACCGAGGTGTACCACGCGGTCTGCCAGAGATCGCCCTCCTCGACGGCTTCGATCAGCTCGTCGCGATGTGCGCGCTCGAGCGGGCGGAGTTCGACCAAACGGCCGGTGAGGGTGACAGGGGAGGGATCGACGAGGAAGGCCATGGATTCATTCAACCAGCGCCGAGCCGTCCGACCCGCGCGGTAGCGTTGCCCCATGAAGACAGTGCCGTTCGGATCGACCACCGCCCCCGCCGTCATCGCCGGAATGATGCGCATCACCGACAAGACCGACGCGCAGATCCGGGAACTCTACGACACCGCCCGTGCTGCCGGTATCGACTTCTTCGATCACGCCGACATCTACGGCGGCAGCATGCACGCCTGCGAGGCGCGGTTCGGCGATGCCTTGCAGCTGAGCACCGCCGAGCGCGCCGAGATCGTCCTGCAGACGAAGTGCGGGATCGTGCCGGCGCAGGGCATGTTCGACTTCTCCTACGAACACATCGTCACGCAGGTCGAGGGATCGCTGCGGGCGCTGCGCACGGACTTCATCGACGTGCTTCTGCTGCACCGACCCGACGCGCTCGTCGAGCCGGACGAGGTCGCCCGAGCCTTCGACGAACTCGAGGCCGCTGGCAAGGTGCGCGCTTTCGGCGTCTCCAACCACACCCCGCGACAGATCGATCTGCTGCGCACGGCCGTGCGGCAGCCGCTCGTCGCCAACCAGCTGCAGCTGTCGATCACGCATGCGCCGATCATCGCGCAGCCGGTCGCTGCGAACATGGCCGCCGAGGAGCAGAGCGTCGGACGCGACGGCGGCGGCATCGTCGACTACTGCCGCATCAACGGCATCACGATCCAGGCATGGTCACCGTTCCAGGGCGGGTTCTTCACCGGTGTGTTCCTCGGAAACCCGGAGTACGCCGAACTCAACGCCGTCATCGACCGGCTCGCGGCGTCGTACAGCGTGACTCCGATCGCGATCGCCACGGCATGGATCATTCGGCATCCCGCGAACATGCAGGTCGTGCTCGGGACGACCACCCCGGAACGGGTGCGCGATGCCGCGGCCGGCGCGGACATCGCCCTGACCCGCCCGGAATGGTACGAGCTGTTCCGGGCCGCCGGTCACCTGCTGCCATGACCGACGCCGTTCGGCCGGTTCGGGGATCCGATCTGTCGTCTACCCTGTAGCCATGCCGTTCCTGTTCTCGATGCTCGTCGTCGCGCTGATGATCGGCGCGCTGATCGACATCATCACCCGCGACGATTCGCAGGTGAAGTACCTGCCGAAGATGGTGTGGATCATCATCGTGATCCTGCTGCCGCTGATCGGCAGCATCCTCTGGTTCGCGATCGGACGTGAGTACGGCGAATCGGGAATCGCCATTCCGCGGATGCGCAGGGTCACGCGCCCCGCACAGACGGATGTGCGACCGGCGCCTGCCGCCCCCGTCGACACGCGTACGACCGAGCAGCAGATCGCCGACCTCGACCGCGAGATCGAGGAGTGGCGCCTGCGCCAGGAGGTCGAGAAGAGAAAGCGCGAGGACGGCGGCTCTCCGGCCGGCACGGAGACCCAGCCGGGCTAGGCAGCGCCTTCGATTCCGAAGGACTCGCGGATCGCGGGCTCCAGGGTCGGGTAGCGGAACTCGAATCCCGCGTGGGTGAGCTTCTCCGGCAGCACCCAACGGCTCTTCAGGATCAGTTCGGTCTCGGTGCGGATGCCGATGGCGCCGAGCTCCAGCATCCAGCGCGGCATCGGCGGTCCGAACCTGACTCCGAGAACTCGGCGCACCGTCGCCATGAACTCGTTGTTGTCGACGGGATGCGGTGCAGCCGCGTTGACCGGGCCGTCGAGCGATGGCGTCTGTTCGAGGAAGTCGATGATGCGCGCCACATCTTCCACGTGCACCCAGCTGAAGCGCTGCGTTCCACGACGGGCGCCGGGAAAGTGGCCGGTACCGGCCGCACGGCGCCGCCTGCTCACCGGCCATCTGCCGTCGTACTGCGCACCGCCGAGGCCGCGCCTTGCCAGGTTCTGCACTGGGCCGAGCACGCCGCCGTGGCCGAGCACGATCGTGCTCCGCAGCGCCACCCGGCGCGTGTGCGGCAGCTCGTCGGCGAACAGCGCGCGCTCCCAGGCCTTCGCGACCTCGACCGAGAATCCCGAGCCGAGCTCGCCGGTCGACTCGGTCATCGGGCGGTCCTCCGCGTGACGGTAGATCGTCGCCGTGGAGGAATTCACCCAGAGCGCCGGCGGCGTCTCGGACGCGGCGATCGCCTGGCTGAGCGATGAGGTGGTGTCGAGCCGTGAGCGGAAGATCTCGGCCCGGTTTTCGGGGGTGTAGCGGCAGTTGACGCTCTTGCCGGCGAGTCCGATCACCAGTGCCGCGCCGTCGACGGCGCTGTTGATCCCGGCCTGGTCGCCCCAGCGCAGATCGGCGCCGGCACGGGAGATCGTGACGACCTCGCGACCCGCTGCGCGCAGGCGCGGGAGCAGGTACTGCCCCATGAACCCGGTCGATCCGCCGATCACCACTCTGCCTGCGCTCACGCGGTTGCCTCCTCGATCGAATAGGTGAAATCGCCGCTGTACTCGTACACCCGGCCGATGACGGGGGCGGTGACGGTGAGCTCGACGATCTGACGACCGAGAACGTCGTCGAAGCGCTCGGTGAGGCGGATGGCGGGGGAGAGCGGTCGCGGCAGGCGGATCCGCAGTCGGCCGAGCCGGATGCCGACCGCACGGCTGGTGAGGATGAGCGACCCATCGCGGACGTCGACGTCGAAGCACGCCGCGATCAGACCCGGTTCGCCGAGCTCATCGACGACGCGCCCGTGGCGCGTGAGGGCGACGGCATCTCTCATCGTCCACGAACCGCGGGCGAGGTGGAACGCGCGCTCGCCGATCGCCCGGGAGGCGATGGTGCGATTCTCGACCCGGAACGGCACATCGTTCTCCCAGCAGGCGACGATGACGCCGAGCCGCTCCAGCGGGCGCAGGAACGGCCACAGCCACCGGCGTGGAGTGCCGATGCGGTGGAGCACGCCTTCTCCGACGCCGACGCTGCCGTCCGGGATCGCCTGGAAGTACGTGCGCAGCGCCGGGTGCAGCTCGTGGATGCGGTCGCCGAGCGCCCTGGCGTAGGGGGACTGCGAAGGCGGCACCCTTCGAGACTAGCTTTCCGGCGGACGCAGCAGCCGTTCGAGCAGCTCGAGCGCGTCCTGCTGCGGGACGGTGTCATCCAGGAGCCACTGCGTCTGCAGGCCGTCGGATGCGGCGACCACGAGCGCAGCCACGGCCGCCGGGTCGACGTCCGTGCGGATGCGCCCGGTGCGCTGCTGCGCGATGACCCGCTTGACGAGGTCGGCCCGCACTTCGGTGAAGCGCTCGGTGGCGAACTCGCGAGCGGCGGGGTGGCCCTCCTCCAACGCCGCGGCGACGAGGGACGAGTACAGCTGCACGAGACCGGGGACGGCGCGGTTCGCCTTCGCCGAGTGGATCATGATCTCGACGGGGGTCGGCGCGATCTTCGGCCGCGGGCCGGGAGAGGGGCGCTCGGAGGCTGCGCGGTACACGGCGACGAGGAGCTCCTCGAGAGAGCCGAAGTAGTGGGTGAGGGCGGCGTGCGTGACGCCGACCTCCTTGGCGATCGATCGGAGGCTGGTGCGATCCGCACCGCGGGCCGCGAACACCTCGATGGCACGGTCGAGGATCTCCTGCCGTCGGGCGACACCCTTGGCGTAGGTGCCGCGCGGACGCGGCGATGCGGAGTCGTCGGACATGGGTGAAGCCTAGCCGAAGGAAAACCTCCAGCCGGAGGTATTTGTGATAGCGTGCCTCGTATCGCGGGCGCACACATGCGCTTCCACGCGTCGCCGACGACACAGAAGGAGCCCCACCGATGACGGTTCAGACATCCATCCAGTTGTTCACGATCAGGGATCACCTGGAATCCGACCTCGAGGGCGCCCTCGCCGAGATCGCGAAGCGCGGCTTCACCACGGTCGAGCCCTACGACTTCGTGCGCCGGGCCGAGCCGCTCGCGGCAGCCCTCGCGACGGCGGGCCTCACGGCCCCGAGCGGCCACGCATTCCTCGCTTCCCCGTCGTTCGTCAACCCGGACGGCACCGGGACCGACAATGCGGTGCCGACGCCCGCTGTGGTGTTCGCGGCAGCGAAGGTCCTGGGGATGACCACGGTCATCGAGCCCTACGTCGAGCCTGCACGCTGGACGTCCGTCGAGCAGATCGAAGAGACTGCTCGCCTGCTCAACGAGGCCGCTGAGATCGGCGCACCGCTCGGCATCCGCGTCGGCTACCACAACCACGCTCACGAGCTCGAAGCCGTATTCGACGGCGTGACCGGGCTCGAGGTGCTGGCCGGTTTCCTCGACGGGCGCGTCGTGCTCGAAGTCGACCTGTACTGGGTGGCGCGTTCCGGCCAGGACCCGGTGGCGCTGGTGCAGCGCCTCGGCAACCGCGTCATCGCGGTGCACGCGAAGGACGGCACGCTCGCCCCTGAGGCGGTCCAGGCGTACCCGCCCGCCGATCAGGTTGCCGCCGGAGACGGCGTCGTGCCGCTCGTCGAGGCGATCAAGGCCGCGCCCGCGCTCGAGCTCGCGATCGTCGAGTTCGACCACTACGAAGGAGACCTGTTCGACGCCGTCGAGCGCAGCCGCGTCTACCTCGAAGAGAAGGTGGCCGGCTGATGGCGTCGAGCAACGGACCCGTCGGCGTCGGCATCATCGGCGCGGGCAACATCAGTGACCAGTACCTGAGCAACCTCACCACGTTCCCGGACGTGCGCGTGCTCGCCGTCGCGGACATCGTCGAAGAGCGCGCACGAGCACAGGCCGAAAAGTACGGCGTGCCCCGTGCCGGCGGCGTCGACGTGGTGCTCGACGATCCCGAGATCGAGATCGTCGTGAACCTGACCATTCCGGCGACCCACGTCGAGGTATCCCTGGCGATCCTGGCGGCCGGCAAGCACGTGTGGACCGAGAAGCCGATCGGCGTGAGCCGTGAGGAGTCGCGTCGACTGCTGGAGGCGGCGGATGCTGCCGGTCTCCGCGTAGGAGTGGCGCCGGATACCGTGCTCGGGCCCGGCGTGCAGACCGCGAAGCGTGTGATCGCCCGTGGAGACATCGGTCGGCCGCTGTTCGCCCAGACCACGTTCCAGTGGGGCGGCCCTGAGGTCTTCCACCCGAACCCGGCGTTCCTGTACGCGAAGGGCGCTGGACCGCTGCTCGACATGGGGCCGTACTACGTCTCCACGCTCGTGCACGTCTTCGGCCCGGTCGCAACGGTCGCGGCTCTCGGCCTGCAGGGAACTCCGACCCGCCGCGTGCAGGTCGGCGATCTCGCCGGCCAGGAGTTCCCCGTCGAGATCCCGTCGACGCTGAGCGTGCTGATGGGCTTCGAGGGCGGCGGTCAGGGGCAGAGCATGTACAGCACCGACTCTCCGCTGGCGCGACAGGGCATCGTCGAGATCACCGGCACCGAGGGGACGCTGGTCATTCCCGATCCGAACATGTTCGGCGGCGCGATCTCGATCATCCGCGGCGATCAGGTGGTCGTCGATGTCGCACAGGAGGGTGTGCTGTCCGGTCGTGGCGTCGGCCTGCTCGACATGGTGCGCTCGATCGCCGCCGATCGTCCTCACGTCGCGACGGGAGAGTTCGGCTACCACGTGCTCGACACGCTGCTCTCGATCGAGGAGGCTGCGGAGTCCCGCAGCTTCGTCGCCGTCGAGAGCACCCTCGGCGAGGTGGGCGCGATCGCCGCCGACTTCGACCCGTTCGCCGCAACGCTCTGATCGAACGAGTCCACGGTGCCTCGGAGTCTGGGTCTGCCTCAGGCTCCGAGGTGCTGCTCGATCGCCTCGACGACGAGCGCGTGGTCGTCGGCCTGGGGCAGCCCTGACACCGTGATGCTGCCGACGACGCCGACACCGCCGACCGTCGCCGGGAATGAGCCGCCGTGCGCGGCGTACTTCATGCCGTCGTTCCACGGGTGCTCGCTGAAGTCCGTGCCGTCCCGCTGATGCGTCAGACCGACCAGGTACGAACTCTGCCCGAACCGCTGCACGACGTTCGCCTTGCGCGCTGCCCACATGTCGTTGTCCGCGGACGTGCCGGGCAACGCGGCGTGGAAGAGCACCTGCTCGCCGCGCACGATACGGATGGTGATCGGCAGGCGGCGTTCGCGGCCCAGGTCGACCAACCGCGTGCCGATGGCCCAGGCATCCTCGAACGCGAAGCCCGGGAGTACGAGGCGTGCCTCCTGCGCGCGGATGTCGGCGATCAGTGCGTCGAGCTTCTCCGCCGTCATGCGGTCGTCGCCTCGTGCAGGCGCACGAGACGTTCGTGCCCGGTCTCCTCGAGCTCGGCGATCGCATCACGTGACTTGAGGAAGTCGGAGAACGAGCGATACCCGAGAGCCTTCTCGCTGAACGACGGATCCATCCGGCGCATGTGCGTCTTCACCGCCGAGCTGTGCAGCCACTCATCGGCGCCCGCCTTGTCGTGGCCGAGACGCAGCGCGCGCTCGAGCAGCTGGGTCGCCTCCTCCTGCTCGGTCATCGGGGCGGATTCGACCTCCGCCTCCGCGACCTCCGCCGGCTTCGCGGCCTTCTTGGTGCGTGTCCGCGGAGCGGATTTCGCCTTCGGCGGCGCTTCCGCTGCCACCTCGGCTGCCGCATCCGGCACGACCTCCGCGACCGCCTGCGGCACGATGACGGGAGCCTTCGCCGGGCGCACCACACCGGGCAGCGAGTCGTAGGACTCGAACTCATCGCACGCCGCAGCAAGCGACTTCGCGGTGGAGCCGGCGACGCCCACGCCGATGACGTAGCGTCCGAGTCGCTTGCAGCGCTGCGCGAGCGGCACGTAGTCGCTGTCTCCGGCGACGATCACCACGTGGGTGAGGTCGGGAAGGCGGAACATGTCCTCGACGGCATCCACGGCCAGACGGATGTCGGCGCCGTTCTTGGCGTACGCGGCGGCGGGGAAGAGCTGCACGAGGTCGACGGCACGCGCCACGAGTTGTGAACGGTATACGGCGTTCACCGGCGACGACCAGTCGGCGTAGGCGCGGGTGAGCACCAGCGTGCCGAAGGACGCGGCGTAGTCGATGATCGCGCCGACCTCGATCATCGCGCGGCTCAGCCGCTCGGTGACCTCGGGGTCGTTCGGCTGCTCAGTGATCCGTTGGCGATCCTTGCCATAGGCGTTGCGGCCGTGCACACGGTCGTACCAGGAGATGACGATGTTGTCGAAGTCGAGGTAGACCGCGACGCGTGCGTCGGTCGTCTCAGCCACGGTCGGCACCTTCGCTCGGGTAGCGCACCCCGATCTGCGCGCGGATCTCATCGAGAGTGCCCATGATGGCCACGCTCTCCGCGATCGGCAGGATGTCTCCCTCGAGGATTCCGTCGCGCACCAGCCGCTCGGCGGCGAGCGCCTGGAACTGCATACCGCGTCCCTCGATCTCGGAGGAGTACTCCTCGTGCACCGTGCCGTCCGGTCCGACCACCCTGAACGTGGTGGGGGAGTACCAGACCCGGTCGATCTCGATCCGTGCCTCGGTTCCGATGACGGTCGCGGCGTTCGATCCGGCGGCTCGCGACGACGACAGGCTGGTGGAGACCGCGCCGCCCTCGTGGGTCATCACCGTGGCGACCTCGGCGTCGGCGCCGGTCTCGATCAGGCGACCGACGCTGTGGATGCTGGTGGGGGCACCGAGGATGTCCCAGATGAACGAGATCGGGTAGATGCCGAGGTCGAGCAGCGCGCCGCCGCCCAGTTCCAGGGCATTGAGGCGATGCGCGGGGTCGGAAGGCAGCAGCTGCGTGTGGTCGGCAGTCACGGCGCGGATCTCGCCCAGGGTTCCGGCGGCGATGATCTCGCGGATGCGGACCATGTGCGGCAGGTAGCGCGTCCACATGGCCTCCATGACCAGCAGTCCGCGCTCGGCTCCCAGACGCTGCAGGTCTTCGGCCTCGGCCCGGTTCAGCGTGAACGCCTTCTCGACGAGCACGTGCTTGCCGTTCTCGAGCGCGAGACGCGCGTTCTCGTGGTGCATCGGATGCGGGGTTCCGATGTAGATGATGTCGACGTCAGGGTCGGTGACGAGCGCCTCGTACGAGGGATGCGCATGGGCGATGTCGAAGCGGGCGGCGAACGCGTCCGCCGACTCCTGCGACCGGGATCCGACCGCCACGAGATCGAGTCCTGCCGTACGCAGATCGGATGCGAAGGAACCGGCGATGCCGCCGGTTGCGAGGATTCCCCAACGAAGACCAGTCATGGTCTCAGCGTACGGGGTGCGGGTGACGTGCCGGCACTCAGGCCAGAGCCAGCGCCTGATCCAGGTCGGCGATGATGTCGGCGGGGTCCTCGAGCCCGGCCGACAGTCGGATGGTGTTGAGCGAGATGCCGGCGGCAGCACGCTGCTCGGCGTTCAGATGCGAATGCGTCATCGAGGCGGGGTGCGCGACCATGCTGCGCGCGTCGCCGATGTTCGCGATCAGGCGCACCACCGTGAGGCTGTCGACCACGCGTGCGACGCGCTCGTGCGTGCTGTCGTCCTCCGGCCCGGCGAGTTCGAAGGAGAACACGGAGGGAACGCCGCGCGGCAGGTAGCGCAGCGCCAGGTCGTGCCAGGGGTTGTCGTCGAGTCCGGGGTGGTTCACCTTCGCCACGGCCGGGTGTTGCTGCAGGTGCTTCGCGACGGCCAGCGCCGTCGCGCTCTGCCTGGACACCCGCAGGTCGAGCGTCTCGATGCCCAGCAGGATCTGCCAGGCGTTGAAGGGCGAGAGGGAGGGGCCGAGATCGTGCACGTACTTCGACTTCACCAGCGGCGCGAACGACTGCCCGATTCCGAAGCGCTCCCACAGCACGAGTTCGCCGAACCGCTTGTACGGCGCGGTGAACTGCGGCCAGCGCTCGGGGTCGGCGCCGAAGTCGAACGTGCCCTGATCGACGACGACGCCGCCGAGCGACGTGCCGTGCCCGGAGAGGAATTTGGTCGCCGAATGCACCACGAAGTCGGCACCGTGCTCGCCGGGTCGCACGAGGAAGGGTGTGCCGACGGTGTTGTCGATGACGAGGGGGACGCCGGCCTCGTGCGCGATGTCGGCGACGAGTCGGATGTCGAGCACCTGCGCCACCGGATTGGCGACCGATTCGGCGAACAGGGCGCGCGTCTGCGGGGTGATCGCAGCGCGCCAGGCCTCCGGGTCGTCCTGGTCGACGAATGTCGTGTTGATGCCGAAGTCCTCGAAGGTGTCCTGCAGCAGGTCGACCGTGCCGCCGTAGAGCTGGTTCGCGGCCACGATGTGCCCGTTCCGGCCGACGAGCGCCAGCAGCGTCACCGCGACGGCGGCCTGGCCGGAGGCCACGGCCACGGCGGACGCGCCGCCTTCGAGAGCCGCGACCCGCTCTTCGAGCACCTGCTGGGTCGGACTGGCGTTGCGGCTGTACAGGTTGCCGGTCTTGCGCAGCGCGAACAGATCGGCGGCATCGGCGAGCGAGGCGAACTGGAACGCGGCCGTCTGATAGATCGGCGGGATCGCGCTGTTCTGAGGGGTCCCCGGAACATAGCCTGCCTGGATCTGCTGGGTCGCGAACTCGCTCATCCGTCCATCATCCGGGGAGCGCCGATCCGGCACCGGGATATGTCGAACTGTTGCGACATGAGCCGCCCACGTGACGCGCTGTTTCCGGCCGTGACGAGCGGTGTCTTCTCGTGACGACGTCGTTCGCGACCCGCATCCGGAACTCCCTAGCGTGAACGGCACCCGTCACATCGAACCCTCTCCAGGAGGCCCCGCATGAACCGTCGACTCGTCCGCGTCGCAGCAGTAGCAGTCCCGCTCGTGATGGTGGCGAGCCTCGTCGCCTGTGCCGCTTCGCCTGCTCCGGCCGGCGCACCTGCGGAAACAGGAGAGCCGATCACGGGCGGCACACTCACCTATCTCGAGCACCAGACCTACACGAACCTGTACCCGCCGCAGGCCGGTTTCTACCCGAACGGCGGCATTGTCAACAACATCGCCGCGCGGCTCACCTGGCAGAACCCGGAGACCCTGGAGATCGAGCCGTGGATCGCGAGCGCCTGGACGGTGAACGCCGACGCGACCGAGTACACGTTCGATCTGCAGCCGGACGTGACGTTCTCGGACGGGACCCCGGTAGATGCCGAGGCGGTGCAGAAGAACTTCGACACCTACGGACTCGGCGATGCCGACCGAGGTCTCACGGTCTCCGAGGCGATCAACAACTACGCCGGCAGCGAGGTCGTCGATGCGGATACCGTGACGTTCCGATTCTCGGCGCCGTCGCCCGGGTTCCTCCAGGCGACGTCGACGATCAACTCGGGCCTGCTGTCCCCGGACACGCTCGACGGCACCATCGAGGACTTCGGCGCCGGCAACGCCACCGAGATCATCGGTGCGGGGCCTTTCACCGTCACGCAGGAGAAGCTCGGCGCCGAACTCACGTTCGCCGCCCGCGAGGACTACGCCTGGGCGCCGGAGAGCGCTGAGAACCAGGGCAGGCCGTACCTCGACGAGGTGCACCTCATCGTCACCCCGGAGGACTCGGTGCGCATCGGATCGCTGCTCGCGGGCCAGGCCGACTACGTCCGCTATGTGCAGGCATTCGACGAGGAGCGCGTCGAGAGCGCCGGGTTCGCGCTCTACGCTCCGCAGACCCGCGGCGTGAACAACTCGATCGCGCTGCGTCCCGAGAACCCGCTGCTGTCCGACATCCGCGTCCGCCAGGCGATCATCGCCGCGGTGGATGCCCAGGAGGTCGTCGACACGCTCTTCACCGAGAACTATCCGGTGGCGACGTCGGTGCTGTCCTCTCAGGCCCTCGGCTACAAGGACGAGTCGGAGCACTACGCGTACGACCCGAAGAAGGCCGAGAAGCTGCTCGGCGAGGCCGGGTGGAAGCCCGGCGCCGACGGCATCCGCGAGAAGGACGGTGCGCGCCTGTCGATCACCGTCTACGAGGCCAAGCCGCAGCCGCAGTCGAAGCAGACACTCGAACTCGTCGCCCAGCAGTTGGCGAAGGTGGGCGTCGAGCTCCTGGTCAAGCCCGGCGATGCCGGCAGCTACGCGGAGGACACGCGCGACCCGCTGAAGACCGGCTTCTACCACTCGATGGTCGGCCGGGCGGATCTCGACGTGATCAAGAGCCAGTACTTCACGAAGAACCGCGACGTGCTGATCTCGAAGGATGCGAAGCTCGACGGGCTCCTCCTCGCCGTGGCCTCCGAGCCCGATGCCGAGAAGCGCATCGCCGCCTCGCAGGCGGTGCAGGACTACATCGCCGAGCAGGCGTACGTCCTCCCCCTGTTCGAGGAGCCGCAGGTCTACGGCGCCGCGACATACGTCCAGGGAGTCGCCTACGAGTCGGTGGGCCGCCCCACCTTCTCCGGGGTCTGGCTCCAGGACCACTGACGGGGGTGCACTCATGAGCTTCGTCCTCCGACGAGCCGGGCAGGCCGCGATCGTGCTGATCGCGGCTTTCACGGCCACCTTCTTCCTGCTGCAGCTGCTGCCGGGGGATGCGATCCTGATCAAGTTCGCCGATCCCAGCCTCGGACTCTCGGCCGAGCAGCTCGACGGCATCCGCGCCACCTACGGCGCCGACCTGCCCTGGTGGCAGCAGTACGCGCACGCGGCGCTCGGGTTCCTCCGCGGCGACTTCGGCTATTCGACCCAGTTCGGCACGCCGGTCCTCGCCCTCCTCACCGAGGCGATCCCGTCGACGCTGCTGCTCGCCTCGCTGGGGTTCGTCGTCGCGGTCCTGCTCGCGGCGGTCATCGCGGCGGTGTCGTCGCTGGCGCCCTTCGCCTGGCTGCGTGGCCTCCTTCGGCAGGTGCCTGGACTGTTCGTCGCGGTTCCGGTGTTCTGGCTCGGCATCCTGCTCATCCAGGTGTTCTCCTTCGGCCTCGGCTGGGTGCCGATCGTCGGCGCCGACCCGGTGCAGGGGCTCATCCTTCCGGTGCTTACGCTCGCCGTGCCGATCTCGGCACCGATCGCACAGGTGCTCGTGCGGGCGATCGACCAGGTGCAGGCGCAGCCGTTCATCACCGTCGTCCGGGCCAAGGGGGCACCGCCCGCCTGGGTGCTGACCCGATCGGTCGCGCGGAACGCCGCCCTGCCGACACTCACCATCGCCGGCCTGCTCTTCGGCGAACTCGTCGGCGGAGCCGTGGTCACCGAGACGGTCTTCGGGCGCACCGGCATCGGACGCCTCACCGAGCAGGCCGTCGCCAACCAGGACATCCCGGTGCTGCAGGGAGTCGTGCTCATCTCGGCGCTCGGGTTCGTCCTCATCAGCTTCGCGGTCGATCTCGTCACCCCGCTCATCGACCCGCGTCAGCGCCGGACCGTCGCGTCATCCGCCCGCCGTGCGCCCCTCGACGCGCGCAGAGATCAGGAGGTGATCGCATGAGCGTTCCCGTCATCTCCGAAACCGATGCGCTGGTCCTCGCAGCGATCGAGCCGCCGCCGGAGGCCGCGGCGTCCGAGTCCGCACGTCGTCGATCGCGCCTGCGCGCGGCGCCCTGGGCACTCCTCCTCGCGTTCGCCGTCGTCGCGCTCGCCGTGCTGTGGGCGGTCATTCCCGGCGTCTTCGCACCGAGCAACCCGCTCGAGGGTGTGCCGTCCGACAAACTTCTGCCGCCCAGCGCCGCGCACTGGTTCGGCACCGACATCCTGGGGCGCGATCTGTTCGGACGCGTCGTGCACGGCTCGGTCCACTCGCTGTCCGGTGCGCTGATCGCGGTCACCGTCGGTCTCGTGCTGGGCACCCTCATCGGCGCGATCGCTGGATCCGTCGGTGGCGTGCTCGACGACATCCTGATGCGGGTCGTCGATGTACTCCTCGCCATCCCTGGGCTGCTGCTGTCGCTCTCGATCATCATCCTGCTCGGGTTCGGCACGGTGAACGCGGCGATCGCCGTCGGGCTCGGGAGCATCGCCGCCTTCGCACGGCTGATGCGATCGGAGGTGGCTCGAGTTCGCCGCACCGAGTACGTCGAGGCGGCGTACGGCAGCGGCGCGACCTTCTTCGCCGTGCTGCGCAGGCACGTGCTGCCGAACTCGCTCACTCCGATCGTGGCGCTCGCCGCCCTGCAGTTCGGCACCGCGATTCTGGCGATCTCGACCCTCGGCTTCCTGGGGTACGGTGCGCCGCCGCCCACTCCGGAGTGGGGGCTGCTCATCGCCGAGGGGCGCAACCATGTCGGGACGGCGTGGTGGCTCACAGCGCTCCCCGGACTCGTCGTGGTCGCCGTCGTCCTCAGCGCCAACCGGATCAGTCATCGACTGGGCAGGAGCACAAGATGAGCGTTCTCTCCGTTGCGGACCTGCGGGTCTCCTACGCCACCCGAGACGGCCGACGTGATGTCGTGCACGGAGTGACATTCGAGATCGGGGAGGGGGAGACCCTCGCCCTGGTCGGCGAGTCCGGTTCCGGTAAGTCCACCACCGCGCATGCACTTCTCGGTCTGCTGTCTGACGGCGGGCGCGTCGAGGGCGGACAGGTGCGGCTCGGCGAGCTCGACATCTCCGGGTGGTCGGATCGTGCGCTGCGTGGCATCCGGGGTCCAGCGATCGGACTCGTCCCGCAGGACCCGGTGACCTCGCTCGATCCGGTGCGACCGATCGGCGCACAGGTGGGGGAGATCCTGCGACTGCACGGGCACCGCGACCGCCGCTCGCGTCGGGCGCGGGTGCTCGAGCTGCTCGAAAGAGTCGGAATCGACGACCCCGACCTGCGGGCGAGACAGTATCCGCACGAGCTCTCTGGCGGGATGCGTCAGCGCGTGCTCATCGCGACCGCGGTCGCCCTGCGCCCCCGGCTGCTCATCGCCGATGAACCGACCAGTGCCTTGGACGTCACGGTGCAGCGGCGCGTACTCGATCTGCTCGACGACCTTCGTCGGGACGAGGGAACGAGCATCCTCCTCGTCACACACGACCTCGGCGTCGCCGCGGACCGTGCGCAACGGCTGGTCGTGCTCAAGGACGGTCGTATCGTCGAACAGGGAGAGAGCGCGAGCGTCCTGGATGCGCCGACCGATCCCTACACGCGCCAGCTGCTCGCCGACGCGCCCGCGTTCGTCACGGGGTTCCGCCGTACGGAAGCTCCGCCCTTCCTCCGGGATGCGGCTGCCGTCGCAGCGGAGAACCCCTATGCGCTCGTCGCCACCGGCCTCGTGAAGGAATTCCGCGTCGCAGGACGCGAGCGGTTCCGCGCGGTCGACGATGTGTCGTTCCGCGTGCGTCGAGGCACGACGCACGCGCTGGTGGGGGAGTCCGGCTCGGGCAAGACCACGACGGCTCGGCTGATCGCGCGCTTCGACAGGCCGGACGCGGGGAGCGTCGAAGTCGCGGGAGAAGATGTGACCTCGGCATCCGGCGAACGTCTTCGCGCGCTGCGGGAACGCATCCAGTTCGTCTACCAGAACCCGTTCGCCTCGCTCGATCCGCGCCAGCAGATCGCCGACATCATCGCCGAGCCGCTGCAGAATTTCCGCATCGGCTCGAAGCAGGAACGCCGAACGCGCGCTCTCGCACTGATCGACCGGGTGTCCCTGCCCGCCGACGTCGCGCGGCGCACGCCACGCGAATTGTCCGGAGGTCAGCGGCAGCGTGTCGCGATCGCCCGCGCCCTGGCGATCGACCCGGAGATCGTGGTGCTCGACGAAGCGGTCTCCGCTCTGGACGTGACTGTTCAGGCGCGCATCCTCGAGCTGCTCGCCTCGCTGCAGAGCGAACTGGGCCTCACCTACCTGTTCATCTCGCATGATCTCGCGGTGGTGCGCAGGATCAGCCACACGGTCTCGGTGATGCGCCGTGGCCGAATCGTCGAGGAGGGGCCGACGGAGCGCCTCTTCGACGACCCCCAGCACGAATACGCCCGGGAGCTGCTCGCCGCCGTCCCCGGCCGATCGGAGGTTCTCGGATGACCGCGCCCACACTCGCCTTCTTCACCCGTCTGCTCGACGACGCTTCTCCGGCGGAGCGCTATGCGCTCGCCACCGCGCAGATCCAGCACGCCGAACAGCACGGGATCCAGCGTGCCTGGGTCGCGCAGCACCACTTCCGCGCCGCGGAGGGCGGGTTGCCTTCGCCGCTGGTCTTCCTCGCCAACGTCGCGGCGCACACCTCGCGCATCCGGCTGGGAACCGGCGTGATCACACTGTCGATCGAGGACCCGGTGCGCGTGGCGGAAGACGCGGCGGTCGCCGACCTCCTCTCCGGAGGGCGGATCGACATCGGGCTCGGCAGCGGTGGCACGCCCTCATCGTTCGCACCTTTCGGCGAAGACGTACGTGAGAAGGCAGCGACCTATGACCGCAAGCTCGGGGTGCTGCTGGATGCGCTCTCCGGGCGTGACATCGGGGCGGCCAACACTCTCTACCCCGACGGCTCCGCGTTGTCGTCGCGGATCTGGCAGGCGACGTTCTCCGCCCACGGCGGCACACGCGCCGGTGCTCACGGGCACGGGCTCCTGCTCTCGCGCACGCAACCGCGACCGAAGGACGACCCGCAGGCTCCGCTCGCGAGGCTGCAGGAACCGATCATCGACGCCTACCTCGAGGCTCTCCCGCCTGGTGCCGAACCGCGGATCACCGCATCCCGCACGATCTTCGTGGCCGATGACCGCGCCGAGGCGCTGCGCTTCGCCGAGGTCGGTCTGCGCCGCGCCGCCGAAGGTTTCCGCCGCCAGGGGCAGGTGATTCCGGGCGACACCCTGGACGACCTCATCGCCGCGCTGGACACCCACCTCGGCACGCCGGAGGACGTGGCCGCATCCCTGGCCGCTGATGCCTCGCTTCGCAGAGCGACGGAGATCGCATTCCAGGTGCACTCGGTGGACGCACCCCATGATCACGTGCTGCGCTCGATCGAGCTGTTCACCGCCGAGGTCGCCCCGGCGCTCGGCTACGCGCTCGACACCTCATTCGACAACGGAACCGTGAAGGAGAAAGCATGACTCAGGACATCGTCGATCAGATCGCGGGGGTGACGCCGGCGTTGGATGCGCTGCGCCGTCGACGCCCGGTGACCAGGGAGCAGTTGCAGGCGACCTTCGACGCGCTCTTCCACCCCGTCTCGACCGAGCACGTCTCGTTGGCCGAGCGTGAGCTCGTCGCGGCCTTCGCGACAGGGCTCGCCGGGACCGACGCCACCGCGACGTTCTATGCCGCACGAGCGTTGGACGTCGAACCGGAACGGGCCGCCGTCGTCCTCGCCGAGGCCGCATCCGCGGCGCAGAGGGGTCCCTTCGGCGTCTTCGCCGAGGACGGCCTTCAGGGAGAGAACACCGAGGGGGAGCGCTATGCGCCCTCGCTGGAGACATCCGTCGCGCTCGGTCAGCGGCTCGCCTCGGCGTTGGCGCACACCCACCTGCTGGTCTTCCGGCCGCGGGAAGCCGGGGTCGCGGACCTGCGGAGTCTGCTCGCGGCAGGCTGGTCGCCGGACGGAATCGTCACGCTCTCCCAGCTCATCTCCTTCCTCGCCTTCCAGCAGCGCGTGGTCACCGGTCTTCGCGTGCTCTCCGCGACGGGGCTCGCCGAGGATCGCGCCGCGAACATCGCGCTCGCGATCGACTCCGAGGAGGAAGCAGCATGAGCCATGCCCAGAGGGTTCTCCTGGAGGACGGTGCTCCCCATCCGCACGCTTTCACCCGTGCCGAAGTCGGCTGGACGCCGCATCTCGCTCCGCTCGCCGAGGATGAACTCACCGAGCGACACATCGACGGGCTGGTCGATGCCGCTCGCGTGAAGAGCGACTACTTCCGACTGCTCGCCCGCGACCCGGAGGTCCTGAAGGCGCGCACCCTCGTCGACAAGGACATCTTCTACAACGCGGCCGAAGGGCTGCCGCGCGCCGATCGCGAACTCGCAGCGACCGCCGCCTCCCGCCGCAACGGCTGCGTGTTCTGCGCGTCGGTGCACTCGCGCTTCTCGGCCCATCACAGCAAGCGCGCCGACGATGTCGATCGGCTCCTTGCGGAGGGAGTGGGTGCAGATCTGGGCGCGCGATGGAATGCCGTGGTCGCGGCATCCGTCGCCCTTACCGATACGCCGAGTTCGTTCAACGATGCCGAGATCGATCGCCTGCGTGACGTCGGCCTCGACGATCTGGAGATCGCCGACGTCATCCACGGCGCCGCGTTCTTCAACTGGGCGAACCGGCTGATGCTCTCGCTCGGGAGGGCCGTGGCACCGGTCGGCGAGTCCCACTGACTCAGGCCGGCGCGGCTTGGGCTGCGACGAACCGTGCGATCGCCGTCAGTGTCTCTGGGTGCTCCTCCAGATGCGGAAGGTGCGCGACGTCGCGGAGCTCGACCAATTCGGCATCGGGCAGGGAGGTGGCGATGTGATGGGCATTCCGCCGTACGTGCGCCAGGTCGAGTTCGCCGATCAGTACGATCGCGGGCACCGTGATCTCGGCGAGGCGGGGCCAGGCCTCGCCGATCGAGGCCTCCGCGCCGGGGTCGGGGGCGGCGAGAGCGCGGCCGTTCATCTCCAGGAAGAGGGCGCGGGCCCCGGGCGCGGCACGATCGGCGTGCCCGGGGCCGTCGAGCCACACTTCGGCCTCGAGACGGTTGACCTCGTCGAGGTCGCCCCTGGCATCGGCGGCGTCGATGCGGCGGTCCAGTTCCGCGACGAGCGGTTCGAGATCGGGTGCGGGCGCGCCGCCGATCGCCGGGGCGATCAGGACGAGGGCCCGGACGCGGTCCGGGTGCGCAAGGGCGAGGTTGATCGCCGCGCGGCCGCCCATCGAGCAGCCGATGACGATCGCCCTGTCGACGACCAGGGCGTCGAGCACGGCGACGGCGTCGGACACGGGCGACCAGCCGTCCTCCGCGTCGTATTCCGTCTCGCCGTAGCCTCGAGTGTCGTAGCGGATGCTGTGCACAGCGGCGCCGAGACGGTCCACCAGGGGCGCCCAGGACCGTCGATCCGTCACACCGGCGTGGATCATCAGTACGGGCGCGCCGGACGCAGATCCGCTGTGCTCGACCGCGAGCCGAGCCCGGCCGGAGGCGACGTTCTCGCGCGTCACGGGATCAGGATGATCTTGCCGGCGGTTGCGCCCGATTCCACGAGTTCGTGCGCGCGTGCCGCCTCGGCGAGGGGCAGCTCCGGCCCGAGCTCGATCGTGAAGTCGCCGCTGGCGAGCAGCTCGATCGTCTTCGGCAGCGCCTCTGCGCGCCAGGCGAGTTCCTCCTCGGTGAGCGGGATCGGAGAGCCGCCTTGGAAGCCGCGGATGCCGAACCCCGCGGCGTCCGCCCCGCGGACGATCGTGGCGATACGGTCGCGGTCGGACACGAGTTCCAGCGAAGCCTCGATGGCCTCGTCGGTTCCGGCGCAGTCAAGTGCGACGGTGATGCCGCCGGGGGCCGCCTCTCGCACCCGCTCGAGCAGGCCGGGGCCGTAGGAGACGGGGATCGCGCCGAGTTCGCGCAGCTGATCGTGTCGCGCGGGACTCGCTGTTGCGATGACGGTGGCGCCCCAGGCCACGGCGAACTGCACTGCTGCCTGGCCGACCGCGCCGGAACCGGCGTGTACGAGCAGTGTGTCTCCGGCGCTCACTCCGAGTGAGCGGAGCGCCTGGTACGCCGTGCCGGCCGGGATGCCGATGCCGGCGCCTTCGGCGGTGGTCACCGAGTCGGGGAGCACCGCGAGGTTCCGCACCGGCACGGCCAGCGACGATGCGTACGTGCCGACGGTGTCGCGGATCGCCACGCGGTCGCCGAGAGCGAAGCCTTCGACGTCGTCGCCCAGCGCTTCGATCACGCCGGCGCCGTCGTAGCCGACCGGCCGAGGTTCGGTGATCGGCTTGGATGCACGCTTGCCGCTGCGCAACTTCGCGTCGATCGGGTTCACCCCTGCCGCTTCGATCCGCACGACGACCTCGCCGGAGGTCGCGAGCGGATCGGGGGTCTCGATGAGGTGCAGGACGTCGGGGGAACCGATTTCGGTGTAGACGATCGCGCGGGTCATACGATCAGGCTACCCGTCGGATTCAGCGCCCGGACAACGCCTTCATGATGCGCTGCGGGGATACCGGCTGGGCCGTACCGAGCCGCTGCGCGAAGAGGCTCACCCGGTACTCCTCCAGCAGCCAGCGCGTCTCCAGGAGCGCGGGCGACGCCGTGGCGGGGAGGGGGATCGTGCCGCCCGCATCTGCGTACGCCGTGGACATCCGCTCATACTCGGTCATCCGCGTGCGGTCCTTGCCAGGGGCCTCTGCGAGGGTCTTCAGCCGGTCCAGCATCCCCTCGAGATACCGCGGATAGTTCGCAAGGCGTGCGATGCCGGTTGCGGAGATGAAACCGGGATGCAGCAGACCCGTCAACTGCGTGCGGACGTCGTTCAGCGGGCCGAGCAGGGCGAGTGAGTTCTGCGACTTGATGCCGCGCTCGACCTCGCGGGACTTCGTCAGGATGCGCGCGACCAGCGAGACGCAGGCGAAGAGCTCGTCGACGATCACTTCGGACACGGCGTCGCGCACCCGGGAGAACTCGGCCGCGGTCCGGAGCAGGCCTCCCGGAGCCGTCCGCTCGATGATCCCGCGCACCACGGCAGCTCTCGAGTCCTCGATCAAGGCCGCTGCAGACGAGTACGGCGACGCAGCGAGCGCCAGCTTCTCGTGGCTGGTCAGGTGCTGCTGCACATACGACGACGGCGAGGGCACCGCGAGGAGGATGAGGCGCAGAACGCCGTCGCGGGTGGCCGCGGTCGCCGCATCCGCCGTCGCCTCGACACGCACGGCGACGCTCTTGCCCTGATCGATGATGGCCGGGTAGCCGCGCACGACCCCGCCGGCGACTCTCGTGTCGAGGACTTCGGGCAGATCGCCGAAGTTCCAGGAGGTGAGGCCCTCACGCTCGATCGAGCCGCGGTGCGACGCCGCAGCAACGGAGGCCGCGGCATCGGCAGAGCCTTCGCGCGTGCGGGCGGGGGCGGCGATCGAGCGGGCCACGCTGCTTCTCGCTCGGTCCGAGAGCTGGTCCTGCAGGGCGCGCAGGTCACGCCCGGAGCCGGCGACCCGGCCCCGCTCGTCGACTGCACGGAAGTTCATCCGCAGGTGCGCCGGCACGCGTTCCTCATCGAAGTCCGCCGCCGAGACCAGCTGATTGGCCAGCGGCTGGATCATCCGGGCCAGCGCTTCCTTCAGAGATCGCCCCGGCGATCCCGCGTGCGCCTCCGGTCCCTCCTCCGCGAGAGCGGCTCCGAACTTCTCGGCCCAGTCGGCCGCGGGCACGACGTGCCGGCGGATCGCCTTCGGAAGGGCGCGCAGCAGCGCCGTGACGAGTTCGGCACGGAGGCCGGGGACCTGCCAGTCGAAGCCGCGATCCTCGATCTGCGCCAGCAGCGCCAGCGGGATGACCACGCTCACGCCGTCGTCGGGGGCGCCCGGTTCGAATCGATAGGCGAGGCCGAGCAGCTGGTCGCCCTGGGTCCAGCGCGTCGGGAACTCGTTCTGATCCGCGCGGCCGTCATCGTCGAGCAGATCGCCCTCGCGCATGACCAGCAGCTTCGGGGTCGATTGCAGAGCCTCGCGCCACCACGCCTCGAAGGAGCGCACGTCGAACACCTCGGCGGGGATCCGCTCGTCGTAGAAGCGGTAGACGGCTTCATCGCCGGCCAGGATGTCACGGCGGCGCTCACGCTCTTCGAGTTTCTCGAGGCGTTTGCGCAGTTCGGCGTTGCTGCGCCAGAACGCCGAGACCCGCTTGTCGATGCGGCTCGGGTCCCACTCGCCCTCGACGAGCGCGTGCCGGAGGAAGAACTCTCGGGACGCCGGCCGGTCGATCCGCGCGAACTGCACACGGCGCCGGGGAATGATCTCCACCCCGAAGAGCGTCACCTTCTCGAAGGCGACCGCGGCGCCGGCGTCCTTCGACCAGTGCGGCTCGGTGATCTGCCGCTTCGCCAGGTCGCCGGCGAGAGGCTCCGCCCATGCCGGGTCGATCGCGGCCGCAGTCCGCGCGAAGGTGCGCGACGTCTCCACGATCTCCGCCGCCATCACCGCACGCGGACTCTTCTTGCGAAGCGCCGAGCCGGGGAAGATCGAGAAGCGGATGCCGCGGGCGCCCCGATACTCGGCGACGCGGCGACCCTTCTCTTTCCCGGGGGAGTGCGCTTTCGCGGCCGGAGCGTTGCGCTCGTCGAGCAGCCCGATCTGGGAGAGGAGCCCGGCGAGCAGCGCGCGATGCACGGCATCCGGATCCGCGGTGCCCGCGGAATCGGGCGCCTTCACGAGCGTGCGCAGCTGTCGGTGCACGTCGAACCATTCCCGCACCCGCACGTAGTTCAGGTGCTCGGCTCTGCAGAGGCGGCGGAAGGCGCTGGAGCCGAGTTCGTTCTGCTGCTCACGGAGGTGATTCCACAGGTTCAGCATCGTGAGGAAGTCGCTCGTCGGGTCCGCGAACCGGGCGTGTAAGCGGTCGGCCTCCTCGCGGCGTTCTTCCGGGCGCTCCCGGACGTCCTGGATCGAGAGGCCGGCGACGATCGGGAGCACAGATGCGGTGACGCCATGATGAGCCGATTCGACGAGCATGCGCGCGAACCGCGGGTCGATCGGCATGCGCGAGATGTCGCGCCCGACGCGGGTGAGTCGCGGTGCCTCAGAGCCTCGCGCGGCAGCGACCGCGCCGAGCTCGGTGAGGAGCTCGAAGGCCGCTTTCACTCCGCGGGAATCCGGCGGGGTGAGGAAGGGGAAGGCGGTGATGTCGCCGAAGCCCAGCGCCAGCATCTGCAGGATCACCGAGGCGAGCGATGTGCGCAGGATCTCGGGTTCGGTGAACTCCGGCCGCTTGTCGTAGTCCTCGTCGCTGTACAGGCGGATCGCGATGCCGTCGCTGGTGCGGCCGGCGCGGCCGGCGCGCTGGTTCGCCGAGGCCTGGGAGATCGGTTCGATCGGCAGCTGCTGCACCTTGGAGCGGTTGCTGTAGCGCGAGATGCGAGCGGTGCCGGTGTCGATGACGTAACGGATTCCGGGAACGGTGAGGCTCGTCTCCGCGACGTTGGTGGCCAGGATCACTCGACGGCGAACGCCCGCCACGCGGCTGCGCTCGAAGACCCGATGCTGTTCCGCGGCGGACAGCCGGCCGTAGAGGGGGAGCACTTCCGTGGGCGATCGGTCCTTCGCGTAGGCGCCGCGCACGGCATCGGCCGCATCCCGGATCTCCGCCTCGCCGGGGAGGAAGACCAGCACATCGCCGGGTTCCTCGCGATCGAGTTCGCGGAGCGCTGTGACGATGGCGGAGACCTCATCGGCCGGATCGTCACCGGGACGTTCATGACTCCTCGATTTCGTGCCGGATCGACCCGATCCGGCACCCTTTGCCCCCGCGGACGGAGACTCTTGAGGAGTCGTGGGCGAGTCCTCCGATTCGTCGATCTGCGGACGGTACCGGATCTCGACCGGATAGGTGCGCCCGGAGACCTCGATGATCGGCGCGGGATTGCCCGCAGCGTCGGCGAAGTGCTTGGCGAAGCTCTCCGGATCGATCGTCGCCGAGGTGATGATCACCTTCAGATCGCGGCGCTCGGGCAGGATGCGGACGAGGTAGCCGAGCAGGAAGTCGACGTTGAGCGAGCGCTCGTGCGCCTCGTCGATGATGATCGTGTCGTAGCGGGTGAGCAGCCGGTCGCGGTGGATCTCGTTCAGCAGGATGCCGTCGGTCATCAGGGCCACGCGCGTGGCCTCCGACACCTTGTCGGTGAAGCGCACCTTGTAGCCGACGAGCGTGCCGAGCTCGACGTGCAGCTCCTCGGCGACGCGCTCGGCGATCGTGCGGGCGGCGAGGCGGCGCGGCTGGGTGTGCGCGATGCGCTCCCGCCCGAGTTCGAGGCAGATCTTCGGCAGCTGCGTGGTCTTTCCCGAACCGGTCGCACCGGCGACGATCACGACCTGATGGTCGCGGATGGCGTCGGCGATCTCCTCCCTGGCGGCGCTGACGGGCAGCTCCGGGGGATAGGAGATCACAAGGGGGGACGCGGACATAGCTCTCTATCGTATGACTCTCTTGGCACGCGACATCCCTATGATCGATCCGTGACGACCGGCGCAGCATCACTCGCGAGTATCCCGCCCTGGCTGAACGTGTCGACGTGGTGGCGCACGTTCGGGCGTCCCCCGCGGATCATGGGCCTCGACATCGCACGTGCGATCGCGATCACCGGCATGATCGGTGCGCACCTGGGGCAGACCGCCGAGACGGTCGAGCCCTCCGATCCCTCCACCTGGTCGGCGATCGTGCACGGCAACCCCTCACTGCTGTTCGCCCTTCTCGCGGGCTTCTCGATCTCGTTGATGACACGCCGCGGTGCGATCGCGCCGGCTGACGTCCCGGCGATGCGCCTGCGGATGCTCGGTCGCGGTGCCACGATCTTCGTGATCGGGCTGTTCCTCGAACTGCTGAACACCCCGATCGCGGTGATCCTCACGCTGTACGGCGTGCTCTATGTCGCGATCATCCCGCTGCTGCGCTGGCGCACTTCGCGGCTGATCCTGACAGCCGCGCTGCTCGGGCTCTGCGGGCCGCCGCTGCTGGCGTTGCTGACGACCCTCTCGGCCGGCGCAAACGGCGGAGGCATATCCCTGGTCCTGTTCGGCAGCTATCCGATCACCGTGTGGCTGTGCTTCGGTGTCACAGGAATGGTGCTCGGGCGCTTGCGCCTGGACCGGACGCGCACGGCCGTGTGGTTCGTCGTCGTCGGTGTCGTGCTTCTCACGATCGGCTACGGCCTCGGAGACACCGGAACTTCGGCTGATCCCGGCCTGGCATGGGCCGAATCCCCACGGGCGTGGGCGGGCTGGCTGCAGTTGTTGGGGAGCGCGGAGCCGTTCGAGCGGATGCTCGATGCCGTGCTGGCCGCCGCCCCGCACTCGGGCGGTGTGATGGAGATTCTCGGCGCAGGAGGCCTCGGCGTCGCCGTGATCGGAGTGTGCATTCTGCTCAGTGCTCCGCTGCGCTGGGTGCTGCTGCCTTTCGCCGCACTCGGCTCCATGCCGCTCAGTGCATACAGCGCCCACGTGGTGTCCTATGTGCTGATGGCGGGGCCCGGCGGATTCATCTCGTCGAACGAGACCTGGGTCTGGTCGGTGGTCGTGCTGCTGATCGCGACCACCGCGTGGTCGATCTTCTCCGGACGAGGTCCGCTGGAGCGCCTGACTGCGCGAGTGGCCGATGCGGCGGCATCCGCGCCACCCGGTGCGCAGCGCCCATAGGCTGGATCGCATGACGATTCCCACTCTCGAACTCAACGACGGCAACTCCATCCCGCAGCTCGGTTACGGCGTCTTCAAAGTTCCGGCGGATGAGACCGAACGGGCCGTGAGCGATGCGCTCGAGATCGGCTACCGCCACATCGACACGGCCGCGATCTACGGCAACGAAGAAGGCGTCGGCGCCGCGATCGCGAAGAGCGGCATCCCTCGTGACGAGCTCTTCATCACGACGAAGCTCTGGAACGACCGTCATGACGGCGATGCACCGAACGCGGCGATCGCCGAGAGCCTGGAGAAGCTCGGCCTCGAGCAGGTCGACCTGTACCTCGTGCACTGGCCGACCCCCGCGAAGGACAACTTCGTTCATGCCTTCGCGAAGATCGTCGAGCTCCGCGAAGCGGGTCTCACCCGGAGCGTCGGCGTGTCCAACTTCCTCGTCGAGCACCTCGAGCGCGTCGTCGACGAGACCGGCGTCGTGCCGGCCGTGAACCAGATCGAACTGCATCCGGCGTACCAGCAGCGTGACGTCGTCGCATGGGGCGCCGAGCGTGGCATCCGCACCGAGGCCTGGGGGCCGCTCGGCCAGGGCAAGTATGACCTGTTCGGAGCGCCGGCCGTCGCCGATGCCGCGGCCGCCCACGGCGTCACGCCGGCACAGGCCGTGCTGCGCTGGCACCTGCAGAAGGACATCATCGTGTTCCCGAAGTCGGTGCGCGCCGAGCGACTGAGGGAGAACCTCGACGTCTTCGGCTTCGCACTGACCGATGCCGAGGTCGCCGCGATCGACGCGCTCGACCCGCTGGACGGCTCCGGCCGGGTCGGCTCGCACCCGAACGACGTGAACTGAGGCATCCGCGCCGGAGGCTGCGGGCGTAGCGTGAAGGCATGACCAATCGGCTCGCCGACACGCTCAGCCCGTACCTCCGCGCGCACGCCGAGAACCCGGTGGACTGGTTCCCGTGGGGATCGGAGGCGTTCGCCGAGGCTCGGCGACGCGATGTGCCGCTGCTCGTCTCGATCGGTTACTCCACTTGCCACTGGTGCCATGTGATGGCACGCGAGTCCTTCGCCGATCCGGTGATCGCGGCCGTGATGAACGAGGGCTTCGTCTCGGTGAAGGTCGATCGGGAGGAGCATCCGGACGTCGACGGCGCCTTCATGGCCGCTGCATCCGCGTTCACCCAGAACCTGGGCTGGCCCCTCACCGTGTTCGCGACGCCGCAGGGGCAGGTGTTCTACGCCGGAACGTACTGGCCGCCGGTGGCGCGCGAGCCCATGCCGGCGTTCCGTGACGTGCTGGCGGCGGTGCAGGACGCATGGACGACGCGAAGGGACAAGGTGGAAGAGTCGGCCGGTGCCGTTGCGGATGCGCTCGCGCGGGCCGCCGCGACGACGCCATCCGAGCTGCCGACCCCGGCCGCGATCGTCGACGCCGCCGAGTCCATCGCCGCGCGCGAGGATCCCCGGTTCGGCGGGTACGGCGGCGCGCCGAAGTTCCCGGTCGCGACGACGCTGCGGTTCCTGCAGAACGCGCTGGTGCGACGGGATGCTCCGGATGCCGCGGCATCCGCCCAGCGCGCGCTGGCCGCGATGGTCTCGTCCGAACTGCGCGATACCGTCGACGGCGGCTTCTTCCGCTATGCCACGCAGCGGGACTGGACGGTACCGCACTACGAGCGGATGCTCACCGACAACGCCCAGCTGCTGGATGTCGCGCTCGCCGCCGGCGATGCCGTGACGGCGCGCGGCATCGCCGGCTTCCTGCTGACCGTGCTGCAGCGCGAGGGCGGCGGTTTCGGTGCGGCGCAGGATTCGGAGTCGTGGATCGAGGGGGAGCGAAGCGAGGGCGGCTACTACGCGCGGAGCGCAACTGAGCGCGCCGCACTCGAGCCGCCGGCGGTCGACGGCAAGGTGATCACCGGCTGGAACGGTCTGGCGATCGGGGCGCTCGCCCGTGCCGGCGCCGCCCTGGGCGAAGACTCCTGGATCGTGGCTGCCATCGCAGCGGCCGACGCGGTGCAGCGGTTGAACCGCGGCGCGAACGGCGAGCTCGTGCGCGCATCCCTCGACGGTGTCGCATCCGCTGCGGTGGCCGCCCCGGCCGATCTCGGCCTTCTCGCCGACGGCCTGTTCGCGCTCGCCGTCGCGACCGGCGACGCGGCCTGGGCGGTGACGGGGCGCGAGATCCTCGATCGAGCATTCGACGGCATCGCACCGGATCCGGTGCTGTCGGCGCACGGAATGGCGTTGTCGCCGGATCAGAGCGACGGAGACCTGCCGTCCGGATCCGCGGCGATCGCCGCGGCGGCGCTGACCGCCTGGCGGCTCGGGGCGGGCGAGGAGTACCGCGCAGCCGCGGAGGCCGCTGTGCGCGAGCTCTCTGTGCGAGCGCTGGCGCAGCCGTTCGCGTACGGGTCCCTGCTGCGGGTCGCGTCCGAGCTCGCCGAACCGCCTCGGCAGGTGGTCGTCGTCACCGCCGCTCGCGGCAGCGCACTCGCCGATGCGGCGCGCGCCGCCGATGCCGACGTGGTCGCCGTGGTGACTCCCGCACAGGCGGAGGCCTTCGCCGATGCCGGGTTCGAGCTGTTCGCCGGCAAGGCCGAGGTCCCGGAGCGCGCATTCGACTGTCGTGCGTTCGTGTGCCGGTTGCCGGTGTCGGACCCGTCGGAGTTGGCGATGGAGCGCTGAGCGCGGATCTCAGCCGACGTTGCGCGGATGTTGACGAGCGGTGCGCTCGTTGCCGCGGCGGTAGTTCCCCGTCACGCGAGCCATCAGCAGCTGGGAGTCTCCCCGCTCGACCTGAGCGAGGAAGTCGGCCGCGCTGGCGCCGCGCAGGGTGGTCGCGGTGGTGCCGTGATGCCGGATCACGACGTCATCGCCGCGCACGGTGAACGTGAATCCACTGGCGGTGCCCATGGGGTGATCCTAACGACGAGTCACGGTATCCGATGCCAGCGGTGAGCAGAATGCCTATCGATTTTGCCCGAAGCGCGCTTCGATTGCGCGGCATGCGCAGTAACTGCTGAACCGATTGCCCAGTCAGCGGCATTCGGTCTAGTCTGGCGCGACAGCCGGCGGGTTCTGCGATCCGCCACGAATCACAGCAAGGATGCTCTGACGATGACACTCCCCGTCCGCGCCGGCCTCGATGCCGTCCCCGCGTATCGCCAAGGCCGTTCCGCGCCGGTCGGCGCGTCGAAACTCTCCTCGAACGAGTCCCCGCACCCGCCGCTTCCCTCCGTGATCGACGCGGTGCAGGAGCGGCTCGGCACGATCCAGCGCTACCCCGACATGAGCGCGGCAGAGCTCCGGTCCCGTCTCGCCGCACGCTACGCGGTCGATCCGGCACAGGTGACCGTCGGAGCGGGCTCCGTCGAGCTCGCCGCTCAGCTCATCCACGCGACGGCGGGAGAGGGCGATGAGGTCATGTTCGCCTGGCGCTCCTTCGAGGCCTACCCGGCGCTCGTGCGCATCGCGGGTGCGACGCCCATCGCCGTGCCGTTGGATGCGGATCACGGCCACGACCTCGACGCGATGCGTGCGGCGATCACGCCGCGCACACGGCTCATCTTCATCTGCAATCCGAACAACCCCACCGGCACCGTCGTCTCAGCCGAGGCGCTGGAGCAGTTCGTCGCCGCGGTGCCGCGCGACGTCCTCGTGGTGATCGACGAGGCGTACGTGCACTTCGACCGCACCTCGTACTCCGACGAGGGCGGCCAGGGTGCGGGTATCGATCTCCTCCGTCGCTTCCCGCACGTCGCCGTGCTGCACACGTTCTCCAAGGCGTACGGCCTCGCCGGACTCCGCGTCGGCTACGCCATCGCGCCGGTCGAGATCGCCGAAAATCAGCGCAAGGTCGCGATCCCGTTCGGGGTCAGTGACCTCGCGCAAGCGGCCGCCGTCGCCTCGCTGGATTCCGAAGACGAACTCGCCCTCCGGATCGACGAGGTCGTCGCCCAGCGCGAACGGCTGTGCGCGCTGCTGGAGGATGCCGGATGGGCTCCCGTCGCATCGCAGGCGAACTTCGTCTGGGTGCCTGCCGGCACCCGCTCCGAAGAACTCGAGACGCTGCTCCGCGAGGGCGGCGTCATCACCCGGGCGTTCGCCGGCGAAGGCGTGCGCATCTCGTCGGGTTCGGCGGATGACATCGATCGAGTCGAAGCCGCGCTCGCCGCCTCCGCCCGTACCACTCGCACTCCACACCGATCAGATCAGCGCATGAACGAGGAAGTCCACGCATGACCGAAGTAACGACGATGACAACGACCACGAAGGGCCTGCACCCCGGCCTCACCCGGCGCCAGATCTCGATGATGGGGCTCGGCGGTGCGATCGGCGCGGGCCTCTTCGTCGGGTCCGGTCAGGCCATCGGCGTCGCGGGACCCGCCGTGCTGATCTCGTTCCTCGTCGCCGGCGCCATCGTCGTGCTGGTGATGGCGATGCTCGCGGAGATGGTCGCAGCCAGGCCGAGCTCGGGGGCTTTCAGCTCCTATGCCCAGAAGGCGATGGGACGCAGTGCCGGCAGCGCCGTCGGCTGGCTGTACTGGATCCAGCTCGTCGTCGTGATCGCGGCCGAGGCGACCGGTGCCGCCGGCATCGTCGCCGGCTGGGTGCCAGGAGTGCCCGCCTGGGTATGGGTGCTCGTCTTCGTCGTCGCGCTCACCACGGTGAATCTCTTCGGCGTGCGCAACTACGGTCGCTTCGAGTTCTGGTTCGCGGCGATCAAGGTCGCCGCGATCATCCTGTTCCTCATCGTCGGGGTGTGCGCGATCATCGGTCTCGTCCCCGGCGTTCCGGCGACCGGTATCGGCAATCTCACCGCACATGGCGGCTTCGCCCCGAACGGCATCGCCGGCATCGCCGCCGCGCTCCTCATCGTCATGTTCGCGTTCGGCGGGACGGAGGTCGTCGCCATCGCCGCCGCGGAGTCGGATGACCCCGCACGCAACATCCGACGCATCGTCCGCGAGGTGATGGTGCGCATCATCGTCTTCTACTTCGGCTCGATCTTCGTCATCGTCGCCGTGCTGCCCTGGAACGACCCCGCGGTACTGGACGGACCGTTCTCGGCCGTGCTCGCCACGATCCGGGTGCCCGGTGTCGACCTGGTCATGTCGCTCATCGTCGTGATCGCGCTGCTGTCCGCCATGAACGCGAACATCTATGGCGCCTCGCGGATGGCGTTCTCGCTGGGTGAGCGCGGTCTGGCGCCGCGAGCGATCACCCGCACCAGTGACAAGGGAGTCCCGTACGTCGCGGTTCTCGCATCCGTCGCGTTCGGCTTCGTCACGGTCGGACTGAACTGGGCCTTCCCGGACGTGGTGCTGCCGGCTCTGCTCAACGTCGTCGGTTCGACGCTGCTCGTGATCTGGACGGCGACGGCGATCGCACAGATCATCCTGCGGCGGCGGGCGGATCGCGCCGGCGAGTCGATGCCGATGCGCATGTGGGGCTTCCCGTGGCTGTCGTGGCTGTGCCTCGCGCTGCTCGCTGGGGTCATCGCCCTCGTCATGATCGATCCGGCTGCACGCACCCAGCTGCTGCTCACGCTCGCACTGATGGCCGTGCTGCTGCTCGCCGCACGCCTGACCCGCGGCGTCTCGCGCCCGGGTGTCCCGAGGGAGTAGGAGCGAGCCATGCGCATCGATCGGCTGGATGCTGATCTCATCCGGATGCTGACCGAGTCGCCGCAGCTTCCGGTCCTGGAGTGCGCGCGGCGGCTGGGTGTCGCCAGGGGCACCGTGACCAGCCGCCTCGCCCGTCTGCAGGAGGGCGGAGTGATCGAGGCCATCGTGCCGCGGCTGGACCCGAGCGGCTTCGGGTACGGCCTGGTCGCGTTCTGCCTCGTCGAGATCGATCAGAAGGTCGGCCACGACGACGTCGCCGTCGCGTTGGCGGATGCCGTTCCCGAGATCGTCGACATGTACACCGTGACCGGTGCCAGCGACATGCAGTTGCGGCTCGTCGCCCGCGACGCGGTGCAGCTGCAGGATGTCCTCGATCGGGTCGCCGTCGTCCCCGGGGTGGCGCGCACCGCGTCATCCATCGCGATGCGCACGCACCTTTCGGGGCGGATACTGCCGCTCGTCGCTCATGTGGCACATGAGGCGGAACAGCGATGACCTGGGTTCAGATCCAGCCCGGCATCCAGTTGTGCACGAGCCAGAACTCGTACGGGACGTTCATTCCGGTCCAGACCGGGTAGAAGAACGCCGACACCAGCACGGTGACGACAAGGAAGACCAGCACCCAGCTCTCGCCGGATCGGCGGCGGTACAGCGGATCATCCCGTTCTCCCGCGATCACCCGCAGCGTCAGCGCGAGAGCGAGCACGAGGAACGGCATCATCGTCACCGTGTAGAACTGGAAGATGGTCCGCTCCGGGATCAGCAGCCACGGCACATAGGTGACTGCGAGGCCGACCAGCGGCAACGTCATACCCGGGCCCACCGGAGCACGCCTGATCAGGCCGCGTACGAAGCGGTAGAGGAGGTAGACGGATGCGGCGACACCCCCGAACCAGATGAGCGGGTTCGGGATCGTCGAGATCACGGCGATGCAGTGATCCACGCCGCAGGCGCCTTCCTCACCGCCGACCCACACCGCCGTCGGACGCAGCAGCAGCGGCCACTGCCAGGCCGGGCTCTCGTACTGATGACCGGTGGACAACCCGACGTGGAAGCCGAGGATCGACTGGTGGTAGTTCCAGAGGGCGACGAGCGGATTCGGATCGCTCTGCCTGTCGTAGCCGCCGGCGGTCACCAGCCAACCGGTCCAGCTGATCAGATACACCGCGAGCGCCGGGAACACGACCAGAAGGAACGACACCGGGCCCTGCTTGAAGGCGGCGGCCGTCGGCCAGAACACCACACCCGCGCGGCGGCGGGCGAGGGCATCCGTGACCACCACGTACAGGCCGAGACCGGCGAGGGCGTACAGGCCCGACCATTTCACGGCCGATGCCGCGCCGAGGGCGACTCCGGCAGCGATCAGCCACGGCCGGCGCCACAGCACCGGACCCCAGAACGGGTCAGGATCGTCGGGATCGCGCCGCTCCAGGAGAGGGATCGTCCGCCTTCGATCGAGCAGCACGAACAGCGCACCGAGCACGATGAAGAACGTCAGCGACCCGTCGAGCAGAGCGACCCGGCTCATCACGATGCTGAGGCCGTCGATCGCCAGCAGCGTCCCGGCCACGGTGGCGACGACGAGCGAGCCGGACAGCTCACGCGCGATCAGGTAGACCAGCAGCACGGTGCCGGTACCGAGCAGCGCCGTCGTCAGACGCCACCCCTCACTGGCGCCAGGGCCGCCGATCGCCATGCCCAGCGCGATGATCCACTTGCCCAGAGGCGGGTGCACGACGAAGGAGCCGGCCGCCTCGAGGGGGAGGTCCTTGCCGGTCGGGAACGCTTCGTTCGCGCCGTCTCCCCAGGTGCCCTCGTAGCCGAGGGTCCACAACGACCAGGCGTCTTTCACGTAGTAGGTCTCGTCGAACGCGAGGACATGCGGATGGCCGACATTGGTGACGCGCAGCACGAGCGCGAGCATCGTCACCACGAGCGGCGCGAACCAGCGCAGCATCCGCCCCCAGTCGGGGTCGAAGAGGATGCGGTCGCGAAGTCCGCCGTATCGAGTCAATCGCTCCTGATGGGGAGGCAGGAGGGACGGGGGTGCGGTCACGGCTACAGCCTAGACAACGGACATAGGCTGAGCGAGTGATCATTCTCGCTGCCACCCCGATCGGCAACCTCGGCGACGCCTCGCGCCGCCTGATCGAGGTTCTCGAGAACGCCGAGATCGTCGCCGCCGAAGACACCCGCACCACCCAGCGCCTCCTGAAGGCGCTGAAGATCGAGAACCGGCCACGGCTGATCGCTCTGCACGACCACAACGAGAAGCAGAAGGCGGCGGAGCTGGCAACGCTCGCCGTCGAGACGGACATCGTCGTGCTGAGTGATGCCGGAATGCCCGCGATCAGTGACCCGGGTTACGGGCTGGTCGCCGAGGCCGTCGCCCAGGGCGTCACGGTCACCGCCATTCCCGGGCCCAGTGCCGTGCTCATGGCGCTCGCCATCTCCGGCCTGCCCACCGACCGGTTCACCTTCGAGGGTTTCCTGCCGCGCAAACCGGGGGAGCGGCGCTCGATGCTGCGCGCGCTCGCCGCCGAGCCGCGCACGATGCTCTTCTTCGAATCGCCCGCTCGCCTCGCCGGCGCGCTCGCCGATATGGGAGCCGCCTTCGGTGACACGCGCCGGATCGCCGTCTGCCGCGAGCTCACCAAGCTCTACGAAGAGGTCAGGCGCGGTACGGCGTCCGAGCTCGTGGAGTGGGCCTCGGCCGGAGTCAAGGGCGAGATCGTGGTCGTCGTCGAGGGCGCTCCGCACCGTGATGCGTCACCGGACGATGCGCTCGCCCAGGTGCAGACGCTGGTGGCCTCCGGCATTCGCCTGAAGGATGCGGCCGCCGAGGTCGCCGGCCTCACCGGCCTGTCCTCCCGCGACCTGTATCAGGCGGCGCTCGCCGCCCGGACCCGATGAGCGACCTGCACACCTCTGCTGATTCCGGGATCGCCGCTGCCTATGACGCCCGTGCCGCCGAGTACATCGATCTCGCCGGCACCGTCGAGCAGATGGCGCCGGCCGATCGCGCGCTGATCACGCGCTGGCGGGACGCGACGCCGGGCACCCTGTTGGATGCCGGGTGCGGGCCAGGGCACTGGACCGCGCTCCTGCACGACGGCGACCGCGAGGTCGTCGGGGTCGATCTCTGCGCGGAGTTCCTCGTTTCGGCGAGGGCGGCGTTCCCGCACCTGCGGTTCCTGGACGGAACATTCCGCGACCTCCCGTTCCCGGACGGCTCGATCGGCGGCATCCTCGCCTGGTACTCCCTGATCCACACGCCGCCCACCGACATCCCCGTCGTGCTTGCCGAGTTCGCGCGGGTCCTCGCGTCGGACGGGAGCATCCTCCTCGGCTTCTTCGACGGGGTGACGGGCACGGCGTTCCCCCATGCCGTCACCACTGCCTACTTCTGGTCGGTCGATGCCCTTGCCGAGGTCCTCGCGGAGGCGGGGTTCGAGGTCGTGGAGCAGGAGCATCGGGATCGCGGGCCCGACGAGCCGAGCCGACGCCCGCACGGTGCCGTACTCGCCCGTCGTGTCTGACGCGGGTTCCGGCGGTTCGTGGATGCCCGCCGGGTAGCCTGGGCACAGGCGGATGGAGGGAGTGAACCGTGACGAAGGCTGCGACCGTGTACGACGTCGCCGACCGCGCGGGAGTCTCGATCGCAACCGTCTCCCGGGTGCTGCGGATGCCCGATGCGGTGCGACCTGTCACCCGCGAACGTGTGCTCGACGCGGTCTCGGCACTCGGGTACGTGCCGAGCGGGAGCGCGAGAGGCCTCGCCGAGCGGCGGACCGGCGTGCTGGGACTCTACTTCCCCGGCTTCGACGCGGCCGAGGAAGCGCCGTTGCTCGATGTGCTCGCCGCCGACGGAGCGCCGACGCATCCCTTCACGATCGTGCACGACGAGGCGACGGACGTCGAGAGTCACCCGAGCATGCTCTTCCTGGACGAGGTGCTCCGCGGGGCCGAACTCGAAGCGTGGAAACAGGGGTTCGTCCTCATGATCGGCGTCGGACGCGACGATCCGGAGCGTTCCACCGTGCGCGACATGGCGGGACGGGTGGACGGGCTCATGGTCCTCGCCCGCAGCGTGCCCGACGACGTGCTCGCCAGGCTCGCCAGACGCATCCCCGTCGTGGTGCTGGCCGGGCCCCCTCGGGGAGACCGATACGACCACGTGACGGTGAGCAACACCGAGGCGATGGCCGAGCTCACCCGCCTCGTGCTCGCGCAGTCCGACGGAAGGCCGCCGGTGTTCCTGGCGGGGCCAGAGGATTCTCCGGACGGCATGCAGCGCTGGGAGGGATTCTCCGCGGCGATCGTCGAGGCCGGCATCCCGATCGACGATGTGACGGTCCTGCGGGGTGATTTCACGCGAGCGTCCGGCCGACGTGCCGCCGAAGAACTGATCGCCGCCGGACTGCCGTCAGCGCTGATGTCGGCGAACGACCAGATGGCTCTGGGCGCGCTCGATGTGTTCCGGGCCGCCGGGGTCCGCGTGCCTGAGGATCTGCTCGTCACCGGTTTCGACGGCATCGAGGCCGCGGCACTCTCGACGCCGCAGTTGACCACGGTTCGCCAACCGATGATCGAGCTCGGACGGGCGGCTGTCCAGGTACTCGCGCGCCGGCTGGAGCAGCCGGACACCGAACCCGTCTTCGTGCGTCTTCCGCTCGAGATCACCCTGCGCGACAGCTCGCTGCGGCGCCGCTGACGCGCGTCGCGTGCTTCCCCGGCCGGAGCCAAGGGGTTGCGGTCGCAAAATGTATGCGCTTACAATTGCTCTTGCGGCTGATGCCGTGCGGGTGCTCCGATCAGTGGGCGCCCTTCATGACAGAGACGACATGAGGTGGCAGGGTGTCGAAGACGCACATGTTCCGGCGCTGGCGGCGGGCCGCGGTGGTGGGCCTTGCGGCTGCGGCCGTGGTGCTCAGCGGATGCAGCATCCAGATCAGTTCGCAGCCGGATCCATCGATCGGCGACAACACGATGCTGATCAACGCGGACAAGGGGAACCCCTTCTTCACGCGGAACTTCAACCCGTACCTCACCAACACTCGTACGGCCTCGCGCTGGATCTACGAGCCCCTCATCCTGATCAACCCGCTCGACGGCACGCAGAACCCTTGGCTTGCCTCTGAATGGTCGCAACCGGACGCCCGCACGATCGTCATGACGATCCGCGACGGTGTCGAGTGGAGCGACGGCGAGGACTTCACCGCAGAGGACGTCGCGTTCACGTTCGATCTGCTGAAGGACAACCCGGCGCTCGACATCAAGGGCGCCTGGCAGCACCTCGACGGCGTCGAGGTGAAGGGCGGCGATGTCGTCTTCCGTCTGAAGGGCGAGGATGCCCCCTCGCTGTCGATTCTCGGGCAGACCATGATCGTTCCGGAGCACATCTGGTCGGACGTCGCTGATCCTGGTACCTGGCGCAACGAGGAGCCCGTCGGCACCGGGCCGTTCGTGCTCGGCAACTACAACGACCAGCAGTACTCGATGGACAGGAACCCGGACTACTGGCAGTCGGATTCGATCGAGATCGAGCACGTCGTGCTGCCGGCCACCAACTCCCAGCTCGACACCGTCACCCGGGGATACGACTGGGCCTACTCCTTCATCTCCGATGTCGAGGGCACCTGGGGAGCGGCCAGCCCGCACAACGACTGGTGGTTCCCGCCGGCCGGCGTGATCTCCCTGGTGCCGAACCTCGAGGTCGCACCCTTCGACGACGTCAACGTGCGCCGGGGGATCGCCCTTTCGCTCGACAGGGAGGAGATCGCCGAGACGGCTTCCGAGGGCTACATGCAGCCGGCGGGACAGACGGGTCTCGTGCTGCCGAACCAGGAGGAGTATCTGGACCCGGAGATCCCTGACGGCGGGATGATCGCCCAGGATGCGGATGCCGCGCTGGCGGCCTTCGCCGAGTCCGGTTACACGCTGCAGGGCGATCGACTGGTCGGTGCCGACGGCGAGCAGCTGGAGTTCTCCCTCACCACGGCCAACGGCTTCTCCGACTGGACGCGCGCCGCGCAGGCCGTGCAGCGACAGCTCGCGGCGGTCGGTGTGAAGGTCACCTTGAAACTCCCGCAGCCGGCGGGCTACCAGAGCGCCATCAGCAACGGCGACTTCGAGATGGCCATCGGCGGGATGGGGAACGGCGACGTCTACCAGGCGTACAACGGTCTCCTCTCCAGCGAGTTCTACGTCCCCTCGGGAGAGACGACCTCGAACAACTTCCAGCGCTACCGCTCGGAGGAGGCCGACGCCCTGCTGGCCGAGTACCGCGCCACGGTGGACCCTGCCAGGCAGAAGGAGATCGTGCACGAGTTGCAGGCCATCGTCTATGACGACCTGCCAGTGATCGGGCTCTACTACGGCGGAATCTGGGGCCTGTTCAACGACGCCAAATTCACCGGTTGGCCCTCAGAGGAGGACCCGTACATGATTCCGCAGAACTACGATTCGGCGCCGCTGATGATCTTCACGCGGCTCGAGCGAGTGAAGGAGGAGGGCCAGTGAAGTACCTGCTCCAGAAGCTCGGACTGTTCCTGCTCACGCTGTGGGCGGCGATCACCCTGAACTTCTTCCTGCCACGGCTGATGCCGGGCTCGCCCGCAGACGCGGCGCTCGCGAAGCTGTCACAGAACGGCCCGGTCTCCGACGCCACGCGCGCGGCGATCGAGGCGCAGCTGGGTGTCCCCACCGGATCGATGTGGGATCAGTACATCGCCTACCTCGGCCAGGTGGCACGTCTGGACTTCGGCGTCTCGTACACCTTCTATCCGCAGAGCGTGGCGAGCATGGTCTCGACGGCGCTGCCGTACACGCTCGTCCTCGTCGGGATCGTCACGATCCTGGCATTCGTCATCGGCACGCTCATCGGTGTCGCGGCCGCATGGCGACGCGGCACCTGGCTGGATGCGCTGCCCACGCTCACCGGATCCTTCCTCAGCACGTTCCCGTACTTCTGGACCGCTCTGCTCCTGCTGTTCTTCCTCGGATACGTGCTGCACTGGTTCCCGACGACCGGGGCATACTCGGCGACGACGACACCCGGGTTCACCGGCGAGTTCATCGCCGACCTCGCCCGACACGCGGTGCTTCCGGCGCTCACGATCCTGCTCACCTCATTGGGCGGCTGGATCATCGGCATGCGCAACGCGATGATCAACACCCTCGGCGAGGACTACGTCACGTTCGCGGAGGCGAACGGGCTGCACGGGCGCACCATCGCGCTTCGGTACGCGGCCCGAAACGCCATCCTTCCCAACCTCACCGGCTTCGGGCTCACGCTCGGCGGGGTGGTGGGCGGATCGATCCTCGTCGAGCAGGTGTTCGGCTATCCCGGTATCGGATATCTGCTCTTCAACGCCGTGATCGGGCAGGACTACCCGCTCATGCAGGCGCTCTTCCTGATGATCACCGTGAGCGTGCTCATCGCCAACTTCCTCGTCGACATCCTGTACGGCGTACTGGACCCAAGGACCCGCCGATGACCTCCACGATGAACGTCAAAGTGCCCGTGAACCGGATCGCCGCGCCCAGTCGATGGCGATCGATCGGACGGATGGTCGGAACCCTGTGGAGCAATGGCAAAGCTCGCCTCGGACTCTGCATCCTCGCGTTCTTCGTCCTTGTGGCGGTGTTCGCCCCGCTCATCGCGCCCTACGGTCCCAAGGAGAACGGATTCGAGCGCAACGCCGATGCCTCGGCGGCGCACTGGCTGGGCACCACGGCCGCCGGTGAAGACGTGCTCAGCCAGCTCGTCTACGGCGCGCAGATCAGCCTGCTGGTCGGTTTTGCCGCCGGCATCCTCTCCACGATCGTCGCCGTCCTCATCGGGCTGAGCTGGGGCTACATGCGCGGCTTCGCCGGCGAGGCCGTGGGCTTCGTCGTCAACCTGTTCCTCGTGATCCCCGGGTTGCCGCTCATGATCGTCATCGCCGCATATCTGCAGAACGGCGGCATCCGGATGATCATCGCCGTGATCGTCGTGACCGGCTGGGCATGGGGCGCTCGCGTCCTTCGCAGCCAGACGCAGTCGCTGCGGGGCAACGACTTCGTGGCCTCGGCGCAGTTCTCCGGTGACAGCCCGGCACGGATCGTCTTCCGAGAGATCCTGCCGAACATGACGTCGATCATCGCCGGAACGCTCTTCGGTGCGGCGACCGCGGCGATCCTCGCCGAAGCCGGCCTCGAGTTCCTCGGGCTCGGCGACTCCAGCATCGTCAGCTGGGGAACGATGCTCTACTGGGCGCAGAACTCCAACTCCCTGCTGACGGGGCAGTGGCTGCTGCTGTTCGCTCCGGGTCTGTGCATCGCCCTGCTGGCGCTGAGCCTCACACTCATCAACTTCGGCGTGGATGGCATTTCCAATCCGCGCCTGCGGGAAGGAAAGGGACGATGAGCGTGAATACGCCGACATCGGTCGCAGCGAATGCACCCGCCGCCACGGACGAGCGGGAGATCCTGCTCGACGTCCAGGAGCTCTCGGTCGAGTACGCCTCGCCGGGTGCGGTGCCCGTCACCGCCGTCGAGGACGTGTCGTTCACTCTTCGCCGCGGTGAGTTCGTCGGTCTCGTCGGCGAATCCGGCTCGGGCAAGTCGACGCTCGGGTTCGCGTTGACGAGGCTGCAGAAGCCGCCGGCCCGGATCAGCGGCGGCCGGATCCTGTTCGCGGGCCGCGACGTCCGCGAATTGGATGCGGAAGAACTGCGCCGCCAACGGCAGGGCGGTTTCGCCATGGTCCTCCAGTCCGGGATGAACGCGCTCAACCCCGTGCGCACCGTGGGCGCCCACTTCCGCGACGTCTTCGCCGCCCACGGCCACGTGCCCCGGGAGGAAAGGGAGGAGCGTGCCCGCGACCTGGTCGGCAAGATGGGACTCGACCCCGACGTGCTGAAGCGGTACCCGGGGGAGTTGTCCGGAGGGATGCGGCAGCGTGCGTCGATCGCGATCGCGCTGTCTCTGGAACCGCAGCTCATGGTCTTCGATGAGCCGACGACCGCGCTGGACGTTCTGGTCCAGCACGCCGTCATGGACACGATCCGCGATCTGCAGCGGGCCGAGCAGTTCACGGCCATCCTCATCAGCCACGATCTCGGGATCGTGCTGGAGGCGACGGACCGCGTCATGGTGATGCACGAGGGCCGGATCGTCGAAGACGCACCCAGCCGTGACATCCTGATGCACCCGAAGGACGAGTACACGCGGATGCTGCTGAGCCACTACGCGGACCCGCGCGCCGAGACGATCTCGATCCCCGGATTCGTCGACCTCGGCACGCGGCGACGTGAGGGCACGTTGCGCACAGACGTCACCGAGACGCAGCCGACGGTGTCGCAGCGTCACGAGCGTCGAGCCGACGCCGCGATCGTGGTCGACGGCGTCTCCAAGGTGTATCCGCCGCCCCGGCGCGGTCAGGGGCCCGTCACCGCGGTCGACGACGTCTCGTTCCGTCTGGAACCGGGTGAGGCGCTCGCGCTCGTCGGTGCCTCGGGCTCGGGCAAGTCGACGATCGCGAAGCTGCTCACCGGTATCGAGAAGCCGACCTCCGGATCGGTGCGCTTCGGCGACGTCGATGTGGCTTCCCTGCGCCGTCGCGGTCTGCGTGATCTTCGCAAGGACCTGCAGATGGTGTTCCAGGACCCGTACTCGGCCTTGAACCCGCTGCACACCGTGGAGTACGCGCTCACTCGTCCCGTGGTCAACTACACCCCCCTGCGGGGACAGGAAGCCAAGGCCCGCGTGCTCGAACTTCTGGAGACGGTCGGGCTCACACCGGTCGAGCAGTTCGCCGCCAAGCTGCCCCACCAGTTGTCGGGAGGACAGCGACAGCGCGTCGTGATCGCGCGTGCCCTCGCCAGCGACCCGCAGGTGCTCATCGCCGATGAGCCGGTGTCGATGCTCGATGTCTCGCTGCGCGCCGGGGTGCTCGCGTTGCTGGAGGACCTGCGGGAGCGCTGGGGCATCAGCATGCTCTACATCACGCACGATCTGCTCAGCGCTCGCCTGGTCACCGAGAACATCCTGGTGCTCAACAGCGGGCGCGTGGTCGAACGAGGCGAGACCGCGCATGTGCTCCAGCATCCGGAGGATCCGTACACCGTCCAGCTTCTCGATGCCGTACCCAATCCGGCGCGCGCCCGCTGACCGCGCCGCTGGTCTGTTCATGATGACGAAAGGAGCACCCGTGCTCGAATTCCCCGATGGCTTCCTCTGGGGAGCCGCGACAGCGGCCCACCAAGTGGAGGGGAACAACACCACCAGCAACTGGTGGGCGATGGAGCATGCCCCTGGATCGCCGATGGTCGAGCCGTCCGGTGACGCGGCCGACCATTTCCACCGGTACCCGGAAGACATGCGCCTTCTCGCGGAGGCCGGGCTGAACTCCTACCGCTTCTCGGTGGAATGGGCGCGGATCGAACCGGAGCGCGGGTTCATCTCGCGGGCGATGCTCGATCACTACCGACGCATGATCGACACGGCGCGCGAGCACGGACTCGACCCGACGGTCACCCTGATGCACTTCACGGTGCCGCAGTGGTTCCAGCGCGACGGCTTCTGGCGTGCGGACGACGCCGTCGACCTCTTCTCCCGCTACGTGGAGACGGTGCTGCCGATCCTGGACGGCGTCGACTACGTCTGCACGATCAACGAGCCGAACATCGCTGCGATGCTCGCCGGAGGCGAGGAGGCATCGAACCTGGTCGCGTTCGGGCTCCCGCGCCCTGATCTCGGAGTTGCGGACACGCTGCTCGCCGCGCATCGAAGGGCGTCCGAGATCCTGCACACGGTCACAGGCGTCAAGGCCGGTTGGACGATCGCCACTCAGGCCTTCCACTCCACGGGCGAGCCGGGGGCCGACGAGATGCTCGCGGAGTACGGTGACCCGCGGGATCACTGGTACCTGGAGCAGTCCGCCGGCGACGACTTCGTCGGCGTGCAGGCATACACCCGCACCTTCATCGGGCCGGAGGGGCCTCGCCCGGTCGCGGATGACGTGGAGACCACGCTCACCGGCTGGGAGTTCTTCCCGCCGGCCCTCGAGATGGGTGTGCGCAGCGCTTGGGAGTTGAGCGGGGGAGTGCCCGTGCTTGTCACCGAGAACGGCATCGCGACCTCCGACGACACCCGCCGCATCGCCTACACTCAGGGGGCTCTGGAGGGGCTGCACCGCGCGATCGCCGACGGCATCGAGGTGCGCGGGTACCAGCACTGGAGCGCTCTGGACAACTACGAGTGGGCCAGCGGCTTCGCACCGACCTTCGGGTTGATCGCGTTCGACCACGAGACGTTCGCCCGTACGCCCAAGCCCGCCCTGGCATGGTTGGGGGAGGTCGCCCGCCGCAACGGGCTGTGAGACGACGGCCGCGGATCGTTCCCCATCCGGTCTTCTGGTCGGCGTCAGGGCTACGCTCAGGTCATGGCGCAGGGCAGTGGGACACGCGATGGTTACCGGGCCGCGGCCGCTGGGCTCGCCGCCGTGACGTTCGGTGCGGGGCTCGGTGAGCTGAGCGCCGCGCTGTTCCTGCCGGCCGCGAGTCCGTTCGCCGTGATCGGCGGCGCACTGATCGACATCGCGCCGAGCTGGGCGAAGGACCTCGCCATCGCTCTCTTCGACACCTTCGACAAGGCGGCGCTGCTGATCGGCATCGCGGTGGTGCTCGCCGCGATCGCCGCCGCCGCCGGCTTGCTCGAGCGGCGTCGTGCCGGTGCCGGCGTCGTGATCGTGGGTGCGATCGGCGTCGTCGGTGCGGCGATCGCGATGACGCGCACCGGTGCCGGCGCCTTCTCGTGGGCGCCGTCGGCCGTCGCGGGTGCCGCGGCGATCGTCGCCCTGCGGATGCTCATCCGGCGCCTGCGTCCGGACCCCGCCCTTGCCGCACCTGTGGGCGGGGAGAGCCGACCGATCGACCGTCGCCGCTTCCTGATCTGGACGGCCGCGGCCGGGGCTGTCGGAGTGGTCGCTCTCGTCGCCGCGAACGTGGCGCACGGAGCATCCCGCTCGATCGAGGCGATCAGGAAGGCGTTGCGCCTGCCGACGGCCGCGGAACGAGCAGCGCCGATCCCGGCCGGCGCGGAGCTGGACATTCCCGGCTTGGCGCCGCTGGTGACGCCGAACCGCGACTTCTATCGCATCGACACCGCTCTCGTCGTGCCGCAGGTCGACCCGGCGGAGTGGTCGCTGCGGATCCACGGAATGGTCGATCGCGAACTCGTGATCACCTGGGATGAGCTGCTCGCGCTGCCGATGCAGGAAGCGGACGTCACGCTGGCGTGCGTGTCGAACGACGTGGGCGGCTCGCTGATCGGGAACGCCCGCTGGCTCGGGCATCCCCTTCGAGAACTGCTCGCCCGCGCCGGAGTCGCGGACGATGCCGACATGGTTCTCTCGACCTCGGTGGACGGATTCACCGCCTCCACGCCCCTGGAGGTGCTCACCGATGACCGCGACTCGCTTCTCGCGATCGGAATGAACGGTGAGCCCCTGCCCGTCGAACACGGATTTCCGGTGCGCATGGTGGTGCCGGGGCTCTACGGTTACGTGTCCGCGACGAAGTGGGTCACCCAGCTGGAAGTCACTCGATTCGACCGGGTCGATGCGTACTGGACGACCCGCGGATGGGATGCGCGCGGTCCGATCAAATTGCAGTCGCGCATCGACGTTCCTCGCCGGGGACGGCAGATAGACCCCGGCGAGACGATGATCGCCGGTATGGCCTGGCAGCAGCACGTCGGCGTCCGCGGCGTGGAGGTGCGCGTCGACGGCGGCTCCTGGATGACGGCCGACCTCGCAACGGCGATCTCGGACGACACCTGGGTGCAGTGGAGCGTGCCGTGGACGGCCGAGAGCGGCGATCATCAGATCGAGTGCCGGGCGATCAGCGCCACCGGTGACACCCAGACCTCGAACCGTACCCCGCCGGCTCCCAACGGCGCAGAGGGGTGGCACCGCATCTCCGTGTCGGTCGCCTGATCGCAGCAGAGCGCGCTGTGCCGCCGGGCGCGTAACGACCCCCGGCATCCCGCCTAGAATTGTCCGCATGCCCGCAGGCGAATCGTTCTATATCACCACGCCCATCTACTACCCCTCCGATGTGCCGCACATCGGCCACGGGTACACGACGGTGGCCGTCGACACCCTCGCACGGTGGCACCGCCAGGCCGGGGATGACACCTGGATGCTCACCGGAACGGATGAGCACGGCCAGAAGATGCTGCGCGCGGCCGCGGCGAACAACGTCACGCCGCAGGAATGGGTCGACAAGCTCGTCAGCGAGGCATGGTTCCCGCTGCTGGACACGCTCGACGTCGCCAACGACGACTTCATCCGCACCACGCAGGAGCGCCACGAGATCAACGTGCAGACGTTCTTCCAGCGCCTGTACGACCGCGGCTACATCTACGCAGGCGAGTACGAGGCGCTCTACTGCGTCGGCTGCGAGGAGTTCAAGCCCGAGTCCGAGATCGTCGACGGCACTGGTCCCTTCGAAGGGCTGAAGGTCTGTGCGATCCACTCCAAGCCCCTCGAACTGCTGCAGGAGAAGAACTACTTCTTCAAGCTCAGCGAGTTCCAGGACCGCCTGCTCGAGCTCTACAAGACCCAGCCCGACTTCGTGCGTCCCGACTCCGCGCGCAACGAGGTCGTCTCGTTCGTGAGCCAGGGTCTGAAGGACCTCTCCATCTCGCGTTCCACGTTCGACTGGGGCATCCCGCTGCCGTGGGACGAGTCGCACGTCATCTACGTGTGGGTCGACGCGCTGCTGAACTACGCCACCGCGATCGGCTACGGCTCCGATCAGGAGACCTTCGATCGTCGCTGGCCCGCGTATCACGTGGTCGGCAAGGACATCCTGCGCTTCCACGCCGTCATCTGGCCGGCGCTGCTGATGGCTGCGGGGCTCGAGGTGCCGAAGGGCGTCTTCGCCCACGGCTGGCTGCTCGTCGGCGGCGAGAAGATGTCGAAGTCGAAGCTCACCGGTATCGCGCCGACCGAGATCACCGACGTCTTCGGCTCCGACGCGTACCGCTTCTACTTCCTCTCGGCGATCGCCTTCGGGCAGGACGGTTCGTTCTCCTGGGAGGACCTGTCCGCTCGCTACCAGGCGGAGCTCGCGAACGGATTCGGCAACCTCGCATCGCGCACGACAGCGATGATCGAGAAGTACTTCGAGGGGATCGTGCCCCCGGCCGCGGAGTACACGGAGCAGGATCTCACGATTCAGAAGATCGTCGCAGATGCGGCATCGAAGGCGGATGCCGCCGTCGACCTGTTCCGCATCGACGAGGCCATCGCAGCGATCTGGACGATCGTCGATGCGCTGAACGGCTACATCACCGATAACGAGCCCTGGGCGCTGGCCCGCGATGAAGAGAAGCGCGCGCGCCTCGGCACCGTGCTCTACACCTGCGCCGAGGGTCTTCGGGCTCTCGCGGTGCTGCTGTCGCCGGTGATGCCCCAGGCCACGGAGAAGCTCTGGATCGCACTCGGCGCCGCTGAGACGCTCGGCCGACTTCAGGACCAGCCGATCCGCGAGGCGGGCAACTGGGGCACCCTGCGTCCCGGAACCAGCGTCAACGGGCTCGCCCCGCTGTTCCCGCGCGTGGAGTCCACTGCCTGAGCCATGGTCTACGTGCAGCAGAGGTCGGGCGACGGGCGCAAAGACCTGCGGTATCCGGCGGCGCCCGAACCACTGGCGGTGCCGATGTACGACAATCACGCGCACCTGGAGATCGTCGACGGCGATGAGCCGCTCTCGCTGACCGAGCAGCTCGATCGTGCCCAGGCCGTCGGCATCGTCGGCGTCGTGCAGGCGTCGGGAGACATCGAATCCTCGCGCTGGGCGGTGGATGCCGCGGCATCCGACCCTCGCGTGCTGGCCGCCGTCGCCATCCACCCGAACGATGCACCGACGTATGCCGCGAACGGCACGCTCGATGCGGCCATCGCGACGATCGACGAGCTCGCCGGGCATCCGCGTGCGCGGGCGATCGGGGAGACGGGGCTGGATTTCTTCCGTACGGGACCTGAGGGCCACGACGCGCAGTTCACCTCCTTCGAGGCGCATATCGCCCTGGCGAAGAAGCACGGCATCGCGATGCAGATCCACGACCGTGACGCGCACGACGCCGTGCTGGAGACGCTGGTCCGCGTCGGCGCCCCGGAGCGCACGGTGTTCCATTGCTTCTCCGGCGATGAGGACATGGCCCGGATCTGCGCGGACGCCGGCTATTACCTGTCCTTCGCCGGCAACGTCACGTTCAAGAACGCGCAGAACCTGCGTGATGCCCTCAAGGTCACGCCGGTGGAGCGGATCCTGATCGAAACCGATGCGCCGTTCCTCACGCCGGTGCCGCTACGTGGCCGGCCGAACGCGCCGTACCTCGTGCCGATCACGCTGCGCTTCATGGCCGCGGAGCTCGGGCTTGAGGTCGACGAGTTCGCCGCCCAGGTCGCCGCGAACACGCTCGCGGTCTACGGTTCCTTCGAGGACTGAGCGCGCTCGTCGACGGTTTCGGCGTCGGAGCTGTGCCACCAGGCACCCCACCGGTCGCGGAGCTCTGAGAAGCGATCCTCGTCGACGCCGTAGAGGCTGAGGAGCGCCATCACCTCGTCGGAGGCTCCATCGCGATGGAGCACCAGCAGCGCGTCATTCCACTCGGACACCGTCAGACCGAGCTGGTGGTCGGACCTGAACCAGACACGGCCGCCGGCGATCCCGCCGGCGAGCGATCCCTCGTACGGGGCTCCTGCGAGCGGTCGCGGGTCGTCGGAGATCGCCGCCAGCGCGGAAGGCGCCTTTCCGCGCAGGAGGACAGTGCGACGAGCAGCGCGCGGGTGGCGTTCCACGGCGAACTGCAGCTGATGGATGAACGTGATCCACCCTTCGGTGATCTCGTCGTAGTACCGCGCCCAGTCCGGGTCGTCTTCCGGTGCCGCACGAGTCAGCGTCACGCGCGTGCCGCCTTCGACCTGTTCCAGATCGATCGTGTCGCCGCCGTTCAGATCGATCCGGTGCTCGCCGACCGTCACATCGGTGAAGTAGATCAGGTCGATCTCCTGGTCCAGGCTTCCGTCCGGTCCGCCGTCGAACACCCAGCCGTGCCAGTGCCTGATGCGGTCCTTGTCTCGGAGGGCGCTCCAGACCTCGCTCACCGGTGCGGCGATGGTCACGCGGATCCTGGGTGTTTCAGACATCGTTCTCGCCTCTCTCTTCCTGTTTCTCGGCCTGAGGGCTTGCTGGTGCCGGGTGAGTACCGGCGACGAAGCGGTATGGCCGCCCGCCGGCGGAGTCGAAGGATTCGACGGTACGGCGTACGGCATCGGTCAGCGCATCCGCGAACCGGTGAAGATCACCGGGCTCCGCGAATCGCACCTCGGCCTCGATCGTGAAGGTCAGCAGCCGCTGTCCGGTTTCGTCGGCCTTGGCCTGCATCCGGGCGACGTCGCGTACGGTACCTGCAGCCACCTGCACAAGATGTTCGGCGGCGTACTGATCATGGATGCCATCGAAGGCGCGCCCCATGACTCCAGGATCGACGATGAGCGTCGACTGAGATGCGCGGTAGACGCGCTCGGTGAAGCCGCGGCGCTGCCGCTCCTCGACGAGTTCGATCAGGCCTGCCTTCTCCAGTTCCTTCACGTGATAGTTGATCTGCTGTCGGGGGAGGCCGAGCTCCTCGGAGAGGCGGATCGCCGAGGAGGGCTCGCGGAGCAGGCCCAGCAGTCGCCGGCGTATCGGGGACAGTGCTGTGCGCACCACATCGGGTTCGTCGAGGTACTTCACATGGACAGTCTGCGGCTAGACAAATAAATCTGTCAAGAGCGTTCAGAGCACGAGCAGACCTGCGGCGATCAGCATGGCCACCGCGGTGCTGACGTGCACCGAGTACGCCGTCTTCTTGCTGCCCTTGTTCGCGAGGATGATGCAGGCGTCTCCGAACGGGATCACCGCCATCGGCAGGAGTGCCAGCGGGAGCTGTGTCGGCGCGAAGAGGGCGAAGGCGATGAGGGTCAAGCCGGTGCCGATGTCGCGGATCCCCTTGACCTGCCACCAACCGCGAGCATCCGGCGACGGAAGGGTGGGCAGTCCAAACCCGGAAGCATTGCCTTCGTGCTTCATCAGGTAGGCGATGCCGATTCCGATGATGCCGACTGCGCCGGTCCAGCTGAGGACCATTCCGATCACGTGCAACATAAGTGAACCTTTCATAAGTAGAAGATCTAACAACGATAGATCATCGAACAGGAAAAAGCTATCAGTGATAGAATTCGAGCATGGGAGTGCAGGAGCGCAAAGCGCGAGACCGCCAGGACCGTGAGCAGCGCATCGTCACCCGCGCGCGGGAGATCGCCGAACGCGATGGCTGGTCGGCGGTGACGACACGCCGCCTCGCCGGCGAGATCGAGTACAGCCCGCCGGTTCTCTACGGCCACTTCCCTGACGGCAGGGACGGCATCGTGAACGCCGTGGCGCTGTCGGGATTCCGCGACTTCACCGCCGCGATGCGTGAGGCATCGGGAGGAGTGGAGGGCGCACAACGGGTGAGGGCGTTCGTGGAGGCCTATCTCGCCTTCGCGGCAGAGCATCCGGCCACCTACGAGGCGATGTTCTCGATGCGTCTCGCCGTCGAGTTCGCTCAGGAATCGACACCGCAGGAGCTGCGTGAGGGATTCGCGGTGCTCGTCGCTGTCGTCGGCGGCAAGAGCGATGCGGACGCGGCGACGCGAGGCGAGGTCTTCTGGAGCGGGCTGCACGGGATCGCGGTGCTGGCCCGTGAGCGCCGCCTCGCACCGGAGAACCATGGTGCTCGCGTCGACACTCTCGTCGATCTCTTCAGCTGAAGCGCCCAGGCGTTACTGAAGCGCCTCGACATCATTCGCCCTGCTCGGGCCCGCCGACCGGCTTCGCGCTGACGATCTGCGAGATCGGCTTCCACACCAGGAGCAGCGTGATCGCGGCGCCGACGAAGGCGAACCACCAGGGACCGGTCAGTCCCCAGAACTGGGCGATCACGCCGCCCAGCGCCTGGCCGATGACCATGCCGCCGAAGACGCCGACCATGTTCACCGAGGCGACCCGGCCCTGCAGCTCGGCTGGTACCAGCCGCTGGCGCACCGTCGTCGAGATCGTGCCCCAGATGAACGCATACGCGCCGAAGACGAACATGATCACCAGAGCCACCCAATCGACGGTGGTCAGCGCGAACGCGAGGTGCATCAACACCTCGAGCGTCAGCACGACGCGCATGAGGGTGGCGAACGACACGTGCCGTTCCAGCCAGCCGAAGCTCACCGTCGCGAGCAGGCCGCCGGCGGCGGACGCCGTCGTGAGCATGCCGTACCCCACGGGGCCCATCTGCAGGTGCTCCGTCGCGTACAGCACGAGGACACCCCAGGGGGCGGCCCACGTGATGTTGAAGACGAGGATGATCAGCACCAGCATCCGCACCGGCGGGTTTCGCCACAGCCAGCGCAGCCCCTCGGCGATGTCCGTGTGCACCGGAGGGTGCGCGCCGGACTCTCTCGGCGGAACGGGTGTCCTCGCCATCCGCGAGATCAGCAGGACGGCGAAAGACACGCAGATGACTTCGAGCAGGAACGGCCACGCCGTGCCGGCGGCGAACAGGAAGGCGCCCAGCGGCGGGCCGGCGAACTGATTCGCGACGAGGTATCCGGCTTGCAGCCGCGCATTGCCGAGGCCGAGATCTGCCGGCTTCACGACCATCGGCAGCAGGGTGCTGCCCGCCGTGTCGACGAACACCTCGGCGGTCCCGTACAGGAATGCGACCGCGAAGACGATCCAGATGTTGGCCGAGCCGGTGACGAGGAAGACGCACAGCGCGGCCAGGACGACGGCGCGGGCGGCGTTCGCGAACATCACCAGTCGGCGGCGATCGAACCGGTCGGCGATGGCGCCCGCATGCAGGCCGAAGAGCAACCAGGGCAGGAACTGCAGGATGGCGCCGGATGCCACCAGGATCGGCGACGACGTCATCGAGGCGATCAGCAGAGGCGCCGCCGCGAGGGCGACTCCATCGCCGATATTGCTCGTCCAGGAAGAAGCGAGCAGCCAGCGGAAGTCTCTTCCCATCCGGCGAGGCGCGACGAGGTCACCGAGGGAGGGCATCATCAAAGAGTACTGGCGGTAGGGGACAATGGACGGATGACCGTCACCCTGCTCGGCGCCACCGAGATCCGCCGCCTTGCCGCCGAGCTCGACGTCACCCCCACGAAGAAGCTCGGCCAGAACTTCGTCGTCGACGCGAACACCGTCCGCAAGATCGTGCAAGCAGCACGCGTTCAGCCGGGGGAGCGCGTCGTGGAGGTCGGACCGGGCCTGGGCTCGCTCACGCTCGCCATCCTCGAAGCCGGCGCATCCGTCACCGCCGTCGAGATCGACCACCGCCTGGCCGCGCGCCTGGCGCAGACTGCCGCTGAGCACGGCGTCCCGCCCGAGATGCTCACCGTCGTCGACGCCGACGCGCTTCGCATAACCGAGCTTCCGGGCGAACCGACCGTGCTGGTCGCCAATCTGCCGTACAACGTGTCGGTGCCCGTGCTGCTGCATTTCCTCGAGAACTTCACCTACCTGCAGCGCGGAGTCGTGATGGTGCAGGCGGAGGTCGCCGAGCGGATCGCCGCGAAACCGGGGTCGAAGATCTACGGCACGCCGAGTGTGAAGGCCGCCTGGTACGGGGAATGGAAGCTCTCGGGCACCGTCTCGCGCCAGGTGTTCTGGCCGGTTCCCAACGTCGACAGCCTTCTCGTCGGGTTCGCTCGTGCGGCGACGGCGCGCGGCACGGAGGAAGAGCGGCGACGCACCTTCGCGATCGTGGACGCCGCCTTCAACCAGCGTCGCAAGATGCTCCGACAGGCGCTCTCCGGGATCTTCGGCAGCTCGGCCAGCGCATCCGAGATCCTGATCGCTGCCGGGGTCGCACCGACAGCGCGGGGCGAGGATCTCACTGTCGACGACTATCAGCGCATCGCCCAGCATGCCGAGCGCATCGAGATCGAGGAGAGCGAACGCGCTCACTGACGGTCAGGGACTAACCTGGCACGGTGACAGAGTCTTCGCGCTTCAGCCCCGACGTCCCCGAACTCCACCGCCCGTACGCGGCGGCCGAGAACCGTTACGAGCAGTTCGAGTACCGCCAGGTCGGCACGACCGGCTTGTATCTGCCGCCGATCTCGCTGGGCCTGTGGTGGAACTTCGGCGATAACATCCCGCTCGACAACCAGCGAGCGCTGCTTCGCCACGCCTTCGACCGAGGCATCACGCATTTCGATCTGGCCAACAACTACGGCCCGCCCTATGGCTCTGCCGAGAAGAACTTCGGCCGGATCTTCGCCGAGGACCTCCGCCCGTATCGCGACGAGCTGATCATCTCGTCGAAAGCCGGCTGGGACATGTGGCCCGGTCCCTACGGCGACCTCGGCAGCCGCAAGTACATCCTTGCGAGCGCCGAGCAGTCGCTGACGAGGATGGGACTCGACTACGTCGATATCTTCTACTCGCACCGCGTCGACCCGGTCACGCCGATCGAGGAGACCATCGGGGCGCTGGACACCCTCGTCCGGCAGGGCAAGGCGCTCTACGTGGGCATCTCGTCGTACAGCGCTGAGCGCACCGAGGCGGCGGTGAAGGTCGCCCGCGATCTCGGCACCCCGCTGGTGATCCACCAGCCCGCGTACTCGATCCTGAACCGCTGGGTGGAGGACGGGCTCACGGCGACGCTGGAGCAGAACGGGCTCGGCGCCATCGCGTTCACCCCGCTCGCGCAGGGGCTGCTCACCGACAAGTACCTCGGCGACGGCACCGCCGATCGCGCGCAGCAACGCGGATCGCTCCCGGACGGCCCGCTCACCTCCGCTGCGGTCGACACACTGCGTGCACTGAACGACGTCGCCCGCGACCGCGGTCAGTCGCTCGCGCAGATGGCGCTGCAGTGGACGCTGCGCAACCCGGTCGTCACGTCCGCGCTCATCGGAGCGTCGCGGACATCGCAGCTGGACGAGAACATCGCCGCCGTGAACGGTCCCGCGTTCGACGCCTCGGAACTCGCCCGGATCGACGAGCTCGCCGACGCCGTCGACGTGAACCTCTGGGCGAAGTCGTCCGACCTGTGAGCCCGAGCCCATGAGCTTCGCCTCGATCTCGGATGCCGTGCACGTGCGGGCACCGGGGAAGATCAACGTCTTCCTCGGCGTCGGCGCGCGCCACGACGACGGGTATCACGCCCTGGCGACGGTGTTCCAGGCGGTGTCGCTCTATGAGGACGTGATCGCGCACCACGCGGACGATTTCTCGGTGACGGTCTCGGGCGTGGACGACCCGGACAGCGTTCCGCTCGACGACCGCAACCTGGCGATGCGCGCGGCGAAGCTGCTGGCGTCGGCGACGGACTATTCCGGTGGTGTGGCACTCCAGATCCGCAAGAGCGTTCCGGTCGCCGGGGGCATGGGCGGCGGGTCGGCGGATGCGGCTGCTGCTCTCGTCGCCTGCGATGCGCTGTGGGGCACCGGACTGTCTCCGTCGCGACTGCACGAGCTCGCTGCGCGACTCGGTGCCGATGTGCCGTTCGCGTTGCACGGCGGCACGGCCGTCGGCACGGGCCGCGGTGATCAGCTCAATCCCGCACTCGCCAGGGGACGTTTCGACTGGGTGCTGGTGACGAGCGACGAGGGACTGTCCACCCCGGTGGTGTACCAACGCCTGGACGCGCTGCGCGCGGAGGAGGGTGCGCTCGCCGACGACCCGCCGGTCTCGCTCGACGTACCGATCCCGGTGCTGCAGGCGCTGCGCTCTGGCGATCCGGCGCTGCTCGCGGAGAGTCTGCACAACGATCTGCAGGCGGCGGCCGTCCACGAACGTCCTGACCTCGCGGAGACGATCCAGATCGGCATCCGCGAGGGCGCTCTTGCCGGCATCATCTCCGGCTCAGGGCCGACCGTCGCGCTGCTCTGCGATGGCCCGGAGAGTGCACAGGACGTGCAGTCGACGCTGCGGATGGCCGGCTACGATCCGCTGCACGTGCACGGCGCCGTCGCCGGTGCGCGCATCATGTCCTGATCTCGTCGGGAACGAGCAGGCGCAGCTGAACCATCGCCGAGAAGCGGGTGTCCGGGTCGGTCAGATCCAGGTCACTGATCTCGCCGAGCCGGCGCAGTCGATAGCGGAACGTGTTCGGGTGCGCATAGACGCGCTTCGCGGCCACGCTCACGTCACCGAAGGCATCCAGCCACGCGCGCAGGGTCTCAACGAACTGGGTGCCGCGCTCTCGATCGTGCGCGATCAGCAGGGCGACGGCTCCTGTCGGCTGATCGCCGCGGGCACGTACCAGATCGCCCAGCTCGACCAGGAGCGCGTCCATCTGCACCGCCGCGAAGACGGCGACCGCGTCGTGGCGGGTGGACTGCTGGATGACCCTCAGCGCGCGATCGGCGTGGATTCGCGAGACCGGGATCGTGGAGGTGTCCTCGGCGATCGTTCCGACGCCGACGCGGATGTCGGAGGATGATCCGAGACGGCCGAGGAAGTCTGTCGCGACGCGGGCGGCGCGGAGGTCGGCGTCGCTGTGGTCGGGGCGGGCCCCGGCGACGGCGTAGATGACATTGCCGACGACGGCGACGGCCGAGCGGAGGTAGACGGCGCCGAGGTGCATGGCGAAGGCGTCGGCGATCCGCTGCCTCTCGGCGGCGCCTCTGGCATCGGGCGACAGGTCGTCGCCGCGCCCGTCGGCGACCGACAGGGCGAGCACGACGCAGCGATGGTCGTTCAGGCGAAGCCTCGCCGAGGCGTCGGCGGCGCCCGGTCCTCCCTCGAGGATCGTCGCGAGCAGGTCGGCACGGAGGCGACGCTCGACGTCGGCCCCGGCCCGCAGACGGAGCATGTGCAGCGCGACGAGCCCCGCCGAGTCCTTGAGCGCACGAACGCGATCGCCGCTCAGCGGCTCCTGGACCGCGACCCAGATCGACCCCAGAATCTCGTCGCCGGCGCGTACGGCGAGGGCGACGCGGGGAATGGACGGGGTGCCGTCGGTGGTGCCGACGGGTTCGACGTCGATCGGATTCGTACTGCGGTACAGCTCCTGAAAGACCCCGCGCTCTTCGAGCTGCCGGGTGAATCGCTCCGGCACCTGACGGCCCAGCACCGTCTCGACTCTGGCGGGGTCGGCTTCGTCCTGTCGGCCGGAGAACGCGACGACGCGGGAGTTGCGGTCTTCGATCGTCACCGGAGCGTTCAGCAGCGTGGCGATCGCGTTCGCCAGCGCGAAGAGGTCACCCGCCGGCATGCCGCCCAGTGTCTGCGCTCCGCGATCGCCGACGTCGCCCTCTCCGATCAGGGAGCGGAGCATCGCGGTGAGCTGAGCCCAGGACGCTCCGCGGGTGAGAGCGAGAACCGGGATGCCTGTCTGCTCCGATGCCTCCAGCAGGGCGTCGTCGGCTCGCACCGGCGCACGCAGCACCAGAGCAGTCGCCTCCTGCGCGGCAAGGGCGTGCAGAAGCGCTGCGATCTCCACGGGATCGCTGAGCCCGACGCCCAGCACCAGGGCGCCGCGCATCGGCATCGCGTCGTCGAGGATGTCGTGGATCACGACGGCCTCGATCTCGATGTCGCGGTCGGTACTGCCGCAGACGACGTCGAGAAGCGTCGCTCCGAGATCTTCGATCACACGGCCGAGGCTGGCGCGGGGTCGTGTCGTCACTGACATGAGCACGACGCCCACGCTACGGGGTGATTGCGGGGGTTGAATCTGTGGAGCACGACGAAATCGTACCCGAATCTCGTCGTGCTCCACAGAAATCAATCCGCGAAGGCGATGCGGTTCCTCCGGATCAGAACGTGATCCATTCTGTACGCGTCGTGACGTCGTCCAGCGCATCCTGGTGCGGAGTGATTCCGATGCCGGGACCGGTCGGCACGGTGAGCGTGCCGTTCTCGATCACGAACGGCTCGGTGATGTCGCTCGAGTAGTAGCGGTTCGAGCCGGAGGTGTCGCCAGGGAGGGTGAAGCCGGGGAGTGCAGCGAGGGCGACGTTGGCAGCCCTGCCGATACCCGTCTCGAGCATCCCGCCGGCCCAGACGGGGATCTCGTTGGCCTGGCAGACGTCGTGGATACGCCGCGCTTCGAGATAGCCGCCGACGCGCCCCGGCTTGATGTTCACGATCGAGCAGGCGCCGATCGCGATCGCATCGGCCGCCGCGCGAGCGGAGACGATGGACTCGTCGAGACAGATCGGCGTCTTCACGACCTTCGCGAGTTGCGCGTGACCCAGGAGGTCTTCCTCGTCGAGGGGCTGCTCGATGAGGAGAAGGTCGAAGGGGTCGAGCTTCGCGAGGTGCTGCCCGTCGCCTCGCCGATACGCCGTGTTGGCGTCGACCTGGAGCAGGATGTCGTCACCGAAGCGCTCGCGCACGGCCCGCACGGGATCGATGTCCCAACCCGGTTCGATCTTGAGCTTGATGCGGACGTATCCCTCGTCGAGGTAGCCGTCGACGGCGTCGAGCAGCTCTGGGATCGACTCCATGATGCCCACCGAGACACCGCACTCGACCGTGTCGCGGACGGCGCCCAGCTCGCGTGACAGCGGAACTCCGCTGGCGCGCAGCTCGGCGTCGAGGATCGCGAGCTCCAGGCCGGCCTTCGACATCCGGTGACCCTTGAACTTGGCGAGCGCCGGTGCGACCTTCGACGCATCGAGATCGGGAACCTGCGCCAGTGCCGGAAGCAGGAAGCGCTTGATCACGTCGAGGCTCGCCTCGACGTACTCGGAGGAGTAGAGCGGGTCGCTCATCGCGACGCACTCGCCCCAGCCCTCGGCCTCGTCGGTGACGGCGCGCACGATGATGGCCTCGCGCACGGTCTCCACTCCGAACGACGTGCGAAACGGTGCCACCAGGGGCATCTCGATGACGCGGAGTTCGATTCCGGTGAGCTTCATTGGTGTTCTCCTCTGTCTAGGGTGTAGGTGCCTGTGCGGTCGAATCCCACGACCGACGCGCCCTGATCGAGCAGCGCGCCGAGAGTGTCGCGGAGCGCGAGTCGCCACTGCGTGGCACGGTCCGGGTCGGTGTTCCGAAGTTGTTCGATGTCGCGCGGCAACGACACCCGCACGAGCTGTGCCGAGGTCTCGTGGCGCAGCGGACCGAGATGGTCGTCGACGGTGAGCAGGTCCTCTCCGACCGGCACTTCGCCGGTGGCGACCTCGCCGCGGCAGGCGGCGGCGACGCGCGGATCCCGCACGTACCAGGTCACGAGCATCCGGTCGGTGTCGTCGCCGCCGTTAAGAGCGTCGCTCATCTGGCCGTAGAAGTTCTGGTGATAGGCGACGGGCGTCGCGGAGAGTTTCACGAGGTTGAAGTAGGCGTTGCGACTGATGAGCGGGTCGAAGGTCCAGGAGATCTCGTCGAGCTCGTTGTCGATCGCCCAGGACCGCTGGTGCGCCTTCAGTGCGAAACCGACGCTGCGCCCCCGCATCCGCGCGGAGACCCCGGCGATGTGGCTGTGCAGGGCGCGGCGCCCCGGTGCGGCGAAGAACCCGAAGCAGGCGCCGACCAGCTCGTCGCCGTCGTAGGCTCCGCCGACATAGCTGCCCGACTTGGAAAGTGCGCGGAGGGTCTCCACGTTCACCGGCAGCTGGCTGCCGTCCGACGCCCAGATCCTCTTGAACAGATCAGCGACCTCGGTGAACTCGCCCACCGTGGACAGCAGTCGGACATCCACGCCGGCGTCGTCGGCCGCGGCCTTCGCCGCCCCGGCGGCCTCGTGCGCGGCGCTCTGCGGCACTGTCTTCATGATGCTCATTCCCTTTCCCCCGTGAGGACCTCGATGAGCAGGCCCTCCAGCAGCGCTGTCCGTTCCGGAATCATCGCCACGATCACGTGTTCGTCGTCGGCATGCGCCCCACCGCCGACCGCTCCGAGCCCGTCGAGCGTCGGGACGCCGAGCCCTGCGGTGAAGTTGCCGTCGGACGCACCACCCACGGACACGCCGTCGAACGGCGTCAGACCGCGGCGCGCAGCGATGGCACTCGCCCTCGCGAACAGCTCGGCGGAGGCCGTGCGCTCCATGGGGCGGCGATTGAAACCGCCGTCGATGCGCACCTCCGCGCCGGGCACCGTCGTCGTGAGCGCACGGATGGCCTGATCGACGCGGTCCTGCTCCGCTCGCGTCTGCACTCGGACATCGACGGCGAACTCGGCGTCGGCCGGAACGGTGTTGGTGGTGCTCCCGGCGCGAAGAAGCGTCGGTGTCACCGTCGTGCCCGCGTCGGAGTCGCCGAGGCCGCTGATCGCCAGAATGAGATGAGCTGCCTCGACGGACGCGTTCACCCCACGGTGCGGTTCGAGGCCGGCGTGCGCGGCGCGACCGGTGATGACGACGCGGTAGAGCGAGACGCCTTTGCGGGCGACTTTCAGCGCGCCGCCATCGGCCGCGGCCTCCAGCACGAAGACCGCGGCGCAGTCCCGCGCCACATCCTCGATGAGAGCCTGCGAGCTGGGTGAGCCGAGCTCTTCGTCTCCGGTGATGAGGATGCAGATGCCGTCACGATCCTGCATCGCAGCCGCGGCATGAAACGCCATCACCACGCCGGTCTTCATGTCGAAGCATCCGGGGCCCCGGAGGATGCCGTCCCGGACCTCGAAGGGATGGGACTGCAGGGAACCGGACGGCCATACCGTGTCGTGATGGCCGAGCAGAAGCACCCGAGGTGTGCCGAAGCGCCAGCGGAGATGCGTTCGCCCTTCGAGCACGATCCGCTCGGGTGCGACGCCGAGCAGGCGCTCTCCCAGGGCGGCGGTGACGTCGGCGCTCCGCGCCACGGCATCGAGGTCTGACGACGGGGACTCGCAGTTCACGAGGGTCTCGATGTCTGAGACCAGGGTGTCGACGAGGAACGCCTCCTGCGTCGCCATCATGAGACCTTCGGCGCTGCGCGCACGCCGTAATGCATGTACTGCTCGCCGGTGGCGAGCGTGTAGAACACGAGCGCCTGCCAGGCTTGGGTGCCCTCGGGGCGGATGACGAACTCGTTCTCCCGCACCGGGATCAACGCGTGCTCCTCGATCGGATCGGGCAGCAGCGAGGCCAGCGGGCCGGTGACGGTCGTGCGCAGTCGCAACCCGCCTTCGACTTCGAGCACTTCGGCACTGACGCCCTGGCGGTCGTAGGAGCCCACGATCTCGGAGAAGTCGGCGATGTACGGATCCTCCGGCGGGGTGAGGTCGTCCGGGAGATGGATGCCCGCCAGCTCCGAGAAGATCTCGTCGAAGAGACCGTCGTACAGATCACGCGTGTTCCCGCCGTTGGAGAGAAGCGTCACCGCCAGTCCTTCCTCGGGAAGGATGCGCAGGAACGAGGACTGTCCGATCGTGTTGCCGTCGTGGCCGACCAGCTTCTTGCCGTCCCAGTCGAACAGGATCCAGCCCACGCCCCAGCCGTTGCCGATCGTATAGGGGTTGGGGACATCGACCTCGTGCTGCTGCATGCGGGCGACGCTCTCCGCGGAGAGCACGCGGGTGCCGTCGGCCGCGAGACCACCGGTGAGGTGCATCCGCGCGAACGCCAGGACATCGGCGGTGGTCGAGTTGATGAGCCCCGCCGGTCCCATGGACCGCGGAAGAACCCACGCCGGAGCCAGCTTCGGCCCGTCCTCGCCGATCTCCGTGTGGCCGCTGGCCGCGCGGAACATGATCGCCTCTTCGGGGAGGGTCGACGAGTGCGTGAGGCCGAGCGGCGACATCAGGAGGTCGCGCATCGCCTGGTCCCAGGTGGTTCCGGTGAGCTTCTCGATGACGCGGCCCGCGAGCACGAAACCGGAGTTGCAGTACGACATCGTCGCACCCAGTGGGTGATTCTGCGCCACCCCGTCGAGGATCTCGACGTACTTCTCGAGGGTGTCGTCGCCGCGGCCGGTGTCGGTGAAGACATCGCCGTCGATACCGCTCGTGTGGGTGAGCAGGTGACGCATCGTGACGGTGCGCGTGACCTCGGCGTCGGACGCGCGGAACTCGGGGAGGTACTGCGCGACGGGGGTGTCGAGGTCGAGCAGGCCGTCATCGACGAGCTTCATCGCGGCCGTCGCAGTCCACGCCTTGCTCATCGAGCCGATCTGGAAGACGGAGTCGTCGGTGGTCTCGATCCCGGTGCGGATGTTGAGGATGCCGTGGTGTGCGAACACCGGCTCCTCACCCAGCCGGAGGATGCCGAGCGTCGCGCCCGGCACGTGATGGGCCTCGGCGAGCGCGCTGAGACGCTGCTGCCAGTGGGTGGCGTTCAGGCGCGGACGGATCGGCGTACCCGCCGGCGGGGCGTACTGCTCGACCCAGTCGATGATGCGCTGCGAGAAGTCGGCTCGGTGCGACGGCGGCCCTGACAGCGGGAAGAGATGCGCTCCTCCCGGGTACAGCACGAGTCGTGTCGGAACGTCGCGCTCACGCAGTGCCGCGAACCATTGCTCGGCCTGGCCCACCGGGCAGCGGTCGTCTGCCGCGCCGTGCAGGATCAGCGTCGGGGCGGTGACGCGCTCGACCTGGGTGTAGGGCGACTGCGCCGCGAACTTCTCCTTGTCGCGCCAGGGGAGTCCGCCGTTCTCCTTGTCCGCGAGGTAGTGACCGACATCCGACGTGCCGCCGCCGCTGGAGAGATCGCTGATGACGCCACCGGCGATCGCGGCCGCGAAGCGATTGTCGCGCGAGGTCAGGTAGCAGGTCATGTAGCCGCCATAGCTGTACCCGGACACGCCGAGACGCGCGGGATCGGCGATGCCCTCCGCGACGAGCTGATCGATCGGCTCGAGGAAGTCGTTCGCGTCGCTGACGCCCCAGGCGCCGGACACCGCGCTGAAGAATGCGTCGCCGTAGCCATCGCTGCCGCGGGGGTTGATCGTGAGGATCGCCCAGCCGCGATGCGCGAGCATCTGATGGTAGGGGTGGGTGAGGTCGGCGGCGCCGTTCCAGGCGTTGTGCGGCCCGCCGTGGATGTCGAGCAGCAGCGGCAGAGGTCCATGGGCCTCGGGGTCGCGGCGGAGCCAGCCGGTGACGACGGTGCCGTCTGCGATGGTGAAACGACGCTCTTCCGCAGAGACGAGCGGGAAATCGACCGATCCGTATTCCGTGAGGGTGTGCACGGTGCCGTCGGCGAGATCGACGATCGCCACGTCTCCGAAGGAGGTCGGCGTGGAGAGGACGACCGCCGCGGTTGCGCCGGCGACGGAGAGTCCCGAGATGTTCGTGGTCCCTGCGACGAGTGCGCGAGCATCCGTTCCGTCGGTCGCGACGGTGTACAGGTGCGAATAGCCGTTGTCGCGGATCGAGAAGACCAGCCGCCCGCTGCCGTCCTGCTGCGGCATGCCTCCGGGATATCCAGGTCCGCCCGGCATGACGTTCCGGTCGAGTCCTGCGATCACGTCGATCGGCGCACCGCCCTCCACAGGGAAGAGCAGCAGACCGGCGTTGCCGACGGCGGTGTTCGTGCGACCGGCGGCGACGACGTGAGCGCCATCTGAGGTCCACCCGGTGACGGCGGCCTGTGTGTCGGCGGAGCCGAGCCGCACCGGAGCGGCGTTCGGGTCGGTCGCGGAGGTGATGAAGACCTGGATGCGCATCGTGAGGTCGGCGTCGTCGTCGGCTGCGGACGAGAAGGCGAGGCGGGTGCCATCGGGCGACCAGAACGGATCAGTGGTGTGCGCCGTGCCACGGGTGATCACGGTGACCGCGCCCGTCTCGACGGCGACGACGTGCACCTGCTGGACGAGTGTGCCGAGATGTCCGGCGCCGTCCGCCTTGTACCCGAGGCGGTCGGCGGCCGCGGGGGCGGAGCGGCGGGCGAGGATCGTCGCGCGGTCGTCGCCGGGGAGCGCGGCGCTGTCGACAGGGGCGGCGAAGGCGATCCTGGTGCTGTCAGGACTCCACTGCGGCGAACCCGCTCCCAACGGCAGCGAGGTGAGAGCGCGCGGCTCGCCGCCGTCGGTCGGGAGGACCCACACCTGCGCACCGGTCTCTCCGGCGCGCAGGAAGGCGAGCTGGCTGCCGTCGGGGCTCCACACGGGCGTCGAGTCGGCCGTGCCGTGCGTGAGGCGCTTCGGAGCCCCGCCGTCGCGGGCAACCTGCCAGAGCGCGCGGGTGTCCCGGTCGCCGTCGCGATCTGTCGTGCGCAGTGCGAAGACGACGCGCGAGCCGTCGGGGGAGAGGGCCGGCTGCTCCGGAGAGGTGATCGCGAGGAAGTCGTCGATGGTCACGCTGCGGTTCATGGGAACTCCAATCGGAAGGTCAGTTCACTGTGGCGGCCGAGGACGGCTGCCGTTTTGTGTCGGAGGCCGAAAGGAGGGCGACCGTTTGGGACTTCGGCACAGTTCCCAACGGGGCGTCCGCGCCGGTACCGGCGAAATGGCATGCCGCACCGCGTCCGCCGACGGGCTGGAGCGGTTCGGAGATGACGCAGATCTGGCGATCGGGGCGTGCGACCGGCCCTATCGGACACCGGGGGTGGAAGCGGCATCCGCTGGGCGGAGCGTGCGGATCGGCAGGTTCGACGTCGATGAGCGCAAGCGGATCGATGTCGAGCAGACTTCCGTGTCGCGTCGGCGCGGAAGCGAGCAGCTCCTTCGTGTACGGATGCTGCGGATCGGCCAGGACCTGATCGGTCGGGCCGACCTCGACGATCTTCCCCAGGTACATCACCGCGATGTAGTCGCTGAGATACCGCACCACGGCGAGGTTGTGCGAGATGAAGAGCATCGTGAGGTCGAGTTCGGCACGCAGTTCGCGGACGAGGTTCAGCACGGAGCCCTGCACGGAGACATCGAGCGCCGAGGTGATCTCATCGGCGATGATGACCTCGGGACGGCCCGCGAGAGCCCGAGCCAGGGCGATGCGCTGGCGTTGGCCGCCGGAGAGCGCCGCGGGCAGCGACGTCGCGCGTTCCGGGTCTAGGCTCACCAGATTGAGCAGCCGTGCGACCTCCGCACGCCGTGCGGTACGGCTGCGGACGCTGCGCGGAAGGGCTTCGGCGATCGACTCGCCGATCGTCATCCGGGGGTCGAGCGAGGAGAACGGGTCCTGGAACACCATCTGGATGGGGCGGTGGCGGCGGAAGCTGCGCACATCCACTCCGCCGAGCGTGATGGTTCCGTCGCTGATCGGGGAGAGCCCGATCGCGGCGCGTGCGAGGGTCGATTTTCCTGAACCCGACTCGCCGACGAGCCCGACGACGGAGCCGGAGGGGACGACCAGGCTCACGTCGTCGACGGCGGTGAGGCCTGCTCGGTGCGTGCCGTAGCGAACGCTCACATGATCGAAACGCAGCTCACTCATCGGATGACTCCCTCGTGCTCGACGATCGGCAGGGCTGAGGTGACCGCCGAAACGGTGGCGTCGGCGTTCGCCGGGCTGTCGCCATCGACCGGGTGCCAGCAGGCGACGCGGTGGCCGGCGGCATCGTCGACGAGTTCCGGATCCTGTTCGCGGCAGAGCGCGGAAGCAAGCGGACAGCGGTCGGCGAAGGCGCAGCCGGCTGGAAACGCCCCGGGGGCGGGCGGGCGACCGGGGATCATCTTGAGGGGGATCGAGCGGTCGGTGTCGATCTCGGGCACGACGTCGAGGAGTGCCCGGGTGTACGGATGCTGCGCGTGTGTGTGCAACTGCGCAGCGGGGAGATCCTCCACGACGCGACCCGCGTACATGACCAGCACTCGATCGCACGTCTGAGCGATCACGGCGATGTCATGACTGATCAGGAGCATCGCGGCGTCGGTGTCGCGGCGGACCCCGGCGAGCAGCTGCAGCACCTGACGCTGCACCGTGACGTCGAGCGCCGTCGTCGGCTCGTCGGCGATGATCAGGCGGGGGTGATTCATCAGTCCCATGGCGATCATCGCTCGCTGGCGCATACCGCCCGAGAACTCATGCGGGTACTGCCGAGCGCGCCGGTGCGCTGCCGGCACGCGTACGGCCTGAAGCCGGTCGACCGCGCGCGCCATCGCCGCCGATCGGTTGAGTCCCTGGTGCTCGGATGCGGCTTCGGCGAGCTGGGATCCGATGCGCCTGGTCGGGTTGAAGGAGGTCATCGGATCTTGGAAGACCATGGCGAGAGACGTGCCGAGGAGACTGCGAACCGAGTGCTCAGGAGCATCGAGCAGAGGTGTGCCGCAGAAGCTCAGGTGCGCGGCGGAGATCCGACCAGGCCGTTCGATGAGCTGCGCGGCGGCGAGTGCGGTCAAGCTCTTCCCTGACCCGGATTCTCCGACGACTCCGACTGCCTCTCCGCGGGAGATGGTGAAGCTCACACCTCGCACCGGCGTGAGCCAGCCATCGGGGCCGGGGAAGGACACGCGCAGATCGTCGACGCGGAGTACCACGTCTTCGTCGACGACCTGCGCGAGAACGGGGGCGCTCATGCGACCGAACTGGGGGAGCCGGCCGCGATGGCGTGCGCTGCGTCCGCCGATGACGGAGGCTGCGGTCTCGCCGAGCAGGTTGAAGGCGAGTCCGGCGACGACGACCGCGACGGCCGGTCCGATCGCCGCCGCTGGATTCAGGTAGATGCGGTTCAGGCCTTCGCCGAGCATCCGTCCCCAGTCGTATGCAGGCACCTGCACGCCGAGTCCGAGGAACGAGAGGCCCGCGAACGCGAGGAGGGCTGATCCCGCACCGACCGTCGCGTTGACCACGAGCGGCTCGCCGATGTTCGGCAGGATATGCCGGATCAGCACCCGGATGCGGGAGACGCCGGCGACGCGCGCTGCCGCGATGAAGTCGCGGCCGGCGATCGAAGCGGAGAGGGTCTGGGTCAAGCGGGCGAAGCCGGGGGCCATGGCGAAACCGATCGCGAGCACGGCGCCGGTGGTGCCGACTCCGAAGATCACGGCGAAGAACAGGGCGAGCAGGAGCCCAGGGAATGCCACAGCGATGTTGACGACGCCCGCGATCAGGCGTCCGGCCCAACGGGGGAGCACGGCAGGGGCAGTGCCGAGGAGCGTGCCCACCGTGACGCCGATGAGGACTGCGGCGACCGCGAGAGTGATGGACAAGCGCGTCGCGACCAGGACTCGGGCGAGCACGTCGCGCCCGAGGGAATCGGTGCCGAGCAGATGAGCGGCGCTGGGGCCCTGCGTGATCGCGGTCGGATCGACCTGTTCGGCCTGCGGCCCCCAGATGATCGGCGCGAAGATCGCGGTGAGCGCGACGAGGACGACGAGGGCGAGCGCCGTGGCGCCCAAGGGTGAACGGACGACGTCGAGCCATTTCGAGCGTGCAGACATCATGCCTCCCGGATTGTGGAGCGGGGATCGAGGAGCGCGAGGACGACGTCGATCACGAAGTTGACCAGCAGCACGCCGACGCCATAGACGAGGACGATGCCCTGCACGACCGAGTAGTCCTTGGTCAGGATCGACTGCACGATCATCGTTCCCAGGCCCGGCCAGGCGAAGACGTTCTCGACGAGGACAGTGCCGGCGACCATGCCGGTGAGCAGGAGTCCGGTGAGGGTGAGCGTGGCCGTCATGGCGTTCGGAAGCGCATGCCGCGTATAGATCCGCCGAGGGGCGAGGCGCTTGGCGCGCGCCGTACGGATGAAGTCCTGGCTGAGGACGGCGAGCACCTCGACGCGGATGATCCGGGCGAAGACGGCGATGGGGCCGACAGCGAGCGCCAGGACCGGCAGGACGAGCGACATCGACGCGGTGTTTCCGGCCACGGGGAACCACCCGAGCGAAACGGCGAAGACGTATACCAGGCCGACCGCGAGGAGGAACTCGGGAATGGCGGCGAGGACGACGGTGGCGGTGGCGAAGGTCAGCTCCGCCCCTCGTCGGCGTCCACCGCGCGTGGCGACCGCCATCGTGACGCCCAGCGGCACGGCCACGAGGAGAACGAGCAGCACGGCGAGCACCGCCAGTTGCAGAGTTGCCGGCAGCCGTGTCGAGATGATCTCGCTCACCGGCTGGCTCGTGATCATGGACGTGCCCATGTCGCCGGTGAAGAGGCCGCCGATATACCGCACGTACTGCAGAGCGAGGGGTTGATCGAGGCCGAGCGCCGCTCGTCGTGCTTCGACGAGCTCGGCGGGGGCGTTCATCCCGAGGGCGGCTCGAACCGGATCACCCGGCACCAGGTGGATCATGAGGAAAGCAGCCGTGACCAGCACCCACACCGAGAGGACGAACTGCCCTCCACGACGGACCAGGAACGACAACCAGGGGTTGTCGGACCGTGCGGATCTGATCAATATCGCCTGCGTGGCGGTGGTACTGGCCATCGGCTGCTTCCGGTCCTTACTCGTACATGCGGATCGACGCGGGGTCGATGCCGTCGTTCTCGATGAACTCCGCGTTGTGCGCGTAGGTCGCCCGATTCTGGTTGGCGAAGGGGACCACGCTCGTCGTGGCATACAGCGCCTGCTCGGCCCTGCCCCAGTCGTCGCATCCCTCATCGCCCGCCTTGTTCGACGCCGCGGTGACGGCCTCGGTGTACTCGGCGTTGTCGATCGACGCGAAGTTGGTGCCGTTCGGCGGATTCGGACCCGAGTAGAACGGCACGAGCATGCTCGGCATCGACACGGTGATGGGTGCGGCAGAGACATCCCAGTCACCGCTGACGAAAAGCGTCTCGCTCAGAGTCGGAGAATCGACCGACTTCACCGTGAGTCCGACTCCGAGGTCCTTCCACGTCGCCTGGATCAATTCGGCGCTGGCATTGCCGGAGTCACCCTGGAGAGAGGAGTAGATCATTCCGAGCTCGAGCTTCTTTCCGTCCTTTTCGCGGATGCCATCAGAGCCGACGACCCAGCCGGCATCGTCGAGAGCCTTCGCTGCGGCCTTGGCATCGACTTCCGGGATGAATCCGTCCACGACGTCGGCGCGGCACGGGTTCGGCGAGACGGTGACGAGGCCGGTCGGTACGGTCCCTTGACCGCTGGTGAGCACCTGACGAAGCTGGGCGAGATCGAGTGCCTGGATCAGCGCCTCGCGCACCTCCTGGTCGGCGGTCGGGCGGCCCTCGCCCTGGTTGAAGATGATCTGACCGGCCGGGACAGGGAGCGCCGTCTTGAACAGTCCGGCGTCGTCGAGACGCTTCGTGTCCGGACCGATCACGCCTGCGGCGTTCACTTCTCCGGAAAGCAGCAGGTTCGCCGCCGTCGTCTCGTTCGGGACGACGCGGAACACCACCTTGTCCGGCAAGCCGGCCTGCTCCGGATCCCAGTCGCCAGGGCCCCAGGCGAAGTCCTTGCGCCGGGTGAGCGTGTACTGGCTGTTGGGTACGATCTCGGTCATCGTGAACATCCCGGTTGCGCCCTTGCCCGCGGCGAGGGCTTCTGGGTCATCCAGGACGGTCCCGCAGACGATGGCGATGCTGCCGATGTTCTCCAGGAGGAACGAGTCGGGGCGTCCGCTCGTCACCGTCACGGTGCCGGCGGCATCGTCGCCGACGGCCGTGGTTCCGGGCTGCACCTGGAGTCCGATCAGAGGCGATCCGTTGGCCGGGTCGCCGATGTGACTGATGTTGGCAGCGACGTCCGTCGCGGTCAGCGGGGTTCCGTCCTCACAGGTGATCCCGTCGCGGAGGGTGAAGTTGACGGTGGTGGTGTCGGATTCCCAATCGGATGCGAGTCCGGAGACGACGCTGCCGTCGTCCTGCACCTCGATCAGGCGCGAGTAGAGGAAACGGCCGATGGAGCGTGCCACCGACATCACGGTGATCAGGGGATCGAGGTTCCCCGGGTCCGTGGAGATGACGCTGGTGAAGGTCTTGCCCTCGGCGAGGGATCCCTTGTCACCACCGCCACCGGACGAAGTGCCGGGAGCGGCGCAGGAAGTGAGCACGAGCGCCGCAGCGCCGATGAGAGCGAGGAGAGGAGTAGGAGAACGCATCTGTTGCCTCCAGGAGGGTTATATGAGGAGTAGTGCTTCGGGTGGACCGCGGGGTGGGAGCGGGCTCAGAGGGTGATGGACCGCAGGTGCTCGACGGCAGCGAACGCGGCACGTCCGATGGATGCATCGACCGCGGGAAGCCGTTCGGCGAGCGAGTCCGCGCGGGTGAACACGGCGACCGCGTATTGGCGTCCGTCCGGGTAGGTGACCACGCCGGCCTCGTTGCGCCACGCGGGCAAGGTGCCCGTCTTCGCCGCGATCTGCACCCCTGACGGGAAGCCCGACGAGAGTCGGTGCGGCCAGATCTGCCGCGCCATGATCTCGCGTGCGCTCGCCGCGGCCTCCGGAGAAGCCGCGACATCGGTCCACAGAGCGTTCAGCAGCGTGGTGATCTCGCGCGGCGTCGATCCCGAGGATCGAGTCGGATCGAGTGCGCTGAGAGCCCACATCTGGTCCTCGGTGGCCGCGGCGAGCAACTCTTCGAGGTCGCTCTCCGCGGTGCCGCCGAGGTCGGCGACCACCGAGTCGAACAGGTCCTCGCAGCATCCGATCAGATGCGTGTCGGCAAGGCCGAGGTCGGTGATGACCTGCTTCACGGCCTCTGCGCCGAGCCGGTGGTAGATGACGTCGGTGGCGGCGTTGTCGCTCATCGTCATCATGTTCGATGCAAGATCGCGCCAGCTCGCCTCGACATCATCGGCGAAGCCGGCAGTGCCGACGCCGCCGATCCGATACCGGGCGGTCACCGTGGTGCGGCCGGTCGCATCGAGCGTTCCGGCTTCGACCGCGCGGACGTACGCCGTGAGCACCAGGATCTTGAAGACGGATGCGAGCACGACGGGTTCATCAGCGCGCACCGTCACCTCGGGGCCGTTGTCGACTCCCACTTCTCTGGCGTGCAGGAATCCGGTCGCTCCGACCTGGGAGAAGATCTCAGCGATCTCCGTGAACTCCGCCGTCTGAACGGTCATGCGCTGACCCGCCGATCTGCGCGCCCGGTGTGCAGATAGAGGGCGCGTCCCGAGCCGTCGTCTCCGACGAAGGCGTGCGGCATGTGCATGCCGCGGTCCGGGCGGGCGGGAACGAGGCTGTCGCCGTTCCAGCCGACGAGTTCGACGGGCTCGGGGGCGGGGCCGAGTTCGGCGAAGATGCCCTTCATCGTGCGCTCGAGCCAGATCTTGCCGTCGTCGTCCAGACGCACGGTCGAATCCGAGACCGACGACGAGTACGTCCCGAGGATGCGCTCCAGGTTCACGTCGACGGGAGTCGCGGGAGGCGCGGGGAGAGGACGCATCGTGACGTCGGCGAGTTCGCCGAGGATCTTCGTCATCAGCGTCGTGTAGAGCGAAATGGGGGAGCCGCCGTTGGTGAGGACAACCACGGCGACGTCGGCACCCGGGACGATGCGCAGGAACGCACTCTGTCCGATCGTTCCGCCGTCGTGCCCGATGACCGGTCCGCCGTCCCAGTCGAAGATCTCCCAGCCGAGGCCCCAGGCGTTGCCCAGGACGCCGAGGTCGGGAAGCTCCACCTGGCGCTCCTGCATGGCGTTCACGCTCTCGGCCGAGAGCACCTGCGTGCCGTCCGGACCTTTGCCACCGTCGATGTGCATGCGCGCGAACCCGAGAAGGTCACGAGCCGTCATCGCCAGCATGGAACCCGCAGGTGCGTTGGAGCGCACGAGACTCCACACCGGTGCCGGCACGGGGACGTCGCTGCCCTCGGCGGGGATGTGGCCGAGAGCCGCGCGGAACCGGATCGCCTCGGATGCGTCTGTCGCGACGTGGGTGAGCTGCAGCGGGTTTGCCAGGTGCTCGCGGAGTGCGCGGTCGAACGGCTTGTCGCGCAGCACCTCGATGATACGGCCGAGCACCACGAACGCGGCGTTGTTGTACGAGAAGCGCTCGCCGGGTGCGAACAGCTGCGGCGCATCCGCGATGACGGCGAGGTACTTCTCCACGCAGTCGTCCCCGACGCCGGTGTCGATGAACAGGTCGCCCTCGAAACCGCCGACGTGACTGAGCAACTGTCGCGTCGTGATCGCTCTCGCGGCGTCCACGTCTGCAATGGCGAACGCGGGCACGGTGTCGCGAACCGGTGCGTCGAGGTCGAGGAGTCCCTCATCCACGAGCTGCATGACGAGCGTCGTCGTCCAGGTCTTGGTGATGGACCCGATCTGGAACACGGAGTCGACATCGGCCTCGACGCCGGTGTTCTTGTTCAGGACACCGGCGGCGGTTGTGAACACCTCGCCGCCGGCGAGGATGCCGACAGATGCAGCAGGAACGTGATCTGCGGCGATGAGTTCGGCGAGATTCTCCTGTACCCAGGTGCCGATTTCGGACAGCGTGGACATGTGCGCTCCTCTTCATCGAGTGCGCCGTCAGAGGGGTGTGACGGCGATTGGCCCGAGACTATTCGCCCCCCATCGGAGGGCGTTTGTGCGGGTAGACGAGACTTCGTTGCCTGTTCGTACGGGCGGACGAAAAGCGGGGTGCTCGGCGACTACTCGTACATACGAATCGACGTCGGGTCGAGGCCGTCGTTCTCGATGAACGTCGCCTTCTGGGCGTATGTCCCGGTGAGCTGATCGGCGTAGGAGACGACGGTCGTCGATGACAGGAGAGCACGCTCCGCGTCGATCCAGTCCGCGCACCCTTCGGTCCCGGCCTTGGCCGATGCGGTGGCGGCGGCGGCCGAGTACTCCGCGTTGTCGATCGACGCGAAGTTGGTGCCGTTCGGCGGCGTGGGACCGGCGTAGAACGGGATGAGCATGTTCGGCAGGGGAACCGAGACGGGAACTGCCGAGACATCCCAGTCGCCGCTCACGAAGAGCGTCTCGCTCACGGTCGGAGCGTCGGCGGACCTCACGCTGAGGTCGACGCCGAGTTCTTTCCAGGTCGCCTGGATCAGCTCGGCTGCGGCACCGCCGGCGTCGCCCTGCGCCGAGGCGTACAGCAGACCCAGCTCCAGCCGTTGGCCGTCCTTCGCGCGGATTCCGTCGGAACCGACCTCCCATCCGGCATCGTCCAGAGCATGCGCGGCAGCATCCGCATCGACGTCGCGAGCGAAGTCGTCGGCGAGATCGGCGCGACACGGGTTCGGTGAGATCGTGACGAGACTCTTGGGTGCTGTGCCGTCAGCTCCGGCGATGACGAGCCGCAACTTCTCGAGATCGAGAGCCTGGACCAGGGCTTCGCGGACCGCCTGGTCCGCCGTCGGTCGTCCATCGGCCTGGTTGAAGGTCAGCTGCCCGACGACCAGAGGCAGGTCCGTCCTGATCAGGCCGGCGCTGTCGAGACGCTGCTTGTCCGGTCCCATCACGAGTGCGGCGTTCGCCTCTCCGGAGAGCATCAGATTCGTCGCGGTCGTCTCATTCGGCACCACGCGGAAGATGACCTTCTCGGGCAGTCCGGCCTGTTCCGCGTCCCAATCGCCCGGACCCCATGTGAACTCGTCACGTCGGGTCAGCGTGTACTGGCTGTTCGGGATGATCTCGGTCATCGTGAACATGCCGGTGGCGCCTTCGCCTCTGGCGAGTGCTGCGGGATCGTTCAACACGTTCCCGCAGACGATCGCGATGCTCCCGACGTTCTCGAGCAGGAACGAATCCGGGCGCCCGCTGGTGACGGTGACGGTGCCTGCGGCGTCGTCGCCGACCGCGGTCGTACCCGCCTGCACTTGCTGCCCGACCATCGGCGACCCATTCGATTCATCACCGATGTAGGCGATGTTGGCCGCGATATCGGTGGCGGTGAGGGGACTTCCGTCTTCACACGTGACCCCGTCGCGAAGAGTGAACGTCGCCGTGGTGGTGTCGGACTCCCAGCTCGAAGCGAGTCCGGCGACGATGCTGCCGTCGGTCTGCATCTCGATCAGTCGGGAGTACAGGAACCGGTCGATCGAACGGGCATACGACAACACGGTGACCAGGGGATCGAGGCTGCCCGGATCGGTCGAGATGAGGTGGACGAACGTCTTGCCCTCGGCGAGTGTGCCCTCCCCGTTGCCGCCTGATGGCGACGCGCCGGGCGCGGCGCACGAGGTCGCCACCAGAGCGGTGGCGCCGACGAGCGCGGCGAGCGTGGTGCGAGCGGTACGTGAACGCATGTGTTGTCTCCAGCTTGTCTGTGGATCTCGGGTGACGCTCAGGCGTCGACGCGTCGGTCGGCGCGACCGGTGTGCAGGTAGAGGGCACGACCAGCGCCGTCGTCGCCGACGAACGCATGCGGGATGTGCATGCCGTGTTCGGGGACGCGAGGAATCAGGCTGTCGCCGTTCCACCCGACGAGCTCCGTCGGCTTCGGGGCGGGGTCGTACTCGGCGAAAGCGCCTTTCATGGTGCGCTCGAGCCAGATCCGGCCGTCGTCGTCGAGTCGTACCGTCGATTCGGAGACCGACGAGGAGTACGTGCCGAGAATCCGATCCACGTCGATCCCCACCGGGCTCTCGGGTGGAGCGGGCAGGGGTGGCACCGTGACGCCGGCGAGAGCGCCCAGGATCTTCGTCATCAGCGCGGTGTACAGCGAGACGGGCGCCACGCCGTTGGTGAGGATCACCACCGCGACACCGGCGCCGGGGACGATGCGCAGGAAGGAGGTCTGGCCGATCGTGCCGCCATCGTGGCCGATGACGGGCCCGCCGTCCCAGTCGAAAATCTCCCAGCCGAGACCCCACGCGTTTCCCATGAGGCCCAAGTCGGGAAGCTCCACTTGGCGCTCCTGCATGGCTGCGACGCTTTCGGCGGAGAGGATCCGGGTACCGTCGGGTCCTGTACCCCCGTCGATGTGCATGCGCGCGTATCCCAGAAGATCGCGAGGGGTCATCGCCAGCATCGCGCCGGCCGGGACGTTGGAGCGAACCAGACCCCATACCGGTGCCGGAACGGGCTCGCCGCCGTCTTCGGAATCGACGTGACCGAGCGCCGCACGGAACCGGATCGCCTCGGACGCGTCTGTCGCGAGATGGGTGAGCTGCAGCGGGTTTGCCAGGTGCTCGCGGAGTGCGCGGTCGAACGGCTTGTCGCGCAGCACCTCGATGATGCGGCCGAGCACCACGAACGCGGCGTTGTTGTACGAGAAGCGCTCGCCGGGCGCGAACAGTTGCGGTGCCTCGGCGATCACCGCGAGAAGCTTCTCGACGCAGTCGTCGCCGACGCCGGTATCGATGAACAGGTCGCCCTCGAAACCGCCGACGTGGCTGAGCAGCTGTCGCGTCGTGATCGCGCTCGCGGCCGTGTCATCGACGAGAGCGAACGCGGGGACCGTGTCCCGCACCGGCGCATCGAGGTCGAGGAGCCCCTCGTCCACGAGCTGCATGATCAGCGTCGTCGTCCAGGTCTTCGTGATCGATCCGACCTGGAAGACGGAATCGACATCGGCCTCGACGCCGGTGTTCAGATTCAGGATGCCGGTCGCAGTGGTGAAGACTTCGCCGTCGGCGAGGATGCCGACGGATGCTGCCGGAACGTGTTCTGCGGCGATCAGTTCGGCGAGGTTTTCCTGTACCCAGGCGCCGATCTCGGACAGCGTGGACATGTGCGCTCCTCTTCATCGAAGGCGCCGTCGTTCGGGGTTTCGACGGCGACTGGCCCGAGACTATGCGGGGGGAGGGGCACCGCTGGTTGTGCGCGAGGACCAGACTTGCTCGCCGTGACGTTCGCCGAGGCCAAAGCGAATCGGATCAGCGTCGACGCACTGCGCGCAGACCGACGTGCAGCAGGTCAGGACCGCCCTCTGCGGGAGTCAGAGTGCGCCCGACCGCCTGATCGTCGTCGGTGATCAGCGCGCCATCTTCGCGCACGCGGATTCGCATCGGCGGACGGGCGGGAATGCCGAGCGCAACGATGTGCGGCGCGAGGACCATGCCGAATTCGAGGGCGTCACCCACGCGAGTGACGTCGTAATGCCATTGTCCGGCGTCGTAGATTCCGGTGACGGCGTCCAGGGCGTCGGTGTCACCGAGCGTGACGGGAGGAGGCGTCCTGGTGATGCCGCGGAGGTGCTCGAAGCACCAGTCGATGAGCAGTGTGCCCAGGGCTTTGCCGCTTCCGCTGTTGGTGAGGACGGTGATCGCGAGATCCTGGTCCGGAGCGAAGAGGAACTCGCTCAACTGGATGTCGTAGATGTTTCCGCCGTGCATCACGACTCTGGTGTCGCCGCGGCGGGTGAGCAACCAGGGGAATCCGATCGCCTCCACAGGGGGACCGGCAGTGACCTGCGGCTGCTGCATCCGCAGTCGAGTGGAATCGCTGACCGGGGCGCTCCCCTCGGTCTCTCCACGCATGTGGAACCGGGCGTAGCGGAGCTGATCTCCGACCGAGGAGACGATCCCGCCCTCGGCATTCATATCGCGTGTCAGGCCCAGAAGGGGAAGCGTCGACATCTCTCCTTCCCGACCCGGCACGTGGCCGACGGCGTGCGGCCGGGTCATGACCTCCCAGGGGAAGAAGAACGTCTCGGTCATCCCCAGCGGATCGAGCACGATCCGCCGTACGGCGCTCTCGAACGTCTCGCCGGTGACGACTTCGATCACGCGACCGAGGAGGCGCATCCCGGCGTTGCTGTACGACGCGATCGTGCCGGGCGCGAAGAACTGGGGGAGGGATCCATAGGTGGCGATGTTGCGTGCGAGCGCGTCATCGCCCCAGCCGTCGAGCTCGTCGGCATCGCCGAGGAAACCTCCGGAGTGCGTGAGGAGATGCCGGATCCGAAGCTCCTGCAGCGCCGACTCATCAGCCAGCCGGAGGTCGGGCAGCACGTCGATCACGCGCGTGTCGAGCGTGAGCAGGCCGTTCTCGATCAAGTGCATCGCGACCGTGCCGGTGAACGTCTTCGACGTCGAGCCGATCTGGAAGAGCGTGCGCTCGGTGACGGCCGCTCCCGTGTCGGTGGCGGCGACCCCGGTGGTCAGGATGTGCTCCTGGTCGCCGTCGACGATGCCGATCACGGCGCCGGGAACGTTCAGTTCTCTGGCGCTGCGATCCAGGAAGGTCTGCAGGTCGTTCAGCATCACGGTTCTCCTCGTACGGCTCGGCCAGGGTAGGTGTCCGCCACGATGTCGCCGTCTCTGACCACGGCGGTGCCGTTCACGAACAGCTGGCGGACACCTTGAGCGGGGCGGATGGGGTCGAGATATGTCGCGCGATCGGTGAGGGTCGCGGGATCGAGCACCACGATGTCGGCATCGGCTCCGATGCGGAGATGCCCCTTGCCTCGCATGGCGGGTGAGGTCTCATCGAGCACCCGAGCGGGAAGGTAGGAGCATCGTCGGAACGCCTCGAGCCAGGTCCAGGTCTCCGACTCGCGCACCATCAGTCGGAGCGACTTCGTGAACGTGCCCGCCGTGCGCGGGTGGGTCTGACCGCCAGGAGGCAGCGGCCACTGCGTCGTCTCGTGCGTTGCCGGTGCACCGTCGCGCGCAGGCCAGAACACGGGCATGGCGTCGCTGGCGACGATCGAGTCGGGGAAAGCGAGGGAGCGATGCAGATGCGCGCGGTCGAGCGGATCCGCTTCATCGAGGAAAGTCACGATGCACGCCGCGGCGGGGTCCGTCCGACGGATCTCGCGCAGTCTCGCTTCATCGGCGATGCGTTCTCCCGTCTCGACGAGCACGAGAGCGGACGGCGCGATGCCGAGGCCAGGAAGCTTCTCCGGGGCGAGGAAGAATGCGCCGATCGCCGTGCTCCCCGCGCCGTAGGGATAGGCCTCGACGGTCACCCGGGATCCGGCGGCGATCGTTCGCTCCATCTGCAGGAGAACGCGATCCACGTGCCGGAGCGAAGTGCTGTTGACGTGACAGTGATGCATCGCGGCTCCGGTCTCGCCGGCAGCGCGAAGAAGCTCTTCGGTGCCGTCGATCGGTGTCGCGGGGTCGGCTTCGATCAGCTCTCGCACGTGAGTGAATGTCGGGGTGCGAGCCGCCGCTGCGAGGCGGGCGACATCGAGATACTCGTCGGGGTCGGTACGCGGGGCGTAGCCCATGAGGACGCCGATGCCGAGCGCTCCCGCGGCGAGTTCGCCCTCCAGCAGACCGAGCCAGCGGCGGCGCTCTGACAGGCTGGAGCTGCGCTGCCACTCGGGATCTCCCAGAAGTTCCATGGAGGCGTGGATGTCGGGGACCGGAACGCGCTCGAGGTGCGCGTATGCACGAGCCTGAGCCCAGGAGGCTGAGAAGCCGTAGTTCAGCGGGCGCCCCTCCTGCTCCGCGCGGGCGGTCGCCTCCGCGACGGGCATGAGGCCGGCCTCGAGGTCGAGCGCTGTCGTGACCCCATCCATCGCCTGCAGTCGCTGGCCGGCGATCGAGTGCACATGGCTGTGCAGATCCACGAAGCCGGGCCCCACGATCATGCCGGTGGCGTCGATCGTCTCCGAGTCGGTGCGAGTCCCGACCTCGTTCCCGATCGCAACCACACGGCCGTCAGAGATCAAGACGTCCGCGATCTGATCGGTGTCGGTTCCCGGGTCGATGACGCGCCCGCCGCGAAGAATGATGTCCACGACGCCACAGTGGCATCCCGTCCTCTTCGTGTCCGGTGCTCCGACACGAAGTCCCCGCCGGATTCCGGTGTGATCGGACAACCCGCTCCGTGCGAGGTGGGCGAAACCCATCGCTTCCTGGCTCGACAGGGTGCGCGGAACGGGCGCTACCGACATAATGAATGTACCCATGTGACCGTGCACACGCGAGGAGGCTGTGATGTCGACGGCTTCCGAGCGTGCCCGCCTGCCGAGCATCCGTGACGTCGCCCGGCTTGCCGGCGTCTCGCATCAGACGGTGTCCCGCGTCTTGAACGATCACCCCAGCATCCGCCCGGAGACGAAGGCGAGAGTGCTCGACGCGATCTCCGTGCTCGACTACCGGCCGAACCTGGCCGCTCGAGCCCTCGTGACGAGCCGGTCGAACACCCTCGGCATCCTCTCCGCGACGATCGGCGAGTTCGGGCCGACGTCGTCCATCGCGAGCATTGAGGATGCGGCGCGCGAGGAGGGCTACTCGGTCTCGACGCTCAATCTCGCAGCCACGACGCCGGAGGCCATCGGCAACGCGGTGCGCCAGCTCGCCCGTGAGCAGGTGGACGGGATCGTCGTCCTCGCTCCGCAGGTGCGCGTCTTCCACGTGCTGCGCGGGATGGCGGTCGACCTGCCGTTCGTCACACTCCAGACCGCATCCGGTTCGGACGGAGTGAGCCTGTCTGCTGATCAGGTGGCCGGTGCGCGAGCCGCGACCGAGCATCTCATCGCGCTCGGGCACAGCGAGATCCTGCACCTCGCCGGACCGCAGGACTGGATCGAGGCGGAGTCGCGGATGCGCGGATATCTGGAGGCGCTGCGCGCGGCCGACCTGCCGACGTTCCCGCCGATCCGCGGGGACTGGTCGGCTGATTTCGGCTATTTCGCGGGGCAGGAGTTGGCGCGTCGGCGTGACTTCACCGCGGTCTTCGCGGCGAATGACCTGATGGCGATCGGTCTGATGCACGGCTTCCGGGATGCCGCGGTCCGCGTACCCGATGACGTCAGTGTCGTCGGGTTCGACGACATCCCCGTCGCCGCCCACGTCTCACCGACGTTGACGACGGTGCACCAGGAGTTCCCGGAACTCGGGCGTCGTGCCGTGCGGATTCTGCTCGCGCAGATCCGTGGGGATGAGACGCCGTCCTTCGGCGAGCTGCATCCGACGCTGCGCGTCCGTGAATCAACCACATCACGGTAGCGAAACGAAATCTCCGCCAGGACTTGACAGAGTCCCGTCCGAAGCGGACGATGTAATCTAATGTGAACGGTCACATCGAACGTGACCGCCCGTCGCGAGGAAGATCCGTGAGCACAACAGCAACGTTGCCGGTCGTAGCAGGCCCCATCTTGGAGATGCAGGGCATCACCAAGGAGTTCCCGGGTGTGAAGGCGCTCGCCGATGTGTCGATCACCGTCAGGTCTGGCGAGATCCACGCCATCTGCGGCGAGAACGGCGCCGGCAAGTCCACCCTGATGAAGGTGCTCTCGGGGGTGTACCCCTACGGCACCTACGACGGCGACATCCTCCTGTACGGCGAGGAGCAGCGCTTCAAGGACATCGCGGCCAGTGAGCACGCGGGCGTCGTGATCATCCATCAGGAGCTCGCGCTGATCCCGGAGCTCTCGATCACCGAGAACATCTTCCTGGGCAATGAGATCCGGCGCTTCGGCAAGATCGACTGGCAGGCGCAGAAGCAGCGTGCGCTCGAGCTGCTCGCGCGCGTGGGCCTCAACGAGAATCCCGATGTCGCGATCAAGCACCTCGGCGTCGGCAAGCAGCAGCTCATCGAGATCGCCAAGGCGCTCAACAAGGACGTCAAGCTGCTCATCCTCGATGAGCCGACCGCCGCCCTCAACGAGAACGATTCGCAGCATCTTCTCGACCTCATCCTCGGGCTGAAGGCCAAGGGGATCGCGTCGATCATCATCAGCCACAAGCTCAACGAGATCGAGCAGATCGCCGATGAGATCACGATCATCCGCGACGGCCGCACGGTCGAGACCCTCGACATCTCGCGGGGCGAGATCAACGAGGATCGCATCATCCGCGGCATGGTCGGCCGTTCTCTAGAGAGCCGGTACCCGGACCGCACTCCCGACATCGGCGAGGTGTTCTTCGAGGTCAAGGACTGGTGGGTGCAGCACCCGACCGTCTCCGAGCGCATGGTCGTCAAGGGCTCGGGCATCAATGTGCGCCGTGGTGAGGTGGTCGGCATCGCCGGCCTCATGGGGGCGGGCCGCACCGAGTTCGCGATGAGCATCTTCGGCCGTTCCTACGGCACATTCCTCTCTGGTCGCATGTTCAAGGACGGCCAGGAGATCGTGCTGTCGGACGTGTCCTCGGCGATCAAGCACGGCCTCGCCTACGTCAGCGAGGATCGCAAGTCGCTCGGCCTCAACCTGCTCGACACCATCAAGCGTTCGGTCGTGTCGGCGAAGCTGTCGAAGATCGCGGAACGCGGGGTGGTGAACGAGCAGGAGGAGTTCGTCGTCGCCGAGCGCTACCGCAAGGCGCTGCGCATCAAGACCCCCACCGTCGAGGAGGGCGTCGCGAAGCTCTCGGGCGGCAACCAGCAGAAGGTCGTGCTCGCGAAGTGGATGTTCACCGACCCCGACCTGCTCATCCTCGACGAGCCCACCCGCGGCATCGACGTCGGCGCCAAGTACGAGATCTACGCGATCATCAACGAGCTCGCCTCCCAGGGCAAGGGCGTCATCGTCATCTCCAGCGAATTGCCCGAGCTGCTCGGCATCACCGATCGCATCTACACCGTCTTCGAGGGTCGGGTCACCGACTGCATCCCTTCCGACCAGGCCACCCCGGAAGAGGTCATGCGCAGCATGACCTCCGCTACCCAGAAAGCATCCGCATGAGCACCACGACGACCACCGAGACCGAGAAGCGCGGCTTCCACTTCGGCGACATCCGCAAGATGTTCGGCGGCAACGGCACCTCGTCGTTGCGCCAGTTCGGCATCCTGGGCAGCCTCCTGGTGATCATCCTGCTCTTCCAGGTGCTCACGATGATCAAGAACCCGAACGGCGCCACCCTGACGCCGAACAACCTGATCAACGTCATCAATCAGTACTCGTTCATCCTGATCCTGGCGATCGGCATGGTGATGGTGATCATCATGGGCCACATCGACCTGTCGGTCGGTTCGGTGGCGGCCTTCAGCGGCATCATCGTCGCGAAGGCGATGGCCGATTGGGATCTTCCCTGGCCGCTCGCGATCCTGCTCGGACTCGGCGTCGGCGCGCTGGTGGGTGCGTGGCAGGGGTTCTGGGTCGCCTACGTCGGCGTGCCGGCGTTCATCGTGACGCTCGCCGGAATGCTGTTCTTCCGCGGGGCGAACCAGTTCATCGGCAACTCGCAGTCGATCCCCGTGCCCGAGGAGTTCGTGTACATCGGGGCCGGCTACCTGCCCGAGGTGGCGCTGCCGCTGAACTTCAACGTGCCCACGATGATCCTCGCTCTGATCGGTGTCGCCTGGGTGATCTTCTGGGAGATCCGCACGCGCCGCATCCAGAAGAAGATGGGTTCGGATCGTGCACCGGTCTGGGTGAGCGCGACCAAGGTCACGCTGCTCTCGGTCGTCATCCTCGGCGCCGGCTGGCTGTTCGCCACCGGACGCCCCGGAACGAGCTTCCCGGTCTCGGGTCTGATCCTGCTGGCGCTCGTGATCATCTACTCGTTCGTCACGCGCAACACCGTCTTCGGCCGGCACATCTTCGCCGTCGGCGGCAACCGGCAGGCGGCTCGCCTCTCGGGCGTCAAGGACCGCTGGGTCGACTTCTTCGTGATGATGAACATGTCGGTGCTCGCCTCGCTGGCCGGCATGATCTTCGTCGCCCGCTCGCAGGCCTCGGGCCCCGGTGACGGCAACGGCTGGGAGCTCGACGCGATCGCCTCGGTGTTCATCGGCGGCGCCGCGGTCGCCGGCGGCATCGGCACGGTGATCGGGTCGATCATCGGCGGTCTCGTGATGGCCTTCCTCAACAACGGCCTTCAACTGCTCGGCCAGGGAGCCGATGTCGTCGCGATGATCAAGGGCCTCGTGCTCCTGCTCGCCGTCGCCATCGACGTCTGGAACAAGCAGCAGGGCCGCCCGTCTCTCATCGGTTTCCTCACCCGTCGTCGTGGACGGCCGGAGGATGCGGAGACCGAGACCTTCAAACCCAATCAGACCTATCAAGCCCCCGCCGTCGACAAGACGAGCGGAAAGTAGGCGGACACCTCGCGTCGCGCACACGCGCGAGGCATCCGTCGCATACCAGAGAAAGAGATCACATGAAGAAGATCATCATCACGGCGACAGCGCTCGTCGCCGCGAGTGCCTTCGCCCTCACCGGCTGCTCCGGTGAGCGCGGCGGTGGCGACACCGGCACCGGCACCGAGGCGGAGACGACCGGCTTCGAGGCCGGATCGACGATCGGCGTCGCCCTTCCGGACAAGACCAGTGAGAACTGGGTTCTCGCCGGCAAGCTGTTCACCGACGGGCTGGAAGAGGCCGGGTTCAAGGCCGACGTGCAGTATGCGCCGGCGAGCAACACCGTGGCGGAACAGCAGAACCAGATCCAGGCCATGGTGACCGGTGGCGCGAAGGTCATCATCATCGGCGCGAAGGACGGCAAGCAGCTGGCCACGCAGGTGCAGGCGGCGAAGGATGCCGGTGCCTACGTGATCGCCTACGACCGTCTCATCGAGAACACCGAGGCCGTCGACTACTACGTCGCGTTCGACAACTTCAAGGTCGGTCAGCTGCAGGGGCAGGCTCTGCTGGACGGTCTCGCCGAGCGTGCGGGCCACGAGGCGCCGTACAACATCGAGCTGTTCTCCGGCTCGCCGGATGACGCCAACTCGGCTGTCTTCTTCGACGGCGCGATGGACGTGCTCCAGCCGAAGATCGAAGACGGCACGCTCAAGGTCGTCTCCGGTCAGTCCGAGATCGCGCAGACCGCGACCGAGGGCTGGCTCGCCGAGAACGCCCAGAACCGCATGGACACGATCCTCACCGGATCGTACGGCGGCGACACGGCTCTCGACGGTGTGCTCTCGCCGAATGACACGCTCGCTCGCGCCATCATCACCTCGGTGCAGCAGGCCGGCAAGACCGTTCCGGTCGTCACCGGCCAGGACTCCGAGGTCGAGTCGGTGAAGTCGATCATGGAGGGCATCCAGTACTCCACGATCAACAAGGACACCGCGCTCCTCGTCGAGCAGGCCATCAAGATGGTCGGCCAGCTGCAGAAGGGCGAGGACGTCGACGTCAACGACACCGAGTCGTACGACAACGGAAAGAAGATCGTGGACTCGTACCTGCTCGAGCCGCTGATCGTGACCAAGGAGAACGCGGCCGAGGCGTACGCCAACGTTCCGAGCCTCCTGGAGATCGTGAAGTCGTACCAGTAACGACTCTGCGGGAACAGATGAGCCGTCCGGGCCTGGTGCCCGGGCGGCTCATTCCGTACTCAGCGCGCAGATTCCTCGATGTCTCGCAACCGCAGTTGGAGCGCGAGTACGAGTCGAAGGTCGGGGTCATCGATGTCGATGACTTCGGCGATGCGGCGCAGGCGATGCCGCAGCGTGTTCGGGTGCAGCATGAGAAGCTCCGCGGCGCGGGCGACGTCATAGTTCGCGCTGATCCACCGGCTCAGACTCTTGACGTAGTCGGTGCCGGTGGCGGCGTCGTGCGCGGTGAGTGTTCTGAGTGGTTCGCCGCCGACGAGTTCGCTCTGGCCGACGGTGGCATGGATCTCCATCAGGAGCAGCCCCGGTCCGAGGTTCTCGTGCAGACCGATCTCCCCGTGTCCTGGCATGTTCGCCACCACGCGCCATGCGTGCGCGGCCTGCTTGGCACCGGTGGGGATGTCGGAGAGTCCCGCGAGGGTGGAGCTCAGACCTGCGCGCCAGCCATCGCCGATGCTCTCCGTCGCCCGTGCGAGCACGGTTGCGACGATGGATTGCAGAACCGTGGCGTCAGCCACGGTCCCCGCCACAGCCATCGCGCGTCCCTCGAACGCGCCGGCGGCCGCGGGGATCCGGTACGCCGAGAGACCGGTTCGCAGCAGATCGCCGACATAGGCGGCTGCCGTGTGCATCGAGACACCGGTGCGGCTGGTGCGCTGTTCGGGAATCCGATCGATGACGATCACCGTCGTCGCGCCGGATCGCTCCAGGCCGAAATGCTCCGCGATGCTCCCGGTCGCGCCGGAACCGCGGATCAACCACCCGAGTCTTTCGGTGCGCTGTCTCCGGTCCGCATCGGCGACGAGGTTGAACCGCGCCAGCTGTGCGGCCGCGCTCGGTGCTGCCTCGGCGAGCACCTCAGCGGCATCCTCGGAGAGGGGAGTCGATCCCTCGAGGACCCAGATGCTGCCCAGCGCCTCACCCCGGTCGCGCACGGCGATCGCCAGGCGCGGGCGGACTGTGGCGGTCGGAGGGCTGAGCACGGCCGTGACCGACCGGAGCACTGCGGCGTACTCCTCGGCATTCGTCGGGTCATCCGGAACGCGGCGACCGAGGATGCCATCGCGCCGCAGCCCGTCGACCTCCTGCCCGGGGATCGTCGAGTAGGCGAGCACGCGCATGGCCAGGTCTTCGATCGAGACGGCCCCGCCGGTGCGCAGGGCGATGTCGTTCGCGAGCCGGAAAAGATCGGCGGAGTGGCGGTTGTCGGCGTCGGAGATCGGGCCGGACATCGTCTTGATCGCGTCGATGAGCGTGTAGAGCCGACCCCAGGCGACGTCGGGCGCGGATTCGAGCACGGCCACTCCCGTGCGGCGGGCCGCCTGGCCCCAGGACGCGGCGTCGATCGCTCCGGTGCGAACGACGATGGCGGCCGCGCCCGCGCCCGCAGCCCAATCCATCAGCTCGACCGAGGGGCGGCCAGGAGCGAGCACGATCGAGTCGCCTCCGTGGTGCTCATTCGAGTCCGGATCGAGGATCACCGGATGCCCGGCACCCCGATCGCGCCCTCCCGGCAGTGCCAGAGGCCGGAGCACGGTCGTCCCCAGGGTGTCCAACAGGGTTCCCAGGGTGGTCGGTGAGGTCTCGGCGGTCATCATTCCAGGATGCCGTGTCTGGAGGGGGCTCGCCGACGCCGCGGGCGTGAAAGCCCCTGGGTGCCAGCCGGAATCCTTCACAACCGTTCGAGACCCCGCGGGGCGCCCACGATCACGGTGCCATCCGGCTGTCGCACGAACCGCATTCCGTCGACGCCGAAGGCGCCGAGGAGGACGTCGTCGCCATCGCGCCGCACCGAGGCCTGGCCGGCGCTGAACGTGCCATCCGGGCCTGGCTCGATCCGACCGACGAGGTCGAGGCCGATGCGGAACCTTCCATCTGGCTCGATGGTCACGAGAGTGCCGAGCTCGGGGCTGAGATAGCTTCCGACCGGCGGAGCGGCGGAGGGATCCGGGGCGGCACAGCGCTCGAAGGTGAGATCTCGGCCAGGGCGCATGTCGATGCGGAGGCGAAGCCGGTCGGCGTCGATCAGCAGTTGGAGTCCCTCTCCCCGATCATCGCCATACCACCAGCCGTCGTCGGCGAGCCGGAAGTGTCCGCTCTGGAATCCGGACAGGGTCAGGGTGCCATCCGGCTGCGGTTGGGTGCACACCGACTCATCGGCACCGCGCATGATCCACCATCCACCTGCGGGGGCGGCGGCATCACGACCATCGACGAGTGTGGGGGCGGCCGGCTCGGGAACCCCGGCGGCGTGGCGCGCGACCTTCGTCGCGATGACAGTAGGGCGCACGGCGGAGTGGTTGGCCAGCACGACGACGCCGAGGTCGCTCTCGGGAAGGTAGTACAGGTGCGAGCGGTACCCGGCGACGGCGCCGGCGTGGCCGATCGCACGCTCGCCTCCGAGATCGGCGTGATAGATGCCGTAGGCGTAAGGCCCGACGCTTCCATCGGGAAAGGTCGGGGTGCTGTCGACGAGCGTGTCGCGGATGTCGTCTCCGAGAGCGTCACCGTCTCTCAGGAAGCGGAACCAGGCGCCGAGTTCGCTCAGGCTCGTGACCAGACCTCCATCGCCGACGGCGCACTCCTCGGAGTCCGCCCGCTGCAGGTGGTCGGCGACCGTCTCGTATCCGTACGCGAACTCCGAGAGCACTGCGCGACTGTCCTCGCGGAAGAGGGTGCGGTGCATGCCGAGCGGGGCGAAGATCCGTTCAGCGGCGAACTCGCCGAGGGTGCGACCGGTGACCCGGTGCACCAGCGAGGCGGCGAGGACATACCCCGTGTTGGAGTAGTTGAAGGACGAGCCGGGGGTGAAGTTGAGGGTCGCAAGGCCGGCGACGAACTCCAGCGTCTGGTTCTGGGTGATCCGAGTGAGGGGACGCCCGGTGAGTTCGGTGAGTTGCAGCCATTCCGGCAGCCCGCCGGTATGTTGCAGACACTGCGTGATCGTCACGGGCGTCGTCAGCCGCAGCTCCGGCAGGTGCGATCGGATGTCGTCTTCGAGGTCGATGAGTCCGTCACGGGCGAGGAGCAGCACAGCGGTCGCCGCGAACTGCTTGCTCATCGAGGCGATGTCGAAACGGGTGTCCTCGTCGATAGGGACGCCGAACTCGACTGATGCCAGTCCGGCCTCGGCGTGAGCGGTCAACGTCCCGCCGTGGTAGATCCCCACGGCGAGACCGGGGCCGGAGGGGTCTGCCGATTGTGCGACGAGCTGTGCAAGGAGTTGCGCGAGGGTCTCGTTGTCCATGACCGAAGTCTTCCGGTGGGGGTCTCCTCAGGCCTTGTCGGAACGGGCAAAGTGCACTCGTCGAGATTGGTCGTCTGCACGGCGCTGGGCGGTTGGGCGGGTCGGTTGAGCGCTCGGTTCAGGGGGCGTCGGTTCGCCAGACGGCGCGCAGGACGTCGATCACGTCGTCGGGTTCGACCCCCGTCGAGACGGCATCGGCCACCAGATCCCGAATGTGCCGGATGACGGAGAGGGGGAGGACAGCGGCCGACTCGGCGACGCGGGTTCCGGCGGCCGTGCGACTGACGACGAGGCCGTCCTGCTCCAGCATCTTGTAGGCCTTCGCTGCGGTCCCGGCGGCGACACCGAGGTCGTTCGCCGTCTGGCGCACGGTCGGCAGGCGCTCATTCGCGCCCAGCTGACCGGAGACGATGAGTCCGCGAAGCTGCCGATAGATGTCCATGGCCGGGCTTCCCTCCTCTGTCGAAGACAGGAGGGGACGCTCGGTCACAGCGCGGCCTCTGCGTGGGCCTGGACGTCGGTCTGGTCCGGTGAGGAAAGGGCGGCGAGCGCGCGACGCGGACGGATAGCGACGAGCAGGAGCAGCACGAATGCGGTGACCTCGAGAATCGGTGCGAACCAGCCGGCGGCGATGGCGAGTTCCGCATACCGCCACGTCATGTCGTAGGGCGCACCCCCGTTCTGGCCCTCGATCACCAGCGTCGAGCCCGATCCGGCGCTTGCGATGAACCGCCAGGCGCCGGCCAGTGCGAGCAGGATGCCGGCGGTCGCGACGCGTACGGCGCCGATGGCGACCTCGCGACGGGCGCCCCGTTCGGCGGCGACGGTCTCGGGCCGGATGTAGGGGCGCTCCGCGTTGCGCTGGAGCACCGCCCAGGTCGCGAAAGAGAGAGCGGCGAGGCAGATCAGCACCGGAACACCGTAGGCCCAGCCATAGAACCACGGGCGGATCGGGTCGATCGCGGCTTCGTTGGGCACGGGGATCTCCAGCCAGATGTATCGGCCGTGATCATCAGCCGATGAAGACAGCCCCGCGGCGATGGTCGTCGCCGCCAGGGCGAGCAGTGCGAGACACACGCCGATGAGGCCCGGTCGCGGGCTGAAACTCGTCCAGGTGCGACGGGATGCGGGCACGACGGGGACCTCAGGCTGCGTCGTTCCTCGAATCGCGACCATTCCCAAGATCACGACCATGCCGACGAATGCTGAGAAGACGGGAGTGGCGTATCGCCACCACGAAATCTGGTCGGACATGGCGAGGACGTATCCGCGAACGATGTTCTCCACCGCGAAGACGAGGGCCACGGCGATCGCGATGACGCGAAGGGCGCGCTGCTCGGGCAGGTATCTCGCCGTGACCGATTGGGTTACGGGGTGGGGAGTCGGTGCAGCGACACGAGTCCCGTGCCTCTGCCGAGTCGCGAAGACGAGGATGCCCCCGGCGATGATCACGGCGATCACCAAGGAGAACAGGGGGAGCGACAAGGCCGCACCGACGAGTTCCATCGGGCCGAACATGAAAGTGCTTCTCTGCGGCATTGTCGTCTCCGATCGATGAGTTGTGTCATATGTCTATCACAACTTGTATCACGATGGAGATACAAAGGCCGGCGCAGGATCCTCGCATCCAGGCCAACTACCCTGGATAGCAACATGGCACATCTTCTCGGGGCCGAAGGCCTCCATCTCGAGTACCCGACCAGGGTCGTCTTCGACTCCGTCACCGTTGGAATCGAAGAGGGGGATCGCATCGGCATCGTCGGTCGCAACGGCGACGGAAAATCGAGCCTCCTCGGCATGCTGGCCGGTCTCAAGCAGCCGAACGCGGGACGCGTCACGGTCCGCAAGGGAACGACCATCGGTGTGCTCGATCAGGCCGACACTCTCGACGATTCGCTCACCGTCGCAGAGTCGGTGGTCGGCGACACGCCTGAATACGAATGGGCGGGGGATGCTCGCACCCGGGATGTCATCGAGGGCCTCCTGAAGGATCTCGCCTGGGATGCTCCGGTCCTCTCCCTCAGTGGTGGTCAGCGCCGCCGTGTCTCGCTCGCCAAGCTCCTCACCGGCGACTGGGATGTCATCGCCCTCGACGAGCCCACCAACCACCTCGACGTCGAAGCCATCACCTGGCTCGCCGGGCACCTCAAGAAGCGCTGGGCCGCGAATTCCGGTGCGCTCATGGTCGTGACCCACGATCGCTGGTTCCTCGACGAGATCTGCACCGAGACGTGGGAGGTGCACGACCGCATCGTCGAGCCCTTCGAGGGCGGGTATGCGGCGTACATCCTGCAGCGCGTCGAGCGCGACCGGATGTCCGCGGCCACCGAGGCCAAGCGGCAGAACCTGGCCAAGAAGGAGCTCGCCTGGCTGCGCCGCGGCGCCCCCGCGCGCACCGCGAAGCCGAAGTTCCGCATCGACGCGGCCAACGAGCTCATCGCTGACGTTCCGGAGATCCGCGACAAGGTGTCGCTGCAGTCTCTCGCCGTCTCGCGACTCGGCAAGGACGTGGTCGACCTCCTCGACGTCAGTGTGACCTTCCCGGCGACGGAATCCGCGCCGTCGCGCGAAGTGCTCCGCGACGTGGAATGGCGCATCGCGCCGGGGGAGCGCACCGGAATCCTCGGGGTCAACGGCGCCGGCAAGTCCACGCTGCTCGGCCTGATCTCGGGAACCGTCGCCCCCACCGCCGGGCGGGTCAAGCGTGGCACGACCGTGAAGGTGAAGACCCTCACGCAGCGCCTCGATGAGCTCACCGAGGTGTGGAAGGAGCCGGTGAGGGTCGTCATCTCGCGGCTGCGCACCTCGTACACCCTCGGCGCCGGATCGAAGGCGCAGGACCTCACGCCAGGGCAGCTCCTGGAACGGCTCGGCTTCGACTCGGCGCAGCTGTCGACTCCGGTCAAGGACCTCTCGGGTGGCCAGCAGCGCCGCCTGCAGCTGCTCCTGGTGCTGCTCGACCAGCCCAACGTGCTGATCCTCGACGAGCCGACCAACGACCTCGACACCGACATGCTCGCCGCGATCGAGGACCTCCTCGATTCGTGGTCGGGCACCCTCATCGTCGTGTCCCACGACCGATACTTCCTGGAACGCGTCACCGACCAGCAGTACGCGATCCTGGGAGGGCACCTGCGTCACCTTCCCGGTGGCGTGGACGAGTACCTCCGGCTGCGCACGCTGGAGCGGGATGCCAAGCCCTCTGCGGTCGCGACCGCATCGGCATCCGCAAGCCTCGACGGTGCAGCGCTCCGCACGGCGCAGAAGGAGATCGCGTCCCTCGAGCGGCGCATCCAGAAGCTGACACAGCAGGTGAATGCGGCGAAGCAGGCCCTCGCCGAGCACGACCAGGGCGACTATGAGGGTCTCGGCACGAAGATGAAGGCCATCAGTGCGCAGCAGGCCGAGATCGAGGAGCTGGAGCTGCGCTGGTTCGAGCTCACCGAACAGCTCGACTGATCTTTCGAGGCTGTGACGCTCTGTGACAGCTCGATTCCGCGCGCGTGAGGTACCCCGCTTAGCGTTGCGGAGTCCCCCCACGAGAGGAACCCGAAAGTCATGTCCCGTCGCTCCACATCCATCATCGCCGCGCTCGCCGCGGTCCCGCTTTTCATCGCGCTGTCCGGCTGCGCCACGGCGACGTCCGGCGCCGGTTCAGACGGCGCAGACGCTCCGGCTGACGAGACCGTGAAGATCGGTGTCGTCGGCAAGGGTGAGCCGCAGTGGGAAGCGTTCGTCGACGCGGCCGCCGATGAGGGAATCACGGTCGAGCTCGTCGATTTCGGCTCCTACGAGCAGCCGAACCCGGCGCTCGCCGAAGGTGAGCTCGACCTGAACCAGTTCCAGCACATCGTGTACCTCGCGGGCTACAACGTCGCTTCGGGCAAGGACCTCACGGTCATCGGCTCGACAGCGATCTTCCCGCTGGGGCTGTACTCGAAGAAGTACGACGACGTGAAGAGCATCCCCAAGGGTGAGACGGTCGTCGTTCCGGACGATGCCACGAACCAGGCGCGCGCACTGCTCGTCCTTCAGTCGGCCGGTCTCGTCGAGCTCAAGAGCGGCGGAACGATCTTCTCCGACCTCGCGGATGTCGACACCGCGAAGTCGAAGGTCCAGGTGACCGCGCTCGAAGCGGCGCTCATCCCCACCTCGCTGCCGGATGTCGCCGCGGCGATCATCAACAACGACTTCGTGACCGATGCCGGGCTCACCTTCGACGACGCCATCGCCCAGGATGACCCGGAAGACTCCAATGCGCTGCCGTACGTGAACATCTTCGCGGCCCGCGCAGAGGATGCCGACAACAAGACGTATCTGAAGCTGGTGGAGATCTTCCAGACCGACGAGGCTGTGCAGGCGGGACTCGCGGAGTCCTCCGGCAACACCAACGTCTCGCTGCAGACTCCGGTCAAGGACCTCGTCGCCTCGTTGAAGAAGGTCGAGAAGGACACCGAGGCTCAGAAGGGCTGAGACCCTTCGTTCAGCCGAAATGCGAGAGAATCGGGCGGCGCACATCGCGTCGCCCGATTCGCCGTATCCATCGATCAACACCGGAGATCCCATGCCGATCGTGAGCCTGACGAACGTCTCGAAGGCGTATCCGTCGTCCGACAGAGGCGCCGGCGACGTCGTCGCCGTCGCCGTCGACGATGTGACACTCAGTATCGACAAGGGCGATGTCTACGGCATCATCGGCTACTCGGGCGCGGGCAAGTCGACCCTGGTGCGGCTGATCAACGCGCTCGAACCCGCCACCGGCGGGACCATCACGGTGGACGGCGTCGACATCACCGCGCTGGACGAGCGCGAACTGCGCCGCGTCCGCGGCGGGATCGGGATGATCTTCCAGCAGTTCAACCTGTTCTCCGCGAAGAGCGTGAAGGCGAACATCGCCTACCCGCTGAAGCTCGCCGGCTGGTCGAAGGCAGACATCGAGGCCCGCGTCGCCGAGCTGCTGTCGTTCGTCGGGCTCAGCGACAAGGCGAAGGCCTACCCCGAGCAGCTCTCCGGCGGGCAGAAGCAGCGCGTCGGCATCGCCAGGGCGCTCGCGACGGGACCGGCCATCCTGCTGGCCGACGAGGCCACCAGCGCACTGGATCCGCAGACGACCCACGAGGTCCTCGACCTCCTCAAGCGCGTCAACCAGGAGCAGGGCGTCACCATCGTCATCATCACGCATGAGATGGACGTCATCCAGACGATCGCCACGAAGGTCGCCGTCATGGAGGCCGGACGCGTCATCGAGCAGGGCGACGTGTTCGATGTGTTCTCCGCCCCGCAGAACCCGGCATCGCAACGCTTCGTCGGCACTGTCGTCAAGGGCATCCCGTCGCCCTCCGAGCTGTCCGTGCTGCGCGAGCGGCACACCGGCCGCCTGGTGACGTTCTCCTTCCGTGACGGCAGCACCTCACAGGCCAGGGTCTTCCTGGATCTCGCGCAGGAGGGCCTCGAGTTCGAGCTCGTCTTCGGCGGCATCAACGACATCCGCGGTCGGGCCTTCGGGCACCTGACGCTGGCCATCCGCGGCGATGCGGCGGCGATCGACCGGGCCTTGGAGGTCATCGGTCAGCGCGTCGAAGTGACCGAGATCTCGCGAGAGGAGGCCCGCTGATGGATCGCCTGAACGAACTCTGGCCCCAGTTCTGGGTCGCCGCACTCGAGACGCTGTACATGACGTCGATCGCCCTCGTCTTCGGCGGCATCCTCGGTCTCGTCTGGGGGGTCGTGCTCTACGTCACCCGTAGCGGCGGAATCCTCCCGAATCGGCCGGCGAACATCGTGATGAACACGATCATCAACTTCTTCAGACCGATTCCGTTCGTCATCTTCATCGCCGCGGTCTCCCAGCCGCTCGCGCGTGCCGTCATCGGGGTGGGTATCGGCACCAACGCCGGTGCGTTCGCCATCGGGCTGGCCGCATCCTTCGCGATCGCACGCATCGTGGAACAGCACCTCGTCTCGGTGTCGCCCGGCGTCATCGAGGCGGCGCGCGCGATGGGGGCCGGCCCCTGGCGCATCCTCTTCACCGTCGCGATCCCCGAAGCGCTCGGGCCGCTCATCCTCGGCTACACCTTCATCATCGTGGCGCTGATCGACATGACGGCGATGGCCGGCCTCATCGGCGGCGGCGGTCTCGGTGCCTTCGCCCAGATCTACGGCTTCCGACAGTTCGAACCTGTGGTGATGTGGGCGGCCATCGTGCTCATCGTCGTGTTCGTGCACCTCGTGCAGCTGCTCGGCAACAGGCTGGCGCGCAAGATCATGCGGCGCTGACTTCTTCGAGAACTCAGCGAGCCGGCGCGTCCTGCAGCGTCAGCCGCGTCGTGAACACGCGATCCTCACCGCTCAGCGGATCGACGAACCGCAGCTCGCGGGCGAGCAGCTGCAGCGGCCGGTCGAAGTCGTCCGGCGTCTCCGGAAGCAGGGTCGGATAGAAGCCGTCATTCAGGATGCCGAGACCGAGGGCTGCCAGGTGCACGCGGAGCTGGTGCATCTTGCCGCTGTGCGGTCGGAGCAGCGTGTGCACGACCCGATCATCGTCGCCGAGCAGCTCGATGAGCGTCTCGGAGTTCGGTTCGCGCTCGTCGTCGACCTCGACGCAGACCTGTCCCCGGAGCTTGACGATGTGGTTCCGATAGACGAGCGGGAATCGGGATCCGTCCCAGTCCAGCGGCCGAGCCGACACCGCTTCGTAGACCTTCTCCACGCGACGGTTCTCGAACAGCAGCTGATACGCGCCACGGGTCTCGGGCCGCGTGGCGAACATCAGGAGTCCGGCCGTCGCGCGGTCGAGCCGGTGCATCGGGGCGAGGTCCGGGATGCCGAGGGCGATGCGCAATCGCACCAGCGCCGAGTTCTGCAGATACCTGCCGCCGGGCGTCGTCGGCAGGAAGTGCGGCTTGTCGACGACCACCAGATTCTCGTCCTGATGGAGCACCTCCACCTCGAACGGGATGCGCTTCTCCTCGGGCGGTTCGCGGTAGTACCAGATGAACTCTTCGGCGCCCAGGGGCGCGTCGCGGCGCACCGCACTGCCGTCGCGGGCGACGATCTCGCCGTCGTCGAAACGAGCCAGCAGAGCCTCGGGATCGAGGTGGAAGAACCGCTCGACCATGTAGTCCGACACCGTCTCCCATGGACCGTCGAGCGGCACGTGCAGACGCGTGGCGCCGACGCCATTGCGCACGGGAAGAGGGGAGAGCATGGCCATTCGCACCAGCCTAGACGGCTTGGGTGAAGCGCGATCGATACTGGTGAGGCGACAGCCCGATCCGATCGCGGAAGTGCTTGCGCAGCGACGCCGATGTTGCGAAGCCCGAGCGGGCGGCGACATCATCGACGAGGAGGTCGCTGGTCTCGAGGAGTTCGCGCGCGCGATCGACCCTGGCGTCGGCGAACCAGTCGCCGACGGTGCGGCCGGTCTCGGCTCGGAAGCGCCGGGTCAGGGTTCGTACGCTCATTCCGAACCGGTCGGCGACGGCATTCAGCACGAGCGGCTCGTCGATCCGGGACATCAGCCAGTTCTGGATGTCGCTGGCGGAGCCGCTGTTCGGCGGCGCGATGGTCGGCCGCGCGATGAACTGACGCTGCCCGCCTCCGCGGTGGGGAGCTGCGAGGGTGATCTGCGAGACGGTCGCAGCGACCGCGGCGCCGTGATCGCGCGCGATCAGATGCATCGTCGCGTCGACCGCTGCCGAGGCGCCTGCGGCGGTCAGTATCGTGCCGGTGTCGACGAACAGCTCGTCTGGCCGCAGGCGCACCTGGGGGAAGCGCTTTGCGAAGTCGGCGGAGGCGTGCCAGTGGGTGGTCGCCTCCTTGCCGTCCAGGAGACCGGAGGCCGCGACCGTGAATGCGCCGGTGCAATAGCTGACCACGCGTCGTTCGGCGAACTCCGAGAGGCCGATCGGGTCACCGGAGGTCTCAGCGGCGCTCCACGGCGGAACGATGATGGTGTCGGCGGTCGCGAGTGCGCTCCGATCCGCCGACGGAGTGATCGAGAAATCGGCGTTGGTCTGCACCGGTCCGCCATCCAGGCTGCAGGTCGTGACCGAGTACAGCGGCTTCCCGTCGCGACGAGCGGCGCGGAAGAAACGAGAGGGGATGCCCAGCTCGTACGGGTAGACGCCGGGAAGAGCGACGATCACGACTCGATGCATGGCTATATCGTGACACATATTGTCTTTATGGCCACTGTTGGGCCGTCGGATGACACGACAGGCTGGATGCTGCGGCCGGATCGGCCGCTCGAATGAAAGGCAGACCACGTGCGTTCAGTGAAGTACTCCGGTGCGGGACCCGCTTCGGAGGTCATCTCGATCACCGATATCGCCATCCCGACCCCCGGTCCTGGCGAGGTCGTCGTCAAGGTCGGCGCGGCCGGGCTCAATCCGGTCGACGTGAAGATCCGCGCGGCGGCCACCGATTTCGGACCGATCACGTATTCCGATCGACCGGGTTGGGACGTGGCCGGCGTCGTCGCGACGGTCGCGCCGGATGTGAGCGCGTGGTCACCCGGCGATCGGGTATTCGCTCTCGCTGCATTCCCGGCCGCCGCGCACACGCTGGCCGAGTACGCGGTGGTCGCAGCGGGCGACCTCGCTGCCGCCCCGGACGCGTGGACGATCGCCCAGGCCGGCGCTGCACCGCTCGCTGCGCTGACCGCGTGGCAGGCGCTGGAGGCCGCCGCCGTCGGCGCGGGGCAGCGGGTGCTCGTGCTCGGCGGTGCCGGGGGAGTGGGGCACCTGGCGATCCAGCTGGCGAAGGCCAGGGGAGCCGAGGTGACGGCCACGGCCAGCGCGGCGAAGCACGAACTCCTGCGCAGCTGGGGTGCGGACCACGTCGTCGACTATCGGGACGAGCACGGTCTCGCCTCGCTGAACCGCGTCGACGCAGTGATCGTGACCGTGGACGGCATGCTGCCCCCGCGCGGCACGGTCACCGAGGGAACCGCTGTCATCACCATCACCGGTCTCTCAGCGGACGACAGCGCCCTGCTCGCCGAATGGGGCGCTGCGCCGGTCGAACGGATCCTCGTCGCAGCGTCCGGCGGGCAGCTGGCTGAGATCGCCGCGCTCGCGGATGCCGGAGAGGTCGAGGTGCACCTGGACTCGGAGTTCGGTCTCGATGAGCTCGTCGCGGCGCAGGAGCGCGTCGAGTCGGGGAGGGTGACCGGAAAGGTCGTCGTCGTCATCGATCGCGACGCGTGATCGCAGCTCGGGGGCCGGGCGGGTCGGCCCCCGACGGCGGTCTCAGGCGTCGAAGCTCAGGCTGAGCTTGCGCAGCAGGCCGGCCAGCCGGTCCCGATCACTGCGGGACAGCGCCTGGAGAAGGTCGGACTCGACATCGACGAGACGCGTGATCGCGGCATCCACCCTGGTGCGTCCGTCATCGGTGAGTGTCACCAGGATGCTGCGACCGTCGACCGGGTCGGCCTCGCGGTGCACGAAACGACGGCCCACCAGGCGGTCGATGCGGTTCGTCATGGTGCCGCTGGAGACGAGGGTCTGCTGCATCAGCTGCTTCGGAGACAGCTGGAAAGGAGCACCGGCTCGGCGCAACGCGGAGAGCACGTCCCACTCCCACGGCTCCAGGTCGCTGCGGCGGAAGACGTCACGACGGGCGCGGTCGAGGTGGCGGGAGAGCCGATCCATCCGCGACAGGACCTCGAGCGGTGAGAAGTCGAGATCGGGCCGCTGGGTGTTCCATGCGCCGACGATCCGATCGACTTCGTCCGCTGCGCTCATCTCTCCATTATCGCGTGTGCGCCGGTTTCGGCGGGGACATCGAGTGCACCGGCGACAGCGTCATGAACGTGCTGTGCGGGTCCGGCAGATACCGTCCGAACGCCGCACACTCGACGAACCCGGCGCCCGCGTACAGCGTCCGGGCGGGAATGAAGAAGTCGTCGCTGCCGGTTTCGAGCGAGAGCCGTCGGATGCCGCGTCGCGCCGCGTCGTCGATCAGGAACGTCAGCATCATCCTGCCGAGTCCGCGACCGCGCATCCCTGGGTCGGTGCGCATCGACTTCAACTCTTCATGATCGTCATCCACGGTTGCCAGCGCACCTGAGGCGACGGCCCGATCGTCCTCGAATGCGGCGAAGAGCCGGACGCCCGGTGCGAGCAGCCGCTCGAACGGCAGCGCATGGCAGCTCTCCGGCGGTGCGGTGCCCACGAGTTCCGCGTGATGCGCGGTGATGAACTCGGAGACGGCCGGGACGGGCGTTTCGACCCGCTCGATGGTGATGGTCATGATCACCAGCATCCCAGTTCCGTATTTCGGTCTGATGACGCGACCGCTTCTCGCACCGTTCCCGCAGGCAGTGCGCCGAGGTCATGGCAGACTTGTCAGGCGGACCTCTCGTGAGGGCCGTGGTCCGCCGTGGTGTAATGGCAGCACGACAGCCTTTGGAGCTGTTAGGTCTAGGTTCGAATCCTGGCGGCGGAGCATGACTGGGAACAATCTCGCGATCATCGTCCTCGCCGCAGGCCAAGGCACCCGAATGCGATCGCGGCTGCCGAAGGTGCTGCACCCGATCGGTGGTCGCCCGCTCGTCGGGCACGTGCTCACGACGGCCGCTCGGCTCGGCGCCGATCACATCGAGGTCGTGGTGCGTCACGAGCGCGACCAGGTCGTGGCGGTTCTGAGCGAGTCGTATCCGGACGCCGTCTTCATCGACCAGGACGACATCCCCGGCACCGGTCGCGCCGTGCAGGTCGCTGTCGATGCCCTGCCTGCCGAGTTCGACGGTGATGTGCTCGTGCTCTCCGGAGACTGCCCGCTCGCCGACGTCGACGCTCTCTCGGAGTTCCTCGCGGCCCACCGCGACGCGGGCGCCCCGGCGACGCTGATGACCGCCGTGGTGGACGACCCCGCAGGCTACGGGCGCGTCATCCGCGATCTCGACGGCGATGTCGACCGGATCGTCGAGCAGAAGGACGCCACGGCCGAAGAAGCCGCGGTGAACGAGATCAACGCCGGTATGTACGTGTTCCGCGCCGCGACGCTGCGCCGGTACCTTCCCCAGGTCGGCGTCGACAACGCGCAAGGGGAGATGTACCTCACGGATGTCCCCGGACTGCTCCGCCGCGACGGAGACCGCGTCGCGGCATCCGTCGTCTCCGATGTCACCGTCACCTATGGCGTCAACGACCGCGCGCAGCTCGCCGAAGTGGGGCGCCTCCTGAACGCCCGCATCGTGCGCCGCTGGCAGGTCGCCGGCGTCACCGTCATCGATCCGGCCACCACCTGGATCGACGACGACGCCACGCTCGCACCCGACGTCACGATCCTGCCGAACACGCAGATCCTCCGGGCGACCACGATCGCCGAAGGCGCCATCATCGGCCCCGACACGACTCTCGTCGACTGCGAGGTCGGGGAGGACGCGATCGTTCGCCGCACCGACGCCACGCTGGCCGTGATCGGTGCCGAGGCCACGGTCGGGCCGTTCTCGTTCCTGCGCCCTGGCACCGTCCTCGGTGCGAAGGGCAAGATCGGCGCCTACGTCGAGACCAAGAATGCCGAGATCGGCGAGGGCAGCAAGGTGCCGCACCTGTCATACGTGGGCGATGCGACGATCGGCCGCGGCGTGAACCTCGGCGCGAGCACGATCACGGCGAACTACGACGATGTGAACAAGCACCGCACCGAGATCGGCGACGCGGTGCACACCGGGTCGCACACAGTGCTGGTCGCTCCCGTTAGGCTTGGGGCTGGTGCGAAGACAGCTGCCGGCGCCGTCGTCCGCAAGGATGTCCCTGCCGGCGCTCTGGCCATGAGCGTCGCTCCTCAGCGCAACATCGAGGGGTGGGTCGAGAAGAACAGGGCAGGAACGGGCGCAGCGGACGCTGCGGCTCGGGAACAAACGGCGGAATAGGCGGACCATGGCGCGCAAGAAGAAGACGGTCGATCTGGATCGCGACAACGGCATCGCGCCGGGACTCGTGGCCAAGACGAAGAAGCGGCTGGTCGTCGCCGGTGGCCGTTCCCACCCCGCGCTCTCCGCAGCCGTCGCTGCGGATCTCGGTACCGAGCTCGCTCCGACCGAGCACCGCACCTTCGCCTCCGGCGAGATCTACGCCCGCTTCGAGGTGTCGATCCGCGGCTGCGACCTGTTCCTCATCCAGACGTTCGGCGAACCGGTCAACGAATGGCTGATGGAGACGCTGATCATGATCGATGCCGCCAAGCGCGCGTCGGCGAAGCGCATCACCGTGGTCGCCCCGTACTACCCGTATTCGCGTCAGGACAAGAAGGGCCGCGGTCGAGAGCCGATCAGCGCCCGCCTCGTCGCCGATCTTCTCAAGACCGCCGGCGCTGACCGTGTCATGAGCGTCGACCTGCACGCCGCCCAGATCCAGGGCTTCTTCGACGGCCCCGTCGACCACCTGTTCGCGAAGCCGGTGCTGCTCGAGCACTTCAAGCGCACGCTGAGCCCTGAAGATCGCGAGATCCTCACCGTCGTCTCGCCCGACATGGGCCGGGTGCGCGTCGCCGACACCTGGTCGGACAGCCTGGGGGCGCCGCTGGCGATCATCCACAAGCGCCGCGACCCGCGCGTCGCCAATCAGGTCTCCGTGCATGAGATCGTCGGCACGGTCGAAGGCCGCACCTGCCTGCTCGTCGATGACATGATCGACACCGGCGGCACGATCGTCAAGGCTGCACAAGCGCTCAAGGCCGCAGGTGCGCACCGGGTCATCGTCGCCGCGACCCACGCGATCTTCAGCGATCCGGCCAGCGAACGGCTGCAGGACGCGTCGATCGACGAGGTGGTCGTCACCGATACGATCCCGCTCACCGAATCCCGCCGCTGGGACAAGCTCACGATCCTGCCGATCGCACCGCTGCTCGCTCGCGCCATCCACGAGGTCTTCGAGGACGGTTCCGTCACGAGCATGTTCGGCGGCGACGCGTAACAGTCGGACTCGGCACAGCCCGCGCATAGGTCTGCTTTCTATCGTCGTAAAATCGACATCCCATCGAAAGACACTCAGCCGGGAGGGCCATCATGATCCGCACGACCGTACCGACTTCCGTCCGCAAGGGCGCAGCGCTCGCCGGCATCGCAGGACTTCTCGTCCTCGCGGGCTGCTCGGCTCCCGCTGACGCAGAGGGCAACACCGACACGGCCACGAGTCCGGAGTCCACGACCAGTTCCGCACCGTCCGACGATGCGGCGACCGATTCCGCGTACAAGGACGGAACGTACACCGCCGAAGGCTCGTACCAGACCCCCGAGACCGTCGAGAAGGTCTCCGTGACCCTGACGCTGGCGGAAGGCGTCGTGACCGACGTCGAGGTGACCGGCGACCCGCAGGCGCCGGAGACCAAGCAGTTCCAGGGACAGTTCATCGACGGCATCGCCGACGTCGTCACCGGTGTGCCGCTCGATGAACTGAAGGTCGACAAAGTGGCCGGCTCGTCGCTGACCAGCGGCGGCTTCAACCAGGCGCTGGAGACGATCAAGGAAGAGGCCGCGGCCTAGGCCCCATGGTCGTCTGGCGATTCGAGGCGATCGGCACGCGCTGGGAGATCGATTCGAGCGCGGAGCTCCCCGCGGATGCCCGCGCCGCCGTCACCGCCACCATCGATCGTTTCGATCGTGAGTGGTCACGGTTCCGTGCGGACTCGCTCGTCACCCGGCTGAGCGTCGATGGAGGGTCGCTCACTGCGGCGGATGCCGGGGCGATGCTCGACGCCTATCGCGAGCTCTCCGAGGCGACTGCGGGTGCCGTGAATCCGCTGGTCGGAGAGAGTCTCAACGCTCTCGGCTATGACGCCGAATACTCGCTGACGCCGCGAGAGCCACGCGCAGCCCCTGTCGACTGGTTGCAGCGGCTCGACTGGTCCACGGACCGGGTGACGCTCTCCGCGCCGGCCCTCATCGACGTCGGCGCTCTCGGCAAGGGGCGTCTCGTCGATCGGGTGATGGAGGTTCTCGATTCCGTCGACGTAGATCTCGTCGTCGACGGCGGAGGTGACCTCCGGGTGCGGGGAGCGGCGGTGCGCGTCGGGCTGGAGCATCCGTACGACGCGACCAAGGCCATCGGGGTCGTGACACTGCAGGACGCGGCGCTCTGCGCGTCGGCCGTCAACCGACGAGCCTGGGGCGACGGACTGCACCATGTGCTCGATGCCCGCACGGGAGTTCCGGTGCGCACATGGGCGGCGACCTGGGCGATCGCTCCCGATGCGATGTCGGCGGATGCCGTGGCGACGGCGCTGTTCTTCGACGGAGGGCCGGAGCTCGCCGCGTCCTGGGGCGTCGAGTGGGTGCGAATGGCGACCGACGGTCGTGTGGAGCGCTCGCCCGGATGCCCAGCCGAGCTGTTCATCGCCACCGACCGGACACGCCCCGCACCGCCGAAGTAGGGAAGAGTAGAAGTCGTGATCACCTCATTCACCGCCGCGCGGCAGCGCGTTCTCGCCGTCCTCGGTGGCATCTCGATGTACCGGCTCGTGCTGTTCTCGCTGCTGACGCTCGCGGCGCTCGCCCTGGTGCTCTCGTTCTTCGATCTGGTCGCACCGGATCCCCTGGCGCTGGTGGCGTCCTTCGGCGTTCTGGCCGTCGTGATCTCGGTCGTCGATGCGGCAGCCCAGCGACTGCTCCGCCTGCCCTGGCGTATCGAGTCCTCGCTGGTGACCGCGCTCATCCTCCTCTTCGTGCTCCAGCCGGGGCTGACGCCGGCTGCCCTCGGCGGACTCGCGCTCGCCGGTGCCCTCGCCAGCATCTCGAAGTACGTGATCGCGTGGCGCGGTCGGCACATCCTCAACCCGGCCGCGTTCGGCGCAGCCGTCGTCACGATCGCCGGGCTCGGGACGTTCTCGGCGTGGTGGGTGGGCACTCCGGCGCTCGCGGTTCCCGTGCTGCTGCTCGGTCTCGTCGTGCTCTGGCGCACCGAGAAGGTGCGCGTCATCCTGGTGTTCCTGCTCATCGCCGTCGGCGTCTCGGTCGTGCGGCAGAGCATCCTCGCTCAGCAGAACGCTCTGGACTTCAACGCCCTCCAGGCGCTGTCGCTGGCCGTGCTGCAGTCGCCGTACCTGTTCCTCGGGGCATTCATGCTGTCGGAGCCGCTGACGATGCCGCCGCGGCGGTGGCAGCAGTTCTCCGTCGCCGCCCTGGTCGGAGTCCTGGCGGGCTGGCCGATCATGATCGGCGACCTGTTCTCACTCGGACAGGAACGTGCGCTGCTCGTCGGCAACCTGCTCGCGTTCGCCTTCGCCGTGCGCGGTTCGGTGCGGCTGACGCTCGAGAAGCGCGAGTTCGTCACCCCGACCGCGCAGGAGCTGACGTTCCGTGCACGAGGCCGTCTGAAGTTCCTCCCTGGGCAGTACCTCGAGCTGGATGTGCCGCACCGCCGGCCGGACGCGCGGGGGACCCGCCGTGAGTTCAGCATCGTCTCGGCGCCCGGTGACCTGCCGACGCTGCGCATCGCCTACAAGGACGGCGGCCAGAAGCATCCGTCCAGCTACAAGCGGGCCCTCGCGGCTGCAGAGCCGGGAGCGACGCTCGCGGTGACCGGCACCTGGGGAGACTTCATCCTGCCGCGATCGGAGGCCCCGGTTCTGATGGTCGCCGCCGGCATCGGCGTCACGCCGTTCGTGTCGCAACTTCGACAGCTGCAGTTGTCGGGGCTGACCCGTGATGTGGTGCTCGTGTACGTGGCGTCCGAGGCCAGCGAACTCGCCTTCCGCGACGAGCTTGCGGCGACCGGAGCCCGAGTCATCGTCTTCACCAGAGACCAGCCGGCAGATCTGCCGGCGCACTGGTCGTGGGCGCGCGGAGTGCGCCTGGACGCCGAGGGGCTCGAGCGCGTCGTTCCCGACATCGGGAGCCGGCACGCGTACATCTCCGGCCCGCCGCGTCTGATCGCCGATCTCGCCCCCGCCCTGCAGAAGGCCCACAGCCTGACGACCGACGCCTTCGCCGGGTACTGAGGCGCGGCGGTCACGTCGTCCGGGCGCCCCGTACCAGTTGCATGACCAACGAACGGATGCAGGACGAAACGCCGTAAGTCGGACATGCATCCGTGAATCGGTCATGCAAGTTGATCGCGGCACTCTTCCTCCACAGGTCGGCATTCGGCCCGGATTCGTCCACAACGACAGAATCCCGGCATGCGGTGCGTGCTCGTCGGCCAAGATCGACGGATGCTGCAACCCGCACAACTGATCGCGCACCAGGGCGGCGTCGCCAGGGGCGCCCGCCTTCAGCAGTTCGGACTGAGCAGAAGGATGCTGTCGAGCGCCGTTGGCGACGGTTCCGTCCTCCGAGTGCGGCCGGGCGTCTTCGCCGTTCCATCCGCGAACCCTGACGTGATCTGTGCCGCGGCGCACGGGGGAGCCGTGACCTGTACGACGGCGTTGCGGATGCACGAGGTCTGGGCCTTGGCGGACGACGAGCATCTTCATGTCTGGGTCGGCACCAGCGGTCGGGTTCATCACGCCGAGTGCGCCTGCGTGACTCACTACTTCGAGGGGCGAACGCTGCTCGGCGTCGCGCCTGTGGAGGATGCGCTTGTGCACGTTTATCACTGCGCCGGCGAGGAGGCGTTCTTCGCCGCGTTGGAATCGGCGTTGAAGAAGCGAAAGTTCGGCGCCGGCATTCGTGAGCGACTGCGCGAACGCCTTCCGGTCGGGGCGCGATGGCTGGTCGACTTCGCGAGGCGCGATGCCGACAGCGGGCTGGAATCGCTGTTGCGCCTGCGCCTTCACTTGCTGGGCATCCGTCTGGATTGTCAGGTGGAGATCCCGACGGTCGGCAGAGCTGACTTCGTGATCGACGGGATGCTCATCCTCGAGGCGGATGGGATGGAGAACCACGATGGGTCATCGCGCCGCCACAAAGACCTCCGACGCGACGCTGCGGCATCCGTACTCGGGTACGAGACCCTCCGATTCGACTACGCGCTCATCATTCATGACTGGCTGGTTGTCGAAGCGGCGATCATCGCCGCGATCTCACGGCTGCGTGCTCGAGTCTGATCATCTGGGGATAGGTCTGCCGAGGCTCGCCGTCAGTCCAGGCGTGCGACGTGCATGACCGACGAACGGATGCAGGACGAAACACCGCCGGATGGGCGGCCCCGCGTGATTTGATCCTGCAAGTCGCCCGCGCGGGCGTCAGTCGTTCGGCGCATCCTTCGACGGGTTCACCGGGATGCGCACCGTGAAGCTCGTGCTCCCCGGCTCGCTGTCGACGGAGATGAAGCCGCGGTGCCCTTCGACGATCGCCTTCGCGATCGCGAGCCCGAGCCCGGTACCGCCGGTCTGACGGGCACGGGAGCTGTCACCGCGGGCGAACCGGGCGAACAGCTCCTCGCGCACGCCGGGGTCGATACCCGGGCCGTTGTCGTGCACGGTCAATACGGCCGCATCGTCTTCGCGGGCGACGCGGAGCGTGATCTCGGTGCCCGCGGGTGTGTGCGTGCGGGCGTTCGCGAGCAGGTTCGCCACGACCTGGTGCATGCGACCGGCGTCGCCGACGATCACGACGGGCTCGTCGGGCACATCGACGCTCCATCGATGATCCGGCGCCGTCGGGCGAGCGTCGGCGAGCCCCTCCAGCGCCAGCTGGGTGAGGTCCACGGTGCCATAGACGAGCTCGCGCCCCTCGTCCAGGCGTGCGAGCAGCAGGAGGTCTTCGACGAGGCGCGTCATCCGCAGCGACTGCGCCTGGATGCGCTCGAGCGCGGTGTGCGTGTTCTCGGGCAGCGTGGAGTCGCGCAGCGACAGCTCGGAGTAGCCGCGGATCGAGGCCAGCGGGGTGCGCAGCTCATGGCTGGCATCGGCGACGAATCGTCGCATCCGCTCCTCGTTCTTCTGTCGCGCGGCCAGCGACGTGTTCACATGGTCGAGCAGCTTGTTGAGGGATGCTCCGACGAGTCCGGTCTCGGTTCGCGGATCGGCTTCGGATGCCGGTACTCGCTCGGTGATGGTGACCTCGCCGCGGTCGAGCGGCTGGTTCGCCACCCGGGTGGCGGTCGTCGCGACGGCGCGCAAGGGGCGCAGTCCGACCCTGATGGTGACCGCCGTGGTCAGCGCCAGCAGGATGAGACCGCCGATGGTCGCGAGCGCGATGACGGTGAGCAGTGTCGTGAGTTGCTTCTGGATCTCGTCACGGGGAAGGCCGGTGACGATCACCGCGCCGGAATCCGTCGGCGTGACGGCGATGCGGTACGAGCCGATGTCGTCGATCGTGACCGTCGCGTTGAGTCCGCCGTCGAGGGCATCGTTGATCTGATTCAGCTGCGTCGCGGTGAGATCCTTGGCGCTTCCGCTGAGATCGCCGCCGCCGTTGTCGAGAACGACTCCGGTGGTGCCGGTCAGCTGGCTGGAGACCGCGAAGAGAAGACCGGGCACGGTCGCCCCCTTCCCGAGCAGCACGTTCTGGGCCGTCACGCCGGGGAGTGGCTCCTGATCGACCCAGTGCGCGAGCTGCGCCTGGTAACCACCGAGGCGCTCGTCGAGCTGATTCTCCATGGTGCTCCCCAGCGTCGCGCTGGTGATGACGGCCACGATCACGAGGATGAGGGACACGAACCCGATCACGGCGGTCATCAGCCGTGTCTGCAGGCTCATCGGCCGCGCCATCCCCGGGGTGCTCACTGCGGCGCCTTGATCATGTACCCGACGCCACGGACGGTGTGCAGCAGCGGGGCGCGCCCGGCGTCGATCTTCTTGCGCAGGTAGGAGATGTACAGCTCGACGACGGATGACTTGCCGCCGAAGTCGTAGCTCCACACCCGGTCGAGGATCTGCGCTTTCGACAGCACCCTGCGCTCGTTGCGCATCAGGTAGCGCAGCAACTCGAACTCGGTGGCGGTGAGCGCGATCTCCGCGCCGTCACGCACCACTTCGTGGCTGTCCTCGTTGAGGGTGAGGTCGGCGACCCGGAGGATCGACTGACCGTCGTCGGCGGTGGCGTGACCGGTGCGGCGGATGATGGCGCGAAGCCGGGCGATCACCTCTTCCAGGCTGAACGGCTTGGTGACGTAGTCGTCGCCCCCGGCGGTGAGTCCGGCGACCCGGTCTCCCACGGCATCCTTCGCGGTGAGGAACAGGACCGGCACGAGGTTCCCGGACTCTCGGAGCCGCTTCAGCACCGACATCCCGTCCAGGTCCGGCATCATGATGTCGAGCACGAGCGCGTCGGGTTCGAACTCCCGCGCGACCTGGAGCGCTTCGAGACCCGACGACGCAGTACGAACCTCCCAGCCCTCCATCCGCAGCGCCATCGCGAGCAGATCGGTGAGCATCTGCTCGTCGTCGACGGCGAGGATGCGCAGGGGAGAGCCATCGGGACGGTGGAGGTCGGGCAGATCGTGGGTCATGAGACCATTCTGAGGAGTTCTCTATGGGGTTTCTATGGAACCAGCTGTGTGCCGTCTGTGAATGAAGGCCCCGACGGTCGCAGTGTCGGGGGTCGCCTCTACCGTGTCCTACATGACTGAACAACGACTCATCGAGCGACCGGAGAGCGCGGAGGAAGTCGCCGCTCTCGTCCGGCGCGCACAACAGGATTCACGCATGATCACCGTGGTCTCGGGCGGGCACGGGCCCTGGTCCCACGTCGACAACGCAGAAGACGTGCGGCTCGAGCTCGGCGCACTGGCGGACATCCGCATCGACGGCACGCGGGTGAGCGTCGGCGGCGGCGCCACCTGGGGCGCCGTCGCCAGCACGCTCGGCGAAGCGGGGCTGGCGATCAGTTCGGGAGACACTTCCTCTGTGGGGGTTGGCGGTCTCACCCTCGGGGGTGGCATCGGCTGGATGGTCAGGGCCTGGGGCCTCGCCGTCGATCAGCTCGTCGGCGCGCAGGTCGTGACGGCGGCAGGAGAGGTCGTCGACGTGGATGCCGACACGTACCCCGATCTGTTCTGGGCGATCCGCGGCGGTGGCGGGAACTTCGGCATCGTCACGAGATTCGATTTCGAGGCCCACCGACTGCCCGGAATCGTGTTCGGGGAGTACACCTTCTCCGAGGACTCCACGAGCGTTCTGCGCGCGGTGCGGGAGATCCTCCGGAACGCGCCGCGAGAGCTGACGGTGACGTTCATGGACGTGCCGGCGATGGATCCCAGCGCTCCGGCGGGTGCGAGCGTGCACGCCGTGTGGGCGGGTGGCGACGTAGACGCGCTGCGCGCCGTCATGGCGCCGGTCGCGGCGCTCGACGGTGTCGCCGAGAAGCTCACGACTCCCGCGTACCGCGACATCCTGATGGAGATGCCCGCGCCGGAGGGCGGCGCCGAAGCGGCGGGCCCTCCCGGTTTCATCGGCGGCAATGGTCTGTTCGCAGAACTGGACGACGAGACGATCGACCGTCTGGTCCGGTTCCGTGCGGCGCACCCCGCGTCGATCATCTTCCTACGCTCGCTCGGCGGAGCATTCGGAGACGTCGCTCAGGATGCCACGGCGTTCCCGGCGCGCACCGCGACCTGGTTCGTCATGGCCGGGGCCTTCGACATCCCGGGTCTGGTCGACGATGACGCGCGCGCCTCGATCCGCGCCGAATGGCAGGAGATCGAGCGGAACCGTCTGGCCGAGTATGGGAATTTCGCGGACTCCGAGCGCCCGGATGCGGTACCTGGCATGTTCGCGGAGGCCGCGTATGCGCGCTTGCGCGACGTGAAGGCGCAGTGGGATCCGAAGAACCTGTTCCGACGCAACCACAACATCGCGGTCTGACGCGTCGCGCTCAGCCGATGCGGTCGGCGGGGAGTGCGAGGAAGTCGCTGGAGTCCTGCAGGAGCAGCCGATCGGACAGTTCCCCGATCGGTCCGTCGAGGTGCCCGTTCGCCCGCACGCTGAGCCGCTTCGGGCCGCCGAGCGCGTGATAGACGGCGAACTGTCCTCGGGGGTCGACGGCAGGGTCGAGGACTGCCGCACCCACAAGCACCGGGATGCGCAGACGGCGTGCAGCGATGGCCGCGTCGAAGTAGTCGAGTACCGGGCGCACTTCGGGGTGTGCGCGAACATGCAGGCGCACGGCCTCTCCGCTTCCGGTGCAATGCCGGCTGAGGCGGATCGTGTGGTCTCCGAAGCTGGGAACGTCGAGCGTGGCCCGTCGGAAGCGAGTGTCCCAGGGGAGGGCCATCGCCCCGATGCCGCCGCCGAAACTCCCGCCGCTGAAGTCGAGGATGTCGGCAGCGCCGGGGGCGGCATCCAGGAGGACGGTCGCAGCCCGCCAGATGTCCGCCGCGGCGAAACGATGGGAGTACGTGTCGCGGTGCGCGATTCCCGACAGCACGTGTTCGTCGGGGACGGCCGGAAAACGGCTGGTGGTTCCCGCGTGAGTTCCGGGTGCGCAGGGGAAGATCGCCGCGGTGTCACGGGGGACCCGGTCGGGGTCGGGGGCGGTTCGGCCGCCGTAGCCGTGACCGACCACGAGCCCACGACGGATGGTCGAGGCGACGTGCGGCACCATCAGGTAGGCCACGGCCTGCTCGCCCGCTGACGAGTGGAATCGGATCTCACTCCGTCGATGGGTCGTGGTGGGTTCGAGCTCGCGCTCGAGCTGCCACGCGACCGGTCCAGTGCCGAACTCGGCGAACGTCTTCTGCCAGAACTCGTCGAAGTCCGCGGGTTCCTCGGGGGGCGCAGCGGGGGTCAACAGCGCGCTGAGAGAGTATTCGGTCAGTTCCTCGGGGGGATTCGGGGTCACCGCAGGGGTCCTCTCGGATGAGTGTCTGCTCGAGGTTACTTCGCAGCCGCGATCCGAAACGCGGATCCATTGACATCCTCGCATACAGATTGCAGTATGTGCATCATGGATTCAATATCGAACGCAGAAGCCAATGACGGCCCGCTGCTGTGGAGTCGTCGATCAGTGCTGCGCATGTTGGTGATCGCCGGGGTGCTCCCACCGGTGCTCGGCACCCAGGCCGAAATGGCTGCTGCGTCGCCATCGCAGCTCACCGGTGCCAGCGGGTCGTACCCGGATGCGCTGCGAAGGCTCGACATGCCGAACCTGTCGTTCGCCCAGGTTGCGCAGTTGATCGGGCCCAACCATCGGATGACGTTCTTCCAGGCCAGCTGGGACGGGGGCGAGACGATCGTGCGTGACCTCGAGGTCGCGCACGACGGCGGCTGGTTGGCGGTGACCGACCCCGCGCATCGTTTCGATGAGCAGTGGGTCGTGCTGAAGGGAACCCTCCCGTCTGGCAGCGCACCGGAGCTCTACGGACCGCTGAGCCCGAGTTGGCTGGGCTTCACGTCTTTTCAGCTCCTCGGCTCGCAGGCGATCGAGCTGTCCACCAGCATCGACGATGTGGACCTCGTCGTCCGCTGGCGACTCGAAGGCGAGAACCCCGAGGCCCATTACGTGCTGACGGCGAAGAACGCCGGTGACTACATCGTCGGGTACCAGAGCCAGGATGCTCGTTCGCTCGACGACCTCGACGAGGTCCTCTGCGGGTCCTACCAGCACGCGCTCTCCGTGGTCGACGGTTCAGCGCCGCTCGGAGCATGGGAGCTGTTCGCGCCGATGGCGCTGACGCAGTACGCCGTCGGCAATGCGGCGGTCACGTCCGGGGTCTACCTGCCGGCCGAGGTCGCCGAGTTCGTGCATGAACGCCAGCTGATGTCGGATCGGCAGCCGTACGGGATGAGTCTGCGCAACGACAGCCTCGACATCGTGCCGTCGATGTACGCCCCGCAGCCCGGTCTCACCACTGCGATGGCGGTCGGCGAGCAGCGCGGCTTCGCCTTCGGCCTGGCAGCCCGTGCCGACACCCTGTACGGGACGTACTCTCAACTGTGCCGGGGCGAGTACGGGCTGACGGCCTACCGGCACAACGTCTACGAGCGTTCGCTGACCGATGCCGTCCACGCCATGACCGAACTCATCGCCATCGAGCCGGACGGAGATGACTCCGTCGACTACATCCCCTCGTTCTCCGGCTGGTGGAATCGCGCCAAGGGCTTCGTGGATGTCGAGAATGAGAATGCCGTGCGCACGGCGGCCAGTGGGGTGGTGCTCGCCGCGCACTACCTGACCGGGACCGCGGACAGCACCCTCTACGAGCGTCGCGCTCGCCCACTCATCGAGTACCAGCTGTCCCGCAAGGGGATCGGCCATTCCCCGGTGATCGGGAGCCCGGTCTACAACGACACGACGCAGTACCGCATCGGCAGGATCCCCACGGATGCGGTGAATTTGACGTCGCTCTATCAGCTCACCCACGGCCGGAACGCCGGCATCCAGAGACTCGCGGTGCAGGCGACCAAAGCGGGCGTCGTCGGGCAGAGCCGGGCGCCGTTCGCCAACGCGCTGGCCACCTATCGGGTCACGGGGGATCCTGCCTACCTCGCTGAGGCGACCTTGATCGCCAAGCGCTATGTGCAGGAGCAGATCCTCACGCCGTACCGGGGCAACGGGCAGCCGCCAGGAGGCTTCGCCTACAGCTTCTCCAAGTACTGGGTCGACCTGCTGGAGATGTTCGAGGTGACGGGAGAGCAGGAGTTCCTCGACGGCGCGTACCGGGAGGCTCAGCGTTTCATCACCCAGACCGCAGTCCGTCCGGTGCCGGATCAGACGGTGACCGTACCTGACGGGCACGTGATCACGCAGCAGTACGACTGGGAGTCCCGCACGTCCCTGCCGTCCTATCCGAACACCGTTGTCCCCACCGAGACCGTACCGGCCTGGTACGTGTCGCCCTCAGGGCTCACCTTCGAGGCGCTGTCGTCGTTCAAACTCGGTACCAGTTCGCTGACCGATCCCGGCGGCGGGTACGTCTACAACGCCTGCTGGTCCGGCGCGCTGCTCCGGTTGGCGCACCACACCGGCGACGCGTTGCTCGCCGATGTCGCGCACAACATGGTGATCGGCCGCTTCACCACCTACCCCGGCTACTACGGTCGTCAGTTCCAGGTCGCACAGATGAAGCCGGACTTCGCCACCAATGGGCCGGTCGGGATCACCGGGTACTACTTCCATCACGCCCCCGCTCAGCTCGGTCTGGCGATGGACTACCTGATCAGCGAGAGCTTCTACCGCAGCGCGGGCAACATCGACTTCCCGCACGTGTTCGAGGCTGACTTCGCCTACTTCAAGTTCTTCGCCTACGGCCACGCACCTGGCACCTTCTTCGGTGAAACGGCGGTCTGGCCGTACTTCCCTGCCGGCATGATCTCGCTCGACAACGCGCTGATCAACTGGCTGACCGCGATCGGGAACGACGCCCTGTACGTCAGTCTCACCAACACCGCCGCCAGCGCGCAGCAGGTCGTCGTGGATCTGGCGGGGGAGCTGACGGGGTTGCCGCGCAACTCGGCGACGGCCGTCGAGATCGTCACTGCTGACGGTGCCCGCTCCTCTCAGAACGCCTACCAGGGTCGTGTCACGGTCACGGTGCCAGGGCACGGCCTGCTCGCACTGATCGTGAGGAATGTCGTGGTCGAACGACCGGGGCTGCCCTTCGACGACATCGTCGATCACGGCACCGACAGCTTCCACGAGGTCGACTCCGATCCGGCCTCCGACTACGGAGTCGCACGTGGCATGCTCCTGGTGCGACCGGACCGGAAGGGCTACGACGCCTACGTCCAGATCGACACCGAACAGCAGGCCACTCTGACCTATCGAGTCGGTGGGAAACCCCCGAAGCAGGCGCCAGCCAAGAACTACCCCTATGAATGGACGATCGGCGTCGGCAACCCCGCCAAGACCTTCACGTACGCGATCACGGCCGGCGGGGTGACCACGGACGAGGTCACGCTGCGCCTCCCGAAGCGGATCACCGGTGCCAATCCCGGTGTGGTGGGAGACGTCGTCGCTCAGGCCACCGGCACAGCAGGCGACCGCGTCCCGTTGATCATCGAGGTGCGCAACGCCACAGACGATCCGGTCACCGGAACCGTGACGGTGAGCTTGCCCACGGGCTGGCAGCTCGAGTCGGCCGTTCCTGCGGTCGTCGCTCCTGCGAACGGATCCGTGCGGGTGGAGGCGGCCGCCATCATCGCGTCGGCTGCCGCGCTCGGAGAGGTGCAGATCGCGGCGTCCCTGGCCATCCCGGGGGGCGATCCGGTGACTCTTCGCCCGGCAGCGATCGAGGTCATCGACCGCCGACGCTTGGTGTCGCTGACGACCGACACCGCGATCGTCAGCGGGCCGGGGGCGACAGCGCGGTTGACCGCACTCGTCATCAACACCGGGGTCACCCCGCTGCACGGCGCGCTGGCACTCTACGGTGCCGCCGGGTGGACCATCACCCAGCGGGATGCCGTCATCGACGTGCCACCGCGGTCCGATCTGACCCACACCTGGACGGTGACAGCCGGCCCAGGGGTCGCGCCGGGTTCGACCATCCGGTTCGAGGCGAGGCTGGACCAGACTCTCCGTCGCGGCGTGCTGGTGCGCGTTGCCGATGAGGGAGTGATCGCGCACACCCAGTCGCCATGGCCGGGCTACCTCGAGGCCGGAACCTGGTACCCGAGCGGCCTGTCAGGGTGGAACGGCACGCGCACGCGCTACAGCGACACGGATTCGGTGGGCAGCACCGTCACCTGGAATGCGAATCTCCTCCAAGCGGGCCTGTACCGCGTATCCGTCTGGTACCCGACGAACCCGACGACCACGACGTCGGCGGCCTACATCGTCGAGCACCAGGCAGGCAGCACCGAGGTGATCGTGAACCAGACGGAGGATGCTGCAGCCTGGCGTTCGCTCGGCACGTTCCGGTACGACGCCGGCGCCGTCGGCGTCGTGCGTCTCGAAGTCCGCAGCACCAGCATCCACCGCGTCAGCGCCGCGCAGTTCGTCCGAGTCGGCGACTGATCCGGCGGACCCGGAGGGGATGAGAAGAGGCACCGCGGTCTTCACCGCGGTGCCTCTTTCGTCGTGCTTCCCGACGCTCAGCGCCGCACGAACTCCTTGATCACGTTCTCGTCGACCGTGACGCCGAGGCCCGGCCCGGTGGGAACGACGAACCCGCCGTCGGGCTTCACTTCGAGCGGCTCCGTGAGGATCAGGTTGGCGACGGGCAGGGTGAACGGCTGATACTCGAACGCGAGCAGCGACGTGGCGCTCGCCGCGACGTGCACGCCGGCCGCCATGGCGATACCGAAGGCTGCGGAATGGTGCGGCGCGACCTGAACATGGAACGCGTCGGCGACGGCCGCGATCGCGAGCCCTTCGGTGATGCCGGTGCGGCCGATGTCGGGCTGGGTGAGGCCGACGGCTCGGCGGGTGAGCCAGTCCGTGAACTCGAAGCGGCTCCGCATCGCCTCGCCGATCGCAACCGGAGTGTCGATCGACGAGGCGAGATCGCGGTGGCCCTCGACATCTTCGGGCGCGAGGGGCGCCTCGAAGAACCAGGCCTTGCGTTCATCCAGCTCCCGTCCGAGCGCCTTGGCCTCGCCGAGTCGATATGTCCAGTGCGCGTCGAGTGCGACATCGAGGTCCGGATGCACGGCGCGGATCGCGTCGAAGGTCGCAAGGTCGGTGTGCAGGTCGGTGCCGAGGTGCAGTTTGATGCGTCGCACACCCGCTTCGACGAGCTCAGCCGCGCGCTCCGCCCGATCGGAATCGTCGATTCCGCGGATGCCGGACACATAGGTCGGCAGCGTCTCGGTGAATCGGCCACCGGCGAGTTCCGAGACCGAGAGGCCGGTGGCGTGACCCCAGAGGTCCCACAGCGCGATGTCCACGGCGGCCATCGCGTCGGCCTGGTGGCCGGTGAGGTGCCCGCGTTCGCGCATCGATTCGGACATGCGGTGCCAGAGGGTGCGCACCGATCGCGGATCCTCGCCGAGGATGAGCGGGGTGAGCAGGTGATCGACGATGGCCGCGGCGACTTCGGGTGCGACGGGAGCGAGGGCTTCGCCCCAGCCCACCAGGCCGTCATCGGTCTCGATCTTCACGAGGAGGGTCTCGTATCCGGGGGAGTACAGGCTCCGCCACGGCGGCCTGATCATGTACCCGCGGTGCTCGATGGCCGTGTCGCCGGCGTACGAGTTGTCGGCATCCTCCTTCGACAGGAAGAGGGGGAAAGTCTGGACGCGCGTAATTTTCACAAGGGTCTCCGAAGACATCGATGGGAAGAGAAGCCGTCGACGTCTGTCGCGGCGGTGAAGACGAAGTGCCGCGACGGGCGTCGCGGCAAGGAACTCAGAGCGCCGCGAACGCCGCCGCGCTGCGGGAAGGGCTGTACCCGAGGGCGACCGAGATCTCGTCAGCGGCTTCGATGAGCTGCAGCGCGAGCTCCTGGTGGGGTGCGTGCAGGTCGAGCACCGACAGCGGCCCGCTCGCGGAGAGACCGGCGATGATCTCACCGGCCCTGTTGTGGATCGGGGCGGCGATGCACGCTCTCCCGAAGGCGAGCTCCTCGATCTCAGTGGCGTAGCCGCGGCTCCGCGTCTCTTCGAGGGCGAGCTGCATCGCATCGCGATCGACGATCGTGTGCGGAGTGAACCGCTGCGGTGTGTGGTCGAAGTACTCGTCCACCTTGCTGCTCGGCATTCCGGAGAGCAGAGCCTTGCCGAGGCCGGTGGCGTGCAGGGGGCCGGTGCGACCAGCCATCGCGAACGACTTGGGCGCCAGAGCGCCCTCGAAGTTGCAGAGGTAAGTGAAGGTGAAGCCGCTGAGCTCCGCGACGTTCACGCCGATCTCGATGCGGCGGGCGAGGTTCTGGGCGATCTGGCGCGAGGCGCGGAAGAGCGGTGAACCGTTGAGCGCGATCGTGCCGAGCGAGATCGCGGCAGGACCGAGTCGATAGAGGCCGGTACGGCCGTCCTGGACGACGAACTTCATGCGGTCCAGCGCAGACATCATGCGAGAGACCGTCGACTGCCCGAGTCCGGTGAGCGTGCAGAGCTCGGAGACTCGCAACTCGCCCGATTCCTCGGTGAAGCATGCGAGCAACGACATCGCCCGTTCGACGGTCTGGGTGCCGCCCACCGATTCCGATGCCATGTGAATCCTCCTCCATAGTGTCGCCGCCCCGGGCGACGCTGCGACTCGACGCCGCTGCCAGTCATCCTAGTGAGACAAATGGCACCAAGCAACACAAATGTGGGTGTCTTATGCATTTTGTGGATTTCGAATCCGCAATGTGGTTGACTAGCCGCACGTCAACGTCGACGACTGTGACGACGACGTGCAGGGCCCCGTACGGGGTCGCCCCTACCCGAAAGTGAATGCAATGCCACAAGCCATCCTCGAGCGGCCCGCGAGCCGCGAGCGGGTCGAGCCACGCTCCGGGCGACGGTCCACGCTGGGTGCGAAGGACCGCACCTTCGGTTTCATGATCGCACTTCCCGCCGTTCTGCTCTTCCTCGTGATCGCGATCTTCCCCCTTGTCTCGAGCATCGGCACGAGTCTCTACGACCAGTCGCTGCTGCGCCCTGAGCGCACCTTCGTCGGATTCGGCAACTATGTCGCCATCTGGGACGAGTTCGCGGCCAGGCTCGGCACCACCCTCGTGTTCTCGACGCTCTCCACGATCTTCCCGCTCATCCTCGGCCTCGCGCTCGCGATTCTGCTGAACGCGCGCATGAGGGGTCGCAATATCCTGCGCGGTGCCCTGATGCTGCCCTGGCTGCTGCCCGGCGTCGTCGTCTCGTTCCTCTGGGCGTGGATCTTCAATGACAGCTACGGCGTCGTGAACCATGTGTTCGCGATGTTCGGGCTGCCGGAGATCAGCATGCTCGGCAATCCCACCGGTGCGATGGCCGCGGTGGTCATCGCGAAGACCTGGCACTCGTTCCCCTGGATCATGGTCGTCGCGCTCGCCGTGCTCCAGACGCTGCCGAGCGAGCAGATCGAGGCCGCGACGATCGACGGTGCCACGCGCGCGCAGCGCTTCCGGCACATCTCCCTTCCGCACATCGCGGGGCCGGTCGCGCTCGTCACCGTTCTGGAGTTCATCTACAACTTCGGCAACTTCGACACGATCTTCGTGATGACGGGCGGAGGGCCGGGGAACTCGACCACGACCCTCGCCGTCAGCCTCTATCACCTCGCCTTCGGCAGCTACGAGCTCGGCAAGGCCTCTGCAATGGGTGCGCTGTGGCTTGTGCTGCTGGCCATCATCTCGAGCGGCTATCTGCTCCTCAACCGACGACTGGAGAAGTGATGCGCGGTAGTCGCGACATCGGCGAGTCGATCATTCGCCCCCATCTGTCCATCCCAGGGCGGGTCCTGCTGGTGCTGCTCGCTCTGTTCGGCCTGCTGCCGGTCTACTGGCTGACTGCGACGGCGTTCACGAAGAAGGAAGACGTCTTCGCGCTCGACCGCCCGTTCTTCCCGGTCGACCCGACCTTCGAGAACTTCATCGGATTCTTCCAGAACGACGCCCTGTTGAAGAGCCTCGTGAACAGCATCGTGGTCTCGACAGGCACAGCGGTTCTCGCTGTTCTCGTCGGTGGGCTGATGGCGTACTCGCTCTCGAAGTTCCGCTATCGCGGTCGTAACGCCATGATGTTCATGTTCCTGATCGGACAGCTCATCCCCGGGGCGCTGCTGCTCATCTCGCTGTATCTGATGCTGAGCTCTGCGGGATTGCTGTACACCTACGCGGCACTGATCATCTCGTTCACGACGTTCACGTTGCCGCTCACGGTGTTCCTGTTGAAGGGCATCATGGACGGACTGCCCGACGACATCCTCGAAGCCGCGAAGGTCGACGGGCTCTCCCGCACGGCGACGATGTTCCGCATCGTGTTCCCGCTCGTCGTGCCGGGTCTCATCACGGCCGCGATGTTCGCGTTCATGCGCGGTTGGAGCGACCTCCTCTTCGCGCTCACGCTCGCCGGCCCCGACAAGCAGACTCTGCCGGCCGGGCTCACCCAGGCGTTCATCCGGGAAGGCACGGCCGATTGGCCGGCACTCATGGCGGCTTCCCTGATCACGTCGCTGCCGCTCGTCATCATCTTCATCCTCCTCCAGCGCTACTTCGTGTCCGGCCTCGCCGCCGGCGCGGTCAAGGGGTAGCCATGCGACACCGAAAAGTCAGAACCGATCACCCCGACGAAGGAGCAGTTTCCATGAACATCTCGAACTCGCAGTTGAGCCGCCGCGCCTTCCTCGGCGGCAGCACCGCCCTGGCCGCCTTCGGCGTCCTCGCCCTCGCCGGCTGCGCGACACCGGCAGCGCCCGGAACCGGAGCCGGAGCCGGAGCCACTGCCAACGCCGCGACCAAGGCCAAGTCGATCAACTTCTACGGCAACTCGCTCGGCGAAGAGGCGCTGAAAGCAGCCTGGCAGGGGATCCTCGACGGCTTCTCCAAGGATGCCGGCGTGAAGGTGGCCCCGGTCATCTACCCGTACGATCAGGCCGCCACGCAGCTGGCTCTCACCGGTCGCTCCGGCAAGCTCATGGGCGTAGGGCAGTCGGGTGGCTGGCAGGTGCTCACGCCGATGAACGTGCTCGCCGACCTGTCCGAACTGGCGGAAGGTCTCGGCATCCCGCAGGGTGTGCTCGATTCGTACACCATGGACGGCAAGCTGCTCGTCCTGCCGCTGACGGCTGCCGGGATCGGCATGATCACCAATGGTGAGATCGCGAAGAGCGTCGGCATCAAGTCGGGCATGACGGTGGAGAAGTTCGCGACGGCGCTGGAGAAGATCAAGGCGCAGGATTCGTCCTTGATCCCGTACGCCGCGGTCACGAAGAACCCCGACCTGAAGGATGCCGTGCACTGGATGTGGGGCTTCGGAAGCGATGTCGTCACTGACGACCTCAAGTGCACCATCGGTGACGCGGAGAGCGTCGAGGCCATGACCTGGTACAAGTCGCTGCTGGATGCCGGCCTCACCCAGACCAATGTCGCCCGAAGCGACGCTCGCATCCTGTTCGCGAGCGGCCGTGCGGCGCTCTACGACGATGCCCCGCTGGCCTCGACCTTCGTCAAGACGAACGGTGCTGCCCAGAACATCATCGACAACATCGGCGCGATCGCCCGGCCGACCGCCGGAGGCAACGACTCCTACAACCGCGCCTGGGGTGGCGGCCTGTTCGCGAGCGCGGGCGAGGGAGAGCTGACGAGCCTCGAGTTCATCAAGTACGCGGCGACGAACGTCAAGGCGGCGACAGCCCTCTACGAGAAGTCCGCGGTTGCGCCGGCGGCCAAGAGCGTCGCCGACCAGATCCCGTCGCTCGCAGCGGACAAGTTCCAGGTCGCCTTCCGCACCGAGGTGTCGGAGCACGCCAGAGGCGCGGCATGGGATCGTGTCGCGGTCACAGCGCAGATCGACGCGGCGATCGGCGGCGGCGTCGCGACGATTCTCGCCGGTCAGGTCGATGTGCAGGCCGGTCTCAACGCGCTGAAGAAGGAAGTGCAGGGGCTGCTCGACGCGAACTCCTGAGCTCGCCTGCTGCTGACGCTCGCCGCACTCGGATCTCCCCGGGTGCGGCGAGCGTTTTGTCGTGGGCATCGCACCCGGGCAGAAGGTGGTGGGGGAGAAGGCCGGAGGGGAGAAGGCCGGAGGCGAAAACGCCGCTGGCCCTGAGTCGTCGCAGAGACGGCTCAGGGCCAGCGGGTGGATGCGGAGGCGGTCAGAGCCAGCGTTCGCGCAGTACCGGCTTCAGCCATGCGGCGGGGGAGGAGATCGACAGTCCGCCGTCGACGGCGATCGACGTGCCGGTGACGAACGACGCGGCGTCCGACGCGAGGAACGCCACGACCGATGCCACCTCCTCCGGGCGTCCGATCCGACCGAGTGGGTAACCCTCGCTCTCCCCGGTATCGGTCGCGGAGATGCTGCCGGGCTGCACGGCATTGACGCGGATGCCGCGTGGGCCGTAGTCGAGGGCCAACTGTCGCACGAGTCCGTCGACGCCCGCCTTCGCCGCGGCATAGGCGGGCAGGGCGGGAGCGGCGAGGGAAGAGTTCACGGAGGTCACCGCGACGATCGACGAGCCGGGAGCCAGGCGTGGCAGCGCCGCACGGGCGACGAAGAACGCGGAGTCGAGCGTGGCGCCGAGCGCTCCTCGCCAGTCATCGTCACTCGTCGCGTCAGCGCGGCCGATCGGCATGCGCCCGGCGGCGAGAACCACGACGTCGAGCCGTCCGAGAGCCTGCTCGGCATCGGAGACGGCACGTTCCGCGGCATCCGACCTGCTGCAGTCGGCCACGAGGTAGCGCTCGAAGACGGCGTCTGCCGAATCTTCGAGGCCGACGCCGATGACGGCGTCCCCGCCGGCGGCGAAGGCGCGCGCGATCGCGAGGCCGATATCGGAGCTGCCGCCGATCAGCAGCACGCCGCGGCGAGTCACACGCGCACCTTTACCGGCAGCGGAGGAAGAGCGAGCTCCTCGACCACGAGGTCGACGGCCGCGCGACTACCGGCGTCGAGGCGAGCGGCGGGGTAGCGCACCGTGGCGTGCTCGATGATGCCACGCGCGACGAGCACCTCTTTGTGCACCGCCCATGCGATGCCGCCCTGCAGCCCTATCAGCACGAGGGGGAGCATACGACGAAAGCCCGCCCGTGCCTCGTCGACGCGCCCGGCGATGAAGTCTGCCAGCACAGGACCGAGCAGGTCGGGGAACTCGCAGGCGGGCATCGTCCCCACGGCGCCGCGTGCGTACTCCTCGAGGCAGAACTGGGCGTTCTGGCCGCCGAGCACAGCGAAATCGGCATCCTTGATCGCGTCGACCACCGCGCCCACCTTGGGAGCTGTCGGCGGCGCCTCGACCTTCACCGAGTCGACCCCGTCGAGGCGGGCGAGCTCGGCGATGAGCGACGGAGTCATGCTGACGCCCGTGACGCCGGGGGCGTCCTGCACCATGACGGAAAGCGACGTGGCCGCAGCCACCTCTCCGTAGAAGTCGACGAGTGTCGCCGCCGGCGGCTTCACCATGAAGGGCGGGAGAACCATGAGCGCGTCGGCGCCGCCCTCTTCTGCGAGGAGCGCCTGCTCGATCGAGGTGGCGGTCGAGGTGCCATTGACGCCCGCGATGACCGGGACACGGCCCTCGACGAGCTCGACGACATCACTGAGGATGGTGCGCCTCTCCTCGGTGGTGAGCGCGAACCCCTCGCTCGCCATTCCGAAGACGGCGACGCCGTCCACGCCGGCGGCGAGCTCGAATTCGACCAGGCGGCGCAGGCCATCGCGGTCGAGGGCACCCGTCTCATCGAACGGGGTTGCCAGAATCGGCATCAAGCCGTGGAGTTTCAGAGCCATCAGCTGTTTCCCCGCTTCAGCATTGTCATTTTCCTGTTTTCGCAAGTCGTATGCATATTGTGAGATAGTCTGCCACATAACGGTTGCAGCCACCACTGAAAGTTGACCCGGATGCCGCGCTCACATCTCTCCAGAAACGTCGAGATCATCTCCGACGTTCGATACGTACAGGCCGAATCGCCCCGCTGGGACGGCCGTGACGGCAGCCTCGCCTGGATCGACATGGCGACGGGTGCGTTCCACCGCGGCCGCCTCGAGAACGGGATGGTCATTCCCGGGTCTGCCGTATCGGTCGGCCGTCAGATCGGTGCCCCGGCACCGCTCGCCGAGCCGGGGGCCGGCTGGGTGGTGGCGGTCGACCGCGACATCGTTCATGTCAGCGACGAGGGTGTCGTGTCGTCCCTTGCGACGGATATCGCCGCGCCAGGGCACTACATGAACGACGGCGGCGCCGATCCGTCCGGCCGCTTCTGGGTGGGGAGCCAGTCGATGCCGCGGGCACCGCACTGCGCGCTGTGGAGCTTCGGCCCGGATGGCGTGGCGACCGAGAGGCTCAGCGGGGTGACGGTCTCGAACGGACTCGCCTTCGATCACACCGGCTCGACCCTGTATTACATCGACACGCTTCCGAACCGCAGTATCGAAGCGTTCGATGTCGCGGCGGATGGTCAGCTCTCCGGCCGCCGGACGATCTGCCGCGTCGACGGAGGCAATCCCGACGGCATGACGATCGATCTCGAGGGCATGCTCTGGGTGGCCGTATGGGATGCCGCAGAGGTGCGTCGCTATTCACCGAGCGGTGTGCTGGTGCAGACGATCGAGCTTCCGGCGAAGAGGCCGACCGCTGTCGCTCTCGTCGATCGACTGCTCGTGATCACGACCGCAAGCATCGGACTGCCGCAGCCCGGCGAGGCGGATGGCGCGTTGCTCGGTGTCGAGGTCGAGATCGGCGGGACTCCGGCCCTGCCATGGGGCGGGTCGGGGCGATGAGCGTCGTCGACAACGCAGGGCTGCGGGAGCGGGTCGCGGCGAGCCGACTCATCGCGATCATCCGAGGAACGGATGTCGATGCCACAGTGGCGACGGCACTGACCCTGATCGATGCCGGCATCCTCACTCTGGAGATCGCTCTCACCCTCGATGACGCCGAAGCGGCGATCGCTCAAGTCGTGCAGGACGCACCGGTGGAAGCTCTCATCGGCGCGGGTACCGTGCTCGACGAGGCCGATGTCGACCGTGCCGTGTCTGCCGGTGCGCAGTTCATGGTGACGCCGACGCTCACCGCCTCGGTCGAATACGCGGTCGGGCAGGGCATCGGTGTACTTCCCGGCGTCTACACGCCCACCGAGATCCAGCGGGGGATGGACCTGGGCGCGGCCGCAGTGAAGCTGTTTCCGGCGTCTGCGCTCGGTCCCGGCTTCATCCGCGCCGTCCGCGATCCCTTCCCGGAGGCCAGGATCATCCCCGTCGGCGGCGTCACCGTCGACACGATCAGCGGCTACCTCGCTGCCGGGGCGTTCGCTCTCGGTGTGGGCGGCCCGCTCGTCGGTGACGCGGCGACCCCGGGGGGAGACCTGAGTGCGCTCGCCATGCGGGCGCGGGCGTTCGTCCAGGCGGTCCAGGCCAGCTGACCGGGCTTCTTCCTTTCGTCGTCACAGAGAGAGGGGCCGGGAACCTTGCGGTTCCCGGCCCCTCCAAACGGTGACGTCAGTGCGTGTCTTCCGCCTCGATCTCGGTGCGGTCGCCCGACCACTGCGTGTGGAAGGTGCCCGGCTTGTCGATGCGCTTGTAGGTGTGCGCTCCGAAGAAGTCGCGCTGTCCCTGGACCAGAGCGGCCGGCAGGCGGTCTGCCCGGATGCCGTCGTAGTACGACAGCGACGACGAGAACGCGGGCGCGGGGATGCCGGCCTCGGCGGCCGCGACGACGACGCGGCGCCACGCGGACTGGGCGCGTCCGAAGACCTCGGCGAAGTACGGGGCGGTCATCAGCACCGGAAGCTCCGGCTCAGCGGCGTAGGCGTCCGCGATGCGGTTGAGGAACTGGGCACGGATGATGCAACCGCCGCGCCAGATCTTGGAGATCGCACCGAGGTCGATGTTCCAGTCGTACTCGGCGGCGCCGGCGCGGATCTCGTCGAAGCCCTGCGAGTAGGCGACGATCTTGGAGGCGTACAGCGCGAGGCGAACGTCCTCGATGAAGGCGTCGTGGTCGGTCACGGTGAACTCTTCGTCCGGGCCGGGAAGAGAGCCGGCGACGGCGCGCTGTTCCGGGTGCGAGGAGAGCGAGCGGGCGAACGTGGCCTCGGCGATGCCGGAGACCGGCACGCCGAGTGACAGGGCCGTCTGCACCGTCCAGGCGCCGGTGCCCTTGGCGCCGGCCTGGTCGAGGATGACATCGACGAGCGGCTTGCCCGTTGCTGCGTCGACCTGACGCAGCACCTCGGCGGTGATCTCGATGAGGTACGACTCGAGCTCGCCCGCGTTCCATTCGGCGAAGATGTCGGCGATCTCGGCCGGCGACTTGCCGGTGCCGCGGCGGATGAGGTCGTAGGCCTCGGCGATGAGCTGCATGTCGGCGTACTCGATGCCGTTGTGCACCATCTTGACGAAGTGCCCGGCGCCGTCGTGGCCGACATGCGTCACGCATGCTTCGCCCTCGGCGATCGCGGCGATCGAGGTCAGGATCGGGCCGAGCGTGACCCACGACTCGTCCGAGCCGCCTGGCATGATCGACGGACCGGTGAGCGCACCCTCTTCGCCGCCGGAGATGCCGGCGCCGACGAAGTTGATGCCCGTCTCGCGGACCGCCTTCTCGCGGCGGATGGTGTCCGGGAAGTATGCGTTGCCGCCGTCGACGATGATGTCTCCGGGCTCGAAGACCTCGACGAGGGAATTGATCACGGCGTCCGTCGGACCGCCGGCCTTGACCATGATGATCGCGGTGCGCGGCTTCTGCAGCGAGTCGGCGAACTCCTGGTAGGTGTGGGCAGGGATGAATCCGGCCTCGGGGTGCGCGTCGAGAACACCCTGGGTCTTCTCATAGCTGCGGTTGAAGATCGCGACGGTGTTGCCCTCGCGACTGGCGAGATTGCGGGCGAGATTCGAGCCCATGACGGCGAGTCCGACGACTCCGATGTTCGCTGATGCTTCGGGCACTGAGGAGCTCCTCGATCGTGAAGAAGTGGGGGTGACTTTCAGCGTATCGCTGTGTGCGGGTCAATGCGTTTCTGTGTCGCGGGATGCCACGAAGCGGCGGGTGACGGCGATGTCGCGATCGCCGAGCCCGGCGGCCACGAGCTCATCGAACGCATGGCGCAGGGTCGGCAGAAGCACAGCAGACGTTTCGGTGGCTTCCGCGATGTCGGCCGCGAAGCGCAGGTCCTTCAGCATGTACTTCGCCATCCCGCTCGGCGAGTCGTCGCCGGTGACGAGCTTCTCCCGGCGGCTGTCCAGCAGGCGGGATCCGGCGTAGCCGCCGGAGAGCAGAGTCCACATCGCATCGAGGTCGAGCCCGGAGCGCTCGGCAAGGACGGTCGCCTCGCCGAGCGCCAGGATGGTGGCCGAGACGACGAGTTGATTGCAGGCTTTCGCGACCTGGCCGGCACCGAGCGGGCCGAGATGAACGGGGCGACCGCAGGCGGTCAGAATCTCCGCCGCTCGTTCGGCATCCTCCTCGGCACCGCCGAGCATGATCGACAGGGTGCCGGCCTGAGCGCCGTCCTCACCGCCGGACACCGGACAGTCGACGACGCGCACGCGCCCGTCGGACTGCGTGTGCAGCCGGTCGGCGAGAGCGCGGATTCCGGGTGCGGACGACGTCGATCCGATCAGGATCAGAAGGTCGCCGGTTCCGGCGAGGAGACCGTCCTCGCCGTCGAGAAGCTCTTCGAGCTGCGGGAGGTCGGGGAGCATGGCAAGCAGGACGTCGACCTGGGACGCGAGTTCGCGGGGCGTGTCGGCCCACGAGGCGCCGGCCGCCATGAGCTGCGGCTGCGGGCGCCGTGCGTGGATGACGAGTGCGCCGCGTGCGGCGAGGAGATGCTCGGCCATGGGGTGCCCCATAGCGCCCAAGCCGATCACGCCGACGGTGGCTGGAGAGGAGGACATGGCGACATGGTACCGAACATCCAGCTGATCGAACAGTGTTCAGCGGAATGGATTTACGCTAGAGTGAGCGGATCGAGAGTCTGCCCGAGGAAGGGACCAGCATGTCGGAGATCAAGAACAGGCTGCGAGTCGTCCTGGCGGTGCCGCTGTCGGAGGAGCACTGCCGGTTGATCGAGGAGCTCGAACCGCGGGTGGAACTCGTCCGCGATCACTCTCTCATGCATCCCATGCGCGGACCGGCCGACTGGTCCGGTGACCCCGATCATGTACGCACTCCACAGGAGCAGTCGGCATTCGACGACATGGTCGATTCCGCCGACGCGCTGTTCGGCATTCCCGATGTCGATCCTGCGGCACTCGCGAGAACGGTCGCCGCCAACCCGCAGTTGCGCTGGGTGATGACCACCGCTGCCGGCGGGGGCAGCCAGGTCAAGGCGGCCGGACTCGCCCGCGAAGCGCTCGATCGCATCGCGTTCACGACCAGTGCCGGTGTGCACGGCGGTCCGCTCGCCGAGTTCGCGGTGTTCGGCGTCATCGCCGGAGCGAAAGGTCTTCCCCGGCTGCTGGCCGATCAGCGGGCGCGCACCTGGCCGGAGCGCTGGGAGATGCGTCAGGTCGATGAGATGACCGTTCTCATCGTGGGCCTGGGTGGCATCGGCACCGAATGCGCCCAGCGTTTCCATGCGCTCGGCGCCCGAGTCTGGGGCACGACGCGCTCCGGCGAGCCCGTCGACGGCGTGGACCGGTTGATCCCGCTCGACGAACTCGTCGACGCGGCAGCAGAAGTCGATGCCATCGTCGTGACGCTCCCCGGCACCGAGCAGACCCATCACCTCGTCGGTGCGGGGGTGCTCGCCGCGGTCCGACCCGGCACGATCCTCGCGAGCGTCGGACGTGGCACGGTGATCGATGAGGACGCACTCCTCTCGGCCCTCGACGACGGGCGCATCGGTTTCGCCGCCCTGGACGTGTTCGAGAAGGAGCCGCTCGATCCCGCATCGCCGCTGTGGTCGCACCCGCAGGTTCTGGTCAGCCCGCATACGGCAGCGCTGAACTCCAAGGAGGAGGAGCGGATCGCGCGGAGGTTCGCCGAGAACGCGGCGCGCCTGCTCGATGGCGCACCGTTGCGCGCCGTCGTCGATACCGTCGAGTTCTACTGATTTCCAGCAGGGGGCGAAGAGTGGCGAGCGAAGACGATCCGCGGGAGGCCCGTGACCCGGCGCCGGCCGTCAGCAGGAGCATCCGCCTGCTCGGAATCCTCGCGGAGGCCGACCGGCCCCGTACGCTGACGGAGCTCGCGGCCGATCTCGGACTCGCGAAGTCGTCGACAGCGAATCTGTGCCTCGCCCTCGAAGCGGGCGGGATGGTCGAGCGCACGGCGCTGGGCTACCGACTCGGGCTGCGCACCGCGGAGCTCGGCGGTGCCTACGCCGCGCAGTTCAATCAGATCCGCGAGTTCTACAGCGTGTGCGAGAAGTCGCCGACGCTGTCGGCCGAACTCGTCCAGGTAGCCGTTCTCGACGGAGCGGATGCGCTGTACCTCGCGCGTTACGAAGGCTCGAGATCACTCCGACTGGGTACCCCGCTCGGCTCGAGGCTGCCCGCGGCGCTTTCTGCGACGGGGCGGGCGCTGCTCGCGGCGATGTCGGATGCGGAAGTCGTCGCGTTGATCGGTGCGGATGCCGAGTTCCCGGCGCTCACCGAGCGCAGCACGACGACCATCGAGGGTCTTCTCGAGGTACTGGGGACCGCGCGTCGTCGCGGCTGGGCGCTGGATGCCGAGGAGTCGTTCCGCGGCATCGTCGGCGTCGCGGTGCCGCTCGACGGCTGGGCGCCGTCCGATCCGCCGCTGGCCCTCGGCGTCGCGATCCGCGCCATGGATGCCGACTACGAGCGGATCGAGCGCGTCGGTCAGGCGCTGCGCGACGCCGCCGCAGCCCTCACGAACCCGTTCAGCGCCGCCGCTCGCCGCTGATCCCGAGGCGCCGCGCGATCGCGATCGGCGGGTCGCGATGTTCGTCGTGCCCGCGATCGGTGGGTGCCGATGTCCGTCGCGCCTGCCGGCAGGCCGGGGGACGAGGGGCCTGGGCCGCGGTGGCTGTACAAAGTATTGAACATGGGCCAACCCGCTGGTACAGTCATCTCAACGCCGCTGGCGAAGCCGATCGAAGGAGATGGCAATGACCGACTTGCGCACCACCGCGAAAGCCCCGTCCGATGACCCCGAGTACGCCGCGAATCTTCGCCGAGCCACACTTGCGTCGAGCATCGGCAGCGCGCTGGAGTATTTCGACTTCGCCCTGTACGGGCTGTCGACGGCGTTGATCTTCAACGTCCTGTTCTTCCCGCAGGGTGATCCCGCGATGGCGACGGTGCTGGCGTTCGCGACGTTCGGGGTCGGCTTCCTCGCCCGCCCGTTCGGTGGCCTCTTCTTCGGGGTGCTCGGCGACAGGCTCGGACGCAAGTGGGTGCTCGTCGCAACGATCCTGCTGATGGGCGGTGCTTCCACCGCGATCGGTCTGCTGCCGACCTATGAGGCGATCGGGATCTGGGCGCCTGCCCTCCTGGTCCTGCTGAGGCTGCTGCAGGGATTCGGAGCCGGTGCCGAACAGGCCGGCGCCACCGTGCTGATGGCCGAGTATGCGCCGGTCAAGCGCCGCGGCTTCTTCTCGGCGCTGCCGTTCGTCGGCATCCAGGCCGGAACCCTGCTCGCCGCCGTCGTCTTCAGCCTGATCACGCTCCTCCCCGAGGACCAGCTGCTCAGCTGGGGGTGGCGCGTGCCGTTCCTCGCGTCCTTCCTGCTGATCCTGATCGCACTGTTCATCCGGATGCGGTTGCGCGAGACCCCGACGTTCATCGAACTCGAGAAGCACGAGCAGATCGCCGATCGACCGATCAAGGAGATCTTCACGCACGGTCTTCCCGGCGTCATCGTCGGCGTCGGGCTGCGGATGGCCGAGAACGGCGGTTCGTACATGTTCCAGAACCTGAGCCTCGCGTTCTTCGTGGCCGTCGTCGGCCCCACCGCAGACAAGAGTCTCCTCACCTGGGGCGTCACGCTCGGTTCGCTCATCGGCATCTTCTCGGTGCCGTTCGCCGGTCACCTGTCCGATCGCTTCGGGCGGCGCACGGTCTACCGCTTCGGCGCCGTCTTCATGCTGATCTACACCTTCCCCGCATGGTGGATGCTCTCGCTCGGCAACCACGCGCTGGCGATCGGCGTCATCGCTGTCGGCATCGGCGTCGCGGTCAACACCATGCTCGGACCGCAGTGCGCGATGCTCCCCGAGATGTTCGGCAACCGCCACCGCTACCTCGGCGTCGCGATGGCGCGCGAGATCTCCGCGGTGCTCGCCGGTGGAACGGCCGGTGTCCTCGGCGCCTACCTGATCGCGGTCAGCGGCGGCAACTGGGTGCTGCTCGCGATCTACATGCTCGTCCTCGCCGTCATCACCACCGCATCCACGTTCCTGGTGCCGGAGACCCTGCGCCGTGACCTCACCCGCATCGACGACGCGATCAAGGTCTCGCGCAACGAGGGTGGCGACGATGTGTTCGCCACCACGGTCACCATCAAGGCTGTCGCACCGTGACCGGCCTGCCGGCCGGCCTCGGCGCCTTCGATCTCACCGGGCGCACCGCACTGATCACCGGATCCAGTCGAGGAATCGGCCGGACGCTGGCCGAGGGCCTCGCCGCCGCCGGCGCGCGCGTGATCGTGCACGGGCGTGACGCCGCGAAGGCGGCAGCGGCCGCTGCCGAGATCTCGGCTGCAACCGGGATCGACGCTCGCAGTGTCGTCTTCGATGTGACGGATGCTGCCGCGGTGGACGCCGGGATGCTCGAGGTCGAACAGTTGATCGGCACCCCCGACATCCTCGTCAACAACGCCGGCGTGCAGCGGCGGGCTCCGATCGCGGAGTTCACGGATGAGGACTGGGATGCGCTCGTGCAGACCAACCTGTCCGGCGTCTTCCACCTCTCACGGCGCGTCGCACGCGGAATGATCGCGCGCGGCTCCGGCAAGATCGTGCAGATCGGGAGCGTGCAGTCGCAGCTCGCCCGCCCCTCGATTGCGGCCTACTCCGCGACCAAGGGCGCGATCGTGATGTTCACGAAGGGGCTGTGCGCTGACCTCGCCCCTCAGGGCATCCAGGCGAATGCGATCGCACCCGGCTACTTCGCCACCGAGCTCACCAGCGCGCTGGTCGCCGACGAGCAGTTCTCAGCCTGGGTGCGTGGGCGCACGCCCGCGGGCCGCTGGGGCGACACCCGCGATCTCGTCGGCGCGCTGGTGTTCCTGTCCAGCTCGGCCGGCGACTTCGTCAATGGCCAGACGCTCTACGTCGACGGCGGCATGACGGCGGTGATCTGATGCGCATCGGCCGAGTGCTGACCGCGGACGGCCCCCGTCACGTCAGAGCAGAGGGTGACCGCCTGGTGCCAATCGAGGATCCGTATGCCGCGTACGCCGCGGGGCGCATCCCGGCCGATGACGGGGAGGCGGTCGCGGGGGAGTTGCTCGCACCTGCCGTTCCCGTGGTCGTGATCGGCGTCGCGCAGAACGGGCCGGAGCACCACTCGCCCGTTCAGGCCTGGCTGAAGAGTCCGCGCACGGTGACACCGAGCGGAACGGCAGTGTCGTTGCGTCGGGACGCGGGCGCGGCTGTGGCCGAGGGTGAGATCGCCGTCGTCATCGGCAAGGCGACCCTCGGGTTGACGGCGCACAACGCGCATGAGTACGTCCTCGGTGTCACGGCCGTCAACGACCTGTCGAGCCCGGACCGCGCCGAATGGGATCCGCGCAACTTCGAGTCGAAGTCCGGCGACGGCTACACGCCGCTCGGTCCCTGGATCGATACGGACGCCGACATCGACGATGTCGCCCTCACCCTGGAGATCGACGGCTCGATCGTCGCCGAGACCGGCAGCCGTGAGCTGCCGATGGCGATCCGCGACTGCCTCGCGTACATCGCCGCCTGGTCGCCGCTCGGACCGGGAGACATCGTGATGACGGGGGCGCCGCACTCGCAGGCGCGGGTGCTGCCAGGACAGACGGTCACGGTGACGGTCTCGGGAGTCACCCTGGTCACACCCCTGGTGTGAGCGGAGAGACCTGTGAAGATGAACGGGAACGGAGCACACGTGGAGAATCTCGCCGTCGTCGCGCATGCGGCGAATGACCTGCGCATCGAGGACGTCGGAGCCCCGATGCCGGCCCCCCACGAAGCGATCGTCGACATCGCCTTCGGCGGCATCTGCGGATCGGACCTGCACTACTGGATGCACGGAGCGGCCGGCGCCTCGGTGCTCCGCGCACCGATGACTCTCGGCCATGAGGTCTCCGGCGTCGTCTCGGTGCCGGCTGCCGATGGGAGCGGCCCTGCCGAGGGAACACCGGTCGCCGTGCATCCGCTCACGCCGCAGGGCGATGGTCACACGCCGTGGCCTGCCGACCGGCCGAACCTCGCCCCGGCATCCACGTACCTCGGCTCGGCGATGCACGTGCCGCATACCCAGGGGGCTTTCGCGCGTCGCGTCGCCGTTCCCACCCGGATGCTGCACGCCGTCCCCGATGGCCTCGATCTGCGCATCGCTGCCCTCGCCGAGCCGGCCGCCGTCGCCTGGCACGCGGTGGCGCGCGCAGGACACGTGCGCGGTCGCAGCGTCGCCGTGATCGGAGCAGGACCCATCGGGCAGCTCGTCGCCGCGGTGGCGCAGCGCGCCGGAGCCTCCTCCATCACGGTCACCGACCTGCACCCGCAGCCCCGCGCGATCGCGGAGGCCCGCGGGGCGGTCGGGATCGACGCCAGGGACGCCGAAGCCATCGCCGCGCTGCACGCCGACGTCGTCGTCGAGTCCAGCGGCACCGTGCCCGGCCTGGCCGCCGCCATCTCCGCTGCTGTGCGCGGCGGAACGGTCGTGCTGCTCGGGCTGCAGCGGGCAGGAGAGATCGCCGTGCCAATGGCGACGGCGATCACGCGAGAGCTCTCGCTGATCGGATCGTTCCGGTTCGGCACGGAGTTCGGCGAGGTGATCGCGGCGCTGGCCGACGGCACGCTCGACGTCTCGGGAATCATCAGCCACGTGGAGCCGGCGCATGATGCGCTCGATGCCTTCGCGTTGGCCGCTGATCCTTCGCGATCATGCAAGGTGCTCCTCGACTTCGGTGTCGAAGCCGAAGGGGCGGATGCCCGAGATCAGTCCTTGCGGTAGCCCGACCGGCCGAGCGAGAAGAGAGCCGCGAACGTCAGGCCCGCGGCGCACACCGACATCGCTCCGATGAGCCAGAGGAGTGCGTGCGAGAGAAAGGCGCCGTCGAGCATGAGGGGTCTCCGTGTTCTGCGCAGAAAAAGCTGGTGTCCTCAGCCTACCGCGTCATCCGGTACCATTGAGGAGTACCTCGGCGAGGGACGCTTCCGCGCGTGCGCGAACGTCCGTTATCGACGCGGCGGAGCGAGCCCGGTGGCTTACCTCACGCGTTTGCGTTCGAGCCCACAATTCCAAGACCACCGCGCGGCCCCTTCGCTGCGTGCCCCGAAGGAGAATCCCCATGTCTGAAGACACCAAGGTCCACGCCGAGCTTCGCGAGAACTTCGGCAAGGGCTACGCCCGCCGCCTCCGCGCTGCCGGCAAGATCCCCGCCGTCATCTACGGCCATGGCACCGAGCCGGTGCACGTCGCGCTGCCGGGCCACCAGGTCTCGCTCATCATCCGCCGCGCCAACGCCGTGCTCGAGCTCGAGATCGACGGCAAGGGCGACCAGCTCACCCTCGTCAAGGACGTCCAGAAGGACCCCGTGCACCAGATCATCGAGCACATCGACCTGCTCGTCGTGAAGAAGGGCGAGAAGGTCGCGATCGACATCCCGATCATCGTCGTCGGCGAGTCCGCTTCCGGCACGATCGTGAACCAGGACGCGAACACCCTGTCGATCGAGGCCGAGGCCACGCACATCCCGCAGAACATCGAGGTCTCCGTCGAGGGTCTCGAGGAGGGCGCGCACATCACGGCCGCTGACGTCGTGCTGCCCAAGGGCTCGACGCTGCTCTCCGACCCCGATGTGCTCGTCGTCGCGATCTCCGTCCCGGCCGCCGCTGAGGCGACCGACGACGAGGCCGCTGCGGAAGAGACCACCGAGGCCGCTGCCGAGTAATCTCCGACCGGTTCGGAACAGAGGGGACGCGATCCGATCGCGTCCCCTCTGTCGTATCCGGCCGTCATACTGGTCGCGACCCCCGCTGCTGCAGGGCACGGGAGGTCGCGCGCGGAAGGACCACTGATGGCATCCACCTGGCTCGTGGTGGGACTCGGGAACCCGGGACCCCGGTACGAGGCGACCCGGCACAACATCGGCCAGCTCGTCGTCGACGAACTGGCGGCACGCCGCAGCGAGAGCTTCCGCGAGCACAAGGGCGGAGCTCGCGTCGTCGAGACCTGGCTGCGGCCGGGCGCCGACAAGCTGGTGCTGGCGAAGCCGAACACGTTCATGAACGTCTCCGGTACCCCGGTCGCCGCTCTCGCCCGCTTCTACTCGGTACCCGCAGAGCAGGTCATCGTCGTGCACGATGAACTGGACATCCCGTTCGACACGGTGAAACTGAAGATCGGCGGCGGCCACGGCGGCCACAACGGGGTTCGCGACGTCGCGAGTGCGATCGGCACCGCCGACTTCCCGCGTGTGCGCGTGGGCATCGGACGTCCGCCCGGACGTCAGGATGCGGCGGACTGGGTGCTCGCACCTTTCGGCAAAGAGGAGCGGGCGAACGTGCCGATCCTCGTCTCCGATGCGGCGGACGCCGTCGAACTGCTTGTCGCGGAAGGACTGCTCGCGGCGCAGCAGAAGCACCACGCGCCGCGCTGAGCGCTGTCCTTTGCGTCAGCTGGAGTAGTCGTAGTCGATGAAGCCGGCGGCCGTCCCGGTGCTCAGGGCGATCACCAGCACGACGAAGAAGATGAGCGGCGCGATGATCGCGACGACAAGAGCCGCGATGCCCTGTCCTCGGCCCTGTCGGCGTCGGATCGCGATGATCCCCACGACGATCGCTGCGATGCCGAGCAACGTACCGGCCCAGAATGCGAGCTCCGCCCACAGCACCTGGTCGCGGGCGGGGGAGAGGAAGGCGAGCGAGTCGACGTCGCTCATGTAATCGGCTGCGCCGGGGATGCGCCGGCCGATCTCGTATGCGGCGAAGCCGACGATGATCGGGGTCGCGACGGCGGCGACGAGGGAGAAGATCAGCGCCAGGGTGCCGAGGAACGGCGATCGCCGCTCGGGGGCGGCCGGCACCGGATAAGCGCCGGCCGGGGCCGCGTAGCCGCCCACCGGCACGTGGTAGGCGCCCGGAGGCGCCTGGTAGACCGGTGCCTGCGGGTGCGCCGGAGCGACGGGCTGCGGATATCCGGGTGCGACCGGCGGCTGCGGGAAGGCGGGGGCCGGTACCGTTCCGTACGGTGCCGCCGGAACGGGAGGCACGCCGGGCGGGGGCAGCTGCGGATCAGTCACGACCCCATCCTAACGGCGAGTGTCAGACGCGTCGCAGCAGGCCGACGCGATCGTAGACGGTGCGGAGAGTGACGTCGGCGACGGCATCCGCCCGCCCGGCGTTCGCGGCGAGGATGCGATCGAGCTCGGCCGGGTCGTCGAGGAGCTCGAGGGCTCGCGCTCTGACCGGCTCGAACTCGTTGACGACGACCTCGGCGAGGCCCTTCTTGAAGTCGCCGTACCCGCGACCTGCGTACTCGTCTTCGATCGACGGCACCTGACGGCCGGTGAGGGCCGCATAGATCGTCAGCAGATTGGAGACGCCCGGCTTGTTCTCCCGGTCGAACCGCACCGATCCCTCGTTGTCGGTGACAGCGCGCATGATCTTCTTCGCCGACTTCGCCGGGTCGTCCAGCATCCAGATGACGCCCGCGTCGCTCTCTGCGGACTTCGACATCTTGGAGGTCGGGTTCTGCAGGTCGTAGATGCGCGCGGTGTCCTTCTGGATCACCGGGTTCGGCACCGTGAAAGTCTCGCCGAAGCGCGAGTTGAAGCGCTCTGCGAGGTCGCGTGTGAGTTCGACATGCTGCTTCTGGTCGTCGCCGACCGGCACCACGTCGGTCTGATACAGCAGGATGTCCGCTGCCATCAGGACCGGGTAGGTGAACAGGCCGACGCTCGCCGCGTCCTGCCCGTAGCGTGCCGACTTGTCCTTGAACTGGGTCATCCTGCCGGCTTCGCCGAACCCGGTGATGGTGCCCAGAATCCAGGCGAGTTCAGTGTGCGCGCGGACGTGCGATTGCACGTACAGCGTCGACTGCGAGGGTTCGATGCCCGCCGCGATGTACTGCGCGGCCGTGCGACGGGTCTTCTCCCGCAGTTCGGCCGGGTCCTGCGCGACGGTGAGCGCGTGCAGGTCGACCACCGAGAAGTAGGCGTCGTATGCGCTCTGCAGATCACGCCACTGCAGGAGCGCGCCGATGTAGTTGCCGATCTGAAGAGAATCGGCGGATGGCTGCATTCCTGAGTAGAGGCGAGGTTTCGTCACGATATCAATCCTATGGTGATGCTGGTGGCGCAGAATCCGGTGCTGGCAGACTTGGCCGATGGTGCAGGTGCAGACGGCGTCGGGTGACCGCGTCATCCGGATCGTCGGAGGTGTGCTCGCCGCGGGGTTCGGAGTGCCCTTCCTGCTGCTCGGCGGGACGGCCCTCAGCAGCCGCTTCGGGTGGGGCGCCGGCGATCCGCACGGATACGCGATGATCTTCGGCACGGTCCTCGCGCTCGGGCTGGGCCTGCTCACAGCCGTCGTGGTGCCGCTGATCTTCCGCTTCAGCCTCCGGGGCGCCGCCTACACGTGGAGCATGCTCGTCTACGTGCTCGTCGCTGTCGGACTCATCGCGGCGCTGCTCACGGCGTGATGGTCACGCAGGGCGCGTCGAGAACGAACATCTAGGCTGGGCGCATGAAGACCCCGCACGGCCGGAGGAGGCGCGCTCACGCGACGCAGGATCGCGCGCTCTACGTCGAGATTCTCATTCGGGCACCCCTGGAGACGGTGTGGGAACGCACTCAGGACCCCACCTCGCACGTGCGCTGGGATGCCCGTTTCACGTCGATCAGGCCCACGCGAGTCCGCGAGAACGGGGCGCAGGAGTTCGATTACGAGCTCGACCTCGGACTGCACAAGATCCGTGGCACCGGTTCTTCTCTCGGCACCCGTCACGGTCGGCACGGCGAGCGCACCTCCGCCCTCGTCTTCGATTCTGCCGACCGGCTCTCGCCGCTCGGCAGCGGTCGCGGCTATTGGCGTTACATCCCGACGGATGATGGAGTGCGTTTCCTCACCGGATACGACTATCAGCCGGGCTGGGGTCCGATCGGCCGAATCCTCGACCCGCTGATCACACGGCGGTTCGTCTGGTGGCTCACCGCGTGGAGTTTCGATCGGCTCCGGATCTGGGCAGAGGAGGATGTCGTTCCCGAGAAGACGACCTGGTGGCGCTCGTTGCTCCCTGGAGAACGACAGCGGGCTCGCGCCGGACGCTGCATGTCGCGTCCCGCGCGCGATGACGGCCGCTCCGTGATGCAAGCCGCCCCCGATTCGCTCGCGGAGATCACCTCATGATGCCGACCGACGGCGTGTTCCGCCGTGCACTGGGTGCCGATTTCGAGCGCCTGCATCCGCAGCTGCAGCGGCGATTCGGTGTCGGTGTCGCTGCCGGCTACGGCTGCATCGGGCGCGGTGTGATGTCGGAGGTGCGGCGTGGACCGTGGTGGACGCTGCCGTTCCTGGCGTTCGGGACCCTGCGCAACATCATGTTCCCCGAGAAGGGGCAGAACATCCCGTTCCAGATCGACAACCACGCCTACGTCGACAGCCTCGGCCGAGAGACCGTCACCTTCGTGCGGACGATGGATATCCGACCGGGGCGCCGTCGCCGCTTCGATGCGACGATGATCTACAGCGAGCGTCGCGGCAGGATCGTGGACTACCTGGGCACGCATCAGCATCTCGCGGTGGATCTCGACCTGTCCGTCACCGACGACGGCGGTCTGCGCCTGGCCTCGGGCGCGCAGCGGTTCTATGAGGGCCCGGTGTCGTTCCGGTTCCCGATGCTGTTCAGCGGCCGAGCCCACCTCACCGAGCACTACGACGAAGAGCGGCAGTGCTTCGTCATCGATCTCGAGGTGCGAAATGCGCTGCTCGGTTTCCTCTTCGGGTACCGCGGGGAGTTCGCCTGCGAGTTTCCGGAGGGCACGGACGCGCCGCAGACAGCGAAGCCCTACCGCGAAGAGCGTCGCGAGTGATCGCACAGGGCGACGTCTTCCTCCGTGCACTGGGTGTCCGATCGCAACAGCTCCATCCGGCGATCCTGGCGCAGCTGAGGCAGCCCCACGCCCCGGAGGACTCCGTGCACGGAGTCTTCGAGACGGCGGGCAGCCGGTTCGGACGGCTGGCGTTCCTCGCCCGTCCCGTCCTCGGGTCGTCGCTGCTCCTCACCCGCTTCGGCGCAGACGTGCCTTTCGTGCTGACCGCGCGTGCATCGAGAACCGCCGCAGGTCGCGCGGTGCTGGAGACGACACGCCGATTCGAGTTTCCCGGGGCGACGGAGGTGATCAGCGATCGTCTCGTCGAGGATCCTGAGGCCGGTGGTCTGCGCAACCTCCTCGGCGATCGCCGGCGGGTCGAGCTCATCCTGGACTGCACGGTGACGGATCACGGATCGCTCCGGATGCAGTCCCGCCACGTCGCCCTGGTTCTTGGAGGGCGACGGATCCCGCTCCGAGGGCCCTTCGGGATCGTCGTCTCCGTCGAAGACGGGTGGGACGCCGAGCATCAGCGGAGGACCATCGCGATGGAAGCTCGACACCCGCTGCTGGGTACCGTCCTGGAGTATCGCGGCTGGTACCGGCCGAACGATCTCGGCGACGCCGAATCTCAGTACGAGTAGTCGACGACCACCGGCGCGTGATCGCTCCAGCGCTGGTCGTAGGACGCCGCTCGAGCCACGTGATAGGCGCCGACGCGCTCCGCGAGGGCGGGGGAGGCGAGGTGGTAATCGATGCGCCAGCCGGTGTCGTTGTCGAACGCCTGACCGCGTGCCGACCACCACGTGTACGGCCCCTCGACCTCGCCGTGGAAGCGTCGGCCCACGTCGACCCAGCCGAGACCCGGACCCACTGATCCGTCGACACCGGTGATCTCGGCTCCGGCCGCACCGAGGAAGCGATCGAAATAGGCGCGCTCACGCGGCAGGAAGCCGGACTTCTTGCGGTTGCCCCGCCAGTTCTTGATGTCGAGTTCGCGGTGCCCGACGTTGAGGTCGCCGGTGACGACCGCGAGGGCATCGTCGGCTGCGAGCTCGCTCAGGCGCGGTCCGAAGGCCTCGAGGAAGCGCCACTTCTCTTCTTGGCGCGGCGTCTCGGCTTCGCCGGAGTGCACGTAGGCACTGACGATGGTGATCGGCCGGTCGCCGAGGACGAAGTCCCCTTCGAGCCAGCGCCCCTTCGAATCGAAGTCGTCGTCACCGAATGCGGTGCGGGTCGCGAGGGCGGGGGTGCGGCTCACGATCGCGACGCCGGCGCGTCCCTTCGCGGTGGCCTCGTCGTGCACGATCGACCAGCCGGGGAAGGCGGCCTCGAGATGCTCGTCCTGCCCGCGGACCTCCTGCAGAGTGAGCACATCGACATCGGCAGAATCCAGCCAGGCGTGCATCCCATTGCGGACCGAGGCCCGAATTCCGTTGACATTGACTGTGGCGACACGCAGATGAGGCATGCCTCAAGCCTAACGAGCGTCTCCGACATCGTCGTTCCGTCTCGGGGGCTCTACCACCGCGACCCCCGCTTCCTCGGCCTCCTCGAGGGCTCTGCGCCATTCGGTGCGTGCACGACGCAGGCGATGGGAGACGAGGGGTGCTCGCCACCACGCGGCGTCGTCGAGAGCTTCCTGAGTCCGCTGAACGCGCACCCGTGCGGCGATCACGAGCGCCTGCACTTCGTCCTCGTGCGTGATGCTCTCCGCCTTCGCCATCAGCGGCTGGTCATGATCTGCGGCGCCGACCGCGATCCAGGACGCCGCGACGAGGACGACGATCGAGACCGCCCGGCACCAGAGCAGGATCGCGACGGCGACGGCGAAGGTCGCCAGGAGCGGGTTCGTGGGGGTGTGCGACAACAGCAGACCTGCTCCGAGCTGCAGCACGACGACAGCTCCGCCGCCGATCAGTGCGCCGGGCAGGACGCGCCGCCAGCGCAGCGATGTTCCGGTGAGGTAGCGCACCAGCAGCGCAAGAGCGGCGGCATCCATCGCGAACGCGATGAGGATCGACGATATCCGCACGCCGACCTCGTACATCGGCCGGGACGCGTCTCCGCCGAAGGCCTCGACGGCCTGCGCGAGCGCCCAGACCCCGAACACGCTGAGCGCCGATCCGAGAAGCAGCGACAGCCCGAACGCGGCTGCGGCGATGAGATCCCAGAGCTTCAGCAGCAGGAAGTTGCGCGCATCGAAGGGGAGTCCGAAGATGTCGCGGATCGCGCGACGGGTGAAGGTCACGGCGGTCGTGGCGGACCAGATCACGACGATCGCCGCGATGGCACCGGTCACGCTGAGCACGCCCGTCGTCGACTGGGCGATCGCTTCGACCTCGGCAGGGGACGCGACGCCGTTCTTACTGATCAGCCCGGGAATGTAGGCGTTCGCGCCATCGATGAGGGCGCGGATCGCGCGCGGGCTTCCGCCGAGCCAGAGGCCGGCGCCCGCGAACGCGATGTAGAGCAACGCGAACAGGGCGAACAAACCCTGATAGCTCATCCCCGCCGAGAGGAGGAAGCCGTTCTGCCGCAGGAAGTGCCGCCAGACCCGCACCGGAAAGGACGCGATCACGCGCTCCTTCAGGTGTCTGGCGCGCACGGCCGTACGCTCAGCGACCGCCGCGCAGCACAGCCTGCTTGACCTCGGCGATGGCCTTGGTGACCTCGATGCCGCGCGGGCATGCCTCGGAGCAGTTGAAGGTCGTGCGGCAGCGCCAGACGCCCTCTTTGTCGTTGAGGATGTCGAGACGCACCGCGGCGTTGTCGTCGCGCGAGTCGAAGATGAAGCGGTGCGCGTTGACGATCGCGGCCGGGCCGAAGTACTGGCCGTCGGTCCAGAACACCGGGCACGACGACGTGCACGCCGCGCACAGAATGCACTTCGTGGTGTCGTCGAAGATCTCGCGGTCGGCGATCGACTGGACGCGCTCCTTGCCCTTCTCGGGGACGGAGCCGGCGACGAGGAACGGCTGAACTTCGCGGTAGGACGCGAAGAACGGCTCCATGTCGACGACGAGGTCCTTCTCCAGCGGGAGGCCCTTGATGGCCTCGACGTAGATCGGCTTGGAGATGTCCAAGTCCTTGATCAGGGTCTTGCAGGCGAGACGGTTGCGACCGTTGATGCGCATCGCGTCCGAGCCGCAGATGCCGTGCGCACAGGAGCGACGGAAGGTGAGCGAGCCGTCGACTTCCCACTTGATCTTGTGCAGGGCGTCGAGTACACGGTCGGTGGAGTAGAGCTCCACGTCGTAGTCGACCCAGTGCGGTTCCGCGTCGACCTCGGGGTCGAATCGGCGGATGTTGAAGGTGACGATGAACGATTGGATGGGGGCATCCGCAGCGGGCGCGTCGGCTATGGCTTTCGACATGCTCAGTACTTCCTCTCCATGGGCGGGTAGTTCAACTCGCCCTTCTCGTTCTTGGTGAACACGACGGGCTTCCAGTCCAGCTTGATGTGGTCGCTCGGCGTGGACGAGTGCGCGTCGCCGGTCAGGTACGCCATCGTGTGCTGCATGTACTTCTCGTCGTTGCGGTTCGGGAAGTCGTCGCGCATGTGGCCGCCACGGCTCTCTTGGCGGTTCTGTGCGGCGTAGACGACGACCTCGGCGATGTCGAGGAGGAACCCCAGCTCGACGGCCTCGAGCAGGTCGGTGTTGAACCGCTGACCCTTGTCGTCGACGTGCACGTTCCGGTAGCGGTCGCGCAGCTCCTTGATCACGCCGAGGACGTGCTCGAGCGAGTCGTGGGTGCGGAACACCTGCGCGCCCTTGTCCATCTCGTCCTGCAGCGCCTTGCGGAGCACTGCGATGCGCTCGGTGCCCTGGTTGTTGCGCAGGCCGTCGAGCATGCCCTTGACGAAACCGGCCGGGTCCTCCGGCAGCGGCACGAACTCGGCGGTCTTGACGTATTCGACGGCCTGACGGCCGGCGCGCTTGCCGAAGACGTTGATGTCCAGGAGCGAGTTGGTGCCGAGACGGTTCGCGCCGTGCACGGAGACGCACGCGCACTCGCCGGCCGCGTACAGACCCGGCACGACGGTGGTGTTGTCGGCCAGCACCTCGGCGTTGTTGTTCGTGGGGATGCCGCCCATGGCGTAGTGCGCTGTCGGCATCACCGGGACCGGCTCGACCACCGGGTCGACGCCCAGGTAGGTGCGGGCGAACTCGGTGATGTCGGGGAGCTTGGTCTCGAGGACCTCGGCTCCCAGGTGCGTGCAGTCCAGCAGCACGTAGTCCTTGTGCGGTCCGGCGCCGCGGCCCTCTGCGACCTCCTGGACCATGCAACGGGCGACGATGTCACGCGGGGCGAGGTCCTTGATGGTGGGGGCGTAGCGCTCCATGAAGCGCTCACCGGAGGCGTTGCGCAGGATCGCGCCCTCACCGCGGGCTCCCTCGGTGAGAAGGATGCCGAGACCGGCGAGGCCGGTCGGGTGGAACTGGAAGAACTCGAGGTCCTCGAGGGGGAGGCCCTTGCGCCAGACGATTCCGACGCCGTCACCGGTGAGGGTGTGGGCGTTGGAGGTGGTCTTGAAGATCTTGCCGAAGCCGCCCGTCGCGAAGATCACGGCCTTCGCCTGGAACACGTGCAGCTCCCCGGTGGAGAGGTCGTAGGCCACGACGCCCGAGATCTCGGTCTTGCCGTCGGCATCCTTCACCGTCAGCAGATCGAGCACGTAGAACTCGTTGAAGAAGTTGATACCGAGCTTGACGCAGTTCTGGAACAGCGTCTGCAGAATCATGTGACCGGTGCGGTCGGCGGCGTAGCACGCGCGGCGCACCGGGGTCTTGCCGTGCTCTGCGGTGTGCCCGCCGAAGCGGCGCTGATCGATCTTGCCCTCGGGGGTGCGGTTGAAGGGAAGACCCATGTTCTCGAGGTCGATGACCGCGTCGATGGCTTCCTTCGCGAGGATCTCCGCAGCATCCTGATCGACCAGGTAGTCGCCGCCCTTGACGGTGTCGAAGGTGTGCCACTCCCAGGAGTCCTCTTCGACGTTCGCGAGGGCGGCGGCCATGCCGCCCTGCGCGGCACCCGTGTGCGAGCGCGTCGGATAGAGCTTCGAGATCACGGCGGTCTTCGCGCCGGAGCCGGCCTCGATCGCCGCGCGCATCCCGGCGCCGCCGGCGCCGACGATGACGATGTCGAACTGGTGGTAGTGCACGCCGTCGCGGACGACGGAATCCTGGGTCTCAGTAGTCACTTCTCGTATGCCTTCTCTTCTACTTGCCCAGTGCCTGGCAGGTGTCCCACAGCGAGCTCGCCTCGGTCACACCCAGGCACGGGTCGAACGTGAACACGACGAGGGTGCCGAGGATGATCAGGAGTCCGGCGGCGAGGACGATCGCGCCGACCAGGACCTTGCGCACCTTCTCGGTCGTCACGTAGTCGTTGACGATCGTGCGCATGCCGTTCGCGCCGTGCAGCAGCGCGAGCCACAGCATCAGCACGTCCCACCACTGCCAGAACGGCGTGGCGAACTTGCCGGCGATGAAGGCGAAGTCCAGCGCGTGGATGCCTTCGCCGACCATCAGGTTGACGAACAGGTGCCCGAAGATGAGCACGACCAGGATGACGCCGGAGCCGCGCATGAAGAGCCAGCCCCACTTCTCCAGGTTGACGCCGCGCTGACGGCGCGCCGGGGCTGCGACGGTCTGCGTGGCCATCAGTGTCCTCCTCCGAAGGCGGCGAAAGCGAGCATCAGGTGGCGCGGCACGAAGCCGGCCATGATGATGCCCCACACGAGAAGCACGCCCCAGAACAGCTGTCGCTGGTACTTCGCGCCCTTCGACCAGAAGTCGACCGCGATGATGCGCAGGCCGTTCATCGCGTGGAACACGATGCCGGCGACGAGGACGACCTCGCCGAGCGCCATGATCGGGTTCTTGTACGTGCCGATGACGGCGTTGTACGCCTCCGGCGACACCCTGATCAGCGCCGTGTCGAGCACGTGCACCAATAGGAAGAAGAAGATGGCGACTCCGGTGATGCGATGAAGCACCCACGACCACATGCCTTCGCGGCCCCGGTAGAGGGTGCCGCGCGGGGTCTTGGAAGTGGTTTCCGAAATCGACGGTGTCAAGCGAGCGCTTGTGGACACGGTCGTCCTCCCTGGATCGATGTGACTCGGTCGCGTGCTGCGCTTGTCCAAGTGTGAGCCCGTAATGTCGCAGGCACGCCCGATCGGGATCCATCCTATTCCCGCCGGAAGCCCTGGAGCGACGAAGGGGAACCTAAGTGTCTCGACGTCGAGACGTATCGAGGGAGGATACGCTGGCCCGATGACCGAGCCCATCGAAGACTTCTACGCGGTGATTCCGGCCGGAGGCATCGGCAGCAGGCTGTGGCCGCTCTCCCGCGCGGATGCGCCGAAGTTCCTGCACGATCTCACCGGATCGGGTCACTCGCTCCTGCGCGACACGTGGGATCGACTCGAACCGCTGGCCGGCCCCGACCGGATCGCCGTCGTCACCGGTCGCGCCCACCGCGCCGCCGTCGAGGGCGAGCTTCCCGGGATCGCAGATCTCAATGTCTTCCTCGAGTCCGAGCCCAGGGAATCCGCGGCGGCGATCGGGCTCGCCGCCGCCATCCTGCATCGTCGTGAACCCGACGTGATCATCGGCTCGTTCAGTGCCGATCATGTGATCCGCGGAACCCAGGTCTTCGAGTGGGCGGTGCAGCAGGCGGTGCAGGTCGCCAGGGAGGGCTACATCTGCACCATCGGGATTCCGCCGACGGAACCGTCCGTCGGTTTCGGATACATCAAGAAGGCCGGGGAACTGGTCGTATCCGGAGCTCCGGAGGCGGCTCTCGTGGAGCGGTTCGTCGAGAAACCCGACCTGGAGACGGCCAAGGAGTACATCGCCGACCGCAACTACCTCTGGAACGCCGGCATGTTCATCGCGAAGGCGAGCGTGCTGCTCGAGGAGCTCGCCCGCAACGAGCCGGAGTTGCACGCCGGACTGCAGGAGCTCGCCGACGCCTGGGACGACCGCGAACTCCGCGGGCCGGCGGTCGACCGGATCTGGCCGGGGCTGAAGAAGATCGCGATCGACTACGCCGTGGCGGAACCCGCCGCCGAGCTCGGACGGCTCGCCGTGATCCCCGGTCACTTCGACTGGGACGACGTCGGCGACTTCGCCTCGCTCACCAAGCTCATCACGCACGGCCGCAAGAACGACCTGGCCGTCCTGGGCCCCAACGCACGCGTGCTGTCGGACGCCGCGAGCGGCATCCTGGTCAGTCAGACGTCCCGGGTGATCAGCCTCATCGGGGTGCAGGACATCGTCGTGGTCGACACCCCGGACGCCCTGCTGGTGACGACGGTGGAGCACGCGCAGCGCGTCAAGGGCGTCGTCGAGTCGCTCAAGCTGACCGGTCGGGGCGACGTGCTCTGATGAGCATGTCCACATGCTCATCGGCTGTCTTGGTTTCAGCTTTGTAACCATTCGATAGCGGCTCTGCCTCGGGCGTGCACAAATCCTGAAACAGTGGGTAACTTTGAGCGATCCGCGATGGCCGCGGATTCGCTCAGGGAGGCACGAGTTGACCATCTCCACCACCAAGAAGCTGCTTGGCGCGACGGCAGTCGCCGGCGTCATCTTCGCACTCGCAGGCTGCGGCCAGGCGCCCACTGAAACCCCCGATGGTGGCGACGCCGGTCCCGCCGTCGACAACTTCAAGCCATGCATGGTCTCCGATGAGGGCGGCTTCGACGACAAGTCCTTCAACCAGCTCGGATTCGAAGGTCTGACCAAGGCCGCCGACGAGCTCGGTGTCGAGGTCAGCAAGACCGAGTCGAAGTCGGCGAGCGACTACGTGTCCAACCTCGACGCGCTCGCGTCCGAGGGCTGCACGTTCATCGTCTCGGTCGGCTTCAAGCTCAGCGCCCCGACCATCGAGGCGGCGACCGCGAACCCCGACATCCAGTACGCGATCATCGACGACTGGGCCGACGCCGACTTCGACGGCGAGACGGATGCTCCGAACATCAAGCCCCTGGTCTTCGACACCGCCCAGGCTGCGTTCCTCGGCGGTTACGCCGCGGCGTCGTACTCCGAGTCCGGCACGGTCGGCACCTTCGGTGGCGCCAAGATCCCGCCGGTGACGATCTTCATGGACGGCTTCCAGCTCGGCGTCGAGCACTTCAACAAGGAGAAGAGCGAAGACGTCAAGGTCGTCGGCTGGGACATCGCCTCGCAGGAGGGCCAGTTCACCGACGAGTTCGCCGCGAACGACAAGGCGAAGCAGGTTGCTCAGGGCATCATCGACCAGGGCGCCGATGTGCTGCTGCCGGTCGGCGGTCCGATCTACCAGTCCGCTGCACAGGCGATCCGTGACTCCGGCGGCAACATCGCCCTGATGGGCGTCGACGCCGATGTGTTCACCACTGACCCGAGCGTCGGCGACCTGCTCCTCGTGTCGATCATGAAGGGTATGGACGTCGCGGTCTACGACGCGGTGATGGAGGCTGCCGAGGGCAACTTCGACGCCACCCCGTTCGTCGGGACGCTGGAGAACGGCGGCGTCTCGCTGTCTGAGTTCCATGACTTCGAGAGCAAGGTCGACCCGGCACTCGCCGACGAGCTCAAGGCGATCCAGGAAGGCATCATCGACGGTTCGATCAAGGTCGAGTCGCCGGCATCGCCGTAACCGAAATCTGCAGTACAGGACGCGGCCGGACAGATGCTCAGCATCTGTCCGGCCGCTCCTCTGATCGATAGATTGAGATTATGAAGCTTGAGCTCCGTGGGATTACCAAGCGCTTCGGTTCCCTCGTCGCGAACGACCACATCAGCCTCACCGTCGAGCCGGGCCAGATCCACTGCCTGCTCGGCGAGAACGGCGCGGGGAAGTCGACGCTGATGAACGTCCTCTACGGGCTGTACACGGCCGACGAGGGGGAGATCCTTCTCGACGACGTGGTGCAGCACTTCGCCGGTCCTGGCGACGCGATGGCAGCGGGCATCGGCATGGTGCACCAGCACTTCATGCTCATCCCCGTCTTCACCGTCGCCGAGAACGTCATGCTCGGCCACGAGAAGACCGGTTTCGCCGGTCGACTCGATCTGGCCGCTGCTCGCGCGCACGTGCGCGCCGTCAGCCAGCGCTTCGGATTCGAGATCGACCCGGACGCCATCGTCGGCGACCTCCCGGTCGGCGTCCAGCAGCGCGTCGAGATCATCAAGGCGCTCTCCCGTGATGCCAAGGTGCTGGTCTTCGACGAACCGACCGCGGTACTCACCCCTCAGGAGACCGACGAGCTGATGGGCATCATGCGCCAGCTCCGCGATGAGGGCACGGCGATCGTCTTCATCACCCACAAACTGCGTGAGGTCCGCGAAGTGGCGGACAAGATCACGGTCATCCGCCTCGGCAAGGTCGTCGGCGAGGCCGACCCCACCGCATCCAACACCGAGATGGCAGCGCTCATGGTCGGTCGCGCGGTCGAGCTCACCGTGAGCAAGGGAGAGCCCAACCTCCGCAGCGGCGGACTCGTGGTCGATCGCCTTCGGGTGATCGACGAGGCGGGGCAGATCGTCGTCAACGACGTGAGCTTCGAAGTGCGACCGGGCGAGATCCTCGCGATCGCCGGGGTGCAGGGCAACGGCCAGACCGAGCTCACCGAGGCGATCATCGGACTGCAGCACAAGGCCACCGGCAGCATCACCCTCGACGGCGAAGAACTGCTCGGCCGCAGTGTCCAGGGCGTCATCGATGCGGGCGTCGGCTTCGTCCCCGAGGACCGCAAGGAAGACGGCCTGGTCGGCGAGTTCAGCGTCGCCGAGAACCTCATCCTCAACCGCTCCTCCGACGGCGCCCCCTTCTTCCGGGTCGCCACGCTCCAGCGCAAAGCTCTCGACGCCTTCGCGAGAGAGCAGATCGACGAGTTCGACATCCGCACCCAGGGGCCGGATGCCGCCGCCGGGCGTCTGTCCGGCGGCAACCAGCAGAAGGTCGTCCTCGCGCGTGAACTGAGTCGCGAGCTGAAGCTCTTCGTGGCATCGCAGCCGACCAGGGGCATCGACGTCGGTTCCATCGAATTCGTGCACGAGCGCATCGTCGAGACCAGGGACTCCGGCGTTCCGGTCATCGTGGTCTCCACGGAACTCGACGAGGTATCGGCACTCGCCGACCGGATCGCGGTCATGTACCGCGGTGGCATCGTCGGCATCGTGCCGGGTAATGCTCCGCGCGAGGTGCTCGGACTCATGATGGCCGGCGAGTTGCCCGGCGCCGCGGAGAAGGAGGTCGCCTCGTGAGTGGAGTCGCCGAGAAGAAGACAGAGGTCGAGGCCGCGCCTCGGCAGAACACCGTCATCCGCGACATCGCCGGAGGAAGCGCCGTTCGCGCCGTGCTGGCGATCGTCCTCGCGATGCTCATCGGCGGCGTCCTCATCGCTGCGACCAATCCGGACGTGCAGAGGGCGACAGGGTATTTCTTCCAGAAGCCGGGCGACACGTTCGCCGCGATCTGGGAGGCGGTCTCCGGCGCCTACGCCGCACTGTTCCGCGGGGCGATCTACAACTACAACGCGCCGAACTTCCTGCGCGCGATCAAGCCGATCACCGACACCCTGAACTTCGCCACGCCGCTCATCGCGGCCGGCCTCGGTGTCGCGCTGGCGTTCCGCGTCGGCCTGTTCAACATCGGTGGCCGGGGCCAGATGCTCATGGGCGTCGCTGCGGCATCCGTCGTCGCTTTCACCGTGCAGGCCCCGATCTTCATCCACCTCCCGCTGACCATCATCGCCGGACTTCTCGGCGGCATGGTCTGGGGTGGACTCGTCGGGTTCCTCAAGGCGAAGACGGGCGCGCACGAGGTGATCCTGACGATCATGCTCAACTTCATCGCGTACTACTTCATCTCCTGGCTGCTGGCCACGCCCGGTCTGCTGCAGCGCCCAGGGGGATCGCAGCCGATCTCCCCGCCCACGCCGGAGACGGCGCAGTTCCCGCTGCTGTTCACGGCACCGCTCTCGGTGAACGCAGGCTTCCTGGTCTCGATCCTCGCCGTGGTCTTCGTGTGGTGGCTCATCGAGCGATCCAGCCTCGGGTTCCGGATGCGTGCGGTGGGGGAGAACCCCAACGCCGCCCGGGCCGCCGGCGTCAACGTCGGCCGCACCATCGTCTACGCGATGGGCATCGCCGGCGCTCTGGCCGGACTCGCCGGCGTCAATCAGATGTCGGGCACGATCACGAGCGGTTTCGAGGCCGGAATCGATGCCGGTATCGGCTTCGACGCGATCACCGTCGCGCTCCTCGGCCGCAGCCGGGCGTGGGGCGTGCTCTGGGCCGGCATCCTGTTCGGGGCGCTCAAGGCGGGCAGTTTCACGATGCAGACCTCGCAGGACATCCCGGTCGACATCGTCCTCGTCGTGCAGGCGCTGATCGTGCTCTTCATCGCGGCACCCCCGCTGATCCGCGCGATCTTCTTCCTCCCGAAGGAGGGCGCATCGCCCCGTCCCGTGCGTCGCGCGAAGAAGGAGGTGGCCGCATGAGCGCCATCGCAGCCACCACCGCAGCCGACGGCACGATCCTTCGCGAGACGGTGCGCCAGCGCAGCTTCAAGCTGCCGATCTCGCTCGGCATCGTCGCAGTGCTTCTCCTTCTGCTCGCCCTCCCGGCGGGCCGAAGCGGCACGAGCGTCTTCCGCCTCGCGGACCGCACGTCTTCGCTGGCATTGCCGGACATCGGAGTCCCGACGTGGCCGACGGTGTTCGTCAGCTCCCTCATCCTCGTCGCCCTCGCCGTCTACGCGACCGTTCGTGTGATGGGCTACCGGCGCGTCGGCCTCTGGCTGCCGATCGTGTTCGCGTTCGTCGCCGTCTTCGCGTTCCTCACCTGGTCGGCCGCAGACGGTCTCGTCCCCGTCACCGGACTGCTCTTCGGCGCCGTCTCGCTGTCGGTGCCGCTGATCTTCGGAGCCCTCGGCGGCGTCATCGGTGAGCGCGCCGGTGTCGTGAACGTCGCGATCGAGGCGCAGTTCCTGCTGGCGGCTTTCAGTTCCGCACTCGTCGCGTCGATGACCGGGAGCTACGTCATCGGAATCATTGCGGCCATGGTGGGTGGCGCCCTCGTGGCTGCCGTGCTCGCCCTCTTCGCGATCCGTTACATCGTCGATCAGGTCATCGTCGGTGTCGTGCTCAACGTGCTCATCACCGGACTGACGAGCTTCCTGCACGGTGCGCTGATGCGCCAGAACGAGGCCCTGTTCAACACGCCGCCGCGACTGCCGAGGATCCCGATCCCGCTGCTCCACGAGATTCCGGTGCTCGGCCCGGTGCTGTTCAACCAGACGCTGATCGTGTACCTCATGTACATCGCAGTGCCGCTGGTCGCCTGGGCGCTCTACCGGTCGCGCTGGGGTCTCCGCCTCCGCGCGGTCGGCGAGCACCCGCAGGCGGCAGACACCGTTGGCATCAAGGTGAACCCGACGCGCTTCTGGAACCTCCTGCTCGCCGGCTCCATCGCCGGTATCGGCGGTGCGTACTTCACGCTCGGATCGGTCGGAGCCTTCGACAAGGAGATGACGGACGGTCTCGGCTTCATCGCCCTCGCCGCGGTGATCTTCGGCGGCTGGGATCCGATCAGGGCGACGCTCGCGGCGATCCTCTTCGGGTTCTCGATGAACCTGGAGACGCTGCTGAGCAATCTCGGATCCCCGATCCCCGGTGAGTTCATGAAGATGCTGCCGTACGTGGTGACCGTGCTCGCCGTTGTCGGATTCGCAGGCAAGGTCCGCGCACCCGCCGCCGACGGCAAGCCGTACATCAAGGGATAGTGATGACAGACATCGATTGGGACGAGCTGCGTCAGGTCGCCACCGACGCGATGGAGAAGGCGTACGCGCCATACTCGCGCTACAAGGTGGGTGCCGCCGCGCTCGTGGGCGACGGACGGATCGTCGCCGGCTGCAACGTGGAGAACGCCTCCTACGGCGTCACCCTGTGCGCGGAATGCGCCTTGGTCGGCGACCTGCACATGTCCGGCGGCGGCCAGCTGGTCGCCTTCGTGTGCGTCAACAACGACGGGCAGACGATCATGCCGTGCGGCCGCTGCCGTCAGCTGCTGTTCGAGCACGCGATGCCCGGGATGCTGCTGGAGACCGTCTCCGGCATCCGCACGATCGACGAGGTGCTGCCGGACGCGTTCGGCCCCCGAGACCTGGAGGACGCACGATGAGCGTTGAGCCCTACGACGCGGTGGACGTCATCCGTGCCAAGCGCGACGGCGGCGTCGTCGCCGAGCCGGCGCTGCGATGGATGGTCGACGCCTACACCCGCGGATACGTGTCCGACGCGCAGATGGCATCGTTCGCGATGGCCGTCTTCCAGCGCGGCATGGAGCGCGACGAGATCCGGGTGCTCACCGACGCGATGATCGCTTCGGGGGAGCGGATGAGCTTCGCATCCCTCGGCAAGAAGACCGTCGACAAGCACTCCACCGGTGGCGTCGGCGACAAGATCACCCTGCCGCTCGCGCCGCTCGTCGCCGTGTTCGGCGTCGCGGTGCCGCAGCTGAGCGGTCGTGGCCTCGGTCACACCGGTGGCACGCTCGACAAGCTGGAGTCGATCCCCGGCTGGCGCGCGGCGCTTTCCAACGAGGAGATGTTCGCGCAGATGCAGGGCGACGTCGGCGCCGTGATCTGCGCGGCCGGCTCCGGCCTCGCGCCGGCCGACAAGAAGCTCTACGCGCTGCGCGACGTGACCGGCACGGTCGAGGCGATCCCGCTGATCGCGTCGAGCATCATGTCGAAGAAGATCGCAGAGGGCACGGATGCTCTCGTGCTCGACGTGAAATTCGGATCCGGCGCGTTCATGCAGGACATCGACCGCGCCCGCGAATTGGCCCGCACCATGGTCGCGCTCGGCACGGACTCCGGTGTCGCCACCACGGCGCTCCTCACAGACATGAACGTGCCGCTCGGGCTCGCGATCGGCAACGCGAACGAGGTCCGCGAGTCGGTGGAGATCCTCGCCGGTGGCGGGCCGGCCGACGTCCGCGAGCTGACGCTCGCGCTGGCCAGGGAGATGCTCGCCCTGGCAGGTCAGCCGGATGCCGACGTCGAGGCGGCTCTCGACGACGGCCGCGCGATGGACAGCTGGAAGGCGATGATCCGCGCGCAGGACGGCGATCCGGATGCTCCGCTGCCGACCGCGCGCGAGACCCATGTCGTCACAGCCTCGGCCGATGGCGTGATGACGCGTCTGGACGCACTGCCCTTCGGGATCGCGGCATGGCGTCTCGGCGCCGGCCGTGCGCGCGCAGAGGACCCGGTGATCTTCGAGGCGGGTATCGACCTGCATGCGAAGCCTGGGGAGCGCGTCGTGGCAGGTCAGCCGCTGTTCACTCTCTCCGCCGCAGACGAGGCTCGCTTCCCGCGCGCTCTCGAGGCGGTCGAGGGTGCCTGGGAGATCGGTGACGAGGCCTCGGTGAGGGCATCGGGGCCGCTCGTTCGGGAGCGGATCACCGCGTAGTCTGAATCTCAGGTCCGACGGTGCATTCCGTCTGCCTGCGGTGCGCTCAAAGACCGGAAACGAAGGGGTACATTCCATGTCGATCGATCCGAACGGCGACGTCACCATTCAGGGGACCTCGCTGCGAAGCCTTCCCAAGGTGTCGCTGCACGACCACCTCGACGGCGCCCTGCGTCCGGCGACGATCATCGAGCTGGCGGATGCCGCGGGAATCGACGTCCCCGAGACGAAGCCGGCGGCGCTGGGGAAGTGGTTCACGAAGCAGAGCGATTCCGGCTCGCTCGTCGAGTACCTGAAGACCTTCGACCTGACGACCGCCGTCATGCAGACGCAGGAGGGGCTGACCCGGGTCGCCCGCGAGTTCGTCCAGGATCTCGCCGCGGATGGCGTGATCTACGGGGAGGTCCGCTGGGCCCCCGAGCAGCACCTGTCCGGTGGGCTCTCGCTCGAGCAGACGGTCGAGGCGGTGCAGCAAGGGATCGAGGAGGGCGAGGATGCCGCAGACCGCGCCGGCAGCAGCATCCGCGTCGGCCAGCTGATCACCGCGATGCGGCACACCGATCGCGCACGGGAGATCGCCGAGCTCGCGGTCGCCTTCCGCGGACGCGGCGCCGTCGGCTTCGACATCGCCGGCCCCGAAGACGGCTTCCCGGCGTCGAATCACCGAGCTGCCTTCGACTATCTCGCCGAGAACTTCTTCCCGGTGACGGTGCACGCGGGTGAGGCTGCCGGTCTCGCCTCGATCCGTTCCGCGCTGATCGACGGACGGGCCTTGCGCCTCGGTCACGGCGTCCGCATCGCCGAAGACCTGCAGGTGATCACGCAGGAGGGCGACGAGGTGCAGGTGCAGTTCGGCGACCTCGCCCGCTGGGTCCGCGATCGGGAGATCCCACTGGAGCTCTCGCCGTCTTCGAACCTGCAGACCGGCGCGATCGCGGCCTGGGGTACCGAGCTCGCCGACCACCCCTTCGATCTGCTGTACCAGCTGGGCTTCGCCGTCACGGTCAATGTCGACAACCGCACCATGAGCGGCACGTCGCTGACTCGAGAGCTCGCTCTGCTCGTCGAGGCGTTCGAGTACGACCTCGACGACCTCGAGACGTTCCAGTTCAACGCCGCAGCGGCGACGTTCCTCCCCGTCGAGGAGCGCGAAGAGCTCGTCGAGATGATCGCGGAGGGGTTCGAGGTCTGATGAGGTCGCGACTTCAGCGTCGACGCCGAGCCATCACGCTCATCGTCGCGGCCGTCGTTCTGATCGGTGGGGGCGCGACCGCAGCCGCGCTCTGGTTCAACCGTGCGGCGGACCAGCCGCCGGCCGCGACCGACGAAGGCGCAAAGCCCCCGCCCACGCCGACCCAGAAGCCGCTGTCACCGGCCGAGCAGTTGCTCGCCGACGCCGACGATCCGATGGCGTGCGCTGTCAGCTTCGCCGGAGACGGTATCGCGCTCGAACCCGCGCTGCAGTCGCAGAACGGCCTGTACCAGGCACTGCCGATCCCCGATGCGGATGGTCGGGTCTTCGCCGGCTGGTACGCGACCCCGGAGGATGCCGCGGCGTTCACGGTCGCCGGTCGCATCAACGGCGCCGACCCCGTCGCCTGCGTCGAACAGCAGATCGAGCTGCACGCCGCGTGGAAGACCCCCGACGAGAACGTCGCCGAGAACGCTCAGGTCCCGATCCTGATGTATCACCAGTTCACGACCAATCCGGAAGGGGAGGAAGGCTGGCTCCGGGGCAACTACGCGTACATCGGCGACTTCGACGCGCAGATGAACCACATCGCGACCACCGGGTTCTACCTGCCGACGTGGGATGAGCTCAGCGCGTTCATCGACGGACGACTGTTCCTGCCCGCCCGTTCGGTGATCATCACGGACGACGACGCGGATCAGACCTGGTTCGACCTCGCGGTGCCCGTGGTGGACAAGTACAAATTGCTGACCACCTCGTTCATGATCACCGCGTACCGTCAGGATCCGCCGCCGTCCACGTATGTGCTGCGCCGCTCGCACACGCACGACATGCATCAGGCCGGAGACAACGGCAAGGGGCGGATGGTGAACTGGTCGGCCGACGAGATCGCCGCGGATCTGAACGCGTCCGGCGACATCCTCGGAGTCCGTGAGGTCATCGCCTACCCGTTCGGCCATTACAACGACACCTCCAAGCAGGGGGTCGCGCAGGCCGGTTACGAGATGGCGCGCACGATCGAACCGGGAACCGTAGGGATCGGCACGGACAAGTTCGCGTTGCCCGTGGTCCGCATCGACTACGGGATGGGCCTGGACTCGTTGATCAACCGCATCGGCTGATCTCGACGCGCGCGGGACTGCGCGAAGATGAGGGGGTGACCTCGCCCTCCGTCTTCATCGCCGGCCCCGCTTCGTGGAACTCGATCGTCGTACTCGATCGTCTGCCGGAACCCGTTCCGCACATGCAGTTCGCCGAGGAGACGTGGGAGACGGTCGGCGGCACGAGTGCCGGGAAGGCATTGAGCCTGACCGCTCTTGGTCGGTCGAGCCTGCTGTACGCCTTCGCGGGCGTCGACGCTGCCGGTACGCACGTGCGCGAAGCGCTGCAGGCGGCAGGGGTGCCGGTGGAGTGGGGACACAGCGACATCACCGAACGCCACCTCAACCTGATGACGAGGACGGGCGGACGCGTCTCGCTGTACCTGTCCACTCCATCCGCTCAGACCGGGTCGAACGACGCGGCGCTGACGCCGATGATGTTGGATTCCGACGCCATCGTGCTCGATCTCGCAGCCGAACCGTTGCGTCTGCTGCCCGCTGCGCGCCAGACCGGGCGACCGATCTGGGTCGACGTGCACGACTACGACGGCGAGGCCGAGTACCACCGGCCGTTTCTCGATGCGGCGGATGCCGTGTTCTGCAATGCCGATCGACTGGCCGATCCCGTCGGATTCCTGCGCGCCTGCATCGACGGCGGTGCGACGCTCGCGGTGTGCACGCTCGGCGCTGAGGGCGCGGTCGGGGTGGATGTCGAGGGCACTGTGCATCGCGTCAGCGCCGTCCCGGTGCCGGTCATCGACACGAACGGCGCCGGTGACGCATTCTTCGCCGGTGTCCTGGACGCGCGGCTTTCCGGGTGTTCGGTGCCGGAGTCGCTCGAGGCGGGGGCGCGATCGGCGTCGGTCGTGCTGGGGAGCCGGCACCTGCACCCGCTCTTGGACCCGATCCTGGGCTGACCTCAGCGCGAGTCCAACCCCCGATTCTCCTGTCGGACCGCGGCACGGTAGGCGTCCTTGTTCACGTAGTGAGCCATCCGATCGAGCCGGAGGTAGCGGTAGCCTCCGGTGAGGTCGGGCCAGGGCTCTCCGGTGACCCGTTCCCGGAATCGACGGGCTCGGTCCGGCGCCCTCTCCACCGCCGCGAGATAACCGGCCAGGAGATCGGCCTGTTCGGCGCGGCCCTGCCAACCGATCCCGGACGCCTCGATCATGCCCACGACGTAGAGACCGTTGAATGACGCGGGGAACATGTTCAGGAACAGCCGAGGCGCAGCCCCCTGCCAATGCAGATGCTCCCGGTCGACGAAGGGGTAATCGAGCCGGTAACCGGTGGCCAGAAGCACCAGATCGTACTCGCCTGTGCTCCCGTCGCGGAAGTGCACGGTCTTCTCCTCGAGACGGTCGATATCCGGGCGGATGCGCAGATCGCCCTGACCGAGATGATGCAGGACCAGCGTGTTCACGATCGGGTGCGACTCGTAGATCCGGTAGTCCGGCTTCGGGAATCCGAACCGCACCGGATCGCCGGTGAATGCCCGGAGTACTCGCGAATCGACTGCCTGCTTGAGCCGTGCGGGAAGCGGACGGCCCCGATTGAGTGTGTCGCTCGGGCGGCCGAACAGGTAGCGCGGCACGAAGTAGTAGCCGCGGCGCACGCTCATGTCGACGGACGTCGCGTGGTGCACGGCATCCACGGCGATGTCGCACCCCGAGTTCCCCGCTCCCACCACGAGTACGCGTTTGCCGGTCAGCTGGAGCGCGGACGTGTAGTTGCTCGTGTGCATCAGCGCGCCGGAGAAGCGGCCGGGGAACGCGGGAACGCTCGGCTCGGCCAGGGTGCCGTTCGCGAGGATCACGCCGGCGTACCACCGGGTCTTCGCGCCGTCCGGACCTTCGGCGGTCAGATCCCACCCGTCGTCCCGCGGTTCCAGGCGCGTCACTCGGGTGTCGAATCGGAAGAGCGGCGTGAGTCCGAAGTGGGAGGCGTAGTCCTGGAAGTAGGTGAGCAGCTCCCGATGGCTCGGATAGTCCGCCGTGCTCGTCATCGGGTACTCGGCGAACTCGGTCGTCGTGCGGGAGGAGATCAGATGCGCGGATTCGTACATCGTGCTGCGCGGATTCGTGATGTCCCAGAGGCCGCCGACATCATGCGACGCCTCGTAGCCATCGACCTCGATGCCCTGCTTCTGCAGCGCCCTGGCCGCGGCGAGTCCCGAGGGCCCGGCACCGATGACGGCGTATCTGTTCATACCGCTCCCCGCACGACGCTGTGCTCGACCTCGAAATGCTCGATCGTGCTTGTGACCGATGCTAGCGGCAGCCGCACCGGGGCGCGGGCGCTCAGGAGCGGAGAACCTCCTGGCGCGCGGCGACGGCGTCCCGGATCGAGGGGAACAGCGGATGCTCCGGATCGAGTCCGGTGACATCGGTCACGAACCCGATCGCATCGAGCGACCGCAACTTCTGCTGAAGTTCCATGGACTGCTCATCCTGGGCGTCGTCGAAGTCGAGTGCCGCGGCCACCGCCGCCACCAGCGCGACGGTCGGGAGTTCGCGCTCCGCCGCCATCGATGCGGGACCGATGAACCGCTCGTGACGCGACAGCTTGCGCAGCGGCTGGCGGCCGACCCGCTGCACGGTGTCGACGAGCGCCGGATTGCGGAACCGGTCGAGGATCTTCGTCCGATATCCAGCAAGTTCGGCCGGATCCAGTCCGTGTTCGGCGACGAGCACCGCCGAGGTCTCCTCCAGCGCGGCCGACACCTGAGCGGCGATCTGCGGGTCGGCGAGAGCATCTGAGATCCGCTCGATTCCGGCTCGAGCGCCGAAATAGGCGGTGGCGGCATGCCCGGTGTTCACGGTGAACAGCTTGCGTTCGATGAACGGTCCGAGCTCATCGACGAAATGCGCCCCAGGGATGCTCGGCAGCGCTCCGGCGAACGGTGCGGACTCGATCGCCCATTCGAAGTACGGCTCGACGGTGACGTCCACGCCGGAACCGGCCGGCTGCGCCGGCACGATCCGGTCGACCGCCGTGTTCGCGAACACCGCGCGGGCGAGGAGCGCCGGCGCCTCCGCTCCCGCCGCCTTCTCGATCTCGGCACGCAGCGTGTCAGTGGCGCCGATCGCGTTCTCGCACGCCATCACCTGCAGCGGCGCGGAGTCGGGGGAGCGCTTCGCGAGTCCGGCGACGATCGCCGGTGCCACGAAGCGCAGCACGGTCGGGCCGACCGCGGTGGTGACGACGTCCGCCGTGGCGATCTCCTCGACTGTCGCGTCCGGGTGCACCCGGCTGTTCACCGCACGGAACCCGGTGACGACATGATCGACCCCACCGGGTCCCGCCTCGTGCACGGTATAGCTGTCGACGTCGTTGATCGCGTCGACCAGGGCGTCGGCGACGTCGGAGAAGACGACCTCGTACCCGCCTTCGTGCAGCAGCAGGCCGACGAACCCACGGCCGATGTTGCCCGCACCGAAGTGGACCGCCTTCATCACCCGTTCACATCCGCGAGCAGAGCATGGAGCTCCTCGGGAGTCTGCGCCGCGGCGAGCTTGGCGACCTCGTCATCGTCGGAGAAGATGATCGCGATCTGGGACAGGATCTCCAGATGTTCGTCGCCGCGCCCGGCGATGCCGATGACGAACGTCACCGGATCGCCGGCCCAGTCGACGCCGCCGTCGTAGCGCACGACGGACAGTGCCGACGCAAGGATCAGTTCCTTGGTCTCGTTGGTGCCGTGCGGGATGGCGAGTCCGTTGCCCATATACGTGGAGACGGTGTCTTCGCGCTGACGCATCGCGTCGACATACGCCGGCGCCACAGCACCCGCTGAGACGAGGATGTCGGTCGCCTCCTGGAGGGCGGCCTCCTGCGTGGCGCCTCCCGTGTGGATACGGATCTGATCGATGGTGAGAACGCTCATCATGCTTCCTCTCGCTGTCGGCGGACCATTTCGACGACCTCTTCGTATTGCGGGGCATTCATGAAGTTGTCGACCGAGACGTGGGTCGAGTTCGGCGACTGGGCCTTGGCGCGATCGGTCAGCTGCTGCTGGGTGATCACCACATCGGCGGTGCCGTCCAGATTCGCGATCGCCTGGTTCGTGACCGTGACGCCCTCGACGCCCGCCTTCTTGAACTTGTTGCGCAGCACGCTCGCGCCCATCGCGGAGGACCCCATGCCCGCATCGCAGGCGAACACGATGTGCGAGATCGAAGCGGTGGCCGTCGTGATGGGTGCCCCGGTCGCGGCTGCTGCGGGAGCAGCGGATGCCGCGGAGCCGCGCAGCGCGTCCATCGCCGCCGACGACTTGCCCTTGTTCGCTTCGGTCTGCGCGATCGCGGCGCCGAAGGTGTCGCCCTCGGCAGCGAGGTCGCGTCTGCGAGAGCCCCGCAGGATCACGGCGGTGATCAGGAACGTCACAGTGGCGGCGATGGCGACAGACAGGTAGACGACCACGAGGTTGCCGACGCCGGGACCGACGGCGGCCGCCGTCACGGCGATGATGCTTCCCGGTGCGGCGGGGAACGCCAGGCCGCCTCCGAGGAGCATGTTCGTGGTGACACCCGACGCTCCGCCGGCGATCAGTGCGAGGATCGTGGTCGGCTTGCTCAGCGCATACGGGAAATAGATCTCGTGGATGCCGCCGAAGAACTGGATGATCGCCGCTCCCGGTGCCGAGGCCTTGGCCACGCCCACTCCGAAGAACGTGAAGGCGAGCAGCAGGCCGAGTCCGGGGCCGGGGTTCGCCTCGATGAGGAAGAGGATCGACTTGCCGGTCTCCGTGGCCTGCTCGATGCCCAGGGGCGTGAAGACGCCGTGGTTGATGGCGTTGTTCAGGAACAGCACCTTCGCCGGTTCGACGATGATCGACACCAGCGGCAGCAGCTGCAGCGTGACCAGCCAATCGACCGCTGCACCGAGAACGGCGCTGATGCCGAGCATCACCGGGCCGAAGGCGAAGAAGCCGACGATCGCCAGGATCATACCGAGGATTCCGGCGGAGAAGTTGTTCACGAGCATCTCGAAGCCGGGGCGGATCCGTCCGTCCCAGAGCCGATCCATCTGCTTCGTGATCCATGCCGCGAGCGGTCCCATGATCATGGCACCGAGGAACATGGGGATGTTCGTTCCGACGATCACACCCATCGTCGCGATGGTGGCGACGACGCCGCCCCGTTCGCCGTAGACCATGCGACCGGCGGTGTTGGCGATCAGGAGCGGCAGCAGGTAGGTGACCATCGGGCCGACCAGTCCGACGTACGCGAAGAAGTTGCCCCCATCGCCCTCGGCCACGGCCGTCATGGCGCCCTGCCAGCCGATGGTGGCGGAGTCGCCGCCGCCGCCGATGATCTCGGCGATCGGGGCCCAGTGCCAGCCGAAGGGACTGTTCGCACCGAAGAATCCGGCGGGGATGAACAGCATGGTGATGAAGCCCCAGGCGATGAACGCCGCGATGTTGGGCATGATCATGCCGGACAGGAACGTGCCGAAGCGCTGCACTCCCGTTCGGAGGCCACTCGCTCTGGTGGCGGTTGCTGACGTCGTCGTCATGATGTCGTCTCTTTCTCGTGTGAGTTCGGGTGGGAAGGGAGGGCAGTCGCAGCCGCGGCCACGGCGTTGCGGGCGCCGGCGGCGTCATCTGCGGCCAGAGCGATCTCGGCGAGACTCCTGGCCTCGTCGAGGGTGCGTGTGGAAAGCACCTGGCGGACGTCCGCCAGCGCCGAGGGAGCCATCGACAGGCTCGTGGCGCCGAGCCCGATGAGGACGACGGCGAGCAGCGGATCGGCAGCCGCCTCGCCGCAGATGCCGACCGGTTTGCCGGCGCGGGCACCGGCATCACCGACTTCACGGACGAGCCGGAGCACTGCGGGGTGCCAGGGGTCCTGGAAGCCGGCCACGGAGCCGAGCATCCGATCGGCGGCCATCGTGTACTGCGTCAGATCGTTGGTGCCGATCGAAGCGAAGTCCGCATGGGCGAGTACGCGATCGGCGAGCAGAGCGCTCGCGGGGACCTCGACCATGACGCCGGCCGTCTTCAGCCCGTATTCACGGGCGAGCGTCGTGAAGTACTCGGTCTCCTCGACGGTGGTCACCATCGGAGCCATCACCCACAGATCGGCGTCGGTCAGCGCGTCGGCCTCGGCGAGAGCCGTGAGCTGTTCGCGCAGGATGTCTTCACTCGCGCGCAGGGCGCGAAGTCCGCGCAGGCCGAGGGCGGGGTTCTCCTCGTGCGCGTCGTTGAGGAATGCCAGCGGCTTGTCGGCGCCGGCATCCAGCATCCGCACGACGACCTTCTTGCCGGGGAAAGCGGCCAGGAGCTCGCGATAGGACCCCCGCTGCTGTTCGATCGTCGGTGCCTGCGAGGCGGACAGGAACAGGAACTCGGTGCGGAACAGTCCGACGCCCTCGGCCCCGCGGGCGACGGCGTCCGCCGCATCGGCCGGCTTGCCGAGATTCGCGAGCAGGGCGACCGGCGTGCCGTCGGCCAGCATGCCGGGAGTGGGGGGCAGCGTCTCGGCAGATGCTCGTTCACTGGCCCGCTCGGCGGCGCGAGCCCGCTCCGCATCGGTCGGATCGACGGTGACCACCCCGGCAGCAGCATCCACGATCACGACGCTCCCCGTCTGCAGGTGCGCGGCGTCCGCAGCGCCGACGATCGCGACGATGCCCTTCTCCCGCGCCAGGATCGCGGTGTGCGAGGTCGGGCCCCCGTCGGAGGTCACCAGAGCGAGAACCTGATCCAGCTTCAGGAGGGCGGTGTCGGCGGGCGCCAGGTCACGGGCGACCAGGACGAAGGGATGTCCGGGATCGGGGACACCGGGAGCTGCGACACCGCGCAGATGGGCGAGCACCCGCTGTGCGATGTCGTCGAGGTCGGCGGCGCGCTCACCGAGGTAGCCGCCGACGGCCTCGAGGGTGGCTCGGAAGCCGGCAAAGGCGTCGTGCACAGCCCACTCCGCGGTCGCCCCCGCATCGATCCGGCTGTCGACCTCGTCCTGGAGTGTGGGGTCCTCGGCGATCATCGCCTGAGCCTCGAGCACCTCCTGGGCGGAGCCGCCTGCCGTCTCGCCGCGCTCGTTGAGTTCTCGTGCGACGATCGCGACGGCATCCCTCGCTCGCGCACGCTCCGATTCCGCACCGACGCCGCTCGGCACGTTCTCCGGTGCGGCCAGGGCCTCCGCCATCCGCACCACCGGACCCTGCGCGACGCCCAGACCGATTCCGACCCCGCGGAGCTCGCTCATTCGGCAGCGGCCTGGTCGTGGTCCGTCGTGAGAAGCTCGGTCAGGATGTCCAGCACGCCTTCCGCGCCGTCGCCATCCGCCGTCAGGGTGACGTAGTCGCCGTGTTCGACGGCCAGGGAGATCACGCCGAGGATGCTGGCGGCGTTGACGGCCTTCCCCGAGTCCTTCGCGATCGTCACGGGAATCCCCGCGTCCTTGGCGGCCTGCGCGAAGAGCTTCGCGGGGCGGGCGTGCAGCCCATGTGAGGAGCCGATCCTGACGGTGCGTACAGCGGTCATGGTTGTTCCTTTCGTGGTGTGCCTGGCAGCGGCGATGGCCGCCTGGGCGAGTGCGAGTGTGCGCACGCCGTCGCGATCGGCGAAGACATCGGCGGGAAGGAGGACGACCGGTGCCTGAGCGCGGTTGCGAACTGCGGACAGACGGTCGGCGAGGTGAGGCCCGACGAGGACGAGGTCGTGGCCGCCGGGGGCAACGGTGTGCTCCATGCCCGCGGACGCGTCCCAATCGAGACCCGCCGCGACTGCGGCCCTTCGGAGTCGCTGAGCGACGAACGTGCTCGACGCGCCGGCGCCGCACACCACGAGGATCTTCATCGATGCCACCTTCCTGAGAACAGTCTGGGAAACGAGGCCGATGGTGCGCCAACAGGTTCCTTTCCGCCCCTGCGGAACCCCGCCTCCGCCCCGGGGGCTGCGGCTTGCTGTCATCATGGAGGCACGTCAGGACAGTGCGGTCAGCACGTGAGGGAAGAGGAGGGACGATGTCGCGGCAGCGCCAGGACCTGCTCCTGACCTCGCTGCTGCGCCAGGAGACCTGGTCGACGGCCGGAAGCCTCGCCGATCTGATGGGCGTCACTCCGCGCAGCATCCGCTCTTACGTCTCGGCGCTGAACGGCCGTACCCGCGACGCGGACGCTGTCGAATCCGGCCCTGCCGGATATCGCGCAGGTCCCGGTGCGCTGGACGCTCTGCGCAGCCGTCAGGCACGGGAATCCGCGCCTCGGGACCGGATGCATGCACTGGTGCGCACGCTGCTCGATCTGCCGGCTGGCATCGACGTCTTCGAAACGGCCGAAGAGCTCCATGTCAGTGAGGCGACGCTCGAGGCGGACCTCGCGAGGGTGCGCGGCCTGCTCGACGGCACCGACCTCACCCTGGAGCGCGATCGGGAGACCGTGCGGCTGCGTGGCAACGAGGCGGCCCAGCGGCGCCTGCTCAGCAGGCTTGCACACGATGAGATGGATGCCGCGTCATTCCATCCCGAGACGTTCCGCCGGGCTCTGGCAGGGAATGCCGTCGCCGCGCATGCGGTCGGACCGTTCAAATCCGCGTTGGTGCGTGAACTGGGCGAACTCGGCTACTACGTGAACGAGCTCGCGATCTCGGACGTGCTGCTGCACATCGCGATCGCTGCGGACAGGGTCGCCGCCGGGCACGCGCTCGAAGCAGGCCCCACCAGCGTCAGGCAGGAGATCCCGAGGGTCGGCGCGGTCATCGCTCGCCTCGCAGGCGAGCACTTCGGCGTCGCGCTGGGGGAGGGCGACAGCGATCACCTGGCCTCGCTCGTGCTCACGCGCATCGTGGCCCCCGGGGAGGATGCGACGCGCGAAGTCGCCCGCAGCGGAGTGGATCCGGCTGTGGAGGCCGCTGTGCGGGCGGAGATCATGCGGGCGGCAGAGGACTATCAGGTGGACCTCGTCGATGAAGCCTTCGTGCTGCGACTCGCCCTGCACGTGCAGAACCTGCTGCGACGCGCGGAGGAGAGCGCGTTGACGCGCAACCCGCTCACGCGATCGCTCAAGACGTCGTATCCGATGATCTTCGAGGTCGCCGTCTCGATCGCCAGCGGTCTGCACGACCGGCTCGGCACGCCGATTCACGACGATGAGATCGCCTACGTCGCCATGCACGTCGGCGGGCGGCTGGAACGGAGCCGGAAGGGCGAGTCGATTCTCACGGCGACGATCGTCTGCCCCGGGTATCACGAGCTTCAGGAGCTGCTGCGCTCGAGCGTCGACCGCTCGCTGGGGTCGGCCATCGAGGTCACGAGCGTGGTGACGAACGTGGACCCGGACTGGTCGGCGCTCGGCACGGACCTCGTGCTCAGCACGATCGAGCCGGGACTCGCCGCCGATCGCTTCGTGCGCATCCAGCCCTTCCTGAGCGACGCGGACGTCGATCGCATCCAGCAGGCGGCCGGCCGCGTGCGGAGAGGACGCCGGCTGACGAGACTTCGCGGCGAACTCGCCCGGTACTTCCACGCCGACGCATACGTCTATCCGCTTCCCGATGACGGCGAGGAGGCGATCATCCGCCGACTCGGCGGCCTCTTGATCGAGGCCGGACTGATCGGTGACGACTACGTCGAGAACACGATCCTGCGGGAGCAGATGTCATCGACCGCGTTCACCGACGCGCTCGCGGTGCCGCACGCCCTGCAGATGACGGCGACGAGGACGGCGATCGCGATCGGAGTCGCCGAGGGCTCAGTCGCGTGGGGAGAGGGACGCGTGCGCGTGGTCGCGCTCGCCGCGTTCAGCGAAGACGATCGCGCCGCATTCCAGACCGTGTTCGAGCAGCTCGTCGAGGTCTTCAGCGAACAGGAGAGCGTGCAGCGCATCGTGCGTCGAGGCACGAGCTTCGAGTCGTTCCTCGACGAGCTCGTCGCCGTGATCGACGGCTGAGCCGACTACTTCCGCGGATCGAGCACCGCGGCCAGGGTGTCGAGCACCGTGGCCGCACCGGTCGACTCCGCGGTCTCCAGGGTCACGACGTCGCCGGGAGCGAGCGCGAGGTCCATCATGGCGAGCACGCTGCTCAGATCGACCACCGCACCCGTCGCAGTGCGCAGCGTCACCGGGCGATCGTGAGCCTGCGCGAGGCGCACGAGCTCGGCCACGGGTCGAGCGTGCACGCCGTTGTGCGCGCTGATGATCACCTGTCGGCTCAGCATGATGCTAGGAGCGCTCCTCCAGCAGGATGCGAACGCCGGCCTCGAGGTCGGCGACAGCACTCGACGCCTGCTCGGCGGATTCACCGCGGGTGTCGAGGTACACCTTGAGCTTCGGTTCGGTGCCACTCGGACGCACGATGACCCGCGACCCGTCGGACATCCGGTAGCGCAGCACGTCACCGGACGCCTCGCCGGGGCCCGCTTGCAGCAGATCCTCTGCCGACGCGATCGCGTGCGCGCCGATGTGCGTCGGTGGCAGCGTCCGCAGCGACAGCATGACGTTCGAGATGACCGAGAGGTCGTCGACCCGCACCGAGACCTGACCGCTCGCGAAATGGCCGTAGGTGTCTCCGAGTTCGGCGACCAGGGTCGCCAGCGTCGCGCCGCGCTCGCGGGCTTCGGCCGCGAGTCCGAGGATCGCGATCGCGGCGGAGATGCCGTCCTTATCGCGCACCGTCTCCGGGTTCACGAGGTAGCCGAGGGCTTCCTCGAAGCCGAAGACCAGGCCCGGTGCGCGGGAGATCCACTTGAAGCCGGTGAGCGTCTCGTGGAAGTCGAGGCCATGGTGGGCGGCGACGGCCGCGAGACCAGGGGAGGAGACCAGAGAGCACGCCAACGCGGCGCCGGGCGTCCCGGCGGCGTCCCGCGCGGCGCGGGCGCCGAGCAGCAGGCCGACCTCATTGCCGGTGAGGCGGCGCCAGCCGCCGTCTGCGGACTCGTCCGGGATCGCGACGGCCAGACGATCCGCATCCGGGTCGTTCGCGAGAATGAAGTCCGCGTTCACCCGACGCGCCGTGGCGAACGCCAGATCCATAGCCCCGGGTTCTTCCGGGTTCGGGAAGGAGACCGTGCGGAAGGTCGCGTCCGGCGACAGCTGTTCGTCCACGATGGCGGGCTGCGGGTATCCGGCCTGTGCGAGGATCCGCGAGAAGGTCTCCCAGCCCACGCCGTGCAGCGCTGTGTACACCCACGACATCCCGGCCGCCCCGGCGGGTGCCGGGGCCACGGCGGAGGTCGCGGCGATGTACGCGTCGACGATGTCCTCCGAGGCCGTCTCGTACCCGGTCGAACGGGGGAGTGCGCCCACATCACCGGCATCCGCGACTCGCTGGATGGCCGCAGCGATATCGGCATCGGCGGGGGCGACGATCTGCGAGCCGTTGTCCGCGCCGCCGAGATAGACCTTGTACCCGTTGTCGTTCGGCGGGTTGTGGCTCGCGGTGACCATCACGCCGGCATCCGCACCGAGGTGGCGCACGGCGAACGCGAGCACGGGGGTGGGCAGCAGCCGCGGCAGCAGGATCGCACGGAGCCCGGCACCGGCGAACAGTTCGGCGGAGTCCGCGGCGAAGATCCGCGAGTTGCGCCGGCCGTCGTATCCGATCACGACGGTCGGCGTGCCGCCGTGCGCGCGGGCGCGGAGATACGCGGCGAATCCGGCGGCGGCCTGTGCGACGAGCACGCGGTTCATCCGGTTGCTGCCGGCGCCCAGCTCACCGCGGAGCCCAGCCGTGCCGAAGGCGAGGCGGGTGCTGAAGCGGTCGTCGAGGTCGGCGGCGGCGATGTCGTCGCCGCCGGCCGCCCGCGTGATGAGCGCGGCGAGTTCGTCGCGGGTCTCGTGGTCGGGATCCTGGCGCAGCCAGGCGCGCGCCTCGTCGATGCGCTGCTCGTTCACAGGGCCTCCACGACGCGGGCCAGGAGGGCCGAGATCACCGGTTCGGCCTCGCGCCCTGCCTCGATCACCTCGGCATGGCTGAGCGGCGACTGCTGGATGCCGGCCGCGAGGTTCGTGATGAGCGAGAACCCGAGGATCTCCATCCCGGCCTCACGGGCCGCGATCGCCTCGAGCGCCGTCGACATGCCGACGATGTCGCCGCCGATCGCCTTCGCCATCTGCACTTCGGCCGGCGTCTCGTAGTGCGGCCCGCGGAACTGGCAGTACACGCCCTCATCGAGCGACGGATCGACGGTGTGGGCAATATCGCGCAGGCGCTTCGAATACAGGTCGGTGAGGTCGATGAAGGTGGCGCCCTCGAGCGGCGAATCGGCCGTGAGGTTGATGTGGTCGCTGATCAGGACGGGCTGGCCGGGCTTCCAGGTCTCGCGGATGCCGCCGGCGCCGTTGGTCAGCACCATGATCCGAGCACCCGTGGCGGCGGCCGTGCGCACACTGTGCACGACCCGGCGCACGCCGTGGCTCTCGTAGTAGTGCGTGCGCGCGCCGATCACGAGGACGTTCTTGCCGTCGGGGGTGCGGATGCTGCGCAGGGTGCCGACATGACCTTCCAGGGCCGGCTTCGAGAACCCGGTGACCTCGGTCGCCGGGATCGTCGCGATGGTCTCGCCGATGATGTCGGCTGCTTTGCCCCAGCCGCTGCCGAGCGTGAGGGCGATGTCGTGCTTCTCGACGCCGCTCAGCCGCGCGATGTCGGCTGCGGCGAGGGCCGCGACCTCGAAGGGGTTCGCGTTCGGGGCGTCGAGAGGGTTGCTGTGTGTTTCGGGCATGGATCCACTCTAGGAACCTGCGGGCTTGCGGGCCAGGATTGCGGAAGAATAGAGATCATGTCTTCCACCACATTCGAGCGCACTCAGCGCGTCGCCGTCCTCGGCGGCGGTCCCGGCGGTTACGAGGCGGCTCTTGCAGCCGCGCAGCTCGGAGCCGAGGTGACCCTGGTGGAGCGTGTCGGCGTCGGCGGATCCGCGGTGCTGACCGACGTCGTGCCGTCGAAGAGCCTGATCGCCACGGCCGATGCGGCCGTCGCCATCTCCGAGGCGACCGACCTGGGCGTGCAGTTCTTCGCGAAAGGCGAGAACGGGAAGCCTCTCAAGCCCGAGATCGCCATCAATCTGGCGGCGGTGAACAAGCGTCTCCTGGCTCTGGCCGGACAGCAGTCGGAGGATATGCGCAACACGCTGCTCGAGGCGGGCGTCCGCATCCTCTCCGGCCACGGACGACTGGAGGGTCCGAACGCGCTCGTCGTCTCGACCGGCCCCGGCGGCACGGACTTCGATCGCGTCGAGGCCGACACCCTCGTGATCTCCGTCGGCGCATCGCCGCGCGAACTCGACTCGGCCAAGCCCGACGGCAAGCGCATCCTCACCTGGACGCAGCTCTACGACATGAAGGCGCTTCCCGAGCACCTCATCGTGGTCGGCTCCGGTGTCACCGGCGCCGAGTTCGCGTCCGCGTACATGAACCTCGGCGCGAAGGTCACCCTGATCTCCAGTCGCGACCAGGTTCTCCCCGGTGAGGACCAGGATGCTGCGCGCGTGCTCGAGAAGGTCTTCAAGCGCGGCGGGATGCAGGTTCTCTCCAAATCCCGTGCCGACAGCGTCGAGACCACCGCGACGGGCGTGCTTGTGACGCTGTCCGACGGGCGCACCGTTGAGGGCAGCCACTGCCTGATGGCGGTCGGATCGATTCCGAACACGGCGGGGATCGGTCTCGAGGAGGCGGGCGTTGAATTGGACGAGTCCGGCCACGTGCGCGTCAACCGGGTCGCGCGCACCTCGGTGCCGAACGTCTACTCGGTCGGTGACTGCACGAACTTCTTCCCGCTGGCCTCGGTGGCCGCGATGCAGGGGCGCACAGCAGTGTTCCACGCGCTCGGCGACATCGTCATTCCGCTCGAGCTGCGCAAGATCACCTCGAACATCTTCACCGCCCCTGAGATCGCGACGGTCGGCTTCTCCGAGAAGGACGTCGAGGACGGCGCAGCGGACGGCATCGTCTACAAGCTGCCGCTGGCGGCGAACCCGCGGGCGAAGATGATGGGTATCAAGGACGGCTTCGTCAAGATCATCGCGCGGAAGGGATCGGGCACGGTGATCGGCGGCGTGATCGTGGCGCCGAAGGCCTCAGAACTGATCTACCCGATCGCGTTGGCCGTCGAAAGGCGTCTCAACGTCGATCAGGTCTCGCGCGTGTTCGCGGCGTACCCTTCGCTGTCCGGGAGCATCACGGACGCCACCAGGGCGATGCACCTGGTCAACATCAGTTGAAGCATGCGAAAGGCGCCCCACCGAAGTGGGGCGCCTTTCGCGTATGTCAGCTGATGGTCAGAAGCTGGTGCCCCGCGGCGACCGTCGTGCCGGCCTCGGCGTTGATGGTGCCGATGGTGCCGTCCTTGTGCGCCTGCAGCGGCTGCTCCATCTTCATCGCCTCGAGCACGACCACCAGGTCGCCCTTGACGACCTGCTGGCCCTCTTCGACGGCGATCTTGACGACGGTGGCCTGCATCGGCGACTTGACCGCATCGCCGGCGGCACCGGCGTTCACGGTCGTCGCGTGGCTGCGGCGCGACGGCGGCACGGCAGCCGGACGCCCGGCGGTGCCCGCGGCCGCGGCGACCCGATCGGGCAGGCTCACCTCGAGGCGCTTGCCAGCGACCTCGACGACGACGGTGTGGCGACCGGGGCCGGTGGACGGTGCCTCCAGCTCGCCGTCCCACGCGGGGATGTCGTTCACGAACTCGGTCTCGATCCAGCGGGTGAAGATGCCGAAGCGGCCGTCTTCCGCGGTGAAGGCGGGATCGCGGACCACCTTGCGGTGGAACGGGAGCACCGTGGGAAGGCCCGCGACCTCGAACTCGTCGAGGGCGCGGCGGGCACGCTCCAGTGCTTCCTCCCGGTCCTTTCCGGTGACGATGATCTTGGCGAGCAGCGAGTCGAACGCACCCGAGACGGAGTCCCCGGCGGTGACGCCGGAGTCGAGGCGGATGCCGGGGCCGCCGAACGTCTTGAAGACGTGGATCGGTCCGGGCTGGGGGAGGAAGCCGCGACCGGGGTCCTCGCCGTTGATACGGAACTCGATCGAGTGCCCGACCGGCGTCGGGTCGTCGTAATCGATGGTGCCGCCGCTCGCGATGCGGAACTGCTCGCGCACCAGATCGATGCCGGTGACCTCTTCGGAGACCGGGTGCTCGACCTGGAGTCGGGTGTTCACCTCGAGGAACGAGACGGTGCCGTCCGCACCGATCAGGAACTCACAGGTGCCGGCGCCGACGTAGCCGACCTCCTTGAGGATGGCCTTGGACGCCGCGTACAGCTGGCTGTTCTGCTCCTCGGTGAGGAACGGCGCCGGCGCCTCCTCGACGAGCTTCTGGTGGCGGCGCTGCAGCGAGCAGTCGCGCGTCGAGATGACGACGACGTTGCCTTCGGCATCCGCCAGGCACTGGGTCTCGACGTGGCGCGGCTTGTCGAGATACTTCTCCACGAAGCACTCGCCGCGTCCGAACGCGGTGATCGCCTCACGCGTCGCCGAGTCGAACATCTCAGCCACCTCGTCGAGTTCGCGGGCGACCTTCAGGCCGCGACCGCCGCCGCCGTAGGCAGCCTTGATCGCGATCGGCAGGCCGAACTCCTTCGCGAACGCGATGACCTCGTCGGCCGATTCGACGGGGCCGGGGGTGCCCGGTGCGAGGGGGGCTCCGACCTTCTCGGCGACATGCCGTGCGGTGACCTTGTCGCCGAGCGACTCGATCGCGTCGGGAGAGGGGCCGATCCAGATCATGCCGGCGGCGATGACCGCCCGCGCGAATTCGGCGTTCTCGGCGAGGAAGCCGTAGCCGGGGTGCACGGCATCGGCGCCGGCGCGACGCGCGATCGAGAGGATCTTGTCGATCTGCAGGTAGGTCTCGGCACTCGTCGCGCCGCCCAGGGCATATGCCTCGTCGGCCAGTCGGGTGTGCAGTGCATCCCGGTCCTGGTCGGCGTAAACGGCGACGGAGGCGATCCCGGAATCACGGGCTGCGCGGATGATGCGTACGGCGATCTCGCCGCGGTTGGCGACGAGCACCTTGGCGATAGCAGGCATGGTTGCCAGCCTAGCGAGAACGGACGCGATCGTTTTGACGACTCTCCACAAGAAAGGGGCGAGAACGTGGAGGAGAGTCTACGAGTCCGATTCCGGTCCTTGAGCCGGTCGTGCGGACCACAGGTCGGTCCACACGACGCCCAGTTCGGCGGCGAGGAGGCGCACCGTCGACAGCGACATGCCGACCACCGTCGAGGGGTCCCCGTCCACCCGCGTGATGAACGCTCCGCCGAGGCTGTCCACCGTGAACGCGCCGGCCACGTGCAGCGGCTCGCCGGAGGCGACGTAGGCGGCGATCTCCTCGTCGCCGATGTCGTCGGCGAAGGTGACCGCGGCATCGGCGACCGCCGTCGCTTCACGGTGTCCGGCTCCCGGCGAGATGCGGAACACGGAGTGCCCGGAGTGCAGGACGCCGGTCGCGCCGCGCATCTCCTGCCAGCGCCGAGTCGCCTCCTCCGGCGTGTACGGCTTGCCGTAGACGCGGCCGCCGAGCTCGAACATCGAGTCGCCGCCGATCACGATGCCGTCGAACGCCGGATCCAGCGTCGTGATGCGGTTCGCGACATCGGCCGCTTTCGCCCGCGCGAGCAGGAGAACCAGCTCCCCGGGAGGAAGCTCGGCGCCGCGCTCAGCGGCCGCGGCGGCGGCAACGGCATCCTCATCGACCTCCGGGGCGAGTGTCAGCGGCTCGATCCCGGCCTGACGCAGCAGCATGAGTCGGGCAGGGGAGGTGGATGCCAGGCAGACGCGCATGTTCTCCACCGTATCCTCGAATAATGACTTCTCCCTCAGCCGGCCTGCTCGACCTCGATATCACCGGCATCGCACACGGCGGCACGTTCATCGCCCGCCACGAAGGCCGCGTGGTGTTCGTCTCCGACGCGATCCCGGGCGAGCGGGTGCGCGCGCGCCTGCTCGACCCCAAGGAGGGGGGCGAGGACAAGCGGAGCTTCTGGCGTGCGGAGACGGTCGAGGTGCTCGAGGCATCCCCGCACCGACGCCCGCACGTCTGGGCAGAGGCAGATGTCTCTCGGGACCCCGCCGATCGTCCTGGTGGCGCGGACCTGGGGCACATCGAACTGGCACACCAGCGCATCCTGAAGCGTCAGGTGCTCAGCGAGGCGCTCGAGAAGTTCGCAGGTTCCGGTCTGGAAGCGCCAGAGGTGGAAGCCGTCGACGCCGGTGACGGGACCGGATGGCGCACCAGGATGACGTTGCACGTCGACGATGCGGGACGCGTCGGGCCGTACGCCGCGCGCAGTCACCGGGTCATCCCGGTGACCTCGTATCCGCTCGCGCGACCTGTCGTGGCCGCCGCAGCCCTCGACCTGCGCGATGCGAAGTTCGGTCGGATCGACCTCGTGGAGCCGGCGGACGGCCAAGTCCGCGTGATCCGCAAGGTCGACACCGGCCGGCGCCCACCCCGGGGCAGCGACAAGCGGGCGGCTCCGGAGATCGTGCGCGAGCGCGTCGGCGGACGGAGCTTCCAGGTCGACGCAGGCGGGTTCTGGCAGGTGCACTCGCAGGCGGCCCCCGTGCTCGACGGCGCAGTGCGTGAGCTCCTCGCCGGACGGGTCGACCCCTCCGCCACGCACTTCGACCTGTACGGCGGCGTCGGACTCTTCGCTGCGACGCTCGCAGACCTCGGCGCCACGGACATCGTGACCGTGGAATCCAGCCGCCGTGCGACCATGCAGGCTCGGGAGAACCTCGAGCCCCTGGACGTCACAGCCGTGACCGCACGAGTCGAGCGGTACCTCGACACCCTGCCCGAGGGGACTTCCGCCGGTGCCGTCGTGCTCGATCCGCCGCGGGCCGGCGCTGGCCGAGCTGTTGTGGACGCCGTGAACGCCCTCGCCCCGACGGCCATCGCCTACGTCGCCTGCGACCCGGTCGCGCTCGCACGCGATCTCGGGACGTTCCGCGGGCACGGATGGCAGGTGACCGAGATGCGCGCGTACGATCTCTTCCCTCATTCGCACCATTTCGAGGTCGTCGCGCTCCTCCAGCGCTGACGAGGCGTCAGCGCTGGAATAGGCTGAACGCATGAGCAGGGTCGCACTGATCGATGATCACGAGTCCGTTCGTCTCGGACTCGAGGCGGCGTGCTCACGTGATGGAGGCCAGACCGTGGTCTTCTCCGGCAGTTCCGTGCGCGCGTACCTGGACTGGCGAGGAGCCACCGGCTCCGCGCCGGCGGACGTGGTCGCCCTCGATCTGACGCTCGGCGATGGCACGACCGTCACCGAGAACGTGACAGCTCTGGTCGCCGACGGAGCGAGCGTCGTCATCCACAGTGTGGCCGACCGCCCGGACGCGGTGCGCGAGGCGCTGGCGGCGGGCGCGGTCGGCATTGTCAGCAAGTCCTCCCCGCTGGATGACGTGCTCGATGCGATCCGCACCGTCGCCAACGGCGAGGCGCTGAACAACGTCGAGTGGGCGAGCGCAGTCGACGGCGACCGCGACTTCGCCGACGCGCAACTCTCCCGTCGGGAGCGCGACGTGCTGCGCCTCTACGCGACCGGGCTGCCGCTGAAAGCCGTGGCGGAGCGGCTGGGCGTCGCCTATTCGACGGCGAAGGAGAACCTCTCCCGGATTCGAGTGAAGTACGTCGTGGTGGGACGCCCGGCGCCGACCAAGCTCGACCTGGTGCGGCGCGCCGTGGAGGACGGGATCCTGCCGGCCGACAGGTCGCCGCATGTCAGCTGACACGCTGAGCATCCGCGAGGCGTGGAACCAGATTCCGTCTCCTGGCGCTGCGGAGGCGGAGTTCGAGCGCTTCACCGGCAAGCGCATGGAGCGCATCCTCGCGATCGTGGTGGCGATCGGCTCCGCCGTGCTCGGGGCGCAGGCGCTGATCTCAGCCATCAGCACGATCTCGCGTGTCGACGCCCCGCGCGTCGTCATGCTCCTGGTGGTCTTCGTCCCACTGGCGGTGATGCTCCTCGCCTGTGTGCTCGGGCGGGGTGTGCGCATCGCGTCCGGTTCGTTCGCGATCGCCTACGTCGCGGCACTCGCGGCCTGGCCGTTGGTCGTCGATCCCGCAGCGAAGGGCGCGGGCGAACAGCCGTGGATCTTCTTCCTGGTGAATGTCGGAGTGGTCGCAGCGATGCTGGCGTTCCCGCTCTGGTTGCAGCTCACGTGGGCGATCGGCGTGCCCGTCGTCTACGGCTACGTCCGTCTTGTGCAGGGCGGGTTCTCCAGCGAGTTCTGGGTGAAGACCGCCTTCGACTTCTCCTTCACGCTGATCCTCGGCATCGTGATCATCTCGCTCGGATGGATGTTCCGCTCGGTCGCCGCAGGAGTCGACGACGCGCGCGGCCGTGCGGTGTCGTCCTATGCCGCAGCGGCGGCTGCGGCGGCTGCCGAGGAGGAGCGCGTCGCCATGGCGGCGCTCATGCACGACAGCGTGCTGGCCGCGCTGATCGCCGCGGAGCGCTCCGAAGGGGAGCGAGCCCGCGATCTTGCCGTCGGCATGGCCCGCGAGGCGCTCACCAGGCTCGCCAACACCGAGGCGGCTGTGGCCCAAGAGGGCAGTGACGAGCCGGTGGCGACCGCGCAGATCGTCATCGAGTTGCGCAGGGCGCTCTCCGAACAGGGAGTGGATGCCGTCGTCGAGGAGCGCGGGGGGATCGGGCTGATCCCCGGGCGGGTCGCACGTGCGCTCGTGCTCGCCGCGCGTCAATCGATCGGCAACGCTGTTGCGCATGCCAAAGGTCGGGGGCTGCACATCGTGGCCGAGGGTCGTGGCAACGAGGGCATCACCGTCACGATCAGCGACGCGGGTCCCGGATTCGACGTCGATGCGATCGCCGAGGATCGGCTCGGCATCCGGGCCTCGATCTTCGCCAGGATGGCGGGCGTCGCAGGCACGGCCACGATCGATTCGACTCCGCAGGGGACGACCGTGGTGCTCGGCTGGGAGCGGACGTGAACTGGACCGTGCGCAGCGTCGCGACGTCTCTTGCCGTCGGCTTCGCCATGTACTTCGCAGCCAGAGGGGTGTGGTGGATCGAACAGCCGACCGCCCCGCTCCTGATGGTCGCGGCGATCGCGCTGTATCTCCTCGTCGTGAACATCGCGATTCTGGGGGAGTCTGCGGCGAGCGTGAGAATGCCGTTGTGGTCGGCGATCTTCGCTCTGGGCGCCAGTCTGCTCATCCCGACTCTGGTCACGCTGTCGCTTGACCCGACGTCGTACACGGCGCCGTTCGCGACGTGGTACATCGGCGGACTGGGTGTCCTGGGGGTCGTCTGCATCGTGCGTCGACGCTTCCTGTTCGGATGGTTGATCCTGCTGGCCCTCATCGTGTCGTCGGCGACCCATCTCGGCCTCATCGTCTCGCTCAATCTCGGGCTGGTCGGCTCGATCATGTGGATAGTGATCGCTCGATTGCTGGTGATGTTCTGGGATCGTGCCGTGCGCGATACGGAACGACTGGCTGACATCCAGCAGGCCGTGTCGGCGTGGCATGCGACGCAGGAGGTGCGCCAGCGCGAGCGGCGGGTGCGAACGCAGTTCGCCTTGGCGGTCGCTGGTCCCGTGCTCAGCCGAGCCGTCGCTTCTCGTGGTGTGCTCACGGAGGGCGAGCGCATGGAGGCGCGGCTGGCCGAGGGCCGCCTGCGCGACGAACTGCGCGGAGCCGACCTCCTCAACGACGCCGTCAGGGATGCGATCAGCGAGGTGCGGCGTCGTGGTGTCGTGGTGACCGTGTTCGACGAGGGCGGACTCGATGACATCGGCGAGAACCGTCGTGCTCAGATCAGAGACGAGCTCGCCGGCGTCCTGGCCAGTGCGAGCGCCGGTCGTCTGATCATCAGGGCCGCTCGTGATCAGCGCACCGCGGTCACGATCGTCGGACGGGCAGGATCTGCCGGTTCGAACGATGACGACCTCGTCGACCTGTGGCACGAGATCCCGCGCGAGAACGCACCGGAATAAGAAGTGGCGAGGGGTGGCGGATTCCGCCTACCCCTCGCCGTGCGGTCAGTTACCCGAAAACTGTCCGCTGGTGGCCGATCAGCGTCTGTCTACCCTGGGACAAAGAGACCAGCCGAACGCGAAGCGTCTCGTCAAGTCTGCGCGATTGTCGAGTACTTGTCTGTAGGTATTTCGGGGGACAAATCGCCGACGCCGATTCGGAGATACGGATCCGCACCCGATGGGGGAAGATTGGACGATGGGCACGCGACGCGGCACGAATCTCCCAAGGATGGGCGACTTCAATCAATCGGTCATCCTCGAAGCTATACGCCGTTCCGGCGAGGGGCTCAGCCGGATCGAACTCGCGGACGCGACGGGGCTGTCGGCGCAGACGGTCACCAACATCACTCGGCGGCTGATCGAAGACGGCCTCATCGCCGAGGCGGGTCGGATCATCAACGGCCCTGGCAAGCCGAGGATCACGCTGCGCCTGAACGCGGAGAGCCACTTCTCGGTCGGGGTGCATCTGGACCCGGCCGTGATGACCTTCGTGCTCTTGGATCTCACCGGTCGTGTGGTCGGCAGGATGACGAAGCGTACGCCCGACAAGGACCCGCGCAGCATCGTCGACGCGATGGCACGGACCATCGACGAACTGATCCAGGAAGCGGGGATCGACAGAGCCCTGGTCGCCGGCGTCGGGATCGCCGCTCCCGGACCGCTGGATGCGGAGATGGGGACGGTGATCGATCCGCCGAAGCTGCTGGGCTGGCACCGTGTTCCGCTGCGGAGCGTCCTCGAAGAGGCGACCGGCCTCCCGGTCATGCTGGAGAAGGACACGACCGCGGCGGCGGTCGGAGAGCTGTGGACCGGGCACGGGCCCGCGGACGACTCGTTCGTGTTCGTCTATCTCGGCACCGGTATCGGAGCCGCACTGGTGCGAGGCGGCGAAGTCGTGGGCGGAAGCTCCAGGAACTTCGGCGAGATCGGGCACATCATCGTCGACACCGAGGGTCCGTCGTGTTCCTGTGGTGCGCGGGGCTGCGTCGAGGTGGTCTGCACCCCGCAGGCGATCGTGGAGCAGGCAGAACGGGCCGGCGTCTTCCGGGACGACCGGGAAGGGACCGACGTGGAGACGCTGGACGAGCGGTTCACGCAGCTGTGCGAGCGAGCCTCAGCTGGTGACGTCACCGCTGTCCACGTGCTGCGCGAGGCGGCGCGGCGGCTGTCGGTCCTCATCGCCGCCCTGACCAACGTGCTCGACGTCGATCGGGTCGTGCTGGGTGGTCCGTTCTGGGCGCGGCTCTCAGAGGTGTATCTGCGTGAGCTTCCGGTGCAGCTCGAGCGACGCAGCGCGACGCGCGCCATTCGATCCCTCCCGGTCGCCGGAACCATCGTCGGCGACGACGTCGGGGCTGTGGGAGCTGCATGCGTCGTGCTCGATTCGGTCCTGACGCCCCGCGCCTCGGACCTCCTGCTGGAGGAGTGAGCGGCGACGTCTCGCGAGCACGCCCGGCGTCTTCGAGAAAACCCTTGACAGGGTTATGTCTAATCGATGTAGTATTTTTGTAGCTTCTCTGGAGGGAGAGCCGGGCACCGATGGGGGTCGAGCCCGGCGGGAGCCTGGGGCTCCCGAAGCTGTCGCCCGACTTGCGGGCGACAGTGGTCCGTGTGATCCGTGAGCTGGGGGCTCACGGATCACCGATCACCCCGTGCAGCGATCAGCCCGAGTAGCGGCCCCACGGAATATCGCGTCGGAGCGGCGTGCGCAGTGAGCGCTGAGTGCGCGTCCACGCGGAGACATGCGGCTCCTCGGCGACAGCCGTCGCCGCCTCACCCGCGTAGGCATCACTGATCACCGCGACGAGAGCGGCGAGTTCCTCCTCGGAGGCGGTGCCGCGGATGATCTCGACCGACGGCGGCTGCTCGTCCGACGAATCGGCTGGTGGCGTCTGCGCGGTCACAGCGGAATGTTCCCGTGCTTCTTCGGAGGCAGCTCGGCCCGCTTGCCGCGGAGGGCGCGGAGCGCCTTGGCGATCGAGACACGGGTGTTGGCCGGCTCGATGATGCCGTCGAGTTCGCCGCGTTCGGCGGCGAGGAACGGCGATGCGACGTCGTACGTGTATTCGTTGGCGAGGCGCGTACGCACGGCGGCGACATCCTCACCGGCCTCCTCGGCCTTCTTGATCTCACCGCGGTAGAGGATGTTGACGGCGCCCTGGCCGCCCATCACCGCGATCTCGGCGGTCGGCCACGCCAGGTTCACATCGGCGCCGAGCTGCTTGGAGCCCATCACGATGTAGGCGCCGCCATAGGCCTTGCGAAGGATGACGGTGACCAGCGGCACGGTGGCCTCGGCATAGGCGTAGAGCAGTTTCGCGCCTCGGCGGATGACGCCTTCCCACTCCTGGTCGGTGCCGGGAAGGTAGCCGGGCACATCGACCAGCGTGACGATCGGGATCGAGAACGCGTCGCAGAAGCGGACGAAGCGGCTGGCCTTCTCGCCGGCCTGGATGTTCAGGGTTCCGGCCATCTGCGAGGGCTGGTTGGCGATGATTCCGACCGAGCGGCCCTCGACCCGGCCGAAGCCGATCACGATGTTCGGGGCGAAGAGCGGCTGCACCTCGATGAAGTCGCCGTCGTCGACCACATGCGAGATGACGACCTTGATGTCGTACGGCTGATTCGCGGAGTCCGGAATGAGAGTGTTCAGCGAACGATCGGCATCCGTCGTCTCGAACTCGAAGGCGCTCTCGTAGGTCGGCAGCTCCGCCATGTTGTTGTCGGGCAGGAAGCTGAGCAGCGTGCGCGCGTAGTCGATCGCGTCGTCCTCGTCTTCCGCGAGGTAGTGCGCGACGCCGGAGCGGGTGTTGTGCGTGTACGCACCACCCAGCTCCTCCATCCCGACGTCCTCGCCGGTGACGGTCTTGATGACGTCCGGCCCGGTGACGAACATCTGACTCGTCTTGTCGACCATGATGACGAAGTCGGTGAGCGCGGGGGAGTACACCGCGCCGCCGGCCGCCGGCCCCATGATGATGGAGATCTGCGGGATGACGCCGGATGCGCGAGTGTTCAAGCGGAAGATCTCGCCGTACTTGCCGAGCGCGACGACGCCCTCCTGGATGCGCGCGCCACCGGAGTCGAGGATGCCGATGCACGGCATCCCCCCGGCAAGGGCGAACTCCATGATCTTGATGATCTTCTCGCCGGCGACCTCGCCCAGGGACCCGCCGAAGGTCGAGAAGTCCTGCGAGTACACGGCCACGGTGCGACCGTGGATGGTGCCGACGCCGGTGACGACGGAATCGCCGTACGGGCGGGAGCGGTCCATGCCGAACGCCGTGGTGCGGTGGCGCACGTACTCGTCGAACTCCACGAAGCTGCCGGGGTCAACGAGCAGCTCGATGCGCTCGCGAGCGGTCATCTTGCCTTTGGCGTGCTGCTTCTCCTTCGCCTTCTCCTCGGCGTCGACGACGGCCTCGGTATAGCGAGCGCGGAGGTCCGCGATCTTGCCGGCGGTGGTAAAGAGGTCGGGCTTGTCCGTCACGGATTCCACACTAGCGTCGGGTCGGGCGGTGACGTTGGATGCTCGCCACAACGGGTGGGGGGATCCTTTGGTGATCTACTGCTTCTCCGGGCTGCCGGGCTCGAGGACAACGGTGTCCGGATCCTCTGCCCCGACGTCCGCACCGCGACCGCGGTGGACGGTCAGCTCGCCGACCTTCCGGCCTGCCCACCCGACGCCGCGTATCGCCGTTCCTGCGGCTCCTGCGACGGCGTTCCCGGCGAAGCGCGCACCGTGCAGCATCCGCAGCTCCAGCTTCTCGGCACCGGCGACCGGTTCGAGCTCACGAGGGAGAATTGCGGGCGCGATGCCGAACGCGCGCCGAGAAGTGGTGAGGACTCGGCGGCCGAGGATGTTGTTCCCCGCCCCGCCGATCACAGCTCCGACCCCGAACGGCAACGCCTTGCCGATGAACGACGCACCGCCGCGTGCCGCGAACTGATGGATGAACATGGTCTTCAGCCGATCCACCAGCGGACCGACGGCCGCGCGGGGGAGCGACTTGGTCACCAGTTCGCCCCAATAGGCGGAACGCCCGACGCCCTTTCCTGCCACCTGCCGGGTGAGCTGACCGACCAGGTCCACGCCCTCCTTGCCCAGCATGAGCGTCATCACCAGGGCGCGAGCACGGTCAGGGTTCTCGAGCGCGATGCCGTGCACCTCGGCGACCGACTGGGCGAACAGCGCCGTCGACTCGACGAACCCGACGGTTTCGACACCCGAAAGCGCGAGGGTGATGCCGGTGCCGATTCCCGGAACGACGGCCGTTGCGCCGACGGCAGCGCCACCGGTCGTCACAGCGGCGAGGTAGCGGCGCTCGAGGATCCGCACGATCTCGGTGGGGGTCGCCTGGGGGTGCCGCAGGCGGATGCTTCGGATGTGCGCCAGCACCAGGGGGCGCTGGATCGACAGCACTCTGTCGAGCCCGCGCACCATGAACGGATGCTCAGGCGAACCCGCCGGAGGGATGCCCTTGTCCCACGCGGCATCGTCAGGGAGGGAATGGATCTTGTGCACCTTGCGCGCCATGACTCGATCCTAGGAAGAGATACCGCGAAAACGCCGGGAGCCGCATCCGTGAATGGATGCGGCTCCCGGCGTGACGAGCCCTTCGACGCGCGAAGGGCGGAGAGAGTCAGACGAAGAGGTTCGCCCGCTCGAGGTCTTCGGCGAAGTCGACCTCGACGGCGTAAAGGTCGGACACGTCCATCGGCTCGAGGAGCAGGCCGTCCTCGGCGATCGCGAGTTCGAGGCCCCGTTCGAAGTAGTCCTGATCCTCGACGCGCTGCAGCTGGCGCATGAACGCCTTCTTGTTCGCTGCCGAGATGTAGTTGATGCCGACAGCCTCACCGAGGCCGCCCTTGACGGTCTTCGACAGCTCCTTGATGAAGCCCTCGGCCGTGACCGTGTACTTCACCTCTTCATCGCTGACCTTCGCGGTGTTGACCGTGACGAACGACTGCTCGCGCTCGATGAACTCGACCGCGCGGCCGAGGATCATCGGGTCGAAGACCACGTCGCCGTTCATCCAGAGCACGCCGCTCTTGCCGGTCGCCGCAAGGGCGCGCAGCAGGCTCTTCGACGTGTTGGTCTCGTCGTAGCGCTCGTTGTGGACGTAGTTGACGCTCGGGAACGCCTCGATGATGGTCTCTGCGCGGTAGCCGACGACTGCGGTGATGCGTGCGTCGGTGCCGAAGGCGGCGCGGATGTTGTCGTGCTGCTGGCGCATGATCGTGCGGCCGTCGCTCAGTTCGGTGAGCGGCTTCGGCAGGGCGCGACCGAGGCGTGAGCCCATGCCTGCGGCGAGAATGACGGTCTGAAGAGTCACGAGTGCTCCTAAAATGAAGGTGTGTTCACGGCCGGTTCATCGGCCAGACACTTCTTCGTGCCGAGAGTCATGCTAGCGAGCGAGCCTGGGAAGCCAGGGGCCGGAAGGCCCCTGTTGCCATTTCGTGATCGAGTACACACCGAACACTCAGGCTCGACGAGCGCGCGGTCTTCCGCCTATCCATCGGCTGAATTGTTGCGCAGTGTCCGTGACAAGTCTGCACCCGTTGATACCTTAGAACAGTGACTGCTACCGGGGATGACCGCATCGAGAAAGTGGACGACGCCGCGCCCGCAGCCAAGAAGACGCCGGTGAAGCGCACGAGTACGGCAAAGGGGTCTGCCCAGCGCACGCCCGCCCGGCGCACACCGGCCAAGGCCGCGGCCGAGAAGGCTGCGCCCACCGCAGAGGTCGTCGCCGAGCCGATCGCGAAGATCCCGGCGACGAGCAGCGCGGATGCCGCGACGAACGTCGCGGCGCAGACGGCAGCGGCCCGAGCCGCGGCGTCGAAGTCGGCGAAGGCCACGGCCGCAAAGACCAACGCCGCGAAGACGGCGGCGGCGCGGAGAGCAGCAGAACGCTCGGCCGCCGCAAAGACGACGGCGAAGACCACAGCAGCGCGTTCTGCTTCCGCGAAGACCACGGCGGCGAAGGCGGCCGCGGCCAAGGCGGCGGCGACGAAGGCTGCAGCGGCCGAGAAGGCAGCCGCGGATAAGGCAGCCGCCGAGAAAGCGGCTGCGGAGACGGCGGCTGCCGAGAAGGCGGCCGCTGAAAAGGCAGCCGCCGAGAAGGCAGCCCACGAGGAATCGGCCGCGGAGGAGCTGCGCGGCGGGGAACTCGCGGCAGCGACGCCGATTGCAGAGGCGCCGATCGAAGAGCTGTTCCGGGAAGAACTGGCCGTGGAAGAGGTCGCCGTGGCAGAGCCGAATGCGGACGAAGTGGCCATCGAGCACCCGGCAGTCGATGAGACTCTCATCGACGAGCCTGGCGCGGAGGCTCTCATCGATGAGCCCGGTGATGAGGCTCTCATCGATGAGCCCGGTGATGAGGCTCTCGTCGACGAGCCCGACGCGGCGACGATCGTCGGCGAACCGGTCGCTGAGACGACTCTCGCGGTCGACGAGCCCGTCGCCCCCGCCCCCGCCCCCGCCGACGTGCGGGTCGCCGATGCACCCGCCGCCCGCGAAGACCCGGCGCCCGCACCCGGGAAGAACAGCCATCCCGCGGCGTCTGCGTCGACCGAGGCCATCCGCATCCGCGGTCTGGTGAAGAGCTTCGGCGACAGCCGTGCGGTCAACGGCATCGACCTCACCATCCCCGCCGGTTCGTTCTACGGCATCGTCGGCCCGAACGGCGCGGGGAAGACGACGACGCTGTCGATCGTCGCCGGACTCCTGCGCGCCGATGAAGGCAGCGTCGTCATCTGCGGCATCGACCAATCGGCCAAGCCGCTCGCAGCCAAGAAGATGCTGGGCGTGCTGCCCGATCGCCTGCGCACTTTCGACCGCCTCACCGGTCGGCAGCTCCTCTACTACTACGGACTGCTGCGCGGGCTCTCATCCGATGTCATTGAGAAGCGGGCCGGCGACCTGGCACGTGCGTTCGATCTCACCGAGGCCCTCAGTCGTGTGGTCTCGGACTACTCGGCCGGTATGACGAAGAAGATCATGCTCGCCGGTGCGCTCATCCATTCGCCGCGCGTGCTGGTGCTCGACGAGCCTTTCGAGGCCGTCGATCCGGTTTCGTCCGCGGTGATCCTCGACATCCTCCGCGCCTATGTCGCGCATGGTGGCACTGTGGTCCTCTCCAGTCACGGCATGGATCTCGTCGAACGCGTCTGCTCGCGTGTGGCGATCATCGTCGGCGGTGAGGTGCTCGCGGAAGGCACCGTCGAAGAGGTGCGCGCTGGTCAGACACTCGAAGCCCGTTTCGTCGAACTGTCCGGCGGAATCGGCGAGGTGGAGGGGCTCGAGTGGTTGCACACGTTCTCCGACTGAGAGTCGCTCTGCTCATCGGATCGCTCCGCGGTGAGCGCCGGGCGCGCACACTCACGGCGTTGGTGGCGGTCGTCGCCGCGACGGCCGTGGTGTGCTTCGCCGTCCTTAGCCTCGCCACCGCGCCGGTCGCCGTGGCCCGCACCGTGATCATGCTCGGCGGCGCTGCGCTGCTTCTCGGCTTCCTGATCGGACCGATCCTCACAGGCGCCGTCGACCAGCTCGATCCTCGACGGTTCGCCGTCTTCGGCGTGGATGAGCGCCGGATGCCGTGGATCCTCGTCCTTGCAGCGGTCATCAGCATCCCGAGCCTCGCGCTGCTCGCCGTCGACATCAGCGTGTGCGTCGTCGCCATCCGGCTGGGGGCTCCCTGGCCGCTCGCGGTGCTCATGAGCATCCTCGGGCTGATCTGCACACTGCTCGTCGCGCGCATCGGCATGGCGGTGAACGCGTTGCTGCTTCCCGAGCGTCGCTCCCGCGAGCTGACAGCCCTGTTCGTCCTGGTCATCGTGGTGGTCGCTTTCCCGGTCGCCGTGTTCCTCGCGTCGCTCAAGTGGGACGGGCACGTGCCCGGTCCGGTCGCGGCCGTCACCGCCACCCTCGGGGTCACACCTCTCGCGGCCCCGTTCGGCTTCCTGTTCGACATCGCAACGGACGACACGGCGGGTGCCTGGATCAGCGGGATCATCGCCGTCGTCACCGCGGTGCTGCTGCTGGCGGTATGGTCCTGGCTCGTCCGACGGCTGCTCACGACCACTGAACGCCCGGTCGCGGCGCGCGAGCGCACCGGTCTCGGCTGGTTCGGCCTGCTGCCGTCGAACGCCTTCGGTGCCATCGCCGCGCGGAGCCTGGTGTACTGGCTCCGAGACCGCCGCTACATCATGAACATCATCGTCGTCCCGGTCGCCGGCGCCCTCACGGTGCTGCCGCTGCTGGTCGCCGGTGTGCCTCTCGAGATCGCCGCCCTCGTGCCGGTCCCGGTGATGGCCCTCTTCTTCGGGTGGCTGCCGCACAATGATGTCGCCTACGACTCCACCGCCCTCTGGACTCATGTCGCGAGCGGGGTGCGCGGCGTCCCCGATCGCCTGGGTCGCCTGGTGCCGATCGTGCTCGTAGCCATCCCGGTGCTCGCCGTCGCCGTGCCGCTCACCCTCCTCCTGACCGAGGACTGGCGCCTGCTGCTGCCCCTGACGGGAGTGGCCGCGAGTCTGCTGCTGTCGGCGCTGGGAGTGTCCAGCGTCGTCTCGGTTGTCGCTCCGTACGCCGTCTCGCGGCCGGGCGACAGTCCCTTCCAGCAGCCTCAGCGGCCCGGATCTCGCGGGACCTACGGACCGGCCGCGGCGTTCCTCGGTGCGCTCATCGTCAGCATCCCGACGATCTGGCTTTTCGCGCGGACGATCGTCGAAGGTGATGAGTACGGACCTGCAGCCCTGTGGGCCGGAATCGCGACCGGTGTCGGCACGCTGATCATCGGTGTGGCCATCGGCGGTCGGATCTTCGAACGCAGCGGCACGCGCCTCATGGAGTTCGTCGAGACGGCGTGAGACACCGCCCGTGGCGGCGGCAACGCGGCTAGACTCACGGGATGAGTACTCCGCTGGACAGCCCCGATCAGGGCGGCGTGGCAACGCTTGATCGCGAACTGGAAGAGCTCCTCCGCGAGGAGAATCTCGAACCGGGCGACCATGAGCGTTTCTCGCATTACGTGAAGAAGGACAAGATCCTCGAGTCCGCGCTCTCGGGCAAGCCGGTACGCGCACTCTGCGGTAAGAAGTGGACGCCGGGTCGTGATCCGGAGAAGTTCCCGATCTGCCCCACCTGCAAGGAGATCTACGAGTCGATGATGGGCTGAGCTGAGTTCAGCTCGCGTCGACGAAAACTGTGGGGATCGCCGGGTCCGACTTGCTGAGCGCGAGCGCACGCACGGGAAGCTCCTCGCGTACGCGCAGGTGATGGGCACGGGCGGATGCCGTTCCGGCAGCGCCCTCGAATGCCGCGTCGATCTCGCCGGCGACGACGAGCGGAACCTGAAGAGCGCGGCCGTCCGGATGCTCGGACGCGGCGTCCAGCTCTTCGAACCCGTCGGATACGGCCACCGTCTCGGCGACGGCCACACCATCCGCGAGCGTGCGGAAAGCGGCTTTGCGTCCGCCGCGGGATCCCTTGTCGGTTGATGCCTTCGCGACGCCGATCCATGCGCCTGTGGCATCCTGCCTCGCGACGAGCTTGTAGACCATCCCCGCCGTCGGGTAACCGGATCCGGTGACCACCGAGGTGCCGACCCCGTATGCGTCCACAGGCGATGCGGCGAGGGCCGCGATCGCATACTCGTCGAGGTCGCTCGTGACGGTGATCCGGGTGTTCACCGCACCCAGCTCGTCGAGGTGGGCTCGCACCTCGCCGGCGACGATCGGGAGGTCACCGGAGTCGATGCGGACGCCGCCGAGACCGGTACCGGCGACGCGGATCGCCGTCTCCACCCCGGTGCGGATGTCGTAGGTGTCCACGAGCAAAGTGGTGTCCGTGCCGAGGCTCGCGATCTGGGAGCGGAAGGCATCTTCCTCGGTGTCGTGCAGCAGCGTCCACGAGTGCGCCGCCGTGCCCATGGTCGGGATGCCCCACCGGCGACCCGCCTCGAGGTTGCTCGTCGCACCGAAGCCGGCGATGTGGGCGGCGCGCGCGGCAGCCACCGCGGACTCCTCGGCGGCACGGCGCGATCCCATCTCCGCCAGGGGTCGTTCGCCGGCGGCGATGCTCATCCGGGATGCGGCGGTCGCGACGGCGGAGTCGTGGTTCAGCACGCTGAGAGCGAGCGTCTCCAGCACGACGGCGTCGGCGAAGGTGCCCTCGACGGTCAGCACGGGGGAGCCGGGGAAGTACAGCTCGCCTTCGCGGTAGCCGCTGATCGACCCGCTGAATCGGTAATTCTCGAGATGGCGCAGAGTGTCGGCATCCACCACCTGACCGTCGCGAAGATAGCGGAGCTCGTCGTCACCGAACCGGAAGTCGCGCAGCAGGGAGAGCAGGCGTCCGGTGCCGGCCAGCACGCCGAAGCGGCGACCGCCGGACAGTCGGCGCGAGAACAGTTCGAACACGCACGGGCGTGATGCCGTGCCGTCGCGCAGGGCGGCGGCGAGCATGGTGAGTTCGTAGCGGTCGGTGAGCAGCGCCGTCGACGAGGTCATCCGCTCAGCATAGTGAGCGATGACGCGCTCGCGCCGCGTGCGCGGGTAGGCTGGTGAGTCATGAACGACGCGCCGATCGGAATCTTCGACTCCGGTGTCGGCGGGCTCACGGTGGCTCGCGCGATCCACGCCCAGTTGCCCCGTGAATCGTTCGTGTACATCGGTGACACCGCTCATTCGCCCTATGGCCCGAAGCCGATCGCCGACGTGCGGCGGTATTCGCTGGAGGTGCTCGACACGCTCGTCGACCAGGGCGTGAAGATGCTCGTGATCGCCTGCAACACCGCATCCGCCGCGATGCTGCGCGATGCGCGCGAGCGGTACGACGTGCCGGTGGTCGAAGTGATCGGTCCGGCGGTGCGCCGCGCGGTCTCCACGACCCGCAACGGGCGGGTCGGCGTGATCGGCACGGTCGGCACGATCGGCTCCCGCGCGTACCAGGACATGCTCGAGGTGAACGAGACCCTCGAAGTGTTCACCGCGGCGTGCCCGCGTTTCGTCGAGTTCGTCGAAGCGGGCATCACCGGTACGCCGGAGGTGCTCGCGACGGCCGAGGAATACCTCGCGCCGCTGCGCGAGGCGGGCGTCGACACCCTCGTCCTCGGATGCACCCACTACCCGTTCCTGCGCGGTGCGATCGGCTACGTCATGGGGGAGGGCGTGACCCTCGTCTCCAGTGACGATGAGACCGCCGGCGACGTCTACCGCCAGCTCGTGCGCGGAGACCTGCTGGCGTCGCCAGATGCGACGGCACGCTATGTCTACGAGGCGACCGGTGACTCCGCATCCGAGTTCACCGCCCTCGCCAATCGCCTGATGGGGCACGAGGTGCGCGATGTGCAGCTGGTGCAGACCGGCGTCATCACACTTCCCGCATCCGCCGCCGAGCAGGCCCGCTCACCACAACCCTGAAGGAAACCCATGACTGACATCGTCCGCGCCGACGGCCGTTCCATCGATCAGCTCCGCGAGATCACGATCGAACGGGGCTGGAGCGCCCACGCCGAGGGGTCGGCGCTGATCAGCTTCGGGGGCACCAAGGTGCTCTGCACGGCCTCCTTCACCAACGGTGTTCCGCGCTGGCTGAACGGAAAGGGCAAGGGCTGGGTCACGGCCGAGTACTCGATGCTGCCGCGTGCGACGAACAGTCGCAACGACCGGGAGAGCGTCAAGGGCCGGATCGGCGGGCGCACGCACGAGATCTCTCGCCTGATCGGACGCGCGTTGCGCGCGGTCGTCGACACGAAGGCGCTCGGCGAGAACACGATCGTCATCGACTGCGACGTGCTGCAGGCTGACGGCGGCACGCGGACCGCGGCGATCACCGGTGCGTATGTCGCGCTCGCCGACGCCATCGAGTGGGGCCGGGAGAAGAAGTTCATCGGCAAGAACTCGACACCTCTCATCGACTCCGTCGCCGCTGTGTCGGTCGGAATCATCGACGGTGCACCCATGCTCGATCTGGCATACGTCGAGGACGTCCGCGCAGAGACCGACATGAACGTGGTCGTCACCGGTCGCGGACTCTTTGTCGAGGTGCAGGGAACCGCCGAGGGCGCGCCCTTCGACAAGCGCGAGCTCGATGCGCTTCTCGAACTCGGCGTCGCCGGCTGCGCCGACCTGCGCGAGCGTCAGATCACCGCGCTGAGCGCCTGATGAAGGTCGTCCTCGCGACGCACAATCCGCACAAGGTCGCCGAGTTCCAGCAGATCGTGGCGCAGACCCGGCCCGATCTCGAGATCGTCGGGTACGACGGCCCCGAGCCGGTCGAGGACGGCGTGACGTTCGAGGAGAACGCCCTGCTCAAGGCCCGTGCTGCGTCGGCGCACACCGGATTGCCGGCGCTCGCAGACGACTCCGGGATCTGCGTCGACGTGCTCGGCGGGTCTCCCGGCGTGTTCTCCGCGTACTGGGCCGGGCAGCAGAAGGATGCTGCCGCGAATCTCGCGCTGCTCCTGGACCAGCTTCGGGACATCGCCGACGAGCATCGTGCTGCGCAGTTCATCTCCACGATCGCTCTCGTCACGCCTGGCGGCACCGAGCACGTCGTGGTCGGCAGCTGGCCCGGCCGCCTCGCGCACTCGCCGGCCGGCATCGGTGGCTTCGGGTACGACCCCATCTTCATTCCCGATGCGCAGCCGGATGGCGCCGTGCGCACGGTGGCCGAGTTCACGGCGGATGAGAAGCAGGCGCAATCCCATCGGGCCCGCGCGTTCGCAGATCTGATTCCCCTCCTCGCCTCACTTTAACCACTACGCTTGACGTGGTGCATTTGTAGTGGTTAAAGTGACCGGATGCGAGAACTGACCTACTACATCGGCGTCACCCTCGACGGCTTCATCGCCGGCCCAGACGACGAAGTCGACTTCTATCCGCTGACACCGGGATTCGAAGCCTTCCTCGGAGCAAACCTGCCGGACGTCCAGCCCAGCCACGTGCGCGCGTCCATGGGCGTCGGCGACGCCCCGCTCACCGGGTTCGACACGGTGCTGATGGGTCGCAGGACGTATGAGCCGGCACTGCAGTTCGGGATCACCGACCCGTATGCGCACCTGCGCACGCTCGTGTTCAGCAGCACGATCGTCGATCCGGAGGACCCGAATGTCGAGGTCGTCCGCACGGATCCGGTGTCCCGCGTGCGTGCGCTCAAGGCGGAGGAAGGCCTGGGCATCTACCTCGCCGGCGGTGCGGGACTCGCGGGAGTGCTCCTCGACGAGATCGACCGCCTCATCGTGAAGAAGTATCCGGTGATCGCTGGTTCCGGCATCCCGATGGTCGGCCACGCATTCGCGCCGACGCAGTTCGCGTTCGACGACGCCCAGGCGCTCGACAACGGCTGCGTCGTGCTCCGGTATTCGCGCATCCGTGCGTGAAAAGGCGCCCGCGCTGAAGGTGAGAATCGTTACCCTTCCCGACTAGGCGAAACCGACCGTACGGGGCATTCCGCCGGTCTAGCCTGGGGACATGCACGATCACGCTCCGGCCTCCACCGGCATCCGCTCGGCCAGCAGTCGACGGCTGCTGGCCATCTCTCTGAGCCTGACGGCGACGGTGATGGTGGTGCAGATCGTCGGCGCTGCGCTCACGGGTTCGCTGGCTCTTCTCGCGGATGCCGCGCACATGTTCACCGACACCTCCGCCCTGGTGATCGCGCTCATCGCGAGCGCGGTGGCGGCACGGCCGGCTGACGACCGACGCACCTTCGGATACCAGCGGGCCGAGGTGTTCGGGGCGCTGATCAACGCGGTGATCCTGATCCTGCTCGCGGGCTGGGTCGCGGTCGAGGGCATCGGGCGGCTGCTGAATCCGAGCGATGTCGAGGTCGCCGGCACATTGATGCTCGTCGTCGCCGTTGTCGGCTTGATCGCGAACGCGATCTCGATGTGGCTGCTCAGCCGCGCGCAGAAGTCCAGCATCAACGTCCGGGGTGCGTACCTCGAGGTGATGGGCGATCTGATCGGCTCGGCGGCGGTGATCGTCGCGGCGATCGTGATCATGGTCTCCGGCTGGATGCCGGCGGATGCGATCGCTTCGCTGTTCATCGCGGCGATGATCATCCCGCGGGCGATCTCCCTGCTGCGGGAGGTGTTCTCAGTGCTCTCCGAGTCGGCGCCGAAGGGGACCGCGGTGAGTGAGATCCGTCAGCACCTCCTCGACTACGAAGGCGTCGTCGGGGTGCACGACGTGCACGTGTGGCAGCTCACCCGTGGGGCGCCGGTGTTCAGTGCCCACGTCAGCGTCGAGCCGGAGCTCCTTGCCGAAGGCGGCTCTGGCCGGTTGCTCACCGATCTGCAGACCTGTCTGGCTGATCACTTCGACGTCGAGCACTCGACCTTCCAGATCGAGCCGGCCGAGCAGCCCGACTGCGAGCCCCATCACGCGTGACGCCGGTGTTCTTCAAGGCTCCCGAACGATCTCGTCGGGACCTTTGTCCGGCCGCAGACCGCGCCAGCGGGCATGGCGGAGAATGCCGTCGGGCGTCCAGTTCGCGAACTCGACCTCGGCGACGAGTTCCGGCCGCACCCAGAGGGCGTCAGACGCGTCCGGAGCAGGGACGCCGGTCAGATGTGTGCGGTCGGTGCGCAGCGGTTCGAGTCGGGTGGTGAGGTCGCGCAGCATCCGATCGGTGAAGCCGGTGCCGACGCGTCCGATGTAGCGGATGCCGCCCCCGTCGGGGATGCCGAGCAGCAGTGAGCCGATCCGTCCGCCGCGATCACCCTTGCCCGGCCGGATGCCGCCGATGACGACCTCCTGCGTGTGCGTGTGCTTGAGCTTGAGCCATGAGGGCGAACGCAAGCCTGGTCGATAGGTCGAGGCGGGGTCCTTGACGACGATCCCCTCCAGCCCGAGTGCGGCACTCGTCTCCAGTGCGGCATCCACGTCCTCGAAGACGGGAGGCACGACGACGGGAGCGTCGAGATCCTGGGCGATGCTCTCCAGCAGTTCCCGGCGGTCGCGGAGCGGAAGGGCAGTGAGGTCGTGCCCGTCCAGGCTCAGCAGGTCGAAGAGCTGGTAGACCACGGGGGTCCGTACGACCTCGCGCTCGATCTCGCGCGCCGAGGTCAGATGCATCCGGTTCTGCATCCGGCTGAAGCTCGGCAGGCCTGAGGCGTCGAACGCGACGATCTCGCCGTCGACGATGGCCTCGTCGATCGCGAAGCCAGGAGCGCCGTCTGCGGTGAGCTCCGGGTAGCGTGCGGTGATGTCGGTGCCGGAACGCGCCTGCAGAGTCATCCGTCCGTCGCGCCAGACGCCGATCGCACGGATGCCGTCCCACTTGATCTCCGCCCAGCCGGGGGAGCTGAGCCGTCGCGCGATCGGCGGAGTGCCGTGCTCGGCGAGCATCGGCTGGATCGGTGCGGCACGGCTCTCGCCCTCAGTGCGTGCGGTGTCGGCGGATCGCTGTCGCGGAGCGGGGCGTGGCCGGCCTCGACGGTGTTCGTCCTTCATACGGTGCAGCAACCAGGACGACTTCTCGCCTTCACCTCCGGTGCGGATCAGGGCGAGCCTGGCAGCGCCCAACGGACCATCCGGCAGTCCGGTGAACGTGCCGATGACCTCGTCGTCGCGCCATTTCTCCAGTGCGACCGTTCCGGTGTCCCACACCGTCATCGCTCCCGCGCCGTACTCGCCGGCTGGGATCGTGCCGGCGAAGGTCAGGTACTCCATCGGATGCGGCTCGGTCATCACCGCGAGATGGTTGCGATCGGCGGTCTCCGGGACGCCCTTGGGCACCGCCCAGCTGACGAGCACGCCGCTGTCCTCGATGCGCAGGTCGTAGTGGAGTCGACGGGCGTGGTGCTCCTGGATCACGAAGCGCCTCGTCATTCCGCCGTCGGAGGCGGCGATCCGCTCCGGCATCGGCTCCGGAGTCCTGGCGGCGTCGCGCTTCGCGAGGTACGGCGCGAGCGCATCCTCGCCGTCCGGGCGGAGACCGGCCAGCGGATCGATGCCCGCTTCCATCCGCTCGAGCACTTCGTCGAGGTCGAGCTGTGCCACGTCGGAGGATTCCAGCTCTGCCCACGTGCGGGGAGCGGCGACCCACGGCCGTGCGCGCCCGCGCAACGAGTACGGCGAGATCGTGGTCTTCTTGCCGTTGTTCTGGCTCCAGTCGAGGAACACCTTGCCCTCGCGCGCGGCCTTCGCCATCGTGCTCGTCGCGAGATCGGGATGCTCGTTCTCGATGAGGCGCGCCAGCTCCTTCACGACGGCGGAGATCTCGGTGCTCGTCTGAGTGCCTGGCAGGGGTGCGTAGAGGTGGATGCCCTTGCTGCCGCTGGTGACGGGCACGGGTTCCAGGCCCATTCCGGAGAGGATGCCGCGGGCGATCATCGCGACCGCGGCGCACTGGGCGAGATCGGCGCCGGGACCGGGGTCGAGATCGAGCACCAGCCGGTCAGGATTCCCCGGCAGGCCGTCGGCGCCGAATCGCCACTGCGGCACATGCAGCTCGATCGCCGCGACCTGCGCGAGCCACACCAGTGTCGGGACGTCTTCGACGAGCGGATACTCCTTGGGCCCGTCCGAGTGCTGGATCGGCATGCGGGGGATCCACTCCGGTGCACCGGGTTCGAGCTGCTTGGTGAAGAACGCATCGGCGGGAGCATCCGCTGTGCCGACCCCCTCGACCCACCGCTTTCGCGTCACCGGCCGGCCCGCGAGCTGGGGGAGCAGGAGCGGGGCGATCGCGGAGTAGTAGGCGATGACCTCGCCCTTGGTCGTGCCGGTCTCCGGGTAGACCACCTTGTCGAGGTTGGTGATGCGCAGACGGCGACCGTCCACCTGCACGATCTGTCCGTCCGTCGCCATGACGTCAGGTTAGGGCACGGCACGCGATCACGGGGCTGGCCGTGGCCGGTGCGACTGGTGTCTACTGGTGTCATGAGGACCATCTGGAAGGGCGCACTGACGTTCGGGCTCGTGAACGTTCCGGTGAAGGTGTATTCCGCGACCGAGGATCACGACGTTCCGCTGCACCAGGTGCATGAGAAGGACGGCGGGCGCATCCGCTACCAGCGCACCTGCGAGGTGTGCGGTGAGACAGTGGCGTACGCCGACATCGATCGCGCCTACGTCGACGACGCGCAGACGATCGTGCTGACGAAGGAGGACCTGGCGTCGCTGCCGGCCGAGAAGAGCCGCGAGATCGACGTGGTGGAGTTCGTGCCGACCGACCAGGTCGACCTGCTCACCCTCGACAAGGCCTACTACCTCGAACCGGATTCGAAGTCGCCGAAGGCCTACGTGCTGCTGCGTCGGACCCTGGAGGAGACCGACCGCACCGCGATCGTGCGGTTCACCCTGCGGCAGAAGACCCGGCTGGCGGCTCTCCGGGTGCGCGGCGATGTCCTCGTTCTGCAGACCCTGCTCTGGGCCGATGAGGTGCGCGAAGCGGCCTTCCCGTCGCTCGACGAGAAGGTCACGATCTCGAAGAAGGAACTCGAGCTGTCGGCATCCCTCGTCGAGAGCTACTCGGGCGACTTCGATCCGGGTGCGTTCGTGGACGAGTATCAGACCGAGCTGCGCACCCTCATCGACGCGAAGATCGAGGCCGGTGAGGGCTTCGATGTGTCGACGACGTTCGCGGAGGACGAAGAGCCGAAGGGCGGCGAGGTCATCGACCTGATGGAAGCGCTGCGTGCGAGTGTCGCCCGCTCCAAGGAGCAGAAGGACGCCTCGAAGTCCGAGAAAGCGCCGAAGTCCGCTCCTGCGAAGAAGAAGACCGCCAGCTGAACGGCGACCCGGAGGTCAGTGCTTGCCGTCGCCGTCCAGGTCGGGCGCGCGATCGAAGACCTCGGGGTCGAGGGCGAGTGCTTCGGCCTCGACGGCATCCGTCACGACGTCTTCGCCGGCGGCAGCAGCCTTCTTCGCCTTGTAGCGCTCGGCGAAGTAGTGCCACAGGGTGACGACGGCGGTTCCGCCGACCGCGATCAGCAGGATGACGTCGATGTACTCGACGACGAGGTCGCTCACCCACGGGATGTAGCCGATCAGGAAGCCGACCATCGTGAGGCCGAAGCCCCAGAGCATCGCGCCGATGAAGTTGTAGAGGGTGTACTTGCGCCAGGGCATGTGGCCCACGCCTGCGGCCACGGGAGCGAAGGTGCGCACGATCGGCACGAATCGCGCGAGGATGATCGTCAGGCCGCCGAAACGCTCGAAGAACGCGTTCGTCCGCTCGACGTTCTTCTTGCTGAAGAGGCCGGATTCCTTGCGCTCGAAGACAGCGGGGCCACCCTTGTGCCCGATGAGATAGCCGACTTCACCGCCGACGAAGGCCGCGAGAGCGATCAGCAGGGATACCGCCCAGATGTTCAGGCCGAAGATGTTGCTCGTGTGCGTGAGCAGACCCGCGATGACCAGCAGCGTGTCGCCCGGCAGCAGGAACCCGACCAGAAGGCCGGTCTCCGCGAAGACGATGAAGCACACCACGAGCAGGGCCCAGGGGCCGGCTCCCTCGATGATCGTCGCAGGGTCGAGCCAGGGGATGAGGGCGGCGTGATGCATGGGATCCCGTCGTAGGAGGCGGTCGGCGGTGCTGGGCCAGTATAGCTGTGGCTTCGGAGGGGATCCTGGGATGCGGCGGCCGCGCTTCAGCGGCGCTTCAGGTCTGCGGTCCAGACTGGGAGGATGCGGATTCTCCTGGTGGACGACGAGGTGCGCCTTGCCGACGGCGTCCGCCGGGGCCTCGAGGCTGAGGGCATGACGGTCGATGTGGTGCGCACCGGCACCGAGGGTCTGCGGATGGCCGGAGAGCGCGACTACGACGCGATCATCCTCGACGTGATGATGCCGGGCATGAGCGGCTACCGCGTGTGTCGCGCGCTGCGTGAAGAGGGTGACTGGACACCGGTGCTCTTCCTCACCGCGAAGGACGGCGAATGGGACGAGGTCGAGGGTCTCGACACCGGCGGTGACGATTGGCTGACCAAGCCGTTCTCGTACCCGGTGCTCGTCGCTCGGATCCGAGCTCTCGTGCGACGCGGGGTCCGCGAGCGGCCGGCCGTGCTCGAGGCCGGCGATCTCCGGCTCGATCCCGCGGCCCGCAAGGTCTTCCGGGGCGAACACGAGGTGTCGTTGACCGCCCGAGAGCTCGCCGTGCTCGACTACTTGATGCGCAGGCGCGGTGAGGTCGTCACGAAGCGCGAGGTGATCGCGAACGTATGGGGCGAGGACTTCGACGCCGACCCGAACATCGTCGAGGTCTACGTGGGGCATCTGCGCGCGAAGCTGGATCGCCCGTTCGGACGCCGAGCGATCGAGACGGTCCGCGGCGCCGGCTACCGATTGTCGGCCGATGGTGGCTGAGACGGGCGCGGTGCCGCCGCACCGGCGCCGCGGACGTTCTATTCGCACACGCGTCACCGTGGTCGCCGTGCTGGTCGTCGCGCTCGCTCTCGGCGGCGGCTCCGTCGCCGGAGTCCTGCTGCTCAGTCGTTCGCTGACCGACGGCGTCGTGGTGTCTCTGGAGAGCGACCTCGACACGATCGGCGATCGCGTCGAGGAGCGCCGGTTCGATATCCGGAGCGTCGGCGATGAGGTGTTGGTTCGCCTGCGCGGTCACGACGGAATTGGCACCAACGATGAGGATGCTCAACTTCTGCCGGAGCTCGCCGAAGACCATATCGAGCGGGTGACGATCGATGGCGACTCCTATCTCGCCGCCTCGGAAGACAGCGATGCGGGCCTTCTCACCGTCGCTCGCCCGGTCGAGCACGTCGACGAAGCGGTCTCTGCAGCGACCGGCCTTCTTGCTTTCGCTGTGCCGCTCGCGATCGCCCTGATCGGGCTGGTCGTGTGGGTCGTCTCCGGTCGGGCGCTCGCTCCCGTCGAGCGCTTGCGCCGTCAGGTCGATCAGATCGACCCGGCTGACCTCGATCGTCGCCTGGACGGCGGAGGGGCTGACGACGAGGTGGGTCGACTCGCCGGCACCATGAATCGGATGCTGGATCGCATCGAAGCCGCCCAGCGAACGCAACGGCAGTTCGTCAGCGACGCGTCGCACGAGCTGCGCTCGCCGCTGGCGACGATCCGGCAGCACGCGGAGGTCGCCACCGTGCACCCCGGGTCCATCTCGACCGACGCGCTCGCAGACGTCGTGCTCCACGAAGGCGCGCGGATGCAGGAACTCGTCGAGGGCCTGCTTCTGCTCGCCCGACTCGACGAGCATCGGGGCCTCGGCACGGCTGTGCCCGTCGACGTGGACGATCTCGCTCTCGCCGAGGTGCACCGGCTTCGAGGCCTCGGAGTGCGCGTCGATGCCGGCGGTGTCTCGCCCGGCCGTGCGCGAGGCAATGAGGTGCTCCTGGCCAGGGCTCTGCGCAACCTCGCCGACAACGCGGCGCGGCACGCGCGCACCGCCGTGACCCTGCGAGTGCAGGCGGAGGGCCCCTGGGTGGTGGTCGAGGTCGAAGACGACGGAGGCGGGATCGCGCACGATCAGCGCGAGCGCGTGTTCGAGCGGTTCGCCCGGCTCGATGAAGGACGCGCTCGCGACGAGGGGGGCAGCGGCCTCGGCCTGGCGATCGTTCGAGAGATCGCAGTCGCGCACGGCGGATCCGTGTCGGTGACGGACGCGGCCTCCGGTGGAGCGCGATTCGTGTTGATGCTGCCGTCCACCGCGGAATGACCCCTTCTGAAGAGTCCTGAAGAGAGCTTCAGGACTCTTCAGTGGCGCTTCAGTACCCGCCAGACAGGCTGGGTATATGAACGACAACGAGCGCACCAACGAAAACGGATCCATCGACCCGACGGCAGCAGCACCGACACTTCCTGTGGAGGCAACGAACGGGGCTCCAGCCTCCGGAACCACACCGGCAGGACCCGCCGCTGACGCGGCGCCGAAACGGGGTCTTCGCAAGCCCGTGCTTCTCGGTATCGGGGCAGGCTTGGCGCTGTTGCTGGTGGGCGGGGTCAGTCTGGCCGTCGGCATGGAGCTCAGCGATGACGACCGAGACGATGCGTCGTCGGCCCAGCACGGCCCGAACGGTGCTCCACACGGCGACGATGGCGACGACCGTCGCGGTGATCGCCCCGATGGCGACGATCGTGACGATGCGCAGGGGGCCCAGGGAGGGGCTTTCGCGCCCGCGGACTCGGCATCGCTGATCACCGCAGCCACGGCGGCACTCGACGCGACCGGTGGCATCGGCGTCAGCTCGATCGATGTCGAGCTCGGCGGTTACGAGATCGAGGTGCAGTTGGACGGCGGCGCCGATGCAGACGTCTTCGTGTCGACGGACGGAGTGGTCTCTGACCCGTACGACCGTGATGCCGACCCGACCGCCGATGCGGTGCTCGATCTCGACCACCTCGATGACATCACGGCTGCCGCATCTGCCGCTGCTGCTTCTGCCGCTGGCGGGAGCGACGGAACGATCGACTCGGTCACTGCATCCGATGACCCCGGTGTCGCCTTCGAGGTGACGGTTCGGTACGACGGTGGGCGAGAGTTCGAAGCAGCGCTCGCCGCCGACCTCAGCGTCGTCGCGACCGACCTCGACGACTGACGGATGCCGCCGGCCGGAGGTGGGTGAGATTCGGTGCGGAAGGTGGGACTTGAACCCACACGCCCGAAGGCACAGGAACCTAAATCCTGCGTGTCTACCGATTTCACCACTCCCGCGCGGTGGATCCAGTCTACTGATGCCGGCTGATCGGGACTCCCGCTCAGCCGGCATCTGTGTGGCTGGCCGGCCGGTCTTACGCCGAGGCGGTGGAACCCGGGAATCCGACCTGTGGATAACTTCTGAGGCGCTCTGCGGATTCTTGCGAGGATGCTCGGGTGAGTCATCCGTCCCTCCTGGTCGCCGAGCGTGTGCGGCAGCGCCTGCGCGCCGAAGGCCTCGATCCTTCGATCGAACCGGATGCCGCACGACGCGTGGTGCAGTCCGAGGTGCGCCGGCACAACGACCTCGCCCTGTCGCGCGGTGGCGCGATGATCGACGACGAGACCGAGTGCGTGCGGGACGTGATCGCCGCCGTGAGTGGCTTCGGGGCGCTGCAGCCGCTTCTCGACGATCCGGAGATCGAGGAGATCTGGCTGAACGGCCCTGACCGGATCTACGTTGCGCGCGGTGGCGTGTCCGAGCGCATCGGGCTGCGGTTGTCGGATGCGGTCGTGCGCGATCTGGTCGAACGGATGCTGCAGTCCACCGGTCGGCGGGTCGACATCTCAAAACCGTAAAATAGACATATGGAACAACGAGCCGCCGTCCCCGCCGCGATCTACGCGCGCATCTCGCATGACAAGACCGGCGGCGGACTGGGCGTCGACCGTCAAGAGGCGGACTGCCGAGCCCTCGCGGAGCGGATGGGATGGGACGTCGTTGCCGTCTTCGTGGACAACGACATCAGCGCGTATTCGGGCGCTCCTCGACCGCAGTATCGCGCCCTTCTCGACGCCGTGCGTCGCGGCGAGGTGCGTGGGATCGTCGCCTGGCACACCGACCGTCTACACCGTCGCGCGTCCGAGCTCGAAGAGTTCGTGAACCTCGCGGAGGCGCATCACCTTCAGATCCAGACCGTCACGGCGGGCACCGTCGATCTCTCCACGGCCTCCGGCCGGATGGTCGCACGCATGCTCGGCGCAGCCGCTCAGCATGAGGTCGAGCACGCAAAGGAGCGCATGAAGCGTGCGAAGGACCAGATGGCCGCCGACGGCAAGTATCGAGGCGGTCAACGGCCCTTCGGCTTCGAGAAGGACGGCATGACCGTTCGCGAGAGCGAAGCGAAGGTGATCCGTGAGGCCACGAAGGCGATACTCGCCGGCCGCACGTTGGCCGGCGTCGCGCGTGAAATCAACGCCTCGGGCAGCCGCACCGCACCAGGGCGCGAGTGGACGTACGGACGCCTGAAGGAGATGTTGGTGCGCCCCCGCAATGCGGGCCTCCTCGCGCATGGGCTGCCGGGACGGAACGCCAACAAGGAGCGCCGCGGGCGCTCGTACGATCTGGAGATCGTGGGGGAAGCGGCTTGGCCCGCGATCGTTTCCGAGGATGAGTGGCGGGCGCTGATAACGATGCTCACGGACCCGTCACGCATCCGACAGCATGGCAACGAGACGCGGTGGCTCGGCAGCGGCATCTACCGTTGTGGACTGTGCGGATCCACCATGCGACCGGCGCCGTACGGCGGGACGAACTCGAACAAGGGTCGAACCCGGAAGTTTCTCTACCGTTGCACGGGTCAGGCGCACCTGACGATCTCGACCGACCCCACCGACGCGTACGTGCGGGAAGCGGTGGCAGAGATGGTCCGCGATCCCCGCATCATGGCGGCGATGCGCCCCGGGGAGGACTCGGTGATCGCCGCTGATCGCGAGGAGAGGGCGAAGCTGTCTCGACGCCTCGATGCGTTCGAGCGTGACTACGCGGCTGGCGACATCACTGCGAAGCAGTTGCGAGCGGCGACCGAACGAGTGTCCTCGGAGATCGAGGTGGTCGACGCACGCATGGCGAAAGCGCTGCGCTCGTCGGCGTCGAGCACGATACTCCGTGCTGACGATCCCGGGGAAGCATTCCTCGAGGCATCAATCGACGTTCAGCGCGCTGTACTGGCGACGGTTCTGCGTGTGACCGTCCAGCCTGCATCGAGGAAGGGAGCCGCTTGGTCCCGCGATCGAGTCAGCTTCGCCAATCCTGATGTCGATAGCTAGCCCTCGCGGGGCAGCCTGCCCTCTGCATCCAGGCGGAATGCGTTAGCCGTTGCGAGGGTCTTACCCACCGTGGTCGGCTGGACGACAGTGAATATCTGGGCCCACCACTCTCCCACGGCCCGGAGTGCGGGACGAGAGTTGAGTTCTGTCATGAACGCTTCTCGTACTTGCGGCTCGGTGTTTCCGATTCCGAAGAGGTTCTTGGCATGGCCTTCGATCTCAACGATGGCATCCTCCTGGAAGCCTTGCTCTTTCATCAGTTCTCGAAGCTTTTCCATGGTCGGGGTGGCAATTCGCTTGTACCCCGGACGGAGCTCGTGATCTACGACGAAGTGGCTCCACGGATAGCCCTCGGGGAAGCTACCTCCGACGAACTCCGGTACTTCCTCCGTCGGCAAGCCAGCGGCGGTGTAACCGTCCATTCTGCTCGACATGAGTTCGTCGTAATCACGCATCGTTCCGATGCTCCCAACGCGAACCGCATCCAACACGTCTAGGTGCTCAGCCCACTCATTCCCCAGGGGCAGAGGTCCGTCGATCAGCTGAGAGAAAATACGTTCGAGGGCGTTCAGGCCGTCACCCAGGAACGAACTCGCCGGTACCCAGGTTCCCACCGCGTGAAGCACCGTAAGCCCGCGCAGCGCTTCATCGTCTACGAGATCGACGATCTCGATTGCTCGATCGATTCCCGCCATCGACATGCGATCTCGCGGGTTGCCCGCTCGGTCTGAAAGGAGCGCGGCGAGCATGTCGTAGTCCGATTCCCGCTCGGTCGCCGCGGCACTGTTTTGCGCCTTCTTGACGGTGCGCTGGAAGGCGGGATCCGCGAACGCATTGAGTTGCCCCTTCTCGTCGAGTGTACGAATCACGCGCGTGTCGAGTTCGTCGATCCGGGCCTGCACCGTCGCAAGGGCTTCTTGCGTGTACTCGGCAATGACTTGTTGTGAGGTAGCGATAGCGATCTCTTTGGCGCGGGCCTCGTCGATACCGACGATGTAGTCGCCCGCCACCTGAATCTGGAGCGAGCCCTCACCGCCCCGTTGCGTCTGCCGCTCACCGCTCACGACTTGACGCCCTTGACATCACGCCCTGCCTGGATCTGCGTCGCGCCATTCCGCGCGGTCTGCCTCTGGTGGTTCTTTCGAGACATCACCCGCCAGGTCACACCGGTTCCTCCTGCCGCTCCGATCGCCAGACCGATCAGCATCGTTCCCAGGCCGTCAAATAACCACTCCATCGTCGTCCCCTTTCAGCGCCCCGTGCAGATGCCTATGACCATATCGGCACGCACCGACACTTTGTAGCACGCCGCGCATCTGCTGAAGGGGAGCCGCACTCCTCGGTTCTGCGCCCCGCACACGCCGCGGAAATCAGCTAGGCGGTCTATGCCGCCTGGTGACCGTTTCGGTGCCTCAGTCGTGCGGTAACGGACGCCTGGCGGCATAGACCACCTAGCGACCCATGCGGTAAAATGGAACTACCGAGGGCGCGGAGGCGGCCCTCGAAATCCATCGCCTCCCGCGCAGGAGAGCCGACCCAATCCCAGGGCGTTAGCGCGAGTCCAGAGCTCCCAAGAAACGGCACCGTCGTGTGCCTCTTCTTGAGGAGCTTTTCTCATGCCCACCCCCGAGCGCACACCGCGCTTCCTCACGTTCGCCCAGGTGCGCGAGCGTTTCCAGGTGTCCGACAAGACGCCGAAGAACTGGGTCTCCAAGGGATACCTGCAGGTCTATCGAGCCGATGACGGCACGCTTCTGCTCAACCTCGATGAGATCGAGGCGACCCTGAGGATCCTCGGACCGAGCAAGATGCGGACCGGTCTCCGACGTTACGGTGCGGCGGTCAAGCCGCTTCCCATCGAGGCGGTGGGCGAATGAGCGAGCCACAGACGGTCGAGCCTCTGCCGACACTCACTGACGACCAGTGTGCCCGCGTGGCTGCTCTCCTGTCGCTGACTTTCTCGACCGGAGTCGCCTCGTGAACGGACGCGCAGCCACGCAGGTGTCCTGTGCTCACTGCGACACGCTCTTCCACCCCCGGTACAACAGCAAGGGGAAGTACTGCTCCTCAAGGTGTGCGGGGCTCGCCAAAGTCAAGGTCAAGGACCGATCGCCCCTGACGGTAGAGGAGCGCGCCGTCGCTGCCGAGACTGTGGCCGCCATGGAGGACGCTCTTGCGCGGCTTCAGGCTCTGCTCGGGCCGTATGAGGACGAGGAGGCCGCCGATGGATGATCGAGTGATCCCGGCCCGAAAGGCGCTCGATCTCCTGTCGATCGCTGCCAGGGACCGCGGACTCAACGCCTACAGCAGTGCCGCGGGCGTGATCGTCATGTGCGCGAGCTGCTACCCGCACCAGCCCGAGCGATTGGAGTACAGCGCTCGTCGGGTTCGTCCTCTGACCGGGCGCACCGGAGATGCGCGCTGGGAAGATGTGCTGCACGAGGAATGTGATGGATTCGTGCGGATCCGCTACCCGAGGACGTTGCGTGATCTCCGCGTGCCGATCCTGGTTGCCGACGCCGTGCCCGCCCTCGGCGTGGAGCAGTGCTGCCACGTTGAGGCCGAAGCGCTCGGCGGCTGGGATTGGCGTTCCGATCTCGCTCAGCGGGTCGAGCATGCCGTGGCTGCTGGCGGCACTGAGTGGAGCGACGAATGGGACCGCCTGGCGCGAGCCCGAGAGGAGATGCGGGCTCGCGAGGCTGCTGAGAGGGCTGCATTCGCCCTCGGACAGCAGCTGCCGCCCAAGCTCCGCGTGCAGGCGTTCGCCTCCGTGCTGAAGGCAGCAGGACGATCCGTGGCTGTCGAACAGGCGCGGGTCTCGTGGGAGTGCGGACATTCTGACGAGGAAGGCCGCTGGCGGCGCGTGTCGTACGTCCTCGATCCCGAGCGTGGCATGCTCCCCGCGCAGGACACCTGCGCACTGCATGACGCCGAAGAGACAGAACCCACAGCCCTCATTGCGGAGTATCAGCGTGTAGTGGACATGACGGACGAGGAGCGCGCCGGATACAAGCCCGTTCCCGAGCGTGTCATAGGGGGCCGCGGTAGACCCTTCGGGCGCAACCGCGGCGGCGCCGCGACCCCGAAGGCCGAGCCTAGGGAGGAGTGGATGGTGGAGCGCACTCGAGCGTTCTTCGACGGGCACGGAATCCCACTCGACCTCGGTGTGCAGGTGTTGTTCAAGAGGGCGAAGGTGATCGGCGGGGCGCATCCACCGCGCCGAGCGATCGAGGCCATGAAGAAGGCCATGAAGATCCCGTAGCACCGTGGCGGCGTCAGTCCCCTCGTCCCGTCCCATCCCATCCCCACGCCCCTACTACGTAGGGGCGGACGGGATGGGACGGGACAGCGGGGACAGCCACCGCGCGGGATGACTCAGCCGAAGGCGCAGACTGTGCCGCCGAGCACGTCCGTGCCGAAGTAGGTGCGCGCGGCCTGGCGCGAGAGAGGCCAACCGGTTTCTCCCACCGGGGTTGCGCCAGGGTCGCGTCCGACGAGCAGGGCAGCCTGCCAGCGGGCGACGTCCTGGATCACGTCGGAAGAGGGGCGGGAGCGAACGGCTCCCATCGACATCGACATGGTGCGTGCGGTCATCTGCTGCGAAGTCATGTGGGCTCCATCCTTGTACGACCAGGATAAGCACTTAAGGTGACTGGCACCATAAGTGCGGGACTTCACCCTTGAGATGGCGTCCAGTCGACCACGTCCGGGATCTCTGCTTCGACGCCGTAAGAGCGTAGGCGTCGGACGGCTGCTCTCTGATCGGCCTGCGTGGCTTGAATATCGGCGTCGAGCTGTCCCGCGCGCGCAGCGTCCTTGTACTCGGTAGCGATGCGATGCCAGTAGCGGAGCTTGTTCAGTTTTGCGCTCGCTGCGGCCAGTTCGACGTTCGCAGCGTCAATTCCGCCCTCTCTCTCGTCTAGGCGCTCCCGAGCGGTTCGCCTATAGGTAACGAACGCGGCATGCGAGCCGAATCCCAAGAGCGCAAAGCCGACGACCAAGCACGCGATCGCGGGCCATTCCCACGGAAACTCATTCCAAGCGACGACACGGGGTGTGCCGAAGAAAATCGTTGCCCCGAGGCTGACGAGAGCAAGCCCAAAACCGATACGAGAGAGGCCTTTCACGCCTCACCGCGTGCGTCGCGTTCACGAAGCTCTGTCTCAAGGACTTCGATGCGGTCGAGCAGGTTGCCTACATGGTCAGCCAGGAAGCGCAGAGCTTCGTTCGTGTTGATTCGAAAGTCGGTGTCGTTGATGTCGTCAGTGACTCGCAGCCCACCGCGCCGTTTTCCGCGCAGCGAGTTGACGCCAGTTACGACGTCCTTCGAGGTCCAGTCCTGAGGGGGATGGGTCATGGTGCATTCCTTCGCTTACGTCCGCGCTCGGAGGGCGCGAATCATATACCCATTCTATCATGAAAGCAAATCTATGATTTTGGAAAGCACGACAAGGTGCGGAAGATGCCGCTCTTTAAGCGTCGCGGAGGAGAGATCACGACTGAAGGTGGCGTAGTACGCTTGCGATCAGGGTCATGTGCCACGACCCGACGATGCTGCTGGCGGTAGGGCCGAGCCTGATTGAACAGGTTCGCTCATGCCCACGAACGCCGCCCCTCCCTCCATCTCTCAGCCCGTGCTGCCGTCGATCGCTCGCGACGACAGCACGCCGGTCGCCTCGGCCTGGCATCCCGGGCGACCCCGGTCCGTCGCGCGTGGGGATCAGGGTGCGCCCACGCGCGGCGGGCACTCTCCCCGCCCCGAACCGAGCCACGAGCAGGTGCACTACGGAATCCGCCGCACGGCAATGGTTCCCGCGATCATCACCGTTCCATGCCCGATCCATGACGCCGCAGTCGGTGAGCCCTGCTTCCGCCTCGGTGAAGGCGGCGCACGCGGCGTCTGCGGTGATCGCATCGAGTTCTGCGCCGAGCGCATCAAGGCAAGGATCGCTCAGCGATGAGCACCCCGGCAGACCTCCGCGCCCGTCTGGTGAGCAGCCAGCAGGCCGCGAGCGCCGTGCCGATCGTCGGCCTCCTCGGAACCCCGCCTGCCGGTACGCCAGTCGGATACTCAGCATGGGCGGTGGGCGCTCTCTTCGGCGACCGGCACATCGTGATCCTTCCGACCCTCAGCCACGACGCGCCCGCCGTCGTTCTGGATCGCGTCGTCGCTCGCGTCCTCGCGACCGCCACCGGGTGCTGCCCGCTCTGCGGGCGCGCGGCGGGCGTGGACGTGCTGACGCCCGGAGTCGTGGACGTGCGCCACGACGAGGGGTGCCCCGCGACCTTCGACGCCAGCGACTCGCGATGGTTCCCGGTCTTGCAGACGAGTCCAGAGGAGGGCGACCGATGACCAGGAAGTACGCGCCGCGAGTCATTCCGGCATCACACGGCGTCACCGAGCGCGCCGACCGCCACCGCGAGAAGCAACGCCCAGATCCCGCACCTGAGAGCACACCCGCGCCGGCCGCGTGGGAGGCGAAGCCTGAGCCCGAGTCGGCGCCGCTTCCGAAGTACGGGCGCGTGCCCCGAGGGCTGCAGCCGCCCGCGCCGACCTACACGTCGCCCGCACTCGGCATGTTCGACGAGGCGCTGCGACGAACCTCGGACCCCCAGGTGAAGCGCCGCCTCCGCGCAGAGCAGCGAACGATGAGCGCGCAGATCGCGCGTGAGATCGCCGACCTCCCGCCGGGTGCCGACCCGAGCGCCTACGGCTACTGACCTTCGAGCGATAGGACCGATCATGAATCCCGACACCATCACCGCGCCCGCTAGTTGGGCCTCGTTCCCTTCGGGCACGCTTCCGTGTGCAAGCTGCGGCATCCCCGCGCGCGACAGCATCGACGCTGAGGTCGAGGTCCTACAGGTCTTCGGTCGCAGCGGCAGCGCGGGCTACGTGCCGCCGCGGCACGATCTCCTCGTGACGCGCTGCGATCAGTGCCGCATGATCCGTCAGACGGCGCTCGATTTGCTGAGCGCGAACCCCTCAGTGCGCCAGCGGATCGGCGCGGCCGAAATCGCTGTGCACCGCCTCGAGTCGGCTCTGTGTGCCCTCGATGCTGTCGGTACGACAGAACCGCGAGCCGTTGACCACCTGACCGCAACCGGCGCTGACCTCGTTCGGCTAATGGACGCGCTCACCGTGCCCGGCGGCCATGCCCGATGGGCCGCGCTCGCGCGCTCTGCGAGCTTTGTTAAGGCCCCCTCCACGCCGCCGTCCCGGGCTCGCTGGTCTCACCTGACCCCCGAACAGCGCCAGGAGCTGCGGAACACGGCAGCGCGGCTCCTGGCGCGCCGCACCGAGAAGCCCGTGGATGTCCTCGCTCCCTCGGACGACGGTGGCCCCTCGGGATGCATGCTCTGTGGCGTCGGCGCAGTCGAGGCGCTCCGAGAAGACGCGGAGAGCGTCTGGACCCTGATGAGCGCGGACTCCGCGAGCATCGGCGGCCCCGGTCGGGCCGACTCCCTCGACGGCGTGGTTTGCCCTCGGTGCGATCTCGCGATCGACCAGGCCCACGGCGTCGGGATCTCCGCGATGACGCTCAGCGTAAGGTCGTTCCTCGGTCTGCCGTCATACCTTCGGTCGCTCGACAACATCGACGGCCTGATCGGCTGGGCGGCGCTCCCCTCTGGCACAGCGCCGAACCGCAGGCCGTGGGCTCATCTCGATCTTGGAGAGCTTCGAGAGGCCGCGGAAGCGCTGATCGGGCGTGCCGCGTAGCACTCGATCCACCCAAGTCCTCACGGCCCCGGAGACCTCCCCTCATCCGGGGCCGTGATGCACCTGTGCCACACCACCTGCGAGACCGCGAGCGAGGCGCTGGTGACGTGTGAATGGCAAGAGGTCCAGGGGGCGTCGGAACGGGGAAGATCAGAAAAATCCCTGGTCAGAAATATGTCAAAATCTTGGTTTTGAGATCAGCCAGCCGTTCGTCGATGCGTCCCTGCCGGATGGTTCCCGGTTGCACGTCGCCATCGCCGATGTCGTGCGGGGCTCCTGGGCCGTGAACACGGACAATAACTATCCGCACGGCATCCGTGTAGCCTCGCGCGCTACTGACATACGCTGATCGGATGGGTGATCTCGACGGCGTGCAGCCTCACTGTCCGCACTGCGGGACGGTGATGATCGACGACCGCCGTGGGTTCTGGTGCGAGAACTGCCAGCACCTAGAGGACCACTCCGCGGAGTTCGACGCCGTTGTGCTGCCAACCGAGTTCGACGGCCCGAGCATCCAGGGCGGCTAGTCGTAAGCGCGGTGCACGTGCCAGCCGTCTTCGCCCTTGTAGACGTCAAAGACGAGGGATAGGTCGGCGTCGTCGGTCCCTTGGAACCGCCAGCCGTACATGCCGTGGCTGTGCTCCAGCGGAACCGACCAAACGGAGTGACGCAGCCGCGTCGGAGTGTCAGTGACGCGCCACCGCTTCCCCGCGTAGACCATGCGGGACGGGATGTCGTTGACCAGCCATAGGGTTACGGCTTGTTCTATAGATGTCACGCTCATGGGTTAAGAGGATAGAACATATGTTCTATTCTTGCTACCCTGGGATTGGCCGGAGGAAGGACGAACCGGCGATGGGAACACCGAGCGAACGACTGCAGATCGCGTACGACCGAAGGTCTCAATGGCGGTCGATACTCGCGGCGGCGCAGCGCGGCCCGCTGCAGTCCCTCACAGACCGCGAGCTTGCGCTGAGCGAGCAGCCAGTCTCCGTTCGCCCTGTAACGCAGCCTCGCTGATGGGGCGAACCCCCTGCCTAGTGTCATGTCCGCGCTGAGATCGTTGTCGGCACCGCGCCTCTCAGCCGTGTCCCCCAAAGAGGGGACATCGCTATCCCACTGAAATGTGTACGGTGAAAAACAATGTGACGAATGGCGCAGTATCTCAGTTCAGCCGAACGTCACTTCATTCATTGAGACTAGGAGTGAACATATGTCAAAGATGCGACGCAAACTCTCGTTCGGTGCCGGAGCGGCAACAGCGATTCTGCTGGTCAGCTCTTGGACCGCACCGGCTGTACTAGCCGATACAACACCGCCAGATACTACCGACGAGTACGGCACCTCGGAGCAGTCCATGGTCGACGTCTGGACGGAGTACGAAGTTCCAGCCGAGACGCAGGCCTCTCTCCTGGACAAGCTCGACCAGGGAACGCCCCTCGACTCCATGACCGGAGCAGATCCTGCCTCGACAGAGACTCACTCCGAAGGCTCCAAGCAGGTGACGGTTTCTCGTTTCGCTGACGGGTCCATCTCGATCACCTCGCTCGCGCCTTCCGACACGTCCATGACGATGAGCGTTAGCGGCTGCGCGGTCGACGCCACCACCTATGCGCAGGACTGCAGAGTTCATGGTTGGCTCGGCCCTGTCGAGTTGGCGTTCCGGACGTCTTACACGAAGAGAGATCGGCAGGCTAGCGTCTACAACTGGGGGCAGAAAGAGTGGGGTTGCGGACCAGGCACCTGCTCGGTGCCGGAGTTCGAGCTGATCCGGCAGTACCAGTCCGGCGATCTCCCCGCGCAGCTCAACCTGGTGACGAACTACAACTTCGGAGGCGCCAACACAAGCGTCACGCTTAAGTTGTTCGTCAAGGATCGCTCCGCCTGGACTCCGTGATGAGTACCGGGCTTTCCCCCTTGCACACGCTGCTGATCATCGCATTCGCAGCGGTGACGGTGGTACTGGCGGTGCTGGCGCTCGTACGAGTCGCTCGCCTCGGTGAAGGACTGACTCTTCGGGTTGTCTTCTGGGTTGTAATCACGCTCATCGTTCCGGTAATCGGAGCCCTTGCAGTGCTCTCTGCAGTCCCGCGGGCGAAGGCGACATCCGAGCAGGATTAGTTTTCGAAGCCACCTGAATAGCCCCGCGCCTGGACAATCAGGCGCGGGGCTTTACAGGTGATCTCTCCATCCAGACGGCTCAGCTCAGCCGTCACCACGGCCTTATCCACACCCTTCACGAACAGCCTCTGTGTGCCTCCTGGCGCTCCTTCTGAGCCTCCACCAGCTCAGCCTCAATAGCGCGCACCCGGTCGACGTCTGCGGTCTTTACGGTGCCCCAGCGCGCGCTGTGCTTGGCCTCGAAATAGAGAGCCATCATGACGCGGTGTTCTGCCCAGTGCTTGGCGATTGCCACGTGTCGCTCACCCTCGACGGTCTGCGTCCTCTCGGTTGACACAGCGCATGCGCAATACTCCTTGCGCGGTAGCATCCTGCCTCCACACACTCCGCACTTCATGACGCCGGAGAGCCAGCTCTTGACCAGCGGGCGCCCGGTAGGGGAGGACTGTAGTTCCAACTTGAGGCGGATCTCTTCCAGCTCGGCGCGGGAGACAATCGGCTCAATCTGAGACTCAACCTCCAGCGGCTCCCCAAGCTGCTCCACCACTCCGGCATTGCGCCACCTCCTCAGCACCTTCTTGACGGAGCCACCGGTCCACGGCTTGCCGGTAGGGCCGAAGAGGCTGGATGTGTTCCAGCCCTTCTGGAGCGAGGAGATAGAGCCTCCCGAGAGCACGTGCTGGACGCCCTCGCGGATCGCGTCAGCCTCCACCGGCTCCAGCTCCAGGCCTCCGGTCTTCCATCCGTACGGACGTCGGCCAGAGATCGGCTTGCCCTCCTCCAGCCGTTGACGGTGAGCGGCCTTCACGCGCTGGCCTTTCAAGTCAGACTCCTGTGCCGACACTGCGACCTTGATCCTCAAGAACATGACGCCATTGGGGGCGCGAAGGTCAACGGTGCCCAAACACGGTGCGTGCGTTGAGCGCGGCCTTCTCGTTCAGGGTGATGATCCGCTCACCGTCGACAGGCTTCGAATGAGGCGGTCCAGGTCCCAGGCCAGAAGGGTGTCAAAGTCTCCACGTCCGGCACGCTCCATCATGCGCTCAAACTCGGGACGCGTCCGGCGCGAGTAGCGGGAGGCGGAGATGTCGTTGTCCTCAAAGATCTCGATGACGTTGAGGCCTGACCTTGAGGCCAGCTCCAGCGCCTCCTTCTTTTGGCGCGAGACCCCCGCCCAAGCTTCTCGGAGTCCCGGCTGATGCGGAGGTAGAGCGCGGTGCGTGACATACCCATAAATGTTCCATGCTCTTCGCGATATACCCATGCTTGTCATCCTGCGACTCGGCATCGGCTGAGTCGCTGATGAAAGGATCCCTCATGACAACACTCCGACGCTGGTGGCGCGCCTGGGGACGCCGTGCAGTCGATCGCGTTCCTGACCTCTGCGAAGATGAGCGTGCTGACGTGCCCGGCTGGGCTGTGGTTGCCAATCACATATGACGACTTTTAGAGACCGAGGAGCCATTTGACTGCTGGAGTCAGGAGCAGCAACAAGGCCGTGCTGCCGAGGACCGGAAGGAAGGTGAAGATGTTGCTTCCGAGTACTATCAGCTTCCTTTTGTAGAACCCCATGACCGACAGTTGATCGGCGGGATCGACGATAGATGGTTTATCCCGTTTGATCTCGCCGGGGAACGCCTTGAAGAAGTCGGCAGGGCTGTGGTTATCGGTGTCGTCCAGGACAGACTGGTAATCGCGGTCGATCTCGTCCGCACGATCGTTTCGTCCATGCGTATCCGTTAGCGAACGGCTTGCAAGATCGGACGCCACCCACAGCTTCTGAAGGCTTCGGTATGCGTGAAAGAACTTCTCTGCCTGTACCTGGAACTGCGCGCTTGTAACGAGGACGGAAACCACGAGAGTCACGATTCCGAGAACCACCATCAAGGCCGAACCACGCTCACCGTACACAGATGGTGCAGTGAGCGATACGACTGCCACCGATGTGCCCGTGAGCGATGCGACGACCAGGGCAAAGTTCCAGTAGTTACCTCGCTTTTGATGACGCCGCGCTGTTTCCACACGCGACTTGTAAGTTCGTTGGATGCGCCTGCTGAGGGCCGACAGGGCATCCTGCGTGTGAGATTCGGGTTCTTCGCGCATGAGTGAAATCTAGGGCATGCATAGGGCTTATGCGCGGTCCCGCAATCCAGTGAGGAAAGCGATGGCGCGAGCGGTGAACTTGCGAGGGGTATCGTTCCCGTCTGGGCTGTAGTTGTGATTCACGCATGACAAGTCGTGGATCCCGTTGATGCAGTCCACACCCGGCGGTGCTCCGGGACGCGCTGTGTGTACTAGCCTGCGGCCATGACAACAGAGTCTGAGTCCACTTGGCCGACAACTATCCACAAGGCTGCGGAGGCGACGGCGCGGGATGCGCTCCGAACGGACGACCCGGTGCGGCTGCATCGCGCCGCCGCGATGCTCGACGCAATCGCTTACGGCATTGAGGATGCGGAAACACAGCCGCCGACTGAGAAGGACATAGCCACCGCATTCGCTCAGAGGCGGGGCCTGTATCTGGATGAGGAGGATGGGCGGTTCTCTCTGATCGACATAAGTGCACGAGAGGAAATTGTCGGCCCGGACGCGAGCTTGGCTGACGTGCTTGCATACCTCGACCTAGATGACGCCAGTTCTGCCGACTGAGCCAAAGCAGAAGCGGAGTACCGCCGCGCTTTCTGCGCCTGCACGTCAACTCACGAGAGACAGCCGTTCGTTCTTCTCGGGTTGGGGGAGGAATCCTCGCTTTTAGCGACGGAGACCTGGTCACCCGACCCCGCATGCGGTACTAGGAACGCGTGTGCTGTCGTTGCAAAGCACACGTGACCGATCAGTCCCGCCATACCCTTGCGCTGTCGGAATCGTAGAATCTCACTCGCAGGGCCTCACCGCCCACGGTACGGCGGTGGCTCCTCATCTCCTTTGCGCGTTCGATCAAGCGGCGGTTGTCGGGCGAAGCGGGGTCTCCATGCACGGCGACATAGATCGCGCTGACACGACTGGAATCCGATTCGATCAGTTCGAGGATGTGATCGTCGTTGGGGTTCATCGATACCCCGTGAATGAAAAGCGCGCCCTCGGTTGCGGCAAAGCGGCGCAGCCCGAACCGGAGATAACCACTTCGCTCGATACGAGCTTCCTTCTCCGGGCGGGACCCCTCCGTAACCACCAAAGGATAGTTGTCGTCATCGAGTCGCGATCGCAACTCGCCTACGAGTGAACCGTGGTCACGGTATGAGAGCTTCTCAAGTTTCTTGCCCCTGATGAAGAGGTGAAGCGCCCCATGCAGAAAGAACACCCGCTGCCGTCCCTGGGTTGGCTTGGACTTCCAAATCAGGGCGCTTCGATCGTTCCATGCGGGCCACTCGAACCCGTCTCGCATATGCACGAAGGGGCCAACCCCGGTGCGTGTGACAACCCAGTACAGAAGGAGGTCGTAGCTGAGCGTGTAGAACTGTCGGAAATTTGACAAGAACGTGCGGGCGTGAAGGACCTCCTCGTCGCTTAGTCCTTGGGCATTCACTGGATGACGGTTTGCCAGAACGTCAGCTAGACCGTTTCTTACGACAACGGCGTCGGTCGCCATCCTCGCCGCAAGCTCCCGGTCGCCGTCGTACAGCGCGAGCAGCCTTGATGAGGCGTTGAGCTTGTCAATGACTGCCTCAAAGTTGCTCGATTTGAGCGCGTCGAACAGAGCGGGCTTTGTGACCGACAGTCCGGAAAGTTCGGCTTCGTCCGCGAGAGATTCGTAACTGAAGATCGCCGGGTCGTAGCCGATGCTGAAACCATTGCCGAGCAGGATTGAGCGGTGGTTACTCTTCCGCCGCGCGTCGAGCAAGGCTTCGTCAAAAGTCAGTATCCGGGGCGGCATGGCGTGAGCCTATCGCGGCGCCAACCGGCGTCTGCCGGTGACGTGAGCCAGGATCGACTTAGGAGGGACCAAATGCCACGACCAACGAAGCCCGGCAGGGGCGACATCGATCCGCCCCCGAGTGCCGGCTACCCGAGCGCGTATGACATCCCTGAGTACAAGCAGATGCGTGAGCAGGTGACGGCGATGAGTCTGATCTTGATACTTAAGCCATCCATGAGGGCAGACTTCAAGAAGCTGAAGGAGGAGTTCGAACGCATCGTCGGCACGGTCGAACGGTATTACCAACTTGTAGGCGAGCGGCACTGGGTTTTTCACGGTTCGCTCAAGCTTGATCCATTGGTCGAGGCGGTCAGCACCGGTGACCCCGACGCGGTTGAGAATGCCGTCATCGCTCAGTACCAGGACCCAGAACGCATGAGGTTCGCCATGATGCGAGCCAAGAACGTTCCGGAGATGCGCGCGAGGTCCGACCTGCTCGATGCGGCGCTACGCGACTACCTCGACGGACGCTACTACGCCGCAGTGCTCGTGCTTCTAGCGGTCATGGACGGGTTCGTGAACGACGTTGGTAACCAGCGACGAGGACTGCACACACGGGACGGTGAAGAGCTTGTCGCCTGGAACTCCATGACCGCTCATCACCAAGGGCTGGCCGCGACCCAGAAGTCGTTTACCAAAAGCTTCAACAAAACCAGCACTGAACCGGTGTACGAGTTGTACCGGAACGGAATCATGCACGGCAACCTGACGAACTTCGACAACGTCGTCGTCGCTTCGAAGGCATGGAACCGCTTGTTCGCCCTCATCGACTGGGCGCAAGCTATCGAACAGGCGAAGAAGCCAGAAGACCCCAAGCCGACCCTTCGCGAGTCTCTGGCGAAGCTGGCGGACACTGCCGCCGACCGCAAGAAGATGGATGCGTGGAAGCCGCGTGCATGGGATGTGAGCACCGACGGCCTAGACACAGTGATGGCTGAGCCGGTCGTTGAGGCCACCGTTGCGATGCTCGATGCGTGGCTGGCGACGAACTACGGGCGGCTTGCCCCGTACCTACACGAGTTCATGAAGCCGAAGTCTCGAACCGCGTTCATTGGGGAGGTCCGGTTACGCTTCGAGAGACAACCTCTAGATGGCTATGACGTGCGAAGCGTCGATGTTCGCGGTCCTGCCCTTGCTCACGTGACCGTTGGACTCACAGTTGGCGGCGAGGTGCAGGAGTCGGAGTTGCGCTGGGTGTACGTCGATGCCGACAAGCGCTCGCGCCTGGAGGGTGATCCGCGCGGAACATGGCTCATCATTCAGACTGACCCGGTCAGCATCGTGGGGCGTACCTGGGACTAGAGCCCCTCCCCGGTCCTTCGTGACGCAAGCCAGGGCGGCATAGATGGCGCACGTATGTGGGAACGTCGGGGCATATCTCGATGTCGCACGATGTGCCCCCATAGGCCGCGGCGTTGCGCGCGATTGTAAGGAAGGAGATGAACACTCCTGACGCCCTCGCCGCCCTCCGCTCCCTCGACCTCCCTGCACTCCGCAGACAGCACCCGCAGAGCTCGCCGGAGCAGACGGTTTCACCCTCGTCTTTCTGGCGCGAGCGTCGCGGCCGAGCTGACCGACGAGCGCCTGCACGAACAGGCTTCAGCCCTCCTCACCACGCGGCCGGGCGACGCAACCCTGGTCGAGGCGACTTCACCGGACGGCCTCCGCACACGTCATCATCACGTCAGCCTCGCACCCGCCACTGTTCTCGCCCTTCGTTCCCGACGGCATCCGGTTGGAAGCCAACGCGACCACCCGTACGGCGCTCCGGTGAGCCTGAGCGAGTTCAGGCGCGGCCGCGCACCCGGGTGAGCAGCGCGTCGATGCGCCGCTGAACGCCGTTCGCGAGCTCGGCGGGCAGTGCATCCACCGGCCACCAGCGCACATCCTCTGATTCATCACTCACGGTGATCTCGGCATCCCGGTCGACGATCACGGCGATCCCGACATCGAGGTGGGAGGCGCAGCGTCCGAAACTCGCAGAAAGGGCGTGGTGGTCGAGATCGTAGGCGAGCGGTCCGTCGTCTCGCGCGTCGAGCCGGAGGCCGGTCTCCTCGCGAAGTTCACGCAGGGCCGCCGCCTCGATCGATTCGTCTCCCTCCTCGAGATGACCGCCCGGCTGCACCCAGAACTGTCCCTTCGCATGGAAGACGAGCAGCGTGTCGCGGAGAGTCGGATCGAGCACGACGCAGGATGCCGTGGCGTGATCCGGCCCGGACTCCCGCCACATCGGTGATTCTCCGTGCACGAAGAAGGAAGCGAAGTCTTCCTGGGCGGCGCGCTCGGCGTCGTCACGCGGGGAGAAGTTGCGAACCAGGTTCGACATGCTCCGGGTCACCGCGTCGCTCATTCAGAACTCCCCTCGGAATCGGTGCGCTTCGCCCGCGGCACGAACCGCGGGATCCAGCGCAGGAACCCTGCCGCGCCGAGGAGGCCGATCGCGCCCATGACACCCGCGGCGACCGAGAGCGATGCGACGGCGATGATCCCGGAGACCAGCAGCGGGGCGATCGCGCCACCGGCATCCGTCAGCGTCCGCCACGAGCCGAGGAACGCCGCCGGCTCCCGCTTCGGAGCGACATCGGCGCCGAGCGTGAGCAGGATGCCGCTCGAGAGCCCGTTGCCCACGCCGAGCACCGCGGCGAGCATGCCGAACCACAGCACCGCCGAATCCCCGTCGTGCGTGAACGACAGGGCGAGGAATCCGGCCCCCATCACGAGCATCGCCGGCATCGCGGCCCACAGCCTGCCGAACCGGTCCATCACCTGCCCGCTTGCGTAGAAGAGGGCGAAGTCGATGGCGCCGGAGACGCCGACCACCAGGGCGATCGTCGATGCGTCGAGTCCTAACGACAGACCCCACAGTGGCAGCACCACCTGCCGTGCCGAGCGCACCGCCGACAGGGATGCGGCGGCGAGGCCCAGCCGGCTGAGCACTGCACGCTGCTGCCACATCGTGCGGAAGATGCCCGCACGCTCGATGGTCGGGATCGAGCCGCTCACCGCCTCTCCGGAGTCCTCGGTCAGGTGCGAGGGGCCAGCCTGCCGCGTCGGCGGATTCGTCTTCTCCGGGTCGGGGCCGAGGAGCACCAGCAGCACCATGGCGATCAGGCAGACCATGAAGAACCAGATCGCCGCGCTTTCGCTCCCGAAGAGCTGCAGAAGTCCCGCGGCCACGAACGGGCCGATGAAGATGCCGAGCCGGAAGCTTCCGCCCAGCAGAGAGAGGGCACGCGCGCGGACTTCGAGCGGCACCCGCGTGGTCATGAAGGCGTGTCGAGCGAGCCCGAACGCGGCGGCGCACAGCCCGAGCAGGAAGACGGATGCCGCCAGCACGCCGAGGGAAGGGGCGAACGCCATCCCCACGCCGGCGATGATCGCGATCACGCCCGCGATCACCATCGTCATGCGCTCGCCGATCCGTGCCACCGCCCAGCCGGCGGGCAGATTGCCGCAGAGCTGGCCGATGACGAGTGCCGAGGCGACGAGGGCGGCGAACGCGACATCGGCTCCCATGCCGACGGCGATCACCGGGATCAACGGGATCACCGCGCCCTCGCCCAGGGCGAAAAGGATGGTGGGCAGGTACACCATCGGCCCGAAATCTCTCAGGACCGTCGATGCGCTGCTCACGCCTTCACGTTACCCCGCGGGCAGCTTCCGCCCGTCGAGGTACTCCGTCCCCGCGCGAACACCCGGCACGTTAGGCTGAAGTGCCATGCTCGAACTCGATCTCTCCGCCGACATCCAGGCCCTGCGACTCACCTTCGGTGACATTCGCGAGGTCGTCGATGTCGAAGCGCTCCGTACTGAAATCGCCCGCCTCAACGAGGAAGCCGGTGCCCCCGACCTCTGGGACGACACCGAGCGCGCCCAGAAGGTGACCAGCGCACTCAGCCACCGCCAGTCGGAGCTCGCCCGGATCGAGGGGATCGCCGGCCGTCTCGACGACCTCGAAGTCCTCGTCGGCCTCGCGAACGAGATGGGCGACGAGGAATCGGCGCAGGAGGCGCGCATCGAGCTCGCCGCCCTCACCGAACTGATCAACCAGCTCGAGGTGCAGACTCTTCTCGGCGGCGAGTACGACGATCGTGCCGCCATCATCACGATCCGCTCCGGCGCGGGCGGCGACGACGCCACAGACTTCGCCGAGATGCTCATGCGCATGTACCTGCGCTGGGCGGAGCAGCACAAGTACCCGGTGAAGGTCATGGACACCTCCTACGCCGAGGGTGCGGGAATCAAATCCGCGACGTTCGAGATCGACGCCCCCTACGCGTTCGGAACGCTGTCCGTCGAAGCCGGCACGCACCGTCTCGCGCGCATCAGCCCGTTCGGCTCCGCCGACAAGCGTCAGACCAGCTTCGCGGCTGTCGAGGTCATCCCGCTCATGGAGGAGGCCACTGCGGTGGAGATCCCCGAGGGTGACATCCGCGTCGACGTCTTCCGCTCGTCCGGCCCCGGCGGCCAGTCGGTCAACACCACCGACTCCGCCGTCCGCCTCACCCACCTGCCGACCGGCATCGTCGTGTCGATGCAGAACGAGAAGTCGCAGATCCAGAACCGCGCCGCGGCGATGCGCGTGCTGCAGACCCGCCTGTTGCTGCTGCAGAAGGCCGACGAGGCCGCGAAGAAGAAGGAACTCGCCGGAAACATCACCGCGAGCTGGGGCGACCAGATGCGCTCGTACTTCCTCTACGGACAGCAGCTCGTCAAGGACCTCCGCACCGGCCACGAGTCCGGCAACCCGGCCGCCGTGTTCGACGGCGACCTCGACGGCTTCATCTCGGCGGGCATCCGCTGGCGCAAGCGCAAGGTCGAGGACTGATCTCAGATTGAATGCAGAAGGCCCGGGAGCGAATCGCTCCCGGGCCTTCTGCATTCAGAGTGAGATCACTGCATCAAGCAGGTCACGCCGGAACTGGTGAACTCATCCGTGAACGCCGTCAGTGCGTCGGCATCCTGGAACATCTCATCACCGTTCGCGATGACACGCAGCGTGTCGTCGTCGATGTCGGATGCGACGAACGCCTCGCTGATGCAGGTGACCTGCTCAGGGGTGTACGTCTCTCCCTGGCCGGACAGCGTGAGGATCTCCGTGAGGCCCTCAGACACCTCTTCAACGGTCGGCCGACCGGCCGAGGTCTCGTCGGTGGTGCTGTCGGTCTCATCGGGGTCCGGCGCGGCCTCCGTCGGGATCGACGTCGGGAAATCGTCCATCTCGCTCTGGACGCCCTCGGCGAAGGCGAACAGGTAGACGAACGACATCACGATGCCGATGATCGTGCCGACCACGGCGAGCGAGAGGCCCGCGATTCCCGGCCACTTCTTGCCCTTGAGGAACAACGACACGAGCGACAGGATGAAGCCGATTCCCAGGAGCACGAAACCGAACACTCCGACGAGCGGGATGAACACGAGGATCGTGCCGAGCACGGCCAACCCGAGGCCGACGAGTCCGAGGACCGACGGCTTCTTCGGACCGGCATCTGCCGCGGCATACGCACCGGGGACGCCTGCCGGAGCCGCGCCGGGGTATGCCGGAGCTGCAGCGGGGTACGCAGGTGCTGCGTAGCCCGGGGCGGCGATCTGGTAGCCGGGGTCCGCGGCGGGCGCGGACGTCGGGTAGGCGCCGCCGGCAGCATAGGGCGGAAGGCCGCTGTCGCTGATCGGCGTCGTCGCAGCGGTCTCGTTCGGTGCGACGAACGGCGCCTCGACCTGCGCGTCGGGCTCTGCCGCCGCAGCCGGGGGAGCGTAAGTCTCGCCCGTCGTGCGGATCACGGTGTCATCGAGAGAATCGGCAGCGGTCTCTTCGACCGCTGGAGTGTGTGCGACTGCCGGAGCGTCTGCAACCACCGGCGCTTCGGGTGCGGCCGCCTCGGGAGCGAAGTGCTCCGTCCACTGCTGCCCGTCCCACCAGCGCTGTCGGCCAGAGCCGTCGTCGTACCAGCCTGCAGGTGTCGTCATGGGGTCCCCCTCGAAATCGTTCGCCCGCGCGGAACGCGCGAATCGGCTACCTCATATATAGCAGTGACCGGTGACGTCACGGGGTGTCGCTCGCGATCACCGGAAGAGGCGCGTTTAGGCTCGTATCGCCATGATTCGGTTCGAGAATGTCACGAAACGCTATCGCGGGACCGCCAGGCCCGCGCTCTCCGGTGTCGACTTCGAAGTGCAGCGGGGAGAGTTCCTCTTCCTCGTCGGTGCCTCGGGATCCGGCAAGTCGACCTGTCTCAGGTTGATTCTCCGCGAAGAGATTCCGTCAACCGGCCGCGTCGCGGTGCTCGGGCGCGATCTGCGCTCGCTCGCCAACCGCAAGGTGCCGTACTTCCGGCGGCACATCGGAGCGGTGTTCCAGGACTTCCGTCTGCTGCCGTCGAAGACCGTGTACCAGAACGTCGCGTTCACGCTTCAGGTCACCGGCTCATCTCGCGGCTTCATCCAGCAGGCGGTGCCGGAGGCGCTCGCACTCGTCGGCCTCGACGGCAAGCAGAAGCGGATGCCGCATGAGCTCTCCGGCGGTGAGCAGCAGCGCGTCGCGATCGCCCGCGCTCTCGTGAACCGTCCGCAGGTGCTGCTCGCCGACGAGCCCACCGGAAACCTCGATCCCGCCACATCCGTGGACATCATGCAGCTGCTCGCGCGCATCAACGCCGGTGGCACGACTGTTTTGATGGCCACGCACGAGGCCGGATTCGTCGACCAGATGCAGCGCCGCGTGATCGAGCTGCGTGACGGTGAGATGGTGCGCGACGAGGTGCACGGCGGTTACGGAGACACATCGAACATCCCGCGCCTGGTGCCGGAGGAGGTGCGCGGCGCCGCAGCGGTCGCCGCACTCACCGCTGTGCAGGAGGTGCAGCGCCAGACGGCCGACCTCTCGATGGTGCGCGCCGCCCTCGCCCAGGACCTGAGCGCCCAGCGCCGCGCAGCCGCAACGGCGCCCGCGCCGGAACCTGCGGTCCTGAAGCCGTCCGAGACTCCCCAGCCGGAGGCCTCCGTCGAGGAGCCCGCTCCCGTGCCGCACGACGTCTCGGAGCCGGCCGCCGCAGTCGCGCCCCGTACGCATCCGATCGTGCTGCCGCAGGTCGACATCGCCGACCTCGGCGTCGCCGATCGACTCGGTCTGTCCGACGCGGACGACGAGGAAGTGGGACCGACCTCATGAGATACGGTCTGATCCTCACAGAGGCCCTCGGCGGCCTCCGCAGAAACATCTCGATGGTGATCTCCGTCGTGCTCGTGACGTTCGTCTCGCTGACGTTCGTCGGAGCCGCGATCCTCATGCAGGCGCAGATCGGCACCATGCGCGGCTACTGGACCGAGCGCGCCCAGGTGGCCGTGTACATGTGCTCCGGCGTGTCCGAATCGCCGACCTGCCTCAACGGCTCCGCAACCGAGGAACAGGTGCAGATCGTCCGCGCCCAGATCGAGGGTGACGCGCTCGCGCCGCTCATCGCCGATGTGCGCTTCGAGACGAAGGACGAGGCGTACGCCAACATCGTCGAGCAGATCGGCGAGGAGAAGGCCAGCGTCTTCACCGCAGACCAGATGTCCGAGAGCTTCTTCGTGACGCTGAAGGATCCGAGTCAGTCCCAGGTGCTCGTCGAGGCGTTCAACGGGGTAGCAGGAGTGGAGCAGGTGGCCGACCAGCTGCAATACCTCGAACCGCTCTTCTCGGCTCTCACCGTCGCAACGTACATCGCCATCGGAATCGCCGTCCTCATGCTCATCGCGGCGATCCTGCTGATCGCCACCACGATCCGTCTCTCGGCGTACGCGCGACGCAAGGAGATCGGGATCATGCGCCTGGTCGGAGCATCCAACCGTTTCATCCAGACGCCGTTCGTCCTTGAGGGCGTCTTCGCGGCCTTCCTCGGTTCGGCGCTGGCCAGCGTCGCGGTGGTCGCGGGCGTTCATTTCGGCGTCGACGGATACCTGCGAGGTCGCGTGCCGTTCATCACCACCTGGGTGACGATGCAGGACGCAGTGCTCGTCGTCCCCGTGCTCATCGGCATCGGTATCGTGCTCGCCGCGCTGTCCGCAGGGTTCGCGATCCGTCGCTGGCTGCGCACCTGAGGTCGCTGTCGTTGTAGACTGAAAGGCTGTCGTGCGCCCGCACGGCACAGATCAGGAGAGCATCATGCCCAGGGAACGCGGGGAGAAGGTCGTCGCGACCAATCGTCGCGCACGTCACGACTACAACATCGAGAAGTCGTACGAGGCGGGGATGGTGCTCACGGGCACCGAAGTGAAGTCGCTGCGCCAGGGGCGCGCCAATCTGAGCGACGGATACGCGTTCATCAAGGGCAACGAGGTGTTCCTCGACGCCGTGCACATCCCGGAGTACTCGCAGGGGCACTGGACGAACCACTCGGCGAAGCGCATCCGCAAGCTGCTCCTGCACCGCGAGGAGATCGCGAAGCTCTCCCACGCAGTGTCCGCGGGCGGATACACGCTGGTTCCGCTGAAGCTGTATTTCACCGACGGGCGCGCGAAGGTCGAGATCGCACTGGCCAAGGGCAAGCGCGAGTACGACAAGCGCCAGACCCTGCGCGAACGCCAGGACACCCGCGAGGCCGAGCGCGCCATGCGCACTCGTAACCGCGTCGGGGACTAGCGGCGTCGACACGGGATCGACGCGTTTCGTCTCGTCGCAGGCTCCTCGCTCAACGACCGGTCGTGGGCGTGAACCCGAACACGCGTCCGAGGAATGTCAGCTCCCGCTCCAGGGAGTCGATGATCGTCTCCGCCCTGCGGAAGCCATGCCCCTCGCCCTGATAGAGCACGTACTCGTGCGCGATCCCACGCGCGGCCAGCGCGTCGCGGATCGCTTCGGACTGCGATGGCGGCACGACGAGGTCGTCCGCGCCCTGCAGCAGGAGCACCGGGACATCGATCCGGTCGGTGTGCGTGAGCGGTGAGCGGTCGATGTAGACCTGCTCGAGTTCCGGCAGCGGCCCGACGAGCCCGTTGAGGTAGTGCTTCTCGAAGTCGTGCGTGTCTTCGGCGATCATGCGCAGGTCGCCGACACCGTAGCGGCTGATGCCCGCGGCGAAGACCCCGCCCCGCACCAGTGCGCACAGCACGGTCCAGCCGCCGGCAGAACCACCGCGGATGGCGATGCGCTGCGGATCGGCAGCGCCGGATGCCGCGAGCCCGCGCGCCGCGGCCAGCACGTCGTCGACGTCGGCGACGCCCCAGGCGCCGTCCAGTCGCTCGCGGTAGGCGCGACCATAGCCGGTGGAGCCGCCGTAATTCACGTCCAGCACACCGATCCCTCGGCTCGTGTAGAACGCGATGGCGGCGGATGCCGCGCCCGACGCGTGTGCGGTCGGTCCGCCGTGCACCAGCACGACGTACGGCGGGAGGTCGCCGGAGTCGGCGGATGCATCCGGGTGCGCGGGCGCGTAGTCGAAGGCGTGCACCGGGCCGCTCGGCCCGTCGAACGAGACCGCGCGAGCCGGCGGCATCCATCGGTCGTCAAGGGCGCGTCCGCCGCGGACGGCGACGACCTCGCCGGAGTCGATGTCGACGGACCACAGACCGGCCTCGGTCCCCGAACCCCCGCCGGAGAGGAGCACGCGTGAGCCGGAGACGTCGTCGACGCTGACGTGCGCATCGGCGGGCACGTCGAGTCGGCGTGCATCGCCGTCGAGGTCGATCAGGACGACTTCATCACGCCCGTTCGTCCGCACCGCGACGATCCGGCCGTCGGGCAGGGGCTGGTACCAGCGATTGCCGAGCACCCAGAGGCCGTAGCCGGTGTCGGCGTCCGCCGGCGCGATCGGCTCGGGAGCCGCGGAGAGAGCTGCGCCGTCGAGCGTCAGTCGCTGCACCCCCCACCGTCCAGTCGGATCGTCCGCGAAGAGCAGTTGCGAATCGCTGACCCACTCCGGTTGCAGTGCGGCGTTGGTCGGCACGTCGACGCGCGTGCCGGCGTCGAGCGCGGCGATCACGAGTGACGCGTGCTCCCACGGCATCCGATCGGTGCTCCACTCGACCCAGGCGAGCCGTGAACCATCGGGAGAGAGCGCGGGGTGCGCGAAGAAGCCGGGACCGCTCGCGACCACTCGCACCGTGTCGTCGTCTGCGGCCGCCGAGCCATCGAGCGGGATCTCGACGATCGCGCGGGTGTGGGGCTCTGACCGCAGGTCCTCCTGCACGGCCAGCAGTCGCCCGCGCTGCAGGCTCAGTCCGCCGTACCGTGCACCGGCCGCGGTCAAGGGCTCGGGCTCGGCGCCCGGTGCGAGCCGGCGTACCCGCTGATCGCCCGCATCGACGAAGTACAGGGTGCCATCGGCATCCGCCGTCCAGGCGCCGCCGCCGTACTCGTGCACGCGGGAACGCGCGTTCCACGGGGCGGGCAGCACCTCTCGGCCGGTCGAGCTGCGGACGGTGACGCGGCCGCCCTCGGCGGGCACCGACTCTCCCCACCAGATCTCGTCGCCCACGAAGAGGGCGCCGTCGATGCGCGGGGCGGATGCCGCGACATCCGCTGCCGAGAAGGGGGAGGGCCAGGAGCCGTACGGAGTCGCCATGCATCGAGCTTAGGTCGGCAGTGTGACGTCGTGTGTCGTGGTCGCGTGCGCGGAACGGGTCGGCTGTTCTACCTTGCTGGAAACGCCCGATTCACCTCGAGCGTGGTGCGACAGCCGAGCCCGGCACCCGCCCGTGAACGACAGGCCTGCCCTGTCGCGCGCGGCTGCTATGTCCGTCTGCCACTCAGGAGAGAAGATGCCCGAGGAATTCACCCCCGGCGCCACTCGTGTGCCGTTCTCCTTCGAGCTCTACCCGCCGCGCTCGGAGTCGAGCGAAGAGGCCCTGCACGAGACGGTGCGGCAGCTCGCCGCCGCCGGCCCGGAGTTCCTCTCCGTCACGTACGGCGCCGGCGGATCGACCGGCGGACGATCCCTTGATGTCCTCCGCTACATCCGCGCCCACACCGACGTCGAACCGCTCGCGCACCTCACCTGCGTCGGGAACACCTACGCGGGGGCAGCGCGCCTGATCCGGGAGTTCCTGGATGCCGGCATCCTCAGCTTCCTCGCTCTGCGCGGCGACCCGCCGCAGGGGCAGACGGAGGCGTTTCTCGGGGACCTGGAGAGCGCGGCGCAGCTGGTGCAGCTCATCGACCGGGTGCAGGCGGAACGAGCGCCTTACGAAGAGGCTCCGGTTCCGGGCTTCCCTGGCGCAGCCAGGGTCGACCCGCGGCGAAAGGTCAACATCGCCGTCGCCGCATTCCCGAAGGGGCATCCGCGTGCGACGCATCGCACGCAGGACGTCGAGGCGCTGCTTGCCAAGCAGGCGGCTGGGGCGACCTTCGCGATCACGCAGCTCTTCTTCCATGCCGACGACTACCTGGCCTTCGTCGAACGCGCTCGCGCTGCCGGCGTCACGATCCCGATCCTCCCCGGCATCATGCCGATCACTTCGCACGTGCGTCTCGCCCGTGTGCTGGAACTCACCGGGGAAGACCTGCCCAGCGAGCTCGCCATCGCGCTCGAGGTCGAGCCGACCCCCGAGGGCCGCCGCGAGATCGGGATCGAATGGGCCGCGCGTCTCGCCCGCGAGGTCGTCGCCGGCGGCGCGCCCGGCGTGCACCTCTATGCCTTCAACCAGCACGACACCGTCCTCACCGTCCTCGCAGAAGCCGGCATCCTCCCGGCCCTGCGCCACTAGACCCCGCCGAAAGGAAAGACCATGACTGCATTCCCCGAGGGAACCATCCTCGGCTACCCCCGTATCGGTCGCCGCCGCGAACTCAAGAAGGCCATCGAGTCGTTCTGGGCCGGCCGCATCGACGAGCAGGAACTCGCGCGCACCTCCGCAGAGCTGCGGGCTACGACCCGCGAGCGGCTCGCTGCACTGGGCCTCGGCCGCACCGACTCCGCCATCCCCGAGTCGTTCTCGTACTACGACCAGGTGCTCGACGCCGCCGTCACGGTTGGCGCGATCCCGACCCGTTTCGAGGGCCTGCGCGCTGCAGACGGCACGATCGGCCTGCCCGCGTACTTCACCATCGCCCGCGGCGAGGGGGAGCGCGCGCCGCTCGAGATGACGAAGTGGTTCGACTCGAACTACCACTACCTGGTGCCGGAGATCGGGCCGGAGACGGCCTTCTCGCTCTCCAGCGACCGCCTCGTGCGTGAGGTGGCCGAGGGCGTCGCCGCCGGCTTCGTGACCCGTCCCGTTGTCGTGGGTCCGGTGACGCTGCTTGCTCTCGCCAAGGCGTCGGATGACGCCCCCGAGGGCTTTGACCCGCTGTCCCGTCTCGACGACCTGCTCCCGGTCTATGTCGAGCTCCTGGCACGCCTGAAGGATGCCGGCGCCGAATGGGTGCAGCTCGACGAGCCCGCGCTGGTCAGCGAGTCGCTTCCCGCATCCGTCGCGCAGCTCTCCGATGCCGCAGCCCGTGCGCTCGCGGTGCTCGGCGGCGCGACCGAGCGTCCGTCGATCCTCGTCGCCGCACCCTACGCCGAGCTCGGCGAGGTGTTCCCCGTGCTCGCCGCTGCGCCCGTCGAGGCGATCGCCGTCGACCTCGTCCGCGGCGGTGTGCCGACGGCAGCTGCCGGACTCGAGAGCAAGACCCTCGTCGGCGGCGTCATCGACGGCCACAACATCTGGCGCGGCGACCTCGCGGCGGCCTACGACAAGCTGGAAGCCCTCCGCGGGCTCGGCGCTGCTGCGGTCGCCGCATCCACCTCGACCTCGCTGCTGCACGTGCCGCACAATGTCGCGGACGAGACCAAGCTCGACGCTCGCCTGGTCTCCTGGCTCGCGTTCGCGGATCAGAAGGTCGAGCAGGTCGTCGTTCTCGCCCGTGGCCTCGGCCAGGGCCGCGCTGCGATCGAGGATGAGCTCGCTGCGGCATCCGCTGCACTCGAGGACCGTCTGAGCGCACCCGGCGTCCGCGACGGACTGGTCCGGCAGCGCGAGCTCAGCGAGGCCGACTTCTCGCGGGTCTCGTACGAGGAGCGCGAGACGGCGCAGGAGGCGCTGGGGCTGCCGGCTCTGCCGCTCACCACGATCGGCTCGTTCCCGCAGACCGGCGACATCCGCCGGGCGCGCGCGCAGTACGGGCGTGGCGAGCTCCCGCAGGAGGACTACGAGGACTTCCTGCGGCGCGAGATCGACAGCGTCGTCTCGCTGCAGGAGGAGCTCGGTCTCGACGTGCTGGTGCACGGCGAGCCGGAGCGCAACGACATGGTGCAGTACTTCGCCGAGAACCTCGACGGCTTCGCGGTCACCGAGAACGGCTGGGTGCAGTCCTACGGGTCGCGGGCGACCCGCCCGTCGATCCTGTGGGGCGACGTGTCGCGTCCTGCCCCGATCACGGTCGACTGGTCCTCGTACGCGCAGTCCCTGACCGTGAAGCACATGAAGGGCATGCTCACCGGACCGGTCACGATCCTGGCGTGGTCGTTCGTGCGCGACGACCAGCCGCTGGGCGAGACCGCCAACCAGGTCGCGCTGGCGCTCCGCGAGGAGATCGCCGACCTCGAGACCGCCGGCATCGAGATCATCCAGGTCGACGAGCCGGCACTGCGCGAGCTGCTGCCGCTGAAGCAGGCCGACCAGGCTGCATACCTGGACTGGTCGGTGGCATCTTTCCGCCTGTCCACGGGTGGCGCGGCCGCTGGCACGCAGATCCACACGCACCTCTGTTACTCGGAGTTCGGCGTCGTGATCGATGCGATCCGTGCCCTCGACGCCGATGTCACCTCGATCGAGGCGGCACGCAGCCGCATGGAGGTCGTCACCGACATCGCCGAGGTCGGCTTCGACCACGGCATCGGCCCTGGCGTGTACGACATCCACTCGCCGCGCGTTCCGAGCACATCGGAGATCGAAGCGCTGCTGCGCCGTGCCGTCGAGGAGATCCCGACGCGTCAGCTCTGGGTCAACCCGGACTGCGGCCTGAAGACCCGCGGCTACGCCGAGACGACCGAGTCGCTGCGCAACATCGTCGAGGCCACTCGTCGCGTGCGCGAGGACGTGAACGTCACGGCCTGACGTCGTTGAAACGCAAGAACCGCTCTCCCCGAAGCCTGGGGAGAGCGGTTCTTGCGTTTCCAGCGAGTGGATGCCGGATGCTCAGACCGCGCGCAGCACCGCGACGACCTTGCCGAGCACGGTGGCCTCATCGCCGAGGATCGGCTCGAAGGAGGAGTTGCGGGGGAGCAGCCAGGTATGACCGTCGCGCTGGCGGAACGTCTTCACGGTCGCCTCACCGTCGAGCATCGCCGCGACGATCTCGCCGTTCTCCGCGCTGTTCTGCGAGCGGATGACGACCCAGTCGCCGTCGCAGATCGCGGCGTCGATCATCGATTCGCCGGACACCTTGAGCATGAACAGATCGCCCTTGCCGACGAGTTGGCGGGGGAGCGGGAATATCTCCTCGACCTGCTGATCGGCGGTGATCGGCACACCGGCCGCGATACGACCGACCAGAGGCACCATCGCCGCATCGCCCACCGGTGTCATCGCGTCAGCAGGGTTCTCGCCGCTCTGACCGGGGAGGTCGATGAGCACCTCCATCGCGCGGGTCTTGCCCGGGTCGCGGCGCAGGTAACCGCTGAGCTCCAGTTGTCCGAGCTGATGAGTGACGCTGGAGAGCGACTTGAGGCCGACGGCATCGCCGATCTCGCGCATGCTCGGCGGGTAACCATGGCTGGCGATCGACGTCTGGATGACCTCGAGGATCGCCATCTGCTTCGGGCTGAGGCTCTTCCGACGGCGCGTTCGCGGTGCCTCTGACTCGGGGGCTGAGTTCTCGCTCATGGTGCTCCTTCAGTAGGCGAATCCGACGCTGCTCTTCGAATGTCGGTGGCCCGTGGTGGGGTGTTCCTATCGAAACCGTATCCGAGAATCGGGCCGATGTGGAAGATCTGTTCGAGCGTGTCGCCCGATTCTCGAACTCTATTTCGAAGAACGCTTGACAGATGTTCGAACTCGAAGATATCTTCGGAACGTAGCTTCGCATTCACGGCTCCCGGCCGAGGCGAGAATGCGAACGCTACGCCAACTTCCCCCGTTTCGCGGGGCGAGAGCACAGGGAGTAAGAGATGAGCACCATCACCTTCAGCAATGCGGCAGTCATCCCGGCACGCCCGGCGACGCGGCTTCGGCTGACGGTTCGCGGTCGTCGTCTGCTCCTCGCAGTCGCTGCTCTCCCGCTCGCCGTCGGCATCGCCTTCGCGGCGATCAGCGGTGGGGGTGCGATCGCCTCGGGTGAGAGCGTCGCAACCGCCACCTTCGAGACGGTGACGGTGATGCCGGGCGACACCCTGTGGTCGATCGCCGGAGACGTCGCCCCGGACGCCGATCCCCGCGATGTCATCGGAGAGATCTCCCGACTCAACCTGCTGCAGGACGGCATGCTCCAGATCGGGCAGGAACTCGCGATTCCCGCCCAGTTCTCCCACTGACGTTCGGTGGGACCGGTGAGCCGACGGGAAACCTGGCGTCACCGGATGAGCACAGAGGCTCGCAGCGTTCTAGCATGGGAGGGGTGACCGCCTCTCTCGACGACCTGCCGCTGCGTGACGATCTTCGCGGGCTCACCCCGTACGGCGCACCGCAGGCACCGCTTCCGATCGCCCTCAACGTCAACGAGAACACGCACCCGGTGCCCGATGAGGTGGCCAGCGACATCCTCGACGACATCGCCGTCGCGCTGCGGGACGTGAACCGATACCCCGACCGCGAGTTCACCACCCTGCGCGAGGGATTCGCCGAGTACCTCGGCCACGGTCTGGACGCGGATCAGATCTGGGCCGGCAACGGTTCCAATGAGGTGCTGCAGCACATCCTTCAGGCCTTTGCGGGGCCGGGGCGCACGGCGTTCGGGTTCGCACCCACCTACTCCATGTATCCGCTGATCGCTCAGGGGACGGGTGCGCGGTGGATCGCCGGGGTGCGGGAGCCGGACTACACGATCACGCCGGAGGAGGCGGTCGCGCAGGTCGAACAGGTCGACCCCGACGTCATCCTCCTCTGTTCGCCGAACAACCCCACCGGAACACCGCTCGGCCTCGACGTCATCGAAGCCGTGTACGAGGTTGCGCGTGGCGTCGTCATCGTCGATGAGGCCTATCAGGAGTTCGCGCCGAAGGAGGCGGCATCCGCGTTGTCCCTCCTCGAAGGACGCCCTCGTCTTGCCGTGTCCCGAACGATGAGCAAGGCGTTCGCCTTCGCCGGTGCGCGCGTCGGCTATCTCGCCGCTGACCCCGCCTTCATCGACGCGTTGCGACTGGTGCGGCTGCCGTATCACCTGAGCGCGCTCACGCAGGCGGCGGCCGTCGCCGCGCTGCGCAACTCCGCGATCATGCTGAGCATGGTCGACGAGATCGTCGAGCAGCGTGATCGCATCACTGCGACGCTGGAGGCGCTCGGATACACGCCGCACGAGTCCTGGTCGAACTTCGTGCTGTTCGGCGGGGTCAGCGACCCCAAGCGCACCTGGCAGCAGCTCTACGACCGCGGTGTCCTCATTCGCGACGTCGGCATCCCCGGGCACCTGAGAGTCACCGCCGGAACCGAGGCCGAGAGCACCGCATTTCTGGATGCTCTCGCGTCGATAGAATCAGCATCATGAGCGCCCCCCGCACCGCCAGTCGCGTCCGCAGCACGTCGGAGTCCACCGTCGAACTGGAACTGAACCTCGACGGCACCGGTGCGAGCCGCATCGACACGTCCGTGCCGTTCTTCGACCACATGCTCACCGCGTTCGCGAAGCACTCGCTCACCGACCTCACCGTGCGCGCCTCCGGCGACACCCACATCGACGCGCACCACACCGTCGAGGACGTGTCCATCGTCCTCGGGCAGGCGATCGCCGAGGCGCTGGGCGACAAGTCCGGCATCTCACGGTACGGCGATGCGCTCGTTCCACTCGACGAGGCGCTTGCGCAGGCCGTGGTCGACATCAGTGGGCGTCCGTATCTCGTGCATGACGGTGAGCCGGCTGGATTCGAGCACCACCTCATCGGCGGTCACTTCACCGGTTCGCTCGTGCGCCACTCCTTCGAAGCGATCACCTTCGGCGCCGGACTCACCGTGCACATCCGGGTGCTCGGCGGGCGCGACCCGCACCACATCGCCGAGGCGGAGTACAAGGCGTTCGCTCGCGCGTTCCGCCAGGCGAAGGCGCTCGACCCGCTCGTCGATGGCATCCCGTCCACCAAGGGTGCACTGTGACGCGCACGCCTCGCATCGCCGTCTTCGACTACGAGTCCGGCAACGTGCACTCTGCCGTGAAGGCGCTCATCGCCGCCGGCGCGGATGCTGTGCTCACCGGTGACCGCAAAGAGGCGCTCGAGGCCGATGGCCTCGTCGTTCCCGGCGTCGGTGCCTTCGCGGCCGTCCGAGACGCGCTCAAGGCGCGCGGCGGTGACGAGATCATCGATCGACGTCTCGCCGGGGGGCGTCCGGTGCTGGGCATCTGCGTCGGGATGCAGGTGCTGTTCGAGCACGGCGTCGAGCGCGGGCAGGATTCCGAGGGCCTCGGCGAGTGGCCTGGTGCGGTGACCGAGCTCAACGCGCCGGTATTGCCGCACATGGGCTGGAACACCGTCGAACCCGGTTCGGGAAGCGTGCTCTTCGAGGGCATCGAACAGGAGCGGTTCTATTTCGTGCACTCCTACGCCGCGCAGGCCTGGGAACTCGACGTCATCCCACCGTTCCCGCAGCCGGTCCTGACGTGGACCACCTACGGCGATCCGTTCCTCGCAGCCGTGGAGAACGGACCGCTGTCGGCGACCCAGTTCCACCCCGAGAAGTCCGGCGAGGCCGGAATCCGGCTGCTGCGCAACTGGGTGCAGTCGCTGACCTGATCGCAGTCCGGCCTGGCGACGAACGGTTCCGTTGCTGTCAGAGTCCGCGGGCGACGGCTGCCGCGGCCGACAGCCAGGCCCGCTTCGTGACCGGATCCAGCGCACCCAGCTTGAGCGCGCCGTCCACGATCCCACGGTCGAACGGGATGGTCACGACTTCGCGTGCAAGAGACCCGTACCCGTCCACGATCTGATCGACGTCTGCCTGCGATGCCTTGGGATCGGCCTGCGTCACCACGACCACCGACTGTCGGGCCAGCTGCGCTGACCGCGCATCGCGCTCCTCGAGCGCCTCCAGCAGGAGTGCTCCGGCTTCTGCGTGGTCGTCTCGAGTGGTCGTCGCCACCACGATCTGGTCGGCGCGATCGATCATCCGCAGCCACATCGGATCGGACTCGTCGTTGCCCGAATCGATGATGATCAGGCGATAGAACTTGGCAGCGACGGCGTGGATCGCGTCGACGTCGTCGGGGTTGAGTCGGTTCTCGTGGGCGAGCCTGATCGGCTTGGAGCGCAGGACGTCGTACTTCTCCCGCGGCTGGTGGTGGACGAAATGCGCGAGATCGGCAGACTGACCGCGCGCACCGAGCAGCCGCTCCGTCTCGGGCAGGAGTTCGAGGAGCGTGCGATCGTGCGGGCCGCTTTCCGTGCGCCAGCCGAGGGTGCCCCTGGTCTGATTGTTGTCCCATGCCAGGACGCCGGCGCCTCCGTACTGGGCGAAGACCGCCGAGAGGAGCACTGTTGTCGGCGTCTTCCCGGCGCCGCCCTTGCCGTTCACGACCGCGACGGTCCGCGGGCCTGGCCAGTGCTGGCTGACAGCGTGCTCGTCGTCACGGACCGCCTGCTCGGCGGCGCTCGGACGCAGCGAGAACCCGAGACGATTCAGCGCGCCCCGTGCGCCGCGGCGGGCCGGCTCCTCGCGCCGCTCCTGATGCAGGAACGACGGCCGCTCCGCGCGGTCCCGCTGCGTGCGGCGTGAGGGCGCGGGTTCTGAGGCGACTTCGAGCTCGCGCTCCGGTGCCGTGATCAACGGTGCAGCGCTCGGCGTCGCTGCCACCCGCGGAACCTCGCCGGCGGTGATCGGCACGTCGAAGAGGAGGCCCGCGGGGAGCGGCTCCTCATGGACGCGCTCTTCGAACACGGGTTCGGCGGAGACCGCTTCAGGCACGTTCACGGGTTCGGGGTTGCCACGTCGCAGCGGACCGACTCCGCGCAGATCAGAATCGTTGGCCATCGTTCATCGCCCTCCCCGAATCGAACACGGTTGCACACGAGGCTACCCTCTTGCCTTGTGTCGATCGGTATCGCCCCATTTGAACCGGTCCCGGCGTCGGACTAGTGTCGATTCTCGTGCCGATGAATCGGCCGTTCCATTTCACCTGAGGACGACATGAACGACTTCGCGTCAACTCCCACTCTCACCCTGCTCCCCGCAGTCGACGTCGCCGGCGGTAAGGCCGTGCGTCTGACGCAGGGCGAAGCCGGCACCGAGACCAACTACGGCGACCCGCTGGACGCCGCAGGGGAGTGGGTCGCGCAGGGTGCGAAGTGGATCCACCTGGTCGACCTGGATGCGGCCTTCGGTCGCGGCAGCAACACGCCGATCCTGCGCAAGGTGATCAAGCAGTTCCGCAACGTGAACGTCGAGCTCTCCGGCGGCATCCGTGACGACGCCACGCTGGAAGCGGCCCTGGAGAGCGGGGCGACGCGCATCAACCTGGGCACCGCAGCGCTGGAGAACCCCGAGTGGGCCGCCGACGTCATCGGACGTTACGGCGAGGCGATCGCCGTCGGCCTTGACGTGCGCGGTACGACGCTTGCGGCGCGCGGCTGGACCAAGGAGGGCGGCGACCTCTGGGAGGTGCTCGACCGTCTCGAGGAGGCCGGCTGCAGCCGCTACGTCGTGACCGACGTCACCAAGGACGGCACACTGCGCGGCCCGAACCTCGAACTTCTCCGCGAGGTCGTGGCGCGCACTCCGAAGCCCGTCGTCGCCTCGGGTGGTATCTCCAGCCTCGATGACATCGCGGCCCTCCGCGAACTGGTGCCGTTGGGCGTCGAAGGCGCCATCGTCGGCAAGGCCCTCTATGCCGGCGCCTTCACGCTGGCTGAGGCGCTGGATGTCGCAGGAGACTGACGGCGCCTGCGATCACGGCTCGGGCGCGGCCGGCGATTCGGCAGCACCGGGCGCGGCCGGCGATTCGGCAGGCGTCCCCTGGGAGGGGCGCAGCTTCGAGGCGAATCCGCACGCCGCCGACGACGGTTCCGCCGATCCCGTGCTGCTCGATGCCCTGCTGCGCTTCCGCGCGGGGCAGGGGAGTCAGGCTGAGGTCGTCGATGCCTTCCGAAATGCGCGTGTTCTCATCCCGCTCGTCGCCGAGAAAGGCGAGGAGGGCATCGCCCCGAACGGCTTGACGGTCGACAAGACGCAGGAACTGTCGATCGTGACGGTGGCTGCTCCCGACGGCCGTCGTGTGCAGCCGGTGTTCTCCTCGGTCGCGGCGATGTCGAAGTGGGATGCCACGGCGCGGCCGATCCCGGTCGAAGCCGTGCGTGCGGCCCTGGCAGCGTCCGCAGAGGACACTGACCTGATCGTGCTGGACCCCACATCCGACACCGAGTTCGTCATCCGTCGCCCGGCAGTCTGGGCGATCGCGCAGGGGCACGCCTGGGAGCCGAGCTTCCTGTCGCCGGAGGTCTTCGCAGCTCTCCAGGAGAGCATCGGGCACGAACTCGCGGTGATCGATGTCGCTGTCGCTGCCGGCGACCCCGACGCGCGCCTGCGGGGACCCGAGCTCATCGTGATCCTCGAGCTCGTCGACGGCCTGGAGCGTGAGGTTCTCGACGCCGTGCTCGACCGACTGGCGCAGCGCTGGGCCTCCGACGATCGCATCGCCGTCCTCGCGGACTCCCTCACCGTCAAGCTCCGCCGCAGCGCCTGACTGCCGGCTAGTTGACCGGGCCCGTCCACTTCTCGCCGGGCCCCTTGCCGATCGGGTCGGGGATGACGGATGCTTCGCGGAATGCGAGCTGCAGCGACCGGAGGCCGTCGCGGAGCGACCGCGCGTGCATATCGCTGATCTCCGGGGCGCCGGCGGTGATGAGTCCGGCGAGGGCGTTGATGAGCTTGCGCGCCTCATCGAGATCGAGCTCGGCATCCGGGTCGTGCGCCAGGCCGACCTTGACGGCGGCGGCACTCATCAAGTGCACGGCGGCTGTCGTGATCACTTCGACGGCTGGGACATCGGCAATGTCCCTCGTGGCGGAAGACGCTGCCTCCTCCTGCCGTGCCCAGCGCTCTTCGCGCTCGCGATCTGCCTGGTCCTGACCCTGAGTCGTCACTTCGCCTTGCCTTCTGTTAGACTTTGTCGGGCTCCGGAGCGTAAATGCTCCGGTACGAAAGAGGATTCACTTCCCACCCGCGCTTGCCGTTCCAGGCTACCGGGTCGAGCACTCCGCCGGCTCCGTCCGGTAGTTCGGTCAGATCCGCGAGGAAACCTGTCCGATGTCAGGGTGCGAAGCCGGTATCTGAATGCCGGTGGGTGGGGGACGATTCCGAATTCGCCCGTGATGCAGAAAGCATCGCGGAGGCCGAATCGCATCGTCTAAGGAGCACCTATCAGCGATCCCCGCACTAATGAGCGCATCCGCGTCCCCGAGGTTCGCCTCGTCGGCCCCGCGGGTGAGCAGATCGGCGTCGTCCGCATCGAGGCGGCGTTGCGCCTTGCGCAGGAAGCTGACCTCGATCTCGTCGAGGTCGCCCCGAACTCGAAGCCGCCTGTGGTCAAGATCATGGACTACGGCAAGTTCAAGTACGAGGCCGCCCAGAAGGAAAAGGAAGCTCGCCGCAACCAGGCGAACACGATCCTCAAGGAAGTCCGCTTCCGTCTGAAGATCGAGGCGCACGATTACACGACCAAGCTCAAGCGCGCCGAGGGCTTCCTCAAGGCCGGAGACAAGGTCAAGGCAATGATCCTGTTCCGCGGTCGCGAGCAGTCGCGTCCCGAGCAGGGTGTGCGCTTGCTGCGCAAGTTCGCCGAGGACGTCGCCGAGCTCGGCACGGTCGAGTCGAACCCGACCATCGACGGTCGCAACATGGTCATGGTCGTGGCTCCGCTGAAGAGCAAGTCCGAGGCGAAGCAGGAGCAGAACGCTGTTCGCGACGCGCAGCGCGCTGCGAACAAGCAGGCCACGCGTGAAGCGAAGAGCGAAGCAGATGCTCCCGCCGTCGTCGAGGATGCCGCGGGCTGAGGCCCGCCCACAAGACTCCCGCATTGCGGGTTGACAACGTCGCCTGAGAAGGCGCCATACGAAGGAAGAGAAGATGCCGAAGCAGAAGACCCACTCGGGTGCTAAGAAGCGCTTCAAGATCACCGGCAGCGGCAAGCTGAAGAAGCAGCAGGCCGGGATGCGTCACAACCTCGAGCACAAGTCGAGCCGTCGCACCCGTCGTCTGAACCAGGACCAGGTGCTCTCGAAGGCCGACACCAAGGTCGCGAAGAAGCTTCTCGGTCGCTGACGCGCCCGAACGCAGGAATAGGAAGAAGTCATGGCAAGAGTAAAGCGGGCGGTAAACGCCCACAAGAAGCGTCGCGTCATCCTCGAGCGCGCCTCCGGCTACCGTGGTCAGCGTTCGCGCCTGTACCGCAAGGCCAAGGAACAGGTCATCCACTCCCTGGTCTACTCGTACCGGGATCGCCGCAAGCGCAAGGGCGACTTCCGCCGCCTGTGGATCCAGCGCATCAACGCCGCTGCACGCCAGAACGGCATGACCTACAACCGTTTCATCCAGGGCCTCGGCCTCGCGGGCGTCACGGTCGACCGTCGTATGCTCGCCGACCTCGCGGTCAACGACGCAGCGACGTTCACGTCTCTCATCGAGACGGCTAAGAAGGCTCTGCCTTCCGACGTCAACGCACCGAAGTCGGCCGCGTAAGCAGCTCTTCCGTCGCGCACGCGACTCAGATCAGAGGGCGCTCTCCTTCGGGAGGGCGCCCTCTGGCGTCTTCCCGCATCGGCCGCTTCGCGCGGAGCATCCGCCCGAGCACGCCCTCGGTGATGTGAGCGAGCAGCACCGCGGATGCGTAGACGAGCAGGTCACGCGGGTCGAACCCCGAGCCGAAGACCAACTGCACGGGTGGGAACACGGAGCTCCACGCCCGGGGGAGACCCGTGAGCTGCAGCAGTTCGATCGCGAAGCACACGGCGACGGCGCCCGTCGCCCTCCACGCAGCGGGGCGACGCGGGAAGACGACAGCCACGAACAGATAGATCATCACCGCATAGAGGGCATCGCCCACGATGTCGCCGACCATGCCTTCGCCGAAGCGGTGCACGAGAAGCCCCGCGCCGATCGTGATGGCGATGAGGGCGACGAGCGTGACCCGGCGTGCTCTCGTCGCGGCAGGGGCATCCGTCGTCATCGACGCACCCTATCGAGCCCATCTGGATCTGCCCCGAGTAGCGTGGCGACCCGGAGTGTCTCCGCGGGAGCCGACGTACTCTCTAGACTGAGAACGTGCTGGAGAACCCCCGCTCCCCCCGAGTCCGTGCCGTCGCGAAACTGACCAAGCGCAGCGCGCGCACCGAGACCGGCCTGTTCCTTCTTGAAGGTCCGCAGGCCGTCCGTGAGGCGCTGACCTATCGACCCGAATCGATCGTCGACCTGTTCGCCACCCCTACGGGGTGGGAGAAGCATCCCGACATCCGCGCCGCGGCGGCAGAGAACGCCGTCGTGGTCGAGTACGTCACCGAGTACGTCCTCAACGCGATGGCAGACACCGTCACCCCTCAGGGGCTCGTCGCGGTGGTGCGCCAGACTCCGACGTCGGTGCGCGAGATCTTCGCTGCCTCTCCTCGTCTGGTCGCGATCTGCGAGGAGGTGCGCGATCCTGGAAACCTCGGGACGATCATCAGGGCAGCGGATGCCGCAGGTGCCGACGCCGTCGTACTGACCGGCCGCACCGTCGATCCGTACAACCCGAAGGTGGTGCGCGCCACCACCGGGTCCCTGTTCCACCTGCCCGTATCTGTGGGCGGTGATCTGTCCGATGTCATCAAGCGTGCACATGCGGCCGGGCTCAACATCCTCGCCGCAGACGTCAAGGGCGATGACCTGCTGCAGGCCCGTTCCGAGGGCGTGCTGGCCGAGCCGACAGCCTGGCTGTTCGGAAACGAGGCGCATGGACTCGAGGACAGCGCGTTGTCGCTCGCCGATCGGGTCCTCCGGCTGCCGATCTTCGGCCGCGCCGAATCGCTGAACCTGGCGACCGCGGCCAGCGTCTGCCTCTATGAGAGCGCCTTCTCGCAGCGCGCCGACGCCACCCGCTGAGCACCAGCCGCACAGCGACGCCGCGGATCGCGCGGTTACAAGTGTGTAACCACATCGAGTTGCTCTCGTCTGCGTGAGCGTCAACTCCTAGGGTGGGGGCATGGCACAAAGCAATGGCGCGCCGCGCGAAGGCGGTACCCCCCTGGTGGTGGTGGACAACGTCCAGAAGCACTACGGCGATTTCCAGGCTCTGACCGACATCGACCTGACCGTCAACTCCGGTGAGGTCGTCGTCGTGATCGGTCCGTCCGGCTCGGGAAAGTCGACGCTGTGCCGCACGATCAACCGCCTGGAGACGATCACCAGCGGCACGATCAGCATCGACGGCAAGGCGCTGCCCGCCGAAGGCAAGGGCCTCGCCAACCTCAGGGCTGACGTCGGCATGGTCTTCCAGTCGTTCAATCTCTTCGCGCACCTCACGATCCTCGAGAACGTGACGCTCGGACCGATCAAGGTCCGCGGCCTCAAGAAGGCGGATGCCGACAAAGAGGCGATGGCGCTGCTCGAACGCGTGGGCGTCGCGAAGCAGGCGTCGAAGCTTCCCGCACAGCTCTCCGGTGGTCAGCAGCAGCGTGTCGCGATCGCCAGGGCTCTGGCGATGCGCCCCAAGGTGATGCTCTTCGACGAGCCGACCAGCGCGCTCGACCCCGAGATGATCAACGAGGTCCTCGACGTGATGGTCGGACTCGCGCAGGAGGGGATGACGATGATCGTCGTCACCCACGAGATGGGCTTCGCGCGCAAGGCCGCCGATCGGGTCGTCTTCATGGCCGACGGGCGCATCGTCGAAGAGGCGACGCCCGAGGAGTTCTTCACGAACCCGAAGAGCGACCGTGCCAAGGACTTCCTCTCGAAGCTCCTCACCCACTGAACTTTTCTGACCCTGCATTCACAGCACACGAAGGAGACGCACATGCGACGCACACGGACACTGGCGGGCATCGGAATCGCGGCAGCAGCACTGCTGGCGCTGACCGCCTGCAACAGCGGCACCCCGACGAACCCCGGCGGCGGCGCCGAGGAGCCCACCGAGGATTCGACCTGGTTCGAGGTTGCGAAGGACGTGGCTCTCGAGGGCAGCCCCACGTTCGACGCGATCGCGGCGCGCGACAAGGTCATCGTCGGCGTCAAGGAGGACCAGCCCGGTCTCGGCTACCTCGACGTCACGTCGGGCGAGCGCACCGGCTTCGACATCGACATCGCACGCTGGATCGCGGCTTCGCTCGGCTACGACGAGGACAAGATCGAGTTCAAGCCGATCGCCTCCGCCAACCGCGAGCAGGCCATCACGAACGGTGACATCGACTACTACGTCGGCACCTACTCGATCAACGACAAGCGCAAGGAACTGATCGACTTCGCCGGCCCCTACTTCATCACCGGTCAGGGCCTGCTCGTCGCGGCAGACGCCGAAGAAGCCGACAAGCTCGAGGACTTCAACGGCAAGACCGTCTGCTCCGCGACCGGCTCCACGCCGATCCAGAACATCAAGGCGAACTTCCCTGACATCAAGACGCAGGAGTACGACCTGTACTCCGCCTGCGTTCAGGACCTCATCGACGGCAAGGTCGACGCGGTCACCACCGACCAGGCGATCCTGATCGGCTACGCCGCCCAGTACCCGGACGACGTCAAGGTCACCGGCCCGCTGTTCACCGAGGAGCGCTACGGCGTCGGCCTCACCAAGGGCGACGACGTGATGCGCGCACACATCAACGAGCTGTTCACGGACGGTGGCGAGATCTGGCAGGCGATCTTCGATGCGAACCTCGGCGAGTCCGGCATCGAGGTCGAGCAGCCCAAGGTCGACGCGTACTGATCTGACCGGGGGCGGCCTCCTCTCCCGGAGGCCGCCCCATACAGCTTGAAGAAGGGCAGGGTGGCGTGGACGTCATCTTCGGCAACCTCGACCTGTGGGGAGAGGCGATCGGCAACACGCTGCTCGTCTTCTTCATCGGCGGGATCATCGCGCTCGTGCTGGGAATCATCGTCGGCGCGATGCGCGTCTCGCCGGTGCCGATCGCGCGCAGCGTCGGCACGGTGTACGTCAACCTCGTACGCAACACCCCGCTCACCCTGGTCTTCTTCTTCTTCGTGTTCGGCTACCCGCAACTCGGGCTGCCGAACCTGTCGAACACGGTGCTCGGCATCCTGGCGATCGGCGTCTACACGGCGACCTACGTCGCCGAGGTGCTGCGCGCCGGCATCAACACGGTGCCGGTCGGGCAGGCCGAGGCCGCTCGAGCCATCGGCCTTCCGTTCGGCCAGGTGATGACCTCCGTCATCCTTCCGCAGGCCTTCCGCTCGGTCGTCCCGCCGATGATGAGCGTGTTCATCGCGTTGCTGAAGAACACCACGGTCGCCGCCGGCTTCTCGATCGCCGAGCTCGCCGCACTCCGATCGACGATCAACGATGCCGCGGACAGGCCGGGCAACCCGATGGAGGTCCTGCTCTGGGTGGCCGTCGTCTTCGTGGCGCTGGTCATGGTGATGAGCGGCCTGCAGCGCTATCTCGAGAACCGATGGAGGATCGCACGATGACTTCCGTGCTCTACGACGTCCCCGGCCCCCGGGCGATCGCTCGCAACCGCATCCTCGCCGTCGTCACCATCCTCGTGGTGCTCGCGGCCCTCGGTTTCGTGATCTACCGGATGCTCGTCACCGGTCAGTTCTCCGAGCAGAAGTGGTTCGTCTTCACGTTCTCGAACGTCTGGATGGGCATCGGGAAGGCGCTCGGGAACACTCTCGCCGCCTTCGCCCTCGCCGCAGTGCTCAGCATCGTGCTCGGCTTCGTCCTCGCGATCGGCCGGCTCTCCGATCACGCGTGGGTGCGCATTCCCGTCACCGTGATCACCGAGCTCTTCCGCGCCGTGCCAGTGCTCGTCTTCATGATGCTGCTGTACTACGGGCTGCCGGTCGTCGGCGTGAAGATGGACCCGTACTGGGCCGTCGTGCTCGCGCTCATGGTCTACAACGGTTCCGTGCTCGCCGAGGTCCTCCGCGCGGGCGTCGAATCGCTCCCTCGGGGCCAGAAGGAAGCCGGCTACGCCGTCGGCCTGCGCAAGAGCGGCGTCATGCGGCTGATCCTGTTCCCGCAGGCGATCCGTGCGATGCTCCCGGTGATCGTGGCCCAACTCGTCGTGACGATGAAGGACACCGCACTCGGCTTCATCATCACGTACCCCGAACTGCTGTACTACGCCAAGCAGCTCACCTCGCAGCAGGGGCGTCCGATCCTGCAGTCTGCGTTCGTCATCGGCGGCATCTACATCATCATGTGCCTCATCCTCTCGGGGATCGCCAAGTGGGTGGAGATCCGCACGCGGCGCTCGCCCAAGGTTCGGGGAATCGTGGAGGCAGCCGGTGCCGACCCGCGTCTGCATGAGGACGGAACGAACACGGAACTGATCACCCTGCAGAAGGGCGGGAGCGGTCTGGACGGCGGCGCCGGGCTCCGCTGAGCCCGAACACCATGACCACCGTCGAGCCGGTTTCTCCGTACCCTCCCGCGACGAGTCGCGACCTGGATGGGTGGCTCTCGGAAGATCTTGCGGCCCTTCATCCGCCGGAGGCTCCGACGCGACTGCGGGCCCTCGCTGACACTCAAGCGGCAAGGGCCGGAGCCTGGGCGGGTGGTATCAGCGTCGGCGTTTCCGCGGCTATGGTCGGGCTCATACTCCTCCTCGTCACCGGTCGGATCTCGAGCGCCCCGCTCATCGGCGGGGGAGTCCTGCTCGCCGGCCTGTGCACGCTCTTCCTAGTCCGCGCGCAGCGTCGGATCCCTGACACGGGACGCCTGCGCAGCGTGCGTGGACCGGCCCGGCTCCGCGCCGGCATCAGCGCCGCCCTGGTGATCTACCTTCCGGTCACCGCCCTGATGGTCGTGGCCATGGTCAGTACGGGCCGATTCTTCGGCCTGATCGTCGTGAACGTCGCGATCCTCCTGTTCCTCGTCTCCGCATTCGTCGTGCCGGCCGGTGTGCTCGGCCGCGGCCGCGAATCGTTCCGTCATCGAGCGATGACGGACGCCGCACTGCGTGCCCGGCTCGAGGAAGATCGGCTGTCCTGGAAGCCCGACCACGCCACGCCCATGTACGGTCCGCTCTGAGGCCAGGTCCGACAGGGGAGCGCACAGGGCGCGATGCAGTCCCCGGTAGACTCGACTCTCGTGTCTGAGTCTCCCGAGATCACCCCAGAAGCGGTCGAAGCCGCCGTCGCCGCGGCGCTCGATGCGATCCGCGCCACGGCCAGTACGACCGAGTTGAAGGCGGCCCGTGCCGCGCACGTGGCGGAAGGCTCGCCGCTGGCGGTCCTGAACGCGTCGATGCGCCAGGTCGCCCCCGAGAACAAGGCCGCATTCGGCAAGCTCGTCGGTCAGGGCCGAGGTCAGGTGACCCAGGCTCTCGCTGCCAAGGAAGCCGAACTCGCCGAGGCCGAGGTCGCCGCTCGACTGGAGGCGGAGCGCGTCGACATCACCGCGGTCGCCTCCCGTACGCGCGTCGGTGCTCGGCATCCGCTCACCCTGCTGCAGGACCAGGTCTCCGACATCTTCGTCGGCATGGGATGGGAGATCGCGGAGGGGCCGGAGCTCGAGCATGAGTGGTTCAACTTCGACGCCCTGAACTTCGACGTCGATCACCCCGCACGCCAGATGCAGGACACCTTCTTCGTCGACCCGGCCGATCGCCATCTCGTCATGCGTACGCATACGAGTCCCGTGCAGGTGCGGTCGATGCTCGACCGCGAGGTTCCGATCTATGTGCTGTGCCCCGGCCGCGTGTACCGCACGGACGAGTTCGATGCGACGCACCTCCCGGTGTTCACCCAGTTTGAGGGTCTCGTCGTCGACAAGGGCATCACGATGGCTCACCTTAAGGGCACCCTCGATCACTTCGCGAAGCTGCTGTTCGGCCCGGAGGCGAAGACGCGCTTCCGCACGAACTACTTCCCCTTCACCGAGCCGTCCGCCGAGCTCGACCTCTGGCACCCGACCTTCAAGGGGGGCGCACGGTGGATCGAGTGGGGTGGCTGCGGCATGATCAACCCGAACGTGCTGCGCGCGGCGGGGATCGATCCGGAGGAGTACAGCGGTTTCGCCTTCGGCATGGGCATCGAGCGCGGCCTGATGTTCCGCAGCGATGTGCAGGACATGCGTGACATGGCCGAGGGCGATGTGCGCTTCAGCGAGCAGTTCGGGATGGTGGTGTGATGCGCGTCCCGCTTTCGTGGTTGCGTGAGTACGTGGATGTGGCAGCGGATGCCACTCCTGAAGATGTCCTCGCGGCATTGGTGACCGTCGGCTTCGAAGAGGAGGACATCCACCGCTTCGATATCACCGGTCCTGTCGTCGTCGGACAGGTGGTGTCCTTCGATGATGAGCCGCAGTCCAACGGCAAGACGATCCGCTGGTGCCAGGTCGATGTCGGCGAGGCAGAGCCGCGTGGCGTCGTCTGCGGTGCCCATAACTTCGCCGTCGGCGACAAGGTCGTCGTGACCTTGCCCGGCGCCGTGCTGCCCGGCCCGTTCCCGATCGCTGCCCGCAAGACCTACGGCCACGTCTCCGACGGCATGATCGCCTCGGCGCGTGAGCTCGGTCTCGGCGACGAGCACAACGGGATCCTGATCCTCTCCGAGCTGGGCGTCGACGCGCCTGTCGGCACCGACGCGATCTCGCTGCTCGGTCTCGACGACGTCGCCGTCGAGATCAACGTCACCCCGGACCGCGGTTACGCCTTCTCGCTGCGCGGCGTCGCCCGGGAGTACTCGCACGCGACGGGTGCGGTCTTCCGCGACCCGGCCGAACGCGATTTCGCCGAACTCGCGCCGGGAGACGGCTTCTCGATCGTCGTCGACGACCAGGCGCCGATCCGCGGACGCGCTGGGGCGAGTGAGTTCGTGGCGCGCGTCGTGCGCGACGTCGACCCGTCCCGTCCGACGCCGCCGTGGATGATCGCCCGGCTGTCGCTGGCCGGGATGCGCTCGCTCGGCATCCTCATCGACATCACCAACTACGTCATGCTCGAGCTCGGCAACCCCGTGCACGGTTACGACCTCGACAAGCTCACCGGTGGCATCACCGTGCGTCGGGCGACGGCGGGCGAGAAGATCGAGACCCTCGACGGTCAGGTGCGCGCCCTTCACGTCGAAGACCTGCTCATCACGGACGAGTCCGGCCCGATCGGCCTCGCCGGCGTCATGGGCGGCGCAACCACCGAGATGAGCGAGACGACTCGCAACGTCCTCATCGAAGCGGCGACCTTCGACCCGATCACGATCGCGCGCGCGGCCCGACGGCACAAGCTGCCCAGCGAGGCATCCCGCCGCTTCGAGCGCGGAACCGACCCGCTGCTTCCCTTCGTCGCCGCTCGTCGCGTCGCCGACCTCATGGTCGACCTGGCCGGTGGCGCATACGACGACCTCGGCGGTGCGCTGTTCGCCGAGGTGTTCGTCGAGGGCATCGAGCTCCCCGAGGGCTTCGTGCAAGGTCTCATCGGCGTCGACTACACGGATGCCGAGATCACGGGTGCCTTGACCATGGTCGGCGCCGAGATCACCGCGGTCGGCCAGGGCTGGCAGGTCATCCCGCCCACCTGGCGTCCGGATCTCACCGACAAGTGGACGCTCGCCGAGGAAGTCGCCCGTATCCACGGGCTCGACCGCATCCCGTCGGTCCTTCCGACGCCGCCATCCGGGCGCGGACTCACGCCGCTGCAGCAGGGCCGACGCCGTGTCGCCGATGCGCTGGCAGCGGCAGGGTTCGTCGAGACGCCGGCCTTCCCCTTCACGACCGAGATGCAGAACGATCTGCACGGTTCGGCGTCGGGGGAGCACCTGCCGAGCATCCGTCTGGCAAACCCGCTCGACGGGCAGGCGCCGTACCTGCGCCGCTCGCTGATCCCTGGTCTGCTGCAGATCGCGCACCGCAACATCTCGCGCGGCCTCACTGACCTCGCGCTGTTCGAGACCGGCATCGTGTTTCTCCCGGAGCCCGGAGTGACGTACGGCACCGACACGGTCCCGCCGCTGGGCGAGCGCCCCTCCGAGGAGAAGCTCGCAGAGCTGAACGCCTCCATCCCACCGCAGCATCGTCACATCGCGGCTCTGCTCACCGGCAACGTCGTCGCCCGTCAGCCCGGCCGTGCTGCAGAGGCCGCTGGCCTCGCCGAAGCGCTGGATGCCGTGCGTGTGATCGCCGCGGCCGCCGGCGTCGAGATCGATGTCGTGCAGGCCGAGCGCGCTGCTCTGCACCCGGGGCGCACCGGCTCGCTGGTCCTGGGTGGCGAAGAGGTCGGCTACGTCGGCGAATTGCATCCTGTCGTCGCCGAAGGCGCCGACCTGCCGGGGCGCGCGACCGTGCTCGAGGTGGACCTCGACCGCATCCTCGAGCTCGCTGGGAACCGTGTGGTCGCCGCATCGCTGTCGACGTTCCCCGCAGCGACGCAGGATGTCTCGCTCGTGGTCCCGGTCGCCGTCAGCGCTGCCGAACTGCGTGGCGCGCTCGTGGAGGGCGCTGGCGCGCTGCTCGAGACGGTGCGCCTCGTCGACGACTACCGCGGTGACGGAGTGCCCGACGGTTTCAAGAGCCTGACGTTTGCTCTGCGCTTCCGCGCGGACGATCGCACTCTCACGGCCGCAGAGGCGACGGAAGCCAAACTCGCCGGCGTCGCGCTGGCTGAGGAGCGCTTCGCGGCGACACTGCGCGACTGAGTACTGCGCAGCGGCGAGCCGGGGGTATCGTGCCGGGATGAGCATCCTTCCGCGCAGTACCCCGGCCGCCGTGCCGGAAGGCGCCCGGCCGATGGGCGAAGGGCCGTTCCTGAGTGCAGGCGAGGTCGTCAACTGGCACTACCGCCGGCCCGGGTGGCAGCCCGGCGATCCGTCGTACATCGCGCCGATGCGGGTGGTCCGCGATGACGATCGGGGTCTCGTCGCCTGGCTCGCCGCGGGCACGCGTGTAGAGGGTCAGGGCGGGCCGGACGGTCGGCGTATCCGGTCCGTACCGCTCGACCAGCGCTGGCTCGTCACCCGGACCCGCATCGTCGAGGAGTGGTGGGGCAACGGAGTCGTGCGGATCGCTCCGGCCGGCCTGCCCTGGTCGATCTGGTTGTTCTGGAGCGACACGACGGGCGACGACTGGGAGTTCGCGGGCTGGTACGTGAACCTCGAGAACGCGCATCTGCGCACCGACCGCGATACGTACTCCTCCGACCACATCCTCGACGTCGAGATCGAGGCCGATGGCACGATCCATCTCAAGGACGAGGACGAGTTGGCCGCCTGCGTCGAGCAGGGGCGCCTCACCAGAGAACAGGCCGCGCAGATCGAGCGTCACGCGGATGCGGCGATCACCTCGTTCCACGAAGGGGACTGGCCGTTCGATCGCGAGTGGGTGCGCTGGCGTCCGGAATCGACGTGGACGATCCCGGTTCTGCCCGGCCTCGAAGAGCTGGTCACATAGACTGCGAGCAGTGACACGGGGTGCCGCATCCGCGGCTGAGAACACACCCGTCGAACCTGATCTAGTTCGTACTAGCGAAGGGATGTCGCAATGAGCGATCTTCTGCGTCCAGCGTCCGTACCTCGGGTGCTCAGCATCGCGGGCAGCGACCCTTCCGGCGGGGCCGGAATCCAGGCCGACCTCAAGTCCATCGCCGCGAACGGCGGTTATGGCATGGCCGTCCTCACCGCGCTCACGGCGCAGAACACTCGGGGTGTCCGCGCAGTGCACGTGCCGCCGACTGTGTTCCTCCGGGAGCAGCTCGATGCCGTCTCCGACGACATCGAGATCGATGCCGTCAAGATCGGGATGCTCGCGAACGCCGAAGTCATCCGCACGGTGCTGGCCTGGCTCACGGTCACCCGTCCGCCGGTGGTCGTCGTCGATCCGGTGATGGTCGCCACAAGCGGCGACCGACTGCTCGATGCCGATGCGGAGGTCGCATTGCGCGCCCTGTTCGCTCAGGCGCACCTGATCACGCCGAACCTCATCGAGCTCGGGGTGCTCACTGATCGGGACATCGTCGACTGGAGCGACGCGATCGCCGCGGCCGTGGCGCTGTCCGATGAGACCGGTGCGGCGGTGCTGGTCAAGGGCGGGCACCTTCCCGGCGACGAGTCCCCGGATGCCCTCGTCGAGCCGGGCGGCGTCGTACACGAGTTCGGCGGTGCACGGATCGCGACGGTGAACACCCACGGCACCGGATGCTCGCTGTCGTCCGCTCTCGCCACACGACGTGCGCACGGCGACGACTGGTCCCAGGCGGTCGCGGTGTCCCGTGCGTGGGTGCGCGAATCCCTCCGTGAGAGCGAGACCCTCAAGGTCGGAGGCGGGCAGGGGCCGATCAGCCACTTCGCCGGGCTCTGGCGACGAGGAGGCGTCGTGTCGTCCCCGATACCCGAGGAGGTCGTCGCCGACTGGTGGGCGCGGATCGCGGAGATCAGATCGGACATCGACGCGCTGCCCTTCATCGGCGGTCTCGCCGACGGCACACTGTCCCGCGAACCCTTCCTGTTCTATCTCGGCCAGGACGCGCTCTACCTCCGGGAATACGCCCGAGTGCTCGCCCAGGCCGGACGGCTTGCGCCGACCTCCGAAGAACAGGCGTTCTGGGCGCAGTCCGCGCACGGAGCCATCGTGGGTGAACTGGAGCTGCACGCTTCGTGGCTGTCCCCGCAGACAGGCGTCGGTACGTCGACGTTCGCGGCGGAGCCGGCACCGGCCACCACCGCGTATCTCGACCACCTGCGATCCACCGCGTTCGGCGGTGATTACGCCGAACTCATCGCCGCGATCCTGCCCTGCTTCTGGCTGTACACCGATCTCGGGAAGCGCCTGCACGCGGGGGAGTTCGGTGCCTATGCGCGCAACCCGCAGCATCCCTACGCGTCGTGGCTCGCCACGTACGCGGACCCTGCGTTCGAGGAAGCGAATCGGCGGGCGATCGGGTACGTCGCGAACGCCGCCGCGGGGGTGGGCCCGGACGCCCGCGCCCGGATGTTCCGCGCGTTCGAGCTTTCCTCCCGTCATGAACGGGCGTTCTTCGACGCGCCGATGGAGCGCTGCGCGTCTCGATGACGCTGCTGATTTGCGGATGCTGCCGAGCGCGCGCTATCGTCCAGGCATGCCTTCGGCCGCATCCGCTTCACTGACGCTCGTTCCGAGCGTCGTTTCGGTGCGCCGACGCCGGTCCGACCGCCGACTCTAGGCGACCCCGCGCTCCTGCCCGATGGCAGTCGAGTGCCGGTGTCGCCGCTCCGGCTCATCCGACCCCGACCGTTAAGGTAGAAGCATGACGTACACCGTCGCCGTCTCCGGCGCATCCGGCTATGCGGGCGGCGAGATTCTGCGCCTTCTCGCCGGTCATCCCGACATCGACATCCGTACCGTGACCGCGCATTCGAATGCCGGTCAGCCGCTGATCGATCATCAGCCGCACCTGCGCTCGCTCGCTCACCTCACTCTGCAGGACACGACGCCGGAGATCCTCTCCGGTCACGACATCGTGTTCCTCGCTCTCCCGCACGGCCAGTCCGGGCAGTACACCGATGCGCTGGGCGACACCCCGCTCGTCATCGACGCCGGTGCCGATCACCGCCTGACCTCCGAGGCGGCCTGGGATGCCTTCTACGGGGGCGCATTCCACGAGCCGTGGAGCTACGGCGTCCCCGAGCTCCTCGTGGACGGCGTCAAGCAGCGCGAGCTTCTGCGCCACGCGACCCGGATCGCGGCGCCCGGCTGCAACGCCTCCACGGTGAGCCTGAGTCTCGCACCAGGTGTCGCCGCGGGCGTCATCGATCCCGGTGACATCGTCTCCGTCCTCGCGGTCGGCCCATCCGGAGCGGGCAAGAGCCTCAAGCAGAACCTGCTCGCCAGCGAGGTCCTCGGCACCGCGAACCCCTACGCGGTCGGTGGGACGCACCGGCACATCCCGGAGATCCGCCAGGCTCTCGCCGCATCCAGCGGAGCGGACCCCGAGAGCATCCGCATCTCCTTCACGCCGGTCCTGGTGCCGATGTCTCGCGGCATCCTCGCGACGTCGACCGCGCCGATCAAGCCCGGAGCCACCGACGCTGAGATCCGCGCCGCGTGGGAGAGTGCCTACGGCGATGAGACCTTCGTGCAGCTGTTGCCGGAGGGCCGTTTCCCACGCACCGCCGACGTGCTCGGCGCGAACACCGCCCTGATCGGTCTCGCCATCGACCGGGCAGCCAATCGCGTGACCGTGGTCACCGCCGTCGACAATCTCGTCAAGGGCACCGCGGGAGCAGCCATCCAGTCCATGAACCTCGCGCTCGGTCTGCCCGAGGACCGCGCCCTCTCAATCAACGGAGTCGCACCATGAGCGTGACCGCACCCCAAGGATTCGAAGCCGCCGGCGTCGCCGCCGGTCTCAAGTCCACCGGCAAGCCCGATGTCGCTGTGGTCGTGAACCGCGGTCCGCGCAAGGTCGGCGCTGCTGTCTTCACGAGCAACCGCGCGAAGGCGAACCCGATCATCTGGTCGCAGCAGGCCGTCGCGGACCGCGTCGTCGAGGCGGTCGTCCTCAACTCCGGAGGAGCGAACTGCTTCACCGGAACGTTCGGGTTCCAGACGACGCACCAGACCGCGGAGAAGGCGGCCGAGATGCTCGGCGTCAGCGCCGGTGACGTGCTGATCTGCTCCACGGGACTGATCGGGGTCGGCGACGAAGTGTTCCGTGCGAAGGTGCTCACCGGCACCGCCCACGCGATCGCCGAACTCAGCGCGGACGGCGGTCAATCCGCAGCCGAGGCGATCATGACAACCGACTCGGTGTCGAAGACGGCGACGATCACGCGCGACGGCTGGACCATCGGCGGCATGGCGAAGGGTGCCGGCATGCTGGCACCGGGCCTCGCAACGATGCTCGTCGTTCTCACCACCGATGCCGTCCTCGAGCCGCTCGAGGCCGACGCGGCGCTCCGCCGCGCCACCGGGCAGACGTTCGACCGCCTCGACTCCGATGGCTGCATGTCGACGAACGACCAGGTCACACTGCTCGCGAACGGCGCGAGCGGCGTCGTCCCGGGCCTCGAGGACTTCACCCAGGCGCTCATCGACCTCTGCCTCGAACTCTCCGTGAAGCTGCAGGGCGACGCGGAGGGCGCGAGTCACGACATCACGATCGAGGTCCGGAATGCGGCATCCGAGCAGGATGCCGTCGAAGTCGGACGCTCCGTCGCCCGCAACAACCTGTTCAAGGCGGCGATCTTCGGCAACGACCCGAACTGGGGGCGCGTGCTCGCGGCGATCGGCACCACCAACGCGCAGTTCGATCCGTACGACGTCGACGTCTCGATGAACGGCGTCCGGGTGTGCTCGCAGGGCGGTCCCGATCGCCCCCGCGAAGAGGTCGACCTCACGCCGCGCGCGACGCACCTCGTGATCGACCTGAAGGTCGGCGATGCGTCGGCAACGATCCTCACCAACGACCTCACCCACGATTACGTGCACGAGAACAGCGCGTACGCCTCATGACCGACATCCAGGACACCACGCCGGACGTCGCCGCCGTCAAGGCCTCGACGCTCATCGAGTCGCTCCCGTGGCTGAAGAAGTTCCGCGACCAGATCGTCGTCATCAAATACGGCGGCAACGCCATGATCTCCGATGAGCTGCAGGAAGCATTCGCACAGGACATCGCCTATCTGCGTTACGTCGGCGTGCAGCCGGTCGTCGTGCACGGTGGCGGGCCGCAGATCTCCGACATGCTCGAGCGCTTGGACATCCCCAGCGAGTTCAAGGGCGGCTACCGGGTCACCAACACCGAGGCGATCAGCGTCGTACGGATGGTGCTCACCGGCCAGGTGAACCCGCAGCTCGTCGCGAAGATCAATTCGCACGGTCCGATCGCCACCGGTCTCAGCGGTGAGGACGCGGGCCTGTTCGGCGGCCGCCGCCGCGGCGTCATTATCGACGGCGAAGAGATCGATCTCGGACGCGTCGGCGACGTCGTGGAGGTGGATCCGACGCCGGTGCTCGATCACCTCGCTGCCGGTCGCATCCCGGTCGTCTCCAGCATCGCCCCCGATCTCGATCACCCGGGACAATCGCTGAACGTGAATGCGGATGCCGCGGCGTCCGCATTGGCGATCGCCCTGGATGCCGCCAAGCTCGTCATCCTCACCGACGTGCCCGGCTTGTACGCGGACTGGCCCAACCGGGATTCGCTGGTCTCTCATCTCACCTCGACCGAGCTCATCAGCATGCTGCCCAAGCTGGAGTCGGGGATGATCCCGAAGATGCGGGCCTGCCTCGACGCTGTCGAGGGAGGAGTGGACGCGGCGGCCATCATCGATGGGCGAGTGCCCCACTCGGTGCTCGTCGAACTCTTCACGAGCAAAGGAATCGGAACAGAAGTGGTCATGGCAGCGAACGGGGTATCGGCATGAGTAATTGGCAGGATGACGCGGCGAGCGATCTGGTCCTCAACGCGGGGCCGCGTCTCGCGCTGCTCACGCGTGGCGAAGGCTCCTACCTGTGGGACGCCGACGGCCGACGCCACCTCGACTTCCTCGCCGGCATCGCCGTGACGTCGCTCGGACATGCGCACCCGGTGTTCGTCGAGGCCATCTCGAAGCAGGCGGCCACTCTCGCTCACGTCTCGAACTACTTCGCGACTCCGCCGCAGCTCGCGCTCGCCGCTCGGCTCAAGCGCCTCGCCGGCGCGGGGATCGACGGGCGCGTGTTCTTCTCCAACTCCGGTGCCGAGGCGAACGAGGCGGCATTCAAGCTCGCGCGCCTGCACGGGGGGACGGAACGCCCGCGCATCATCGCCCTGGAGAACGGCTTCCATGGTCGCACCATGGGATCGCTCGCCCTCACCGCGAAAGCCACCATGCGTGCGCCGTTCGAGCCGATGCCCGGCGGCGTCGAGCACATTCCCGCGACCGTGGAGGCGCTCGAAGCGGCGATCGACGACCGCGTCGCTGCGGTGATCGTCGAACCCATCCAGGGCGAGGCCGGTGTCGTAGAACTGCCGGAGGGATACCTCGCTGCGGCACGCTCGCTCACGCTGAAGCACGGCGCCCTCCTCATCGTCGACGAGATCCAGACGGGCGCCGGTCGTACCGGGGCCTGGTTCGGGTTCAGTCATGACGGCATCACGCCGGACGCGATCACCCTGGCGAAGGGGATCGGCGGTGGGTTCCCGATCGGTGCTCTGGTCACGTTCGGTGCGGCCAGCGCGCTGTTCACGCCCGGTTCGCACGGCTCGACCTTCGGCGGAAACCCGCTGGCGACGGCCGTCGCCGACGCTGTGCTCGCCGAGATCGAGCACGCGGGCCTCGTCGACAACGCCGCACGACGCGGCGAGGAGCTGCGAGCCGTCATCGAGGGGATCGGCTCGCCGCTGATCGACGGCGTCCGCGGTCGCGGACTCCTCATCGGCGTCGGCCTCACGCAGCCGGTGGCCGGCGACGTCGTCGCCGCCGCCCAGGAGCGCGGCCTGATCATCAACGCGGCCAATCCCGAAACCGTGCGGATCGCACCGGCGCTGAACATCGGCGATGCCGAGATCGCCGAGTTCCGTGAGCTGTTCGCCGCCGCACTCGCCGATGTCCAGGCATCCGCCGCCGCGGCATCCGCACCCGAGACCGGAAAGGTTCACGCATGACCACCCGCCACCTGCTGCGCGATGACGACCTGACTCCTGCCGAGCAGGCCGAGATCCTCGATCTCGCGCTCGAACTGAAGAAGGACCGCTGGGCCGACAAGAGCCTCGCCGGCCCCCAGACCGTCGCGGTGATCTTCGACAAGTCCTCGACCCGTACCCGGGTCTCGTTCGCGGTCGGCATCGCCGACCTCGGCGGCTCTCCGCTGATCATCTCGACGGCGAACAGCCAGCTCGGCGGGAAGGAGACGCCCTCCGATACCGCGCGCGTGCTCGAGCGCCAGGTCGCGGCCATCGTCTGGCGCACCTATGCGCAGGCAGGGCTCGAGGAGATGGCCAGGGGCACCAGGGTGCCGGTCATCAATGCGCTCTCCGACGACTTCCACCCGTGCCAGCTCCTTGCGGATCTTCTGACGATCCGCGAGCACAAGGGTGAGCTCAAGGGACTCACGCTGAGCTTCTTCGGCGACGGCCAGAGCAACATGTCGCACTCGTACATCCTCGCGGGCGTCACGGCCGGGATGCACGTGCGGGTCGTCGCTCCGGCCGGCTACGCTCCGCGTGCCGATGTCGTCGAGGCCGCAGAGCGCCGCGCGGCCGAGACGGGTGGCTCGATCACTCTCCTCACCGACCCGGTCGCTGCTGCGATCGGAGCCGATGTCGTCGTCACCGACACCTGGGTGTCGATGGGCAAGGAGGAGGAGAAGCTCGCGCGGATCCGCGACCTCGGCGCCTACAAGGTCACGCCGGACACCATGGCCCTCGCCGACTCCGAGGCGATCTTCATCCACTGTCTTCCCGCCGATCGCGGTTACGAGGTGGACTCCGAGGTCATCGACGGCCCGCAGAGCGTGGTCTGGGATGAGGCGGAGAACCGGCTGCATGCGCAGAAGGCGCTGCTGGTCTGGCTGCTCGGTAAGACGAAGGACGCATGATGACCGGTGCGAAGCACGAGGGCACGAACGAAGGTGCGCTCTGGGGCGCCCGGTTCGCGACGGGGCCGTCGCCGGAGCTGGTGGAGCTCAGCCGCTCGACGCACTTCGACTGGATCCTGGCGCCGTACGACATCGCCGGCTCCCACGCGCATGCGACCGCGCTCGCTGCCGCCGGTTATCTGGAGCCGGACGAGGCGCAGCGGATGCACGAGGGGCTGGATGCTGTGCTCCGCTCGGTGCAGAACGGAAGTCTGCAACCGGCTCCGAGCGATGAGGACGTGCACGGCGCCCTGGAGCAGGCTCTGATCGCCGAACTCGGTCCGGAACTCGGCGGGCGTCTGCGCGCCGGCCGAAGCCGCAACGACCAGATCGCGACGCTGGTGCGGATGTACCTCATCGACCACGCACGCGTGATCGCCCGCGATATTCTGCGCGTCGTCGATGCCCTCGTCGCGCAGGCCGAGGCGCACCCCGATGCGATCCTTCCCGGCCGCACCCACCTCCAGCACGCCCAGCCGGTGCTGCTGGCGCACCACCTGCAGGCGCACGGCTGGCCGCTGGTGCGCGAACTCGAGCGCCTGGTCGACTGGCGTCGTCGTGCCGGGGTCTCGCCCTACGGCGGGGGAGCGCTGGCGGGATCCACGCTGGGGCTCGATCCTGCGCTGGTGGCAACAGAGCTGGGTCTCGACCGTCCGGCGGAGAACTCGCTCGACGGCACGTCGGCGCGCGACGTGGTGGCCGAATTCGCCTTCATCACGGCGATGACGGGTGTCGACATCTCGCGGCTCAGCGAGGAGATCATCCTCTGGAACACCCGCGAGTTCGGCTTCGTCACGCTCGATGACGGCTACTCGACCGGGTCGAGCATCATGCCCCAGAAGAAGAACCCGGACATCGCCGAGCTCGCCCGTGGCAAGTCGGGGCGCCTCATAGGCAATCTCTCCGGTCTGCTGGCGACGCTCAAGGGTCTCCCGCTCGCGTACAACCGCGATCTGCAGGAGGACAAGGAACCGGTATTCGACTCGGTGCAGACCCTCGAGGTCGTGCTCCCTGCATTCGCAGGGATGATCGCGACGCTGCGGTTCGACACGGAGCGGATGGCGGCGCTCGCACCGCAGGGCTTCTCGTTGGCGACCGACGTCGCCGAGTGGCTGGTGAAGCGCCGGGTCCCGTTCCGAGACGCCCACGAGATCTCGGGCGCCCTCGTGCGTGCGTGCGAGGAACAGGGCATCGGGCTCGAGGATGCCTCCGATGAGCTGCTGCTCTCGGTCTCGGCGCACCTCGTACCGGAGGTGCGCGAGGTGCTCACGATCGAAGGGTCAGTGGCATCGCGCACCGGCGCCGGCGGCACCGCACCCGTGCGGGTCGCGGAGCAGCGCGCCGAGCTGGTCGCGCGGGCGCAGGCGGCCGCGCACGCGCTCGGGCTGTAGGGCACTCGGTCTGTCGCGACTGGGGTCTGCAGCGACTCAGTGCAGAGCCGTGTCGGCGACAGAACGCTCCCAGCGCGTGAAGCGGACGGTGAAGTCGGAGCGGGTGGGAGCAGCGAGGAACGGCCCGGCGGATGCAGGAGCATCCCCGTCGAACGGTGCGACCCGCACCAGCCGCCACTCGCCGTCGCCTGCGCGGGCGCGCACGATCAGGGCGTCCGGCCATCGGCTGACGCGCACGGTGATCTCGCTCTCGTGCCAGTCGTCGACGTGGCCGACCGACCAATCCGATCGGATGTCGGTGACGACGGCGCCGAGACCGAGGTGGTCGTCGGCGTATTCGATGCCCGCCTTCATCCAGTGCTCGTCATCGATCCTCACGAAGACGCCGGCCTGATCGAACTGTCCGTCCCAGGGTGCACGGAACGAGACGTCCATGGCCTCGCCGACCGCGAGCGGGGCGAGCAGCGCATGTTCGGTGTCGTGCACGAATCCGTAGGCGGTGTGCCTCCACGCATCGCTGCTCTCGACGGCTGTGACGTCGAGGTGGTCTGCGGTGTCCGCGGATTGCGTGGCGGGGGCATGGGTCCAGGTCCCGTCGGACCAGGGGATGATCTGTGATTCAGGCATGTTCCCAGAGTATAGCCAAATAAGGCATAAGTAGTGGATTATTCGTGATACGGTTATCACATGGTCATCGCCGTACTCGCCGACATCGTGGGCTCTCGCAAGCTCGATGACCGCACGGCCGCGCAACGGGTTCTCGATGACACCATCGCGCAGGTCGAGGCGGATCTCCCCCTCGCGGCGCATCCGTTGACGCCCACAGTAGGGGACGAGCAGCAGGGCGTCTATCGCGATCTCGAAGATGCCATGACTTCGCTCCTGATGATCCAGCTGCGCCTGCCCGACGGCATCGGCTTCCGATTCGGCATCGGGGTGGGGGAGGTGCGTCCCGTCGCCTCGGTGCACGGTGAACTCGCCGACGGTCCGGGTTGGTACGCGGCGCGGACGGCGATCGAGACCGTGCACGCGCGGGAAGGACGCGCCGTGCCGCGCACGCGGACGTGGATTGTCGGAGCCCCGGGGCAGGATGAGGTCATGGAGAGCACGATCGCGGCATCCAACGCCTACCTCCTCGTCCGCGACGAACTGGTCGGGGCGATGAACGAGCGCGAACGGCGCCTGAGCTACGGCCGTCTGGTCGGCCGGTCGCAGCACGAGCTCGCGATCGAAGAAGGCATCTCGCAGCCGAGCGTCTCGAAGGCGCTGAGGAACGCGGGGACTGCCGCGATCCTCGAGGGACTGAACGCACTCCGAGGAGAGTCCGAATGATCGTCGCCGGATTCATCCTTCTGGCCGTCGGTGCAGCCGACCTGGTTCGCCAGTTCGCCCCACGGCGCTGGATCGGCTATCTGGTCGTCGTCGTGGCGCTGCTTCTGCTGGGCAGCGTCAGCGATGCGCTGCTGCCCATGGCTGCCTCACTCGTCGTCGGCGCCCTCTGGGTGTGGTCCATGCCGGACGATCGGCGAGCCCCCCTGGGATTCTGGCCGGCCGTGCTGCTCGGTGTCCTGGCCGTCGGCGCGGTCGTCTGGTTCGGGGCTCGCCAGGATGCCGGACTGATCGGCGAGGTCTGGACTCTGCGTTCGCCGTTCGGCGAGGTCTCGTTCGACCTGGCCATGCTCGTGCTGGGTGTGGGAGTCTTCCTCCTCGAGTCCGCGAATCTCGTGGTGCGCGCCGCGCTCGATGGTGAGCACACGTGGCGCCCGGCCGACCCCGTGACCGAGACGGTCGTCGTCGCCGCCGCCGAAGTCGAGACTTCTGTGGAGCCGGTGACCGCCGCCGAGACCGTGATCACCGCCGACGGGACAGAGGTCGCATCCTCGGATGCCGGCGCAGAAGAGGCGACCTCATCTCTGAGCGATCCGCGTGCCGGATTCAAGGGAGGTCGTCTGATCGGCCCCCTGGAGCGGATGCTCGTGCTGATCCTGACTCTTGCCGCGGCGTATCCGATCCTCGCCGCGATGCTGGCCGCCAAGGGCATCGTGCGTTTCCCGGAGATATCCCGCGACGGCGAGACCGGCGCTCGCGCCGAGTATTTCCTCGTTGGAAGCCTGGTGAGCTGGGTCATGGCACTCGGCTCGGCATTCTTGGTCTGGTGGGCGGCGCACAGCTGAGGTTCGGCGCGCTGATAGCCTGGTGCGCGTGTCACATCCCGCTCTGACGACCGCTGAACCCGCGATCGACCCCACGTTCGACAACGTGTGGGATGAACTCGTGTGGCGCGGACTCGTACACGTGTCCACCGACCAGGAGGCGCTGCGCGCCCTGCTCGCGGGAGACCCGATCACGTACTACTGCGGTTTCGATCCGACCGCGCCGAGCCTGCACCTGGGCAACCTCGTGCAGCTGCTGACGCTGCGCCGGATTCAGCTGGCCGGCCACAAGCCGCTCGGGCTCGTCGGCGGCTCGACCGGCCTGATCGGCGACCCGCGGCCGACGGCCGAGCGCACGCTGAACACGCGCGAGACGGTCGAGGAGTGGGTGGGGCGCCTCCGCACACAGGTCGAGCGCTACCTCAGCTTCGATGGTGACAACGCCGCCCGGATCGTGAACAACCTCGACTGGACCGCGCCGATGTCGGCGATCGACTTCCTGCGCGAGATCGGCAAGCACTACCGCGTCGGCACCATGCTGAAGAAAGATGCGGTCGCCGCGCGCCTGAACTCCGACGAAGGCATCAGCTACACCGAGTTCAGCTACCAGATCCTGCAGGGGATGGACTTCCTCGAGTTATACCGGCAGTACGACTGCGTGCTGCAGACCGGCGGCTCCGACCAGTGGGGGAACCTCACCAGCGGCACCGATCTGATCCGTCGCTCCGAAGGCGTTTCCGCGCACGCGATCGGCACCCCGCTGATCACGAACAGCGACGGCACCAAGTTCGGCAAGAGCGAGGGCAACGCGATCTGGCTGGATGCCGAGATGTGCAGCCCGTACCGGATGTACCAGTTCTGGCTGAGCACGGCGGATACCGACGTGATCGACCGTCTGAAGGTCTTCACCTTCCTGAGTCGGGCCGAGATCGAGGAGTACGCGGTGCTCGTCGCATCCGAGCCGTTCCGCCGGGCGGCGCAGAAGCGACTCGCGCTCGAGGTCGTCGCCACCGTGCACGGCGTCGACGCGGCCGCCGCCGTCATCGCGGCATCCGAGGCGCTGTTCGGGCAGGGCGATCTGTCGGCGCTGGATGCAGCAACGCTGCGGACAGCGCTCGAGGAGCTCCCGAACGCCACCGTCGCGGCGGAGACCCCCGTGGTCGAAGCGCTCGTCGCGACCGAACTCGTGTCGAGCATCTCCGAAGCACGCCGGGCGATCGCGCAGGGTGGTGTCTCGCTCGACGGCGAACGCGTCGAAGACGAGACGGCGACGGTGCAGGGGTCTCTTCCCGGCGGTGTATCCGTTCTTCGACGAGGCAAGAAGACCCTCGCCGGCGTCTTCGTCGGCTGACGCCGCGTCGACGGGGATCATGCCGTTCACGCCGAGCCACGCGGTCATCGCGCTGCCGTTCATCCGCACGCCGCTGGTGCCGTCGGCGATCGCGATCGGTGCGATGACCCCCGATCTGCCGCTGTTCCTGCGCGGCTTCGGCGTGAGTTACTCCTTCACCCACACCATCGGAAATGTCCTCTGGACGGCTCTGCTCGCGTTCGGCCTGTTCCTCCTGTGGCGAGTGGTGCTGCGGCCGGCAGTCCCGGAGTTGGTACCGGTCGGGCTGGCACGACGTCTGCCATCGGACTGGACCGACACCGGCTTGACTGCGCTCCGGCGTGCGGTCGGGATCGAGCAATCCCGCGGCTATCCGGTGCTGCTGGCGCTGTCGTTCGTGCTGGGTGTGCTCTCGCACATCGCGTGGGACCTGTTCACCCACGAGGGGCGCGGGGGAGTGGAGCTGATCCCGGCGCTCGACGCGATGTGGGGTCCGCTGCGCGGATACAAGTGGCTGCAGCACGGATCCAGTGTCATCGGCCTCGTGATCATCGCGGTCTGGGCGCTGCTCCGACTGCGGCGCGCGACAGCGGGAGCCGCACCTGCACGGGTGCTGCCGTCCTGGGTCCGAATCGGCTGGTGGGTAGCGCTGCCCGTTGTCCTCATCGCGGCGTGGGGGTTCGGTCTCGCCATGCTGGGGCCGCTGAATGCAGAGTTCACCGCGCAGCACCTGGCGTATCGGGTGCTGCCTTCGGCGTGCGCCGTGTGGGGTGGTCTGACTCTGATGCTCTGCCTCGTGCTGCCGGTGTTCCGTCGAACGTCGTCACGCGCATCGAAGGCCTGACGACCGTGGTTGAATTCTGAGATGGCGCGCCTCGCACTTCCGGTCGGCCGCAGCCTCGCGTCCGGTTATCGTCTGACGCGACGAAGCTTCGGCCGCACTCTCGTGCTGGTGGCGCTGGTGCAAGGGGCAGTGGCGATCGTTGCGGCGCCGCTTCTGGCTGGAATGTTCTCGATCGCCGCGAGAGCGTCGGGTCTGACCGCCGTCACGACGACCTCGGCGGCGCAGTTCCTGCGGAGCCCTCTCGGAGTCGGGATCGCCGTGGCGTCTCTCGTGCTGGTCGTGCTGACTCTGCTCACGCAGGCCGCCGTGTTCGCGGTGGTCGCCGACGAGCGACGACGCGGACGGCTGGCCGTTGTCGGTGCGATCGCGCATCGGATCGGCGCTCGAACCCTTGTGCTCCTTCGGCGGCCTTCGACCTTGTTGCTCGTCCCATACCTGGTGCTCATCATTCCGCTGGGGCATGCCGGGATCGGCTCGGTCCTCACCCAATGGGTCGCGATTCCCGCTTTCGTGACCGACGAGTTGATGAAGACTCCGCTGCACGCCGTGCTCTACACACTCGTGCTGGCCGTGGTGTGGTGGGTCAACCTGCGACTCATCTTCACGATCCCCCTCCTCGTGCTCGAGCCGATCAGCGTTCCGGCGGCGATTGCGCGCAGCTGGCAGATCACTCGCTGGCGGAGCATCCGTGTGGTCATGCTTCTCGCAGGCGTCCTCGTGCCGATGACCGCCGCGCTGGGAGTGCTCGCGCTGGTCACGCCGCTGGCGACGTATGCATCCGACGCCTGGGCTCCGTCGGCATCGATCGCGGTCGGGGCGATCAGCCTCGGAGTCGGCCAAGTCGTCGCCTTCTTCATCGTCGGCCTGTTCCTGATGGTGCAGACGCAGGTGCTCATCACGGCAGCGACCTCCGCAGGTGCGCTCGCATCGGTGGTCCCGCAGGAAGAGCCGCTGAGCATTTCGTCCCCGGACGACCCTGTCGCCGTGGCGGCGCCGACAGACGCAACGCCTTCGCGGGCCGCCCGCGCGCGGGCGATCATCGCCGGCGCCGGCGCGGTGGTCGCCAGTGCGGCGCTCGCAGCCGGGGCGGTCCCGCCCCTCGCGGAGATCGCAGATGGTGCGACGACGGTGCTGGCTCATCGGGGATTCACCGAGCGGGGTGTCGAGAACACACTGGGATCGCTCGACGCCGCGCACGCCGCCGGCGCCGAACTGGTCGAGATGGACATCCAGCAGACCAGCGACGGCGGCTGGGTTCTCATGCATGATCCCGACCTGAATCGTCTCGCCGGCCTGGACACGTCCATCGCGCAGCTGACGGTTGCGGAGGCGACTGGCGTCACGGTACGCGACGACATCGGGCATGCCGAACCGATTCCGACCCTTGAGCAGTACCTTCAGCGTGCCGATGATCTCGGTCAGCAGCTGCTGATCGAGATCAAGGTGCACGGAGGTGAATCGGAGGGTTTCGTGGCTGAACTCATCGAGATCATCGACCGCGTCGACGGCGCCGACGAGCACATTTATCACACGCTCAGTGCCGACGTGGTCGAGGAGTTCACGGCGCTGCGCCCCGACCTGACGATCGGGTTCATCGTTCCGCTGGCTTACGGAGGTGTGCCGCAGACGCCTGCATCATTCCTGGTCGTCGAGCAGAGCGTCTACACCAGGGCGCTTCGAGATGCGGTATGGGCAGAGGGCAAGTCGCTCTACGTCTGGACGGTGCAGGATGCCGCGCAGATGCGTGCGCTGTATCGAGACAACGTCGATGGAATCATCACGGACCATCCCGACATCGCGCTGCGTCAACTAGACGAAGTCGCCTCGGAGTCCGCGCTGTCTGCCCGGCTGGTCGACGCCGTCGACAGGTTGTTCATCAGCCCGTAGGCTGCGCCGCTTTGCAGGGTCCGGCGGTTCGCGATGCTCACCAGCGGGGCTGGTCACCCGACCAGGGGCGTGGAGCCTCGAACTCGAACCAGGGGAGCACCGGCCGGGTCGTGAGGATCTGTCGACCGGCGACGGTGAACCTCGCCGCGTGGGCGGTCGTGTCGATGTCGGCATCCGATCCGGGCTCCTGGCGGCGCGGCATCCCGAGCAGCTCAGCGGCGATACGGCGGAGCGAGGTGCTCGCCCGCCAGCTGCCCCCGTGCAGGCGGCGGCGCTCGAGCAGGATCATCGCGGACGCGGCGAGCAGATAGCCGGCACTGTGATCCAGGGCCTGGGCGGGGAGTGCGCCTGGCCGCCCGGCATCGGCGGACTCGATGACCGCGATTCCGGACTCGGCCTGCACGAGGCTGTCGAAGCCGCGCCGCGCCGGCTGCTCCGCTCCCCATGCGCTCAGATCCAGGACGATGGTCCCCGGATGCTCCGCGGCCAGGGCATCCGGAGCGAGACCGAGGCGGGCGAGCGCGCTCGGGTGATAGCCGAGGACGACGACATCGGCTCCGGAAAGCAGTTCGCGGAATCTGTCGGAGCGCGCATCCAGCAGGGCTGAGCGCTTGCCGTGACCGGTGTCGAGGTGCTGCCATTCCGGTTCGGGGAGGTGCGGCGGGTCGATCCGCAGCACGTCGGCCCCGAGCAGCGCGAAAGTGCGGGTGCACACCGGCCCGGCGATCACACGGGTGAGGTCGAGCACGCGCACGCCCTCTAGCGGTCGGTCGCCGGGGGAGTGCCGGAGGACGCGTGCCGGTGCGCCCTCGGTGTGCTGAATCTCGACGATCGGATGCTCGCGCAGTGCGGCATCGAACTGCGGACGCTCATCGGCCACTTCGACGGCGAGTCCACCCGCGCCGGAGATGCGGGTGCACGCCTCCCGCGATCCGATGCTCGCAAGGGCGGCGGAGATATCCCGAGACACGGCGGTATCTGTCAGCTGAAGCGCTGCGCGCATGGCGGCGGCGTGGTGCGGGTAGTTGCCGTGCGTACGGATCCAGCCATCGGATGTCACCCAGAAGCCCGAGTACGGCGACCACACCGATGGAGCGGCGCCGTCGATGCGCAGCATTCGGTCGCTGCGGTACGACAGTGCGATCCGCACCGGGTCCAGCGCCGTGAGGTCGGCAGCCGCGCGTCCGGAGGCCAGCGCCGCCGCGGCGACGCTGGCCCACGCGAGGTCTCCGGTCGAGAGTCGGGAGGGGAGCGGAACGACAGGTGGCGCCGGGAGGTCGATGAGACGCCCGGGATCCCCGCCGAGCTCACGCCAGAAACGGGTGAGAACGCGCACGCCCGCATTCATGAAGCGGCACGGGCGTGGCGATGCTGAGACATGGTGAGATGCTACTCCGAGCCCCGCGCTGGGCCGAAATACCGGCTGACCCGGGAGAATCCGCCACGGGCCGTCCACGACACGCCCGGGAGGGGTGCCCCGATTTGCCAGATCCCCGGGATCCGCGTAACTTATTACTTGTTCGCCCCACAGGGAAGCGGAGAGGCCGAGAGCTTCACCCCCCTCAAGCGGAGAACCACCTCCCGATCCACTCTCTTGAGAGTTCAGGCGCTTGCGTCTAGGATGGGAGATTCCACCTCTTCTGCAGCTTGTTTCGGCTGCGCAGCGGATCTCAGATCTGCTCAGCGCGTCGATTTGACAAGCGGGAGGAAGTGGGTAAGATAGAGAAGTTGCCCTTCGGGCCTGGTCGTGATGGCTGGGTCGTGGGAGCATCCGATCCTTGAGAACTCAACAGCGTGCACTTGTCAAATGCCAAATTATCCTCGTCCAAGCCTTTTGGTTTGGTTGAGAATTCCTTTGGATCAAAGACCAATCCCCTTTGTTGGGGGTTGGCATTCGGATGAAGTCAGCAATGAATTTGTCTCTTTGGTCGGTATCAAACTCGCTGCGTCACCGTTTTCCCGGTGGGGTATGCAATTTCTTTTTATGGAGAGTTTGATCCTGGCTCAGGATGAACGCTGGCGGCGTGCTTAACACATGCAAGTCGAACGGTGAAGCCCAGCTTGCTGGGTGGATCAGTGGCGAACGGGTGAGTAACACGTGAGCAACCTGCCCCTGACTCTGGGATAAGCGCTGGAAACGGCGTCTAATACTGGATACGAGACGTGACCGCATGGTCAACGTTTGGAAAGATTTTTCGGTTGGGGATGGGCTCGCGGCCTATCAGCTTGTTGGTGAGGTAATGGCTCACCAAGGCGTCGACGGGTAGCCGGCCTGAGAGGGTGACCGGCCACACTGGGACTGAGACACGGCCCAGACTCCTACGGGAGGCAGCAGTGGGGAATATTGCACAATGGGCGGAAGCCTGATGCAGCAACGCCGCGTGAGGGATGACGGCCTTCGGGTTGTAAACCTCTTTTAGCAGGGAAGAAGCGAAAGTGACGGTACCTGCAGAAAAAGCGCCGGCTAACTACGTGCCAGCAGCCGCGGTAATACGTAGGGCGCAAGCGTTATCCGGAATTATTGGGCGTAAAGAGCTCGTAGGCGGTTTGTCGCGTCTGCTGTGAAATCTGGGGGCTCAACCCCCAGCCTGCAGTGGGTACGGGCAGACTAGAGTGCGGTAGGGGAGATTGGAATTCCTGGTGTAGCGGTGGAATGCGCAGATATCAGGAGGAACACCGATGGCGAAGGCAGATCTCTGGGCCGTAACTGACGCTGAGGAGCGAAAGGGTGGGGAGCAAACAGGCTTAGATACCCTGGTAGTCCACCCCGTAAACGTTGGGAACTAGTTGTGGGGTCCATTCCACGGATTCCGTGACGCAGCTAACGCATTAAGTTCCCCGCCTGGGGAGTACGGCCGCAAGGCTAAAACTCAAAGGAATTGACGGGGACCCGCACAAGCGGCGGAGCATGCGGATTAATTCGATGCAACGCGAAGAACCTTACCAAGGCTTGACATATACGAGAACGGGCCAGAAATGGTCAACTCTTTGGACACTCGTAAACAGGTGGTGCATGGTTGTCGTCAGCTCGTGTCGTGAGATGTTGGGTTAAGTCCCGCAACGAGCGCAACCCTCGTTCTATGTTGCCAGCACGTAATGGTGGGAACTCATGGGATACTGCCGGGGTCAACTCGGAGGAAGGTGGGGATGACGTCAAATCATCATGCCCCTTATGTCTTGGGCTTCACGCATGCTACAATGGCCGGTACAAAGGGCTGCAATACCGCGAGGTGGAGCGAATCCCAAAAAGCCGGTCCCAGTTCGGATTGAGGTCTGCAACTCGACCTCATGAAGTCGGAGTCGCTAGTAATCGCAGATCAGCAACGCTGCGGTGAATACGTTCCCGGGTCTTGTACACACCGCCCGTCAAGTCATGAAAGTCGGTAACACCTGAAGCCGGTGGCCTAACCCTTGTGGAGGGAGCCGTCGAAGGTGGGATCGGTAATTAGGACTAAGTCGTAACAAGGTAGCCGTACCGGAAGGTGCGGCTGGATCACCTCCTTTCTAAGGAGCAACTGGCAGCTTTGCTGTCCAGACCCCAGATCGGGCCCGTTCGTGGTTCGCTGGGAGCTCATGGGTGGAACATTTGACATGGTGCGATCGATGAGAGTTTCTTCTAGTACACCGCTTGCGGTTGGAACGGGGAGGGTTTCGGATGTCGTGCCTGCACGCTGTTGGGTCCTGAGGGACCGGATGAGCTTTGACCTTTCGGGGTTGTGAGCGCAGTCGGTTACTCTGGGCCTCTTTCTGTTTCCCCCGGTTTTGTGGGGTTGTGGATTGGGGCACCGCCCGTACTTTGAGAACTACACAGTGGACGCGAGCATCTTGCAATGCACTCTTTGAGTGTGTTGCACAAGATGATCTTAAAGATCATTAGTCAATTTCAGATCCAGTTTTAGTGACTGGGTCGAGTTTTTGATTCAAACTCATGTGATTTCAAGTCTTTAAGAGCAAACGGTGGATGCCTTGGCATCTGGAGCCGAAGAAGGACGTAGCAATCTGCGATAAGCCTCGGGGAACTGATAAGCAAGTTTTGATCCGAGGGTGTCCGAATGGGGAAACCCCGCTGGGCGGCGTGCCGACCTAGTGACTCCCGCCTGAATATATAGGGCGGGTAGAGGGAACGTGGGGAAGTGAAACATCTCAGTACCCACAGGAAGAGAAAGCAACCGCGATTCCGTTAGTAGTGGCGAGCGAAACCGGAACAGGCTAAACCTAGCGTGTGTGATAGCCGGCAGGTGTTGCACGTTGGGGGTTGTGGGACTTTTCAGTCATTTCTGCCGAGATGGCGGCGTTACAAGAAGGTATAGACGAACGGTCTTGAAAGGCCGGTCATAGAGGGTGCCAACCCCGTAGTCGAAATGCCTCTCTTGGCGCGAAGAGTATCCCAAGTAGCACGGGGCCCGAGAAATCCCGTGTGAATCTGTCAGGACCACCTGATAAGCCTAAATACTCCCAGATGACCGATAGCGGACAAGTACCGTGAGGGAAAGGTGAAAAGTACCCCGGGAGGGGAGTGAAATAGTACCTGAAACCGTTTGCTTACAAACCGTTGGAGCCTCCTTAGTAGGGGTGACAGCGTGCCTTTTGAAGAATGAGCCTGCGAGTTAGCGATATGTGGCGAGGTTAACCCGTGTGGGGTAGCCGTAGCGAAAGCGAGTCTGAATAGGGCGATTCAGTCGCATGTCCTAGACCCGAAGCGAAGTGATCTATCCATGGCCAGGTTGAAGCGACGGTAAGACGTCGTGGAGGACCGAACCCACTTAGGTTGAAAACTGAGGGGATGAGCTGTGGATAGGGGTGAAAGGCCAATCAAACTTCGTGATAGCTGGTTCTCTCCGAAATGCATTTAGGTGCAGCGTTGCGTGTTTCTTGCCGGAGGTAGAGCTACTGGATGGCCGATGGGCCCTACAAGGTTACTGACGTCAGCCAAACTCCGAATGCCGGTAAGTGAGAGCGCAGCAGTGAGACTGTGGGGGATAAGCTTCATAGTCGAGAGGGAAACAACCCAGACCACCAACTAAGGTCCCAAAGCGCGTGCTAAGTGGGAAAGGATGTGGAGTTGCTGTGACAACCAGGAGGTTGGCTTAGAAGCAGCCACCCTTGAAAGAGTGCGTAATAGCTCACTGGTCAAGTGATTCCGCGCCGACAATGTAACGGGGCTCAAGCACGCCACCGAAGTTGTGGCATTGACATTATTGGTAGGCCTTCGTGGTCCAGCCGTGTTGATGGGTAGGAGAGCGTCGTGTGGCCAGCGAAGCGGCGGTGTGAACCAGCCGTGGAGGCTACACGAGTGAGAATGCAGGCATGAGTAGCGAATGACGTGTGAGAAACACGTCCTCCGAAAGACCAAGGGTTCCAGGGTCAAGCTAATCTTCCCTGGGTAAGTCGGGACCTAAGGCGAGGCCGACAGGCGTAGTCGATGGACAACGGGTTGATATTCCCGTACCGGCGAAGAACCGCCCAAGCTAATCCAGTAGTGCTAAGTGTCTGAATCCCAGTGACTGATCCCTTCGGGGTGACGCTCTGGGCCTAGCGCACGACCCCATTCTGGTGCGGTTAGCGTATTAACAGGTGTGACGCAGGAAGGTAGTCCAGCCGGGCGATGGTAGTCCTGGTGCAAGTGCGTAGGCCGAGTCGTAGGCAAATCCGCGACTCACATAGGCTGAGACACGATGCGGATAAAAAGTGGATGATCCTATGCTGCCAAGAAAAGCATCGACGCGAGGTTCAAGCCGCCCGTACCCCAAACCGACTCAGGTGGTCAGGTAGAGAATACCAAGGAGATCGAGAGAATCGTGGTTAAGGAACTCGGCAAAATGCCCCCGTAACTTCGGGAGAAGGGGGGCCTTCGGCGTATAGGGATTTACTCCCAAAAGCGTTTGGAGGCCGCAGAGACTAGTGGGTAGCGACTGTTTACTAAAAACACAGGTCCGTGCTAAGTCGCAAGACGATGTATACGGACTGACGCCTGCCCGGTGCTGGAAGGTTAAGAGGACCGGTTAGCCGCAAGGCGAAGCTGAGAATTTAAGCCCCAGTAAACGGCGGTGGTAACTATAACCATCCTAAGGTAGCGAAATTCCTTGTCGGGTAAGTTCCGACCTGCACGAATGGCGTAACGACTTCCCAACTGTCTCAACCGCGAACTCGGCGAAATTGCATTACGAGTAAAGATGCTCGTTACGCGCAGCAGGACGGAAAGACCCCGTGACCTTTACTACAGCTTGGTATTGGTGTTCGGTGTGGCTTGTGTAGGATAGGTGGGAGACTTTGAAGCGTGGACGCTAGTTCATGTGGAGTCATTGTTGAAATACCACTCTGGTCACTCTGGATATCTAACTTCGAACCGTAATCCGGTTCAGGGACAGTGCCTGGTGGGTAGTTTAACTGGGGCGGTTGCCTCCCAAAAAGTAACGGAGGCGCCCAAAGGTTCCCTCAACCTGGTTGGTAATCAGGTGTCGAGTGTAAGTGCACAAGGGAGCTTGACTGTGAGACTGACAGGTCGAGCAGGGACGAAAGTCGGGACTAGTGATCCGGCAGTGGCTTGTGGAAGCGCTGTCGCTCAACGGATAAAAGGTACCTCGGGGATAACAGGCTGATCTTGCCCAAGAGTCCATATCGACGGCATGGTTTGGCACCTCGATGTCGGCTCGTCGCATCCTGGGGCTGGAGTAGGTCCCAAGGGTTGGGCTGTTCGCCCATTAAAGCGGTACGCGAGCTGGGTTTAGAACGTCGTGAGACAGTTCGGTCCCTATCCGCTGCGCGCGTAGGAAATTTGAGAGGATCTGACCCTAGTACGAGAGGACCGGGTTGGACGAACCTCTGGTGTGTCAGTTGTTCCGCCAGGAGCACCGCTGATTAGCTACGTTCGGGATGGATAACCGCTGAAAGCATCTAAGCGGGAAGCCGGCCTCAAGATGAGATTTCCATACCTTCGGGTGAGAGGCTCCCAGCCAGACTACTGGGTTGATAGGCCAGATGTGGAAGCACGGTAACGTGTGCAGCTGACTGGTACTAATAAGCCGATGACTTGATAACACACCCGTTTGTTGGTGCTACGCGTCCACTGAGTGGTTCTCGATGTACGGTCGAGAACCACATAACAATGACTTTGTTATGTGTTTTGATTGAAACATCAATAGTGTTTCGGCGGCCATAGCGTGAGGGAAACGCCCGGTTACATTCCGAACCCGGAAGCTAAGCCTCACAGCGCCGATGGTACTGCAGGGGGGACCCTGTGGGAGAGTAGGACACCGCCGGACTTCTTTTAAGCAAATGGCCACCCATCGTTGGGTGGCCATTTCGCGTTAACAACACAAAAACGACACAGGGAGAATCATGCCGGAAGAAGGAGAGCGCCGTCCGCGTCGCAACGACGACAACGGATCGCGCGGAGACCGCACTTCTGGTGGTCGTTCCGGCAGCGCTCGTGACGGGGGCGCTCCACGGCGCGACGGTGATCAGCGTCGTTCGGACGCTCCGCGTCGTGACAGTGCTCCGCGTCGTGACGGTGACAAACGTCCTTCTGGCGCTGGTGGCCGCGATGGTGCTCCGCGTCGCGAGGGCGGATACAGTCAGGGCGCTCCGCGTCGTGACAGTGGGTCCCGCTCCGATGGTGCTCCGCGTCGTGAAGGTGGGTTCCGTCGAGACGGTGACAACCGCGGCGATCGTGCGCCCCGCCGTGATGACGGGCCGCGTCGTGATGGTGGCGCTCGTTCTGATGGCGCTCCGCGCCGTGAGGGCGGATACCGCTCCGACGGTCCGCGTCGCGACGGTGGCCCTCGTTCCGATGGCGCCCCGCGTCGCGAGGGTGGCTACCGCTCAGACGGGCCGCGTCGTGATGGCGGCGCTCGCTCCGATGGTGCTCCGCGTCGCGAGGGTGGCTACCGCTCAGACGGGCCGCGCCGTGATGGTGGTCCTCGTTCCGATGGCGCTCCGCGTCGCGAGGGCGGTTACCGTTCCGATGCTCCGCGCCGCGATGGTGGACCTCGTTCCGATGGCGCTCCGCGTCGCGAGGGCGGATACCGCTCAGACGGGCCACGCCGTGAAGGCGGTCCTCGTTCCGATGGTGGTCCGCGCCGTGAAGGTGGTTACCGTTCGGATGCCCCGCGTCGCGATGGCGACAACCGTGGCGATCGTGGACCACGTCGCGATGATGACCGTCGTTCCTTCCCGCAGCGTGGGGGAGGCGGCCGCACGCGTCCACTGCAGGCAGCTGATGAGCGTCCGCGTTCGAACGACCCGGAGATCCCTGAAGAGGTCACCGCTCGTGACCTGCACCCTTCTGCTCGGAACGAACTGAAGACGCTCAGCAAGGAGAACGCCGATCAGGTCGCGCGCCATCTGGTGATGGCTTCGCAGCTCATCGACGAAGACCCGGCACTTGCGCACGCCCATGCTCTGGCGGCATCCCGTCGCGCCGGGCGCATCGCGATCGTCCGCGAAACGCTCGGGATCACTGCGTACGCGACAGAGGACTTCGCTCTCGCGCTTCGGGAACTGCGTACCTACCGCCGGATCTCCGGCAAGGACGATCAGATCGCGCTGATGGTCGACAGCGAGCGTGGTATCGGCCGCCCGGACCGTGCTCTCGAGACCGGTCGCGCAGTTGATCGCTCCGCGCTGGAGACTCCGGTGCGTGTCGCGCTGGCCATCGCGATGTCCGGCGCTCGACTCGATCAGGGCGAACTCGAGCTGGCGCTCGGTGAACTCGAGATTCCGGAGTTGGACCCCGATCGTGCGTTCGAGTGGAGTCCCGCGCTGTTCTCCGCACGCGCTGCCGTGCTCGAGGATCTCGGACGCGCCGACGAGGCTGCGTTCTGGGCGACGCGTGCCGATGTGGCCGCGGCGGCGCTCGGCATCGACGAAGAAGGCGACGAGGAGATCATCGTGGAGGACGGCCTCATCGAGGGCGATTTCATCGATGACGAGCTCCCCGCGGATGCCGCAGTCGAAGAGACTCCCGCTGAAGACGCGGCCGCCGAGGAAGCATCAGGCGAGGAATCCTCGATCGCAGAGGCTTCGGTGCCGGATGCCGACGAGGACGACGCTTCCGTCGTTGACGCGGAGCCCACGGTCGAGGACGAGGTTCGTGAGCTCCTCGGCGAATCCGACGAGGACGACTCCGAAGACGAGGGTGACGGCCAGCAGGGATCCGAGGCGCCGGAGCAGGACGCGTAGTGGCGCTGTTCTCCAAGAAGCGCCCCACGCGCACGCCCTTGGACGGCGTCGACACGGTCCTGGCGGATCTAGACGGAGTCGTCTACGCGGGTGCAGGCGCCCTTCCGTACGCCGTCTCGAGCCTCAACAAGGCGGCGGAGACCGCGCGCATCGGTTACATCACCAATAACGCTTCGCGGACCGACGCGTCCGTCGCAGCGCACCTGACGAGCCTGGGGCTCGCTGTTGCGCCGTCGGATGTCGTGACCAGCCCGCAAGCGGCGATGCGCCTGCTGACGAAGCTCGTACCGCCACCGGCCACGATCCTGGTGGTCGGAGGCGACGGGCTCGTCGATGAGGCGCAGAAGGCCGGCTATCGAGTCACTCGCAGCGCCGAGGACAGCCCTGCGGCCGTCGTGCAGGGCTTCGCCCCGCAGGTGGCATGGACAGACCTGGCCGAGGCCGCGTTCGCACTGAAGCTCCCGGAGGAAGAAGGCGGCATCCCCTGGATCGCCACCAACACCGACTGGACGATTCCTCAGGAGCGCGGCGTCGCCCCGGGCAACGGCACCCTGGTGTCGGCGGTGCACACCGCGATCGGACGACTCGCGACCGTTGCGGGCAAGCCAGAGGTGCCGATCTTCGAGGAGGCGACCGCGCGTTTCGGTGCGCAGAAGTCGATGTTCATCGGCGACCGCCTCGACACCGATATCCTCGGCGCTTCGCGGGCGGGAATCGACTCCGCGCTGGTGCTCACCGGCATCGATCGGCCCAAGCACGTGCTTGCCGCTCCGGCGGAATCGCGGCCGACCTTCATCCTCAGCGACCTGCGGGAGCTGCACCAGCCCTACCCGCAGACGGTGGAGAAGGATGGCGTCTTCCATGTGAACGACGCCGCGGTGCGCGTGTCCGGCGCCGACGTCGAGATCGTCGCCGAGGGGACGTCGCAGATCGACCTGCTCCGCGCCGGCGCTGCAGCCATCTGGGCATCAGGTACCGCGGTGTTCGTGCTGCGAGTACCGGAGCGGCTCTACGCCGACCCGTTCCACCGCCCCTGAATCGGCATCCGCCCTGGTACGCCGTGGCATCGCTCGCTGTCCGCCCCTCCGCGTACAGTAGAAGCTGTGAGCGAAGATTCGACGAGCACGCCGACCGATGGTCTGTGGAGCCGTCTGCGCCTGATCGAAGGGCAGCCGCTCCCGGCTCGGGCTGAGGCCTACTCCGCGCTGCACGACGAACTCTCCCGCCGGCTCGAGGGTGGCGCGAAGCTCGAGCAGCGGGACACCACAGGATCCCGATGACGCGTCTCGACGTCGCCCTCGCAGCCCGAGGCCTCGCCCGTTCACGCAACCATGCGGCCGCGCTCATAACGGACGGCCTGGTCAGCGTCGACGGCCGACCGGTCATCAAGGCGTCCACGCCCGTGCACGACGGTGCCGAGCTCGCAGTCGCCGGCACCGATCATTACGTCGGACGCGCTGCGCACAAGCTCATCGCGGCGATCGATGGTTTCGGCATCGCGGTCGACGGCCGCCTGGCCCTCGATATGGGCGCATCGACCGGTGGGTTCACTCAGGTGCTGCGCGAGCGCGGCGCCCGGCGCGTGCTCGCTGTCGACGTCGGCCACGGTCAGCTCGCTCCCTCGATCGCTGCGGACCCCGGGGTCACACCGGTCGAGGGGTACAACGTCCGCTACATGACGCCGGAGAATCTCGCGGAGGTGACCGGTGAGGACACCCCGCCCGACCTCATCGTCGGCGACCTCTCCTTCATCTCCCTCGAGCTCGTGCTGCCCGCGGTCGCGAAGGTCGCCGCGCCCACCGCAGACGTGATGCTCCTGATCAAGCCTCAGTTCGAAGTCGGACGCACGGCCGTCCGCGGCGGACTCGTCACAGACCCGGCAACCCGAGCGGATGCCGTGGCACGCACCGTCTGGAGCGCCTGGGATGTCGGACTCAGGATGCTCGGCATCCTGCCGTCGCCCATCCTCGGGACGCACGGCAACGCGGAGTATCTCGTGCACCTTGCACCGGAGCGCGGATCCGATCCGTCAGAATGGACCGAGACGATCAACGCACTGGCGGGGGCACGATGAACGAGCGCTACATCCTGGTCGTCGCCCATGCCGGTCGTGAGGACACCGTCCTGGCGGCCCGACGCGTGGTCGAGGCGCTCCGCGATGCCGGAGCGCGACCCGTTCTGTCTGCCGATGACCGCGCCGAACTCGCTGCGGTCGATGCGGGCTTCGCCGACGTGGACGTGCTCGGCGGCACCGTCGCGCAGTCCGCTCTCGAACTCGCCGTCGTCCTCGGCGGCGACGGCACGATCCTGCGGGCCGCGGAGCTGGTTCGAGGCTGCGGAGCGCCCGTGCTCGGGATCAACATGGGGCATGTCGGATTCCTCGCGGAGATCGAACGCGACGACATGGACGACGCCATGCGGCGCGTCATCGCCCGCGACTACGACGTCGAGGAGCGGATGGCTTTGTCCGTGCGGGTGAAGGACGCCGCCGGTGCCGTGATCTATGAGACCTGGGCGCTCAACGAGGCGACGGTCGAGAAGGCCAGCCGGGAGCGCATGATCGAAGTGGTGCTCGAGATCGACGGCCGCCCGCTGTCCACGTTCGGCTGCGACGGGATGGTCGTGTCCACGCCGACCGGTTCGACCGCCTACAACTTCTCCGGCGGCGGACCGGTGATCTGGCCGAGCGTCGAGGCGATCGCCGTGGTGCCGCTGTCCGCGCACGCGCTCTTCGCGCGGCCGCTCGTCGTCAGCCCGGATGCCGCCGTCGCCATCGAGATGCTGGAGCGCACCGACGGCTCCGGCATCCTCTGGTGCGACGGCCGGCGCTCGCACGACCTGCCGCCGGGTGCACGGGTCGTGGTGCGACGCTCTTCACGCCCGGTGCGACTCGCACGTCTGCATCCCTCTGCCTTCACCGATCGACTGGTGCGCAAGTTCCAGTTGCCGGTCGACGGCTGGCGCGGCCAGAGCGCGGGAACCGCCTGATGATCGAGGAGATGCGGATGCAGGGGCTCGGCGTCATCGCCGATGCGGTGCTGCCTCTCGGGCCGGGGTTCACCGCGATCACCGGCGAGACCGGTGCGGGCAAGACGATGGTCGTGACGGGACTCGGGCTGCTGCTCGGCCAGCGCGCCGACTCCGGCGCCGTGCGCGCCGGCACAGGGCAGGCATCGGTCGCCGGCGTCTGGATCGTGCCATCCGCAGGCGACATCGCCGACATCGTCGCCGATGCCGGCGGCGACCTCGAACCGGCAGGAGACGGGCTCGCCGAGCTCTACGTCTCCCGTACCCTCAGCGCCGAAGGGCGCAGCAGGGCGAGCGTCGGGGGCCGTGCCGCGCCGGCTGGAGTGCTCTCCGCACTCGCCGAGGAACTCGTCGTCGTGCACGGTCAGTCCGATCAGTTGCGGCTGCGCTCCTCCGTGGAGCAGCGCGATGCGCTCGACCGTTTCGGGGGAGCGCTGATCAGCACCTGCCTCGACGCGTACACGGCATCCTTCACGCGGTGGCGCGAACTCGATGCGGAGATCACGGAGATCACGGAGAACCGCGATCGACGCGCCGAGGAGGCCGGCAGGCTCAGGGAGGCTCTCGCGCTGATCGAGGCCACCGCTCCTGAAACGGGGGAGGACACCGCGCTCGCGGAGCGGGCAGAGCGACTGGCGAACGCGGAGGAGCTGCGGCTCGCCGCGGCGCTCGCCCGGGGCTCGCTGTCGAGTGACGAAGGCGATGCCGATGCCTCAGCGCTCGTCGCCGAGGCGCGGCGCGCACTGGAGCGTGCGACTGACTCGAAGCTCGCGGAGATCGCCGAAAGCCTCGCCGACGTCGGATACCGGATCGCCGATCTGGCAGGCCAGCTGTCGGCCTACCTCGCCGATCTCGACGAGTCCGGTCCGCACGAGCTGGCCGCCGTCGAGGAGCGCCGCGCTGCGCTCACGACGCTGATCCGTGCGCACGGCTCGCTCGACGAGGCTCTCGCACTCTGGGAGACCGGATCCGCGCGACTGGCCGAACTCGACGACGACGGCGAACGAATCGAACGGTTGGAGGCGGAGCGCGCCGCGGCACGAACCGTGCTCGACGAGGCGGCAGCACAGCTGACGGCGGCACGAACCGACGCCGCCACGCGACTGGGCGCAGCCGTCACCGACGAATTGCACGCGCTGGCGATGCCGGATGCACGCCTCGAGGTTTCCGTCGCCGTCGGTGCGGAGAGCGCGCACGGCCGTGACGACGTGTCGATCCTGCTGGCTCCGCACCCCGGTGCCGAGCCGCGCGCCGTCTCCAAGGGCGCTTCCGGCGGCGAACTGTCCCGCGTGATGCTCGCGATCGAAGTCGTCATCGCCGGTACCGATCCGGTGCCGACGTTCGTCTTCGACGAGGTCGATGCGGGCATCGGCGGTGCCGCGGCGATCGAGGTCGGCCGGCGACTCGCCCGGCTCGCGGAATCTTCCCAGGTCATCGTCGTCACGCATCTGGCGCAGGTCGCAGCCTTCGCCTCGAACCACCTCTCGGTCGTCAAGGCCAGCGACGGCGCGGTCACGGCCTCCAGCGTGCGACGGCTGGAGGGCGCGGAGCGGGAAGCCGAGATGGCGCGACTGCTGTCGGGACTGACGGATTCGGACGCCGCGCTCACACACGCCAGAGAACTTCTCAGCCTCCGCGGCCTTGTTGCCTGATAGGATCGAAGCCCGTGATGAACTCTTCTGCCGCGGGCCCCAAGAACGACACGACCAAGCACATTTTTGTGACAGGTGGTGTCGTTTCGTCTTTGGGTAAGGGGCTCACCGCAGCAAGCCTGGGCAACCTCCTGACCGCACGCGGACTCCGCGTGGTCATGCAGAAGCTCGACCCGTATCTGAACGTGGACCCTGGCACCATGAACCCGTTCCAGCACGGTGAGGTCTTCGTCACCGACGACGGTGCCGAGACCGATCTCGACATCGGGCACTACGAGCGCTTCCTCGACATCAACCTCTCGCAGGCGGCGAACGTCACCACGGGGCAGATCTACTCGCAGGTCATCGCCAGGGAGCGCCGCGGCGAGTACCTCGGTGACACGGTGCAGGTCATCCCGCACATCACCGATGAGATCAAGCGCCGGATGCGCCTGCAGGCTTCTGAAGAGCCGCGCCCGGACGTCATCATCACCGAGGTCGGCGGCACGGTCGGCGACATCGAATCGCAGCCCTTCCTGGAGTCCGCCCGTCAGTTGCGCCACGAGCTCGGCCGCGACAGCGTGTTCTTCGTGCACGTCTCGCTGGTGCCGTTCATGGGGGCATCGGGGGAGCAGAAGACCAAGCCGACTCAGCACTCCGTGGCTGCCCTCCGTCAGGTCGGTATCCAGCCGGACGCTCTGGTGCTGCGCAGCGATCGGCCGGTGAGCGAGAGCAACCGCAACAAGATCGCCCTGATGTGCGACGTCGACGTCGAAGGCGTCATCAACACGGTCGACCTGCCGAGCATCTATGACATCCCGTCGACGCTCAACGATCAGGGTCTCGACTCCTACATCGTGCGCCGCCTGGGTCTCGACCAGAAGGCGGCGGGCGAGGTCGATTGGACCCGCTGGAGCAAGGTGCTGCACGCTGTGCACAACCCGAAGCACGAGGTCACGATCGGTCTCGTCGGCAAGTACATCGATCTGCCTGACGCCTACTTGTCGGTGACCGAGGCGCTCAAGGCCGGCGGTTTCGCGCAGGAGACCAAGGTCAACATCCGCTGGATCCCGTCCGATCTGTGCGAGACGCCAGAGGGGGCCCAGGCGCAACTGTCCGAGCTCGACGGCATCTGCGTGCCGGGCGGCTTCGGTATCCGTGGCATCGAGGGCAAGCTCGGCGCACTGAAGTTCGCGCGCGAGCAGGGCATCCCCACACTCGGCCTCTGCCTCGGCCTCCAGTGCATGGTCATCGAGTACGCCCGTGACGTCGCCGGCATCGCCGGTGCCTCGTCCACCGAGTTCGATCCGGAGACGTCGGAGCCGGTCATCGCGACCATGGCCGAACAGGTCGAGATCCTCGACGGCGGAGACCTCGGCGGCACCATGCGCCTCGGCCTCTATCAGGCGGATCTCGCCGAGGGCTCGCTGGCGCGGGAACTCTACGACGCACCGCAGGCCTCCGAGCGTCACCGTCACCGCTACGAAGTGAACAACGCCTACCGGGACCGCCTCTCCGCGGCCGGTCTGGTCTTCTCCGGACTCAACCCCGAACTCGACCTGGTCGAGTACGTGGAACTGCCGCGCGACGTGCACCCGTACTACATCGCCACCCAGGCGCACCCGGAACTGCGGTCGCGTCCGACTGCTCCGCACCCGTTGTTCCGCGGGCTGGTCGGCGCGGCGATCGAACGGCACCGCTCCAGCGAACTGTTCGATGTCAGCGAAGATGACTGACCTGCGCGACGAGCCCTTCTCGCCGGAGATCGTCGCCAGCGAGAAGGTCTACCAGGGCGCGGTGTGGGATGTCCGCTCCGATCGGTTCCGCTACGGCGACGGCGAGATCGTGCGCCAGTACGTGGACCACACCGGTGCCGTCGCGGTCGTGGCGGTGGATGACGAAGGGCGGGTGCTGCTGATCCAGCAGTACCGGCATCCGATCCGCCACCGCGATTGGGAGCTGCCGGCCGGCCTCCTCGATATCGAGGGGGAGGAGCCTCTTCTCGCCGCTCAGCGCGAGCTCGCGGAGGAGGCCGATGTGACGGCAGCGCACTGGGAGCCGTTGGTGTCGACATACACGACGCCGGGCGGGAACAACGAGATCATCCATCTGTTCCTCGCCACTGGAATCTCCCGGGCGGCCACCGCTCATGATCGCACCGACGAGGAGGCCGACATCCGCGTCGAGTGGGTGCCGCTGAGCGAGGCCGTGGATGCTGTGCTCGACGGACGGATGCGCAACGCGATCCTGTCGATCGGGGTGCTCGCGGCAGAGCGGCGCGGGGTCGGCGGGGCGTAGCCGTGCTGCTCGATCGGGCGCTGGATGCCTACCTGCGGCACATCACGATCGAACGCGGGCTGAGCGCCCATACGGTCGCCGCGTATCGGCGTGATCTGGACGGGTACCGGAACTGGCTCGTCGAGAACGGCATCGAGGAGACGGTCGACGTGTCCCCGGCGGTCGTCGGTCGATTCATCGCCGAGCGTTCTGCAGCGGACCCGCCGCCCGCTGCCACCAGCCTCGCCCGTCTGCAGTCGTCGGTCCGCGGATGGCACCGTTTCCTCGCACGCGAGGGTATCGAGGCGGATGACCCGAGTGGCCGCCTGCGGCCCCCGAAGGCGCCGCAGCGGCTGCCGAAGGCGCTGACCATCGACCAGGTGGAGCGCCTGCTCGCCGCGCCTTCAGCGGAGGAGCCCCTCGGCATCCGCGATCGTGCGCTCCTGGAACTGCTGTACGCCACCGGGGCACGCGTGTCCGAAGCGGTGGGGCTCGATGTCGACGATCTGGCCCACGGCGACGTTCTGCGTCTGCGCGGAAAGGGATCAAAGGAGCGCATCGTCCCGCTGGGCTCATACGCGCGCATCGCCGTCGATGCCTACCTCACCCGTGTGCGCCCTGGGCTCGCGGCGAAGGGGCGCGCATCGGCACGGCTCTTCCTCGGCGCGCGGGGGGCACCTCTGTCCCGGCAGAGCGCGTGGCTCGTGATCCGCGCGGCCGCCGAAGGTGCGCAGATCACCGCGGAGGTCTCGCCGCACACCCTCCGCCATTCGTTCGCGACCCACCTGCTCCAGGGCGGTGCCGACGTGCGCGTCGTCCAGGAGCTGCTCGGTCACGCCTCTGTCGCGACCACGCAGATCTACACGCACGTGTCGGTCGACACCCTGCGCGACATCTACACCACGTCTCATCCGCGAGCCCGCTGATCGTCCTTTAGCATCCTCCGTTCCGAAAAGATGTGAATGTCCTGAAGTCCCCCGAAAGGGGGACGCGGGGTGCGGGCGACTCTGTCTATCCTGAGCGGAGTCGTCCGACGTCTGCCGGACCCACGAAGGAGTTTCCCCCATGAGATCCCCCGGTTCCCTCGCGCTCGTCGCGACCACCGCTCTCGTTTTCGCTCTCGCCGGCTGCGCGGGCGGGCCCGGCGCTGACAAGCTCGACTACGAGGATTCGCCGCTGAACAAGTACCTCTCCGCGGCATGGGGTGGCGATCTGTCTCCCGAGGAGCAGCAGAAGCAGTTCGAGGAGCAGAACCGCAAGCAGGAAGAAGCCATGGCGGAGTGCATGGCTGAGGAAGGCTTCGAGTACAAGCCGAACACCCAGAACAACGGCACGGTGTTCTCCGATGACGGAGGCGAGTGGGACCCTGAGTCGCGCGAATGGGTCGAGAAGTACGGCTACGGCATGGTGAACAGCCCATGGAACGAGCAGATGGAGGAGAACCCGCCCGAGGAGACGGCCGACCCGAATGCGGACTACGTCGCCTCCCTCAGCGAGTCGGAGCAGACCGCCTACTACGAAACGCTCTACGGCGCTCCCCCCGAGGAGGAGATCGCCGAGGGCGCCACCTACGAGTACAAGTGGGAGGACGCCGGCTGCCAGGGCCGGGCGCAGCACGAGGTGCAGGGCGAGGACCCGTGGCAGTCGGACGAGTTCACCGAGCTTCGCGAGAAGATGGACAAGCTGTGGTCGGGCACGCAGGAGTCGCCCGAGTTCAAGGAGCTCAACGCGGCATGGGCGGCGTGCATGGCCGACGCCGGTGAGCCCGGGTTCAAGGCGCAGTCCGATGCGTCGATGTCGATCTCCGACGAACAGCAGAAGATCTACGAGGCCGCGTACGGCGACGGCAGCACACCTGTGGACCCCGAGACCGTCGAGGACCCGAGCAAGAGCCCCGAGATGAAGAAGCTCGGCGAGCGTGAGGTCGAGCTGGCGCTGAAGGACTTGGAGTGCCGCAAGGAGACGTCGTACCTGGAGAAGTCGCTGAAGATCCAGTTCGCCCAGGAGGAGAAGTTCATCGCCGACAACAAGGCAGACCTCGAGGCGTTCAAGGCGGCGGCCGAGCAGAGCAACTGATGCGAGAAGACGAGACCCCCACGACGGCGTTCCCGCTCGATATCGAAGCCGACCTCGAAGCCGAGATCAACGGCGAGACCGACGGCGATGCGGATGACGCGTCCGCCGACGCCGACACCTCGAAGGTCAGCGGCTGGGGCCGTGTACTGCGCGGAAACCGCACGCTGTGGATCGTGGCGGCGTGCGCTGTCGTCAGCCTTGTCGCCGGCCTCCTGATCGGGCACTTCCTGATCTCTCCGGCTGAGGCGAACGGGGATACCCCTGAGCCAGGGCTGGTGACGGTTCCGGTCGAGTTCGGATCGCTGAGCAACGACGTGACGCTGCGCGCGGACGTCGGCTACGCGGATGCCGTCGAGGTGACGATCGACACGACCGGAACGGAAGGGCGGGCCGTCGTGACCGGGCAGGTTCCTGCCGTCGGCGCGACCTTCACCCCGCTCTCCATCGCGCTGGAGGTGGCGGGTCGCCCTGTCATCGTGCTGCCAGGAGAGCTGCCGGCGTACCGCACTCTGCGCGTCGGCGTGTCCGGCCCGGATGTCCTGCAGCTCAAGCAGGCACTCGTCGCGGTCGGGATCAACCCGGGCGATGTCGGCTCGGACCTGTTCGACGGGGCGACAGCCGATGCCGTGGGGCAGCTCTACACTCAAGCCGGCTATCCGGCGCCGTCGTCCGGCGAGGATGCGACCGCGGGAGTGCGATCCGCAGAGGAGAACGTGCGCAGTGCGAACGACAGCGTCAGTCAGGCCCAGGCCGCGCTGGACGCTGCGGGTTCTGGCCCCAGCAAGGTGGAGGCGTGGCAGGCCGATGTGAAGGTCGCTCAGGCCGAGCAGGCCCTCGCCGATGCCAAGGCCAAGGGCGAGGGAGTCCAGCAGGCCGAGTGGGACCTGCAGACCGCCAAACTCGAGCGCGATCAGCTCTGGGCGGCGAAGAACACCGGCGCGGAGCGCGCGATGCTGGACTCGGCATACGCGCAGGTCGAGGCGGCCAACCAGGCGTTGGAGACGGCGCGCCAGAGCGTGCTTCCGTTCCTGCCGTCGAGCGAGGTGCTCTATCTCACGGAGCTCCCGCGACGAGTGGATGCGGTCAACGTCAAGCGCGGCGACACGGTGAGCGGGTCGTCGATGACGGTGTCCGGTGCCACGGTTCGGCTGACCGGCGCAGCGGCCGAGGCCGACGCTCGTCTGCTCAAGGTGGGAGCGGAAGGCACCTTCGAGTTGCCGGACGGCACAGAGCATCGTGCGGTGATCTCGGCGCTCAACGCCGGCAAGGACAGCAAGGCGCGCTGGGAAGTGCTCCTGGATCCGGATCCGCTGACAGCGGAGCAGATCCAGCAGCTCCAGGGGAGCAATGTGCGGGTCAAGATCGCCGTCGGGGCCACCGAAGGCGATGTTCTCTCCGTTCCGCTCGCCGCGCTCACGGCTGGACCCGGCGGCGAGTCACGGGTTGAGGTCGTCGAATCGGATCCGCGCAAGGGGGAGGACGCGGAGACCCGGATCGTCGTCGTCAAGACGGGACTCGCCGCCCGCGGCGCGGTGGAGATCACACCCACGGAGGGTGAGCTCGAAGAGGGCGAGCTCGTGGTGGTCGGGCGGTGAGCCAGCCTCTCGCCGACGTCATCCTCGATTCGCCGGACGAAGCGGTGGCGCCACCGCTGGTCGAACTCCGTGATGTGACGCGGTCCTTTCCCGGCCCACCCGAGGTGCAGGCGCTCAAGGGCGCGACGTTGTCGGCAGCCGCGGGCGACTACATCTCGATCGTCGGCCCCAGCGGCTCCGGCAAGTCGACGATGCTCAACATCCTCGGTCTTCTGGACCGCCCGAGCGTCGGCGAGTACCGGCTGGCGGGGTCGCTCACCGGCGATCTCTCGGACGACGAGCGGGCGGCCGCCCGGGCGCGCTTCATCGGTTTCGTCTTCCAGTCGTTCCATCTGCTTCCGCGGCGCACGGTCCTCGACAACGTGCTGATGCCGATGCTGTACAGCGGTGTTCCTCGTCGTGAGCGCGAGTCGCGAGCGCGGGAGGCCCTCACCCGAGTGGGGCTCGAGCATCGCATCGACTTCTATCCCGGGTCGCTCTCCGGAGGTGAGCGTCAGCGTGTCGCCGTCGCCAGGGCCGTGGTCAGCGGACCTCGACTGCTGCTCGCCGATGAGCCGACCGGGAACCTGGATCAGCGCACGTCCGGAGAGGTCATGTCGCTGTTCGAGGAGCTCAACGCGGACGGGCTCACTCTGATCGTCATCACGCACGACGATGCGGTGGCGCGACGTGCGCGCCGCTGTATCCGGATCGCCGACGGCAGATTGACCGAGCTGTGATCCGCTGGCCGTGGCGGCGTAAGAAGGCGGATGCCGAAGGCCCGATGGCGGAGCAGCCCGACGAGTCGGTGGGCGCCGCGCCGCTCGTTCCCGAGGTGAAGCATGCCGATCGCTTCACGTTCCAGGATCTCGTCACCGAGGCGACCGCAGATATCGGCTCACGCCCCGCACGGCTGGTGATGACGATCCTCGGAACCGTCCTCGGAATCGGATCCCTTGTGGCGACGATCGGCTTCGCGCAGACCGCGGCAGGGCAGATCGCGAGTCAATTCGACGGGGTGGCCGCCACCCAGGTACTGGTCACGCCGACCGAAGCGACCTCCGGTTCGAAGAACACGACCGTCGCCGCCGGTCGCCTCCCGTGGGACTCCGCGGATCGGGTGCAGCTGCTGGCGGGCGTGGAGTCCGCTGTTCTGCTCGGCGAAGTCACTCTGGCCGAGGATGAGACCATCACCGCTGTTCCGGTCAATGACCCGTCGGCTCCCGTCCCCGCGTCGCCCCGTCTCTTCGCATCGACAGGCGATCTGATCGGGACGGTCGACGGCAGGATCACAACAGGGCGCGCCTTCGATGAGGGGCACGATGAGCGGGCGGATCGCGTCGCTCTGCTCGGGGTGCGGGCGGCGGAACGGATGGGTATCAACCGGGTCGATTCGCAGCCTTCGGTGTTCATCGGGGGCGTCGCGTACGCCGTGATCGGCATCGTCGACGGCATGGAACGGCGCACCGACCTGCAGGATGCGGTGATCATCCCGATGGGCGCGGCGCGCGCGGACTTCGGGCTCGAGGCTCCGGCAGAGCTGAGCATCCATATCGCAGTGGGAGCCGGCCCGCAGGTCGCCGAGCAGTCCGTAATCGCGCTTCAGCCGGATGAGCCGGACACGCTCGAGGCGCGGGCTCCGTCCGGGGCGTCTGATCTCAGCCAGAGCGTCCAGGCCGACGTCAATGTCGTCTTCCTCATCCTCGGTGTGATCGCACTCCTCGCCGGGGGGTTGGGTATCGCCAACGTGACCCTCCTCTCCGTCATGGAGCGGATCGGCGAGATCGGACTGCGCCGCGCACTGGGTGCCACGAGGCGGCAGATCGGCTCGCAGTTCATGGTGGAGTCGATCGTCATCGGCTTCATCGGCGGGCTCATCGGAGCCGCGCTCGGTGTGATCGCCGTCATCGTCGTCGCCGTCGTACAGGGGTGGTCTCCGGTCACGGATCCTCTGGTCGCGATCGCCGGCGCTGTGCTCGGCGCAGTCGTCGGCTGGGCATCGGGCTGGTATCCGGCGCGAAGGGCTGCGCGAATCGAACCGGTCGCCGCTCTCCGCGGCGGATGACGTGTCGATGACGTCTCCCCGGCGTGCGCCGCGCGCCGGGGAGACGTCTCCAGTGCCCTGCCGTTAGAATCGAGCGAGCACGAGGGAAGCGGGAGAATCGGTGGCTGAGAAAGCGGCGAAGTCCAGGGCGAAGGCGAAACAGGCCGACGACACCCCCATGGGACCCACCGGACGCCCATATCACGGCTTCCCGACCCCCGAGCCGCTGGCCTCGCATGGCCCTGCTCGCATCATCGCGCTGTGCAATCAGAAGGGCGGCGTCGGCAAGACGACGACCTCGATCAACCTCGCAGCTGCCCTCGCCGAGTACGGACGCAAGGTTCTCGCCGTCGACTTCGACCCGCAGGGCGCGCTCTCGGCCGGTCTCGGCATCCAGACCCACGACGTGCCCACGATCTACGACCTGCTGCTCGACACGAAGCGTGACGCGCACGACGCCATCGTGCCGTCCGGCGTCGAAGGTCTTGATGTGATGCCGGCGAACATCGACCTCTCCGCTGCCGAGGTGCACCTCGTCAACGAGGTGGCGCGTGAGACGATCCTCGCCCGAGTCCTCCGCCAGGTGGCGGGGGAGTACGACGTCATCCTGATCGACTGCCAGCCCTCCCTCGGCCTGCTCACCGTGAACGCGCTCACCGCCGCGCACGGCGTGATCATTCCGTTGGAGTGCGAGTTCTTCGCGCTGCGCGGCGTTGCCCTGCTCATCGAGACGATCGACAAGGTGCGCGACCGGCTGAACCCGTCGATCACGATGGACGGCCTGCTCGCCACGATGTACGACCCGCGCACGCTGCACTCCCGCGAGGTGCTGGAGCGTGTCGTCGAGGCGTTCCAGGACGACGTTCTCGAGACCGTCATCGGCCGTACCGTGAAGTTCCCCGACGCGTCCGTCGTGGGTGTGCCGATCACCGAGTTCGCGCCGGAGCACGCCGCCGCACAGGCGTACCTGCGGCTGGCGCGGGAGCTGGTCGCCCGTGGCGCTGTCGCCTGAGACGGCTCCAGAGCCCACCGACGCCGTCCCCGATTCCGGGTTCCGCGTTTCCCTGTCGAACTTCGACGGACCTTTCGACCTCTTGCTGAATCTCATCTCCAAGCACGAGATGGACATCACCGAGGTGTCGCTGAGCGCGGTCACCAATGAGTTCATCGCCTACCTGCGCGAGCTGGGGCCGGACGAAGAACTCGATCAGGCATCGGAATTCCTCGTGGTCGCGGCGACTCTGCTCGATATGAAGGTCGTCGGCCTCCTCCCGCAGGGCGAGCTGGTCGACGCCGAGGCGGTCGCGCTGCTCGAGGCGCGCGACCTGCTGTTCGCCCGATTGCTGCAGTACCGGGCGTTCAAAGAGGTCTCGGCGTGGTTCGCGCGGTGTCTGCGGCGGGAGGACCGTCGGCATGTGCGCGCGGTGCGCCTCGACGAGAAGCATCGCAAGAAGACCCCCGAACTGGTGTGGTCGCTCACCCCCGATGACTTCGCCGCCCTCGCGCTCCTCGCCTTCGCACCGAAGGAGATTCCGCACGTCGGCCTCGATCATCTGCATGCGCCGCTGGTCAGCATCCGCGAACAGGCGGCGATCGTCGTGACCCTGCTGCGCGGTGCCGAGACCCTGTCGTTCCGCGAGCTCGTGGCGGGTGTGAGAGAGCCGGGCATCGTCGTCGCGCGCTTCATCTCGGTGCTCGAGCTCTATCGGCACGCGGCGCTGTCCTTCGAACAACTGGAACCGCTCGGCGAGCTGACGCTCCGCTGGGCAGCCGACTCCTGGTCGGACGAGACGCTGGCGACCCTGGGAGCCGATTATGACCGATGACGTGATGCAGAACGCGGAAACGGATGCCGCTGCTGTCGACACCCCGCTGACGGAGCGGATCGAAGCGATCCTGCTCATCATCGACGAGCCGATCGGCCTCGTCGCTCTGGCCGCCGCCGTCGGTTCGCCGGTGGCCGCCGTGCGACAGGCGATCGAGACCCTCGTCGACGACTACGACGGCAAGGGACACGGACCGCGACGCGGTTTCGAACTGCGCGAGGTGGGCGGCGGTTGGCGGCTCTATGTGCGCGAAGACCATGACGACCTGGTCGCCGAGTTCATCGGTGGACAGGCGCCCGCTCGGTTGTCGCAAGCGGCACTGGAGACCCTCGCGGTGATCGCCTACAAGCAGCCGGTGACCCGAGGTCAGGTCGCGTCGATCCGAGCGGTCAACGTGGACTCCGTCGTGCGCACGCTCCTCGCCCGCGGCCTCATCACCGAACTCTTCGCCGATTCCGAGACCGGCGCGATCAACTACGGCACGACGGATGCTCTTCTGCAGCACCTCGGCATCAACTCACTTGACGACCTGCCGCCGATCTCCCCGTTGCTCGACGACGGCGCAGACGGCTTCGATGAAGGGACCATCCGATGAACGAGGCTTCGACCGACTCGACGATCCAGCAGCCCGACGGCATCCGCCTGCAGAAGGTGCTCGCCGCCGCCGGTGTCGCCTCGCGACGCGTGGTGGAGGACTACATCGTCGAGGGTCGCATCCGTGTCAACGGCGAGGTCGTCACCGAGCTCGGCCGAAGGATCGACCCGGAGCACGACCTCGTCGACGTCGACGGCACGGCGGTTCAGCTCGATGTCTCCAAGCGCTACGTGATGCTCAACAAGCCCACGGGGGTCGTGAGCACGATGCGGGACGAGAACGGTCGGCCGGATCTCCGCCGCTTCACCGAGGACTACGAGGAGCGCCTCTACAACGTGGGGCGACTGGATGCCGAGACGAGCGGCCTGCTCATCCTCACCAACGACGGCGAACTCGCGCACGTGCTGGCGCACCCGTCGTTCGGCGTGACCAAGGTGTACATCGCGAAGGTCGAGGGTACTGTCACCGCGCAGATCATCGCGAAGCTGACGAAGGGCATCGAGCTGGAGGATGGCCCGATCGCGGCCGACAAGGCGCGACTCCTGGACGCATCGACCAACTCGGTGAGCGGAAAGCAGTCGAGTCTGGTGGAGCTCACGCTGCATTCCGGTCGCAACCGGATCGTCCGCCGGATGATGGCTGCGGTCGGCCACCCGGTGACCGAGCTGGTGCGGCGGCAGTTCGGCCCGCTGCACCTGGGAACGCTCCCTGCTGGGAAGACGCGCGAACTGACTAAAATCGAACTCGGTGCGCTGTTGACTCTCGCGCGCCAGAATTCCGGTGCCGCCGTGGCGCCAGGCGAGCAGCAGCAGGAGAACGAGTGACCGACACCACGGGTGTGCCTTCGGGGGAGCGATCGACGTCTGTCGCCGCGCCCCGATCGGTCGTCGCTCCCCGCGTGTCCGGCACCGTCCGCGTCGTCGGAGCCGGCCTGCTAGGCGCAAGCATCGGGCATGCTCTGCGTGCCAAGGGTGTGGACGTCGTCCTCGCCGATACGTCGCCTTCGCAGCTTCGCCTCGCCATCGACTACGGCGCTGGTCGCGCGGAGACAGCGGATGACCAGCCGGCGCTGATCGTCGTCGCGGTGCCGCCGGACGTGACGGCCTCCGTCATCGAGGCCGAACTCGTGCGCTACCCCGACGCCGTCGTCACCGACGTCGCCAGCGTGAAGCTCGAGCCGTTCCGCACCCTGCAGGAGCGCGGCGTCGACCTCACGCGCTACATCGGATCCCATCCGCTCGCCGGGCGTGAGCGCGGTGGAGCGATCTCGGCACGTGCCGATCTGTTCATCGGACGCCCCTGGGTCGTCTGCCGTGATGAGGAGACCCGCCCCGCTGATCTCGCCCTCGTCGAGGCCCTCGCTCTCGACGTCGGCGCGATGCCGGTGGAGATGACTCCCGAAGAGCACGACCGCTCGGTGGCGCTCACCTCGCACGTACCGCAGGTCGTTGCGAGCCTGCTCGCCGGCCGTTTCGCGACCGCCGAGGATGGCGCGCTGCGCCTCGCGGGGCAGGGCGTGCGAGACACCACCAGGATCGCGGCATCCGCTCCGGAACTGTGGGTGCAGATCCTCGGTGCGAATGCGGGACCGGTCGTCGAGATCCTCGATGACCTTGCCGCCGACCTTCAGGAGATCTCCGCTGCGCTGCGTGCGCCGGAGGAGCCGGGCGCACGACGGATCGTCGCCGAGACGATCCGTCAGGGCAACGACGGTGTCGAGCGCCTTCCCGGCAAGCACGGGCAGAACCGTCGCTTCGAGCAGCTCGTGGTGATGGTGGATGACACGGCCGGCCAGCTCGGACGCCTGTTCGGCGAGCTCGGTGAGCTCGGAGTGAACGTCGAAGACCTCCGCCTGGAGCACTCGCCGGGGGCGCAGTTCGGTCTCGCTGAGATCAGCGTCGACCCGGCGGCTCTGCACGGAGCGATCGTGGGGCTTCAGGAACGCGGATGGCGGATCGCGGGGACGACCAATGACTGATTTCATCGCGATCGACGGCCCGGCGGGTTCCGGCAAGTCCAGCGTCTCCAAGGCGGTCGCCCGGAAGCTCGGCTTCGGCTACCTCGACACCGGCTCCGCGTATCGTGCACTCGCCTGGCACGTTCTCGACCAGGGCGCGGACACGGCGGATGCCCAGGCCGTCCGGGCGGCGGCATCCGACTTTCCGCTCGCTCTCGGTCTCGACCCCGACATCCGTACCGTGCGTGTCGGCGCCGCCGACATCACCGACGCGATCCGCGAACCGCGGGTTTCCGGCGCGGTGAGCGGTGTCGCCAGGGTGCCGGAGGTGCGCGAGCAGGTGAATCGGCTCTTCCGTACTCTCGTCGCAGAAGCCCCGTATCCCGCCGTCGTCGTCGAGGGCCGCGATATCACCACGGTCGTCGCCCCCGACGCTCCGGTGCGGATCCTGCTGACCGCCGCGCCCGAGGTGCGTGCGGCGCGTCGTGCCGGTGAACTCGCCGGAGAGAACGCCGCGGCCGTCGCCGAGGCGCTGCATCGCCGCGACGCCTCCGACAGTGCCGTCGTCGACTTCCTCAACGCCGCAGAAGGCGTCGAGGTCGTCGACTCGACGGACCTAGATTTCCCCCAGACCATCGATGCCGTGCTGACGGTGATCCAACGACGCCGAGGAGTTCACAATGGCTGACGAAGAATACGAAGGCGGGCCCGACCAGCTCGCCGAGAAGATGGACGCGCTCGACGAGGAGCTCGCCGAGTCGCGCGCCGAGACGCTGCGCGCGAGTCTTTCCGACTACGAGCTCGACGATGAGGATGCCGCGCTTCTCGCCGGCGTGACGCTGGGCGAGGACGGAATCCAGTTCCTGCCGGCCCTGCCGGTGGTCGCGATCGTCGGGCGGCCGAACGTCGGCAAGTCGGCGCTCGTGAACCGCATCCTCGGACGCCGCGAGGCCGTCGTCGAGGACACTCCTGGTGTCACCCGCGACCGCGTGACCTACAAGGCGGAGTGGGCCGACCGGCGCTTCTCCCTCGTCGACACCGGTGGCTGGGAGCCCGATGCCCGCGGCATCGATCGCTCGGTCGCGGCGCAGGCAGAGGTCGCGATCGACCTCTGCGACGTCGTGCTGTTCGTCGTCGACGCGATGGTGGGGGCGACCTCCACCGATGAGCATGTCGTCAAGCTGCTGCGCAAGAGCGGCAAGCCGGTGTTCCTCATCGCCAACAAGGTCGACGACGCGCGTCAGGAGCCGGAAGCGGCTGCGCTGTGGAGCCTGGGACTGGGCGAGCCGTATCCGGTCTCCGCGATCCACGGTCGCGGTGTCGCCGACCTGCTCGACGCCGTGCTGAAGACGCTGCCCGAGGTGTCGGCCGTCGCCAAGCACGAGATCGGCGGACCCCGCCGCGTCGCGATCCTCGGACGGCCGAACGTGGGCAAGTCCTCGCTGCTGAACAAGGCTGCGGGCGAGGAGCGGGTCGTCGTGAACGAGCTCGCCGGCACCACCCGCGACCCCGTCGACGAGGTCGTCGAGCTCGGCGGCAAGCTGTGGCGTCTTGTGGACACCGCCGGTATTCGCCGTCGCGTGCACATGGCGCAGGGTGCGGACTTCTACGCGTCGCTGCGAACGTCTGCCGCGCTGGAGAAGGCGGAGGTCGCAGTTGTCGTCCTCGACGTCTCGGAGACGATCAGCGAGCAGGATGTGCGCATCATCGACCTCGTGCTGGAGTCGGGGCGTGCACTCGTTCTCGCCTTCAACAAGTGGGATCGCCTGAACGACGACGATCTGGAGAACCAGGATCGCCGCCGGTACCTCGAGCGCGAGATCGAGCAGGACCTGGCGCACGTGGCCTGGGCGCCGCGCGTGAACATCTCGGCCAAGACCGGCCGCCACCTCGACAAGCTCGTTCCGGCGCTGGAGACCGCGCTGGACAGCTGGGACCGTCGTATCCCCACCGGCAAGTTCAACGCCTTCCTCGCGGAGCTCGTCGCCGAGCACCCGCACCCGCTGCGTGGCGGAAAGCAGCCGCGCATCCTGTTCGGCACGCAGGCGTCGACGCGTCCGCCGACGTTCGTGCTGTTCACGACCGGATTCCTCGACCCCGGCTACCGCCGGTTCATCCAGCGCCGCCTCCGCGAGCTGTATGTCTTCGAGGGCACTCCGATCGTCATCAACATGCGCGTTCGGGAGAAGCGCCAGCGCTGATCGCGGTCGCCGTCTTCTGTGCGATCTTGGGCGCTGCGGCGCGGATGCTGTGAAAGGGTGAAGGGGTGACGATCGTTCCCCCTTCCCCTGGTGAGCCCCGACGACCTTCGGGGCCGCGTGATCCGGGCGATGCCTGGGTCGTGTCGGACGCGGGGGAGAAGTACTGGGGGCGCTTCGGCGCCGCCGGACTGCTCGCCGTGAATTCCGAGCGCGGCATCCTGCTGCAGCATCGCGTGTCGTGGAGCCACTTCGGCGGTACCTGGGGGTTGCCGGGCGGTGCGCTCCACGAGAGTGAGAGTGTCATCGTCGGTGCGTTGCGTGAGGCTCAGGAAGAGGCCGGGATCCCGGATGGGGCCGTGCGTCCTCGCTTCACGAGTGTTCTGGACCTCGGGATCTGGTCGTACACGACGGTCGTCGGCGATGTGCGGGTGGCGTTCGAGCCGGTGATCAGCGACCCGGAGAGCGTTGCGCTGGAGTGGGTTCCGATCGACGAGGTGGCGGAGCGTCCACTGCATCCCGGTTTCGGTGACGCGTGGCCGGTGCTGCGTTCATTGCTCTCGGTACGGCCGTCGCTCGTGGTGGATGGGGCGAATGTCGTCGGCTCGGTACCTGACGGCTGGTGGAAGGATCGAGCGGGTGCCGCTGCGCGGCTGCGTTCGCGTCTGGAGGGACTCGGTGTTCCTGCAGAGGAGTTCGACGTGGCCGGATCGGTGTGGTTCCCCGAGGTCGTGCTCGTCGTCGAGGGGCAGGCGCGGGACATGCCTGATGTCGCGGGTGGTGCTGACGGTTCACGTGGTGATGGCTTTTCTGACGTTGCTGTGGTGCGCGCGGAGGCGTCGGGCGATGACGCGATCGTCGCAGAGGCTGAACGTCGACTGGCCGCTGGGGAGTCCGTCACCGTCGTGACGAGTGATCGGGGGCTGCAGGCTCGCGCCGAGGCCGCGGGCGCCCGAGTTCAGTCCGCCGGCTGGCTTCTGGGACTTCTGAATCGCCGGGAGTCTTGACCGTCGCGTCAGGGGCTTCTGTCTAGCGGCGTCTCAGGTTCCGTCGTGCCGGGGTGGGATTTCTCCCGCTGAGTTCTCATGGCGCTGCGATTCTTCCCACAGTGCTGTGGGAAGAGCCGCGTCGTGTCAGACGAACATGACGCGCCGGGGTGCAGAGTCGACGTAGGTGTTGCCCAGCGGGCTGGTCCATCGGATGCTGCCGTCAGGATGAAGGCGGGCGTTCCAGCGGTGTCGCTCATCGACGTCGGGATGTTTGAGGACGTGGTGCCCGGTGCAGAAGTGTGCGAGGTTGCAGAGCGCGGTCTTGCCGCCTTTGGCATGGTCGTGATTGTGATCGATCTCGCACCGGTGGACAGGCATGCGGCATCCGGGGAATCGGCAATGCTGATCTCGGGCTCGGAGATGTCGTCGCATGCTCGCGGTCGGAGTGTACGTATCGGTTTCGGTGATCATGCCGGTGGGGTCGGTGAACAGCCGCGTCCAGATGCTCGAACCCCCGGCGAGGGCCCGCGCGGCATCGGGATGGAGCGGCCCGTGCCCGTCGAGTTCTGCGGGGCGGTCATCGGCATCGGCGATGGTGGTCGCGGCGACGGTGACCTGGATCCGGGCGGTGATGTTGTCGAGTCCGGTGCCATGAGCGGCGGTCGGGTCGGAGGCCAGGAGCAGATCGGTGAGCAGATCGGCGCGGATCTCGTCGATCCCACGAGTATCGGCCGGGTAGTGCTCGATGTCGAGGCTGTGGGCGGGATCCGTGAGCGGATCGATCAAGTCGGCGGTGAGATCGGGGTGCGGATCAGTGGTGAAGGTGTCGGACTCACCGAAGATCGCGCTGGCGACGGCGTCTGCGCCAGAGTCGAAGGCGCCGGAGTCTTCACCGGCACGGGAGTCTTCACCGGCACGGGAGTCTTCACCGGCACGGGAGTCTTCACCGGCGCGGGAGTCTGCACGGGCGCTGGAGTCGAAGTCGGAGACGGCGCTCGAGCCTGCACCGGCGCGGGAGTTGAAGTCGATGTCGGCGCGAGGGCCGAAGTCGGCGCTGGGGTCGATGTCGCTTTCGTAAATCGGGTCGGGGCCGTCGTCGAGGAGATCGGGATCGAGAGCGGGTTCCTGGTCGTCGCGGGCAGCGATGATCTCATGCGCGAGCCTGGTGAGACGGTCGACGATCGCGGTAGCCAGGTATTCCGGGAGCACGACCATCAGCAGTGCGAGGCCGTCGCCGGCCGGACGCATCGTCACGGTGCGTTCGCTCTTCGCTCGGGTGTGCCGGTCGACGAGAGTCTCTCCGGCGAGGGCGGCTGCGATCTGGCGAACCAGTGCCCGGGTGCGGGCGGGGTTGTCTCCGGTGGCGGCGACGGTCGCAGCGGTGTCGAAGAGGCTGAGGGTCTCAGCATCCACCCGCCCCTCGATGACAGCCTCGCGGACGATGCCGCCGGCGCGGACGATCTCTCGCACGTGCGCCGCCGTGATCTCCCCACCCTCGAACGCGGCACGCGCGACAGGCAACCAGCCGTGTAGATCACGGGTGTCGGTGAAGGCGTACTCGACGCTGCCCGTGGACACGCGTCCGGCGGCGGAGTACTCCGCGATCATCGACCGGTGGATCGCATCGCGGTGGAACGGAGACTCACGCACATCCGCATCCAGCACCGACAGCCGCTCGTGCAGCAGCCCCGCCGCTCGCGCTTCGAGCGCGGCGATTTCACGCCTCGTCTGCACCCAGGAGTCGAGCAGCACCTGACGCTGCTCGACGTCATCCGGAGTGAAACTGACCATGCTCCAGTATCGCACATATGTTCGAATGTTGGAAGAGTGAAGTCGGGACTTTCAGTCCGTGAAGTCTTCGCGCCCTCGCAGGCGATCGATGTCCCGTCGCTCGCGCTTCGTGGGTCGACCGGCTCCACGATCGCGGAGACCGAGGGCGGCCTGAGGTTCGCGTTCCGGCGTCCGGTCTTCATATGCCGCAACGGCGACGGGTGCGCCGACACGCTTCACCAGCAGCTGACGAACCACCAGGATCCGGTCGAATCCAGCGATCCTGATGCGCAGCTCGTCTCCGATGCGCACCTGCTGCGCGGCCTTCACCTTCTCGCCGTTCACGCGTACATGCCCGGCGCGGCATGCAGTCGTCGCTGCGGAACGGGTCTTGTAGACGCGAATGGCCCAGAGCCAGCTGTCGACACGTGCGGCGTTCATGATTGGGTGCTCCGTCTGTGCAGGGCGAGGAGGGCGCCGCCGACTATCAGTCCTTGTCCGAGCGTATAGGTCAGCATGATGGCAGGGCTGCTCCACGCAGGCAGGGAGTCGGGCAGAAAGAGCTGAAATGCGAGGAGCGTGTCGCTGGCGAGGAAGAACGCTCCGCCTGTGGCGATGAGCGGGTGGCACCGTGCGGCAAACGCGGCGGTGCCGGCGAGTACGAGACCGTAAGCCGCAACGGCGACGAGGAGCCCGCCGGTGTGCGGGCCGAGTGTCGCGATCATGGCGATCCACCAGGCGACGTAGATGACGGTCCACCATGGGAGTCTGCGGCGCTTCAGGAGGCCGAGAAACAGGGCGATGTACGCGAGGTGGGCGATGCCGAAGAATCCCAGCATGAGGGGCAGCTCGGGCGCCGCGGGGAAGTAGGAGGCGGCGCCGTCTCCGAGCCACGACGCGCCGATGGCGGTGAGGAGGAAAGCGATCGTTGCCTTCGGGCGCAGTTGTGGAGCTGCGATCAGAACAGGAAGTGCCAACAGCGGCATGAGGCTGAGCTTGGTCGGCGTCGCGAGTGGATTGTCGAAGGCGAGCAGTGCGACGTGGAGCAACGACATCACCGCGTAGGGAACGAACGCCCACAGGATCGGTGAAAGGAGGGCGCCGCGCTGCATCCTCTCATCGTAGGGCGATCGCGTGCCCGACGGACGTGTGGCCTGGCTCACGGCGCGAGGCGCCGTCCTTCGGGTTCCAGATGCGCGCTCAGGATGCGGATCGCCTTCGGCCCGACGCCGTGAATCGCGAGCAGTTCCTTCGCAGAGACGCCGTCGAACTGTTCGAGCCTCGTCAACCCGTGCAGCGCGAGTTCGCGTCGTGCGACCTTGCCCATGGATGCTGGCAGCGCGGACTCGCTCATCAGTATTCGAGCGTGACCAGAGCTCGGCCCGGCTTGAGTTCGGTCTTCTCTGTGAATCCGGCTTCGACGAACGTTCCCAGCGTTCCGTGGAAAAGGTCGTTGGATGGTTGTTTCTCACCGCCGGTGACGACGGGGTACCCCTCGATCACACGAGCGCCGGATTCGCGCGCGAACTCGACGGCAGCCCGGAGCAACTCGAGATTGAGGCCGCTGCCACGGTGTTCGCGCCGAACGACGAAGCAGGTGACCGCCCATACGGTGTCGTCGTCGAAGGGCTCAGTGCTCGCCGCGGCGATGATGCGCGTGCGAGGGATGCGCGCCTGCCGCGTGCGCGGACCGATGCGGATCCAGCCGGCGGCCTCTCCGTCGACGTAGGCGATGATTCCGGGTGGGGGACCGCTGGCGATCTCCTCCCGGAGCATCTCCGTCCTCTGCGGTGTCGTCGTCTCATTCCAGTCCTTGTTGCTGAGGACCGGCCAGATGCACTGGCAACTAGCGCCGTCGCCGCCGCCGGTGAGGGCATGCTGAACGTCGTCCCACCGCGCGGTCGTCGCCACCTCTGTCGTGATCGTCACCATGCTCGTGACGCTACGCCGAGCATCCGACACTCGCAACGCACCAGCCTGTTCGCGGAGGGCCCCGAGGTGAGGCTAAGATAGGGGAGTTGCCTGCGCGCGAGTGCAGGAGAACGGGCTGTGGCGCAGCTTGGTAGCGCACTTGACTGGGGGTCAAGGGGTCGCAGGTTCAAATCCTGTCAGCCCGACCAAAAAGGCCTGATCAGACGCAAGTTTGATCAGGCCTTTGTCGTTTCTTCAGCGAGCTTTGATAGCTGGGCCAATCTGCTTTGATCGCTTGCGAGCTCATCGGCGTGGAGTCGGCTTTTCGTCGCGCTGTGGCGCGGGGACCCAAAGGGAGCAACCCGCAAGAATCGCATTCGCGTGCTCTGCCGTCGACGCCAAAATGCCGGTCATCAGGGTAAAAGTTCCTCGTACGGGCGCAGAATTCGGCGTTTGATCTCGCGTAGCTGCCCCTCTGCGACGCCATCAACGGCGAGAGGATGAGTCGGTTGAGTGTGCCCACGTGCTCGGGGGTCGTTTGGTTGAGGTTCTCTTGTCCCTCTTCGGTGAGGATGACGAGGGTATGGTGACCGTCGACAGGGCTTGCTTTCGACGCGCGGGCGGTGGAGTTCGCAGCACCGGGGGTGTCGCTCGGAAGCCCCGTGGCTGTGTCCGGGGGAGGGGACCGACGGCCCCCTCCCCGGACTATGCGTTGAGCGCTGTCGTCGGGGACGTGCGCGCGGCGCGCACCGCCGGCAGTAGCCCGGCGACGGCCCCGACGGCCACCGTGACCGCGACTCCGATGACCAGCACTTCGGGCGGGATCGCGACGACCCATCCGTTCGCCTTGGCGGCGACCGCCGTGATGATCCAGCCGAGAGCGACACCGGCGATCCCGCCATATGCCGAAAGCAGTATCGCCTCGAAGAGGAACTGCTCGCGGACATGGCGCTTGGTCGCGCCCAGCGACCGGCGCAGGCCGATCTCGCGGCGACGCTCGAGCACCGAGATGACCATGGTGTTGGCCACTCCGATGCCGCCGACCAGCAGCGCGATTGAACCGACGCCGATGAGGAGCCCCGTGAACGCCTGGTCGACGGTGTTCTTGGCCGCGAGGGCGTCCGAGGGGCGGCTGACCTTCACCTCACTCGGGGACTGCGGGCTGATCGTGGGTGGCAGGAGCGTGCGCACCTCCGCCACGCGGTCCTCCTCGGACCGCTCGTAGATCATCGTGGGATTGCCCTTGTAGCCGAACGCCTGGCGGGCGATCGGCTCGCCGATGAAGGCGACCGAGTCGAGCTCGGGCACCAGCGGCGACGAGTCGAGGATGCCGACCACGGTGAACTGACGCTCACCGAGCCAGACGAGCGAACCCGCATTCTGGATGCCGAGTCTTTCGGCAGCGGCGCGCCCCAGCACGACGGTCGGGAACTGCGCCGTGGCTTCGTTGAGCCACACGCCGGTGAGCATCGTGGTGCCGGTCGCCGCCAGGAGGTCCAGATCCGCCGCCGCGACGGTCATCCCGCCGGTGCGCGAACGCTCGATCTCCGCGTTGCGGTAGATGTTGACCTTGTCCAGCGTGCTCGTCGAGCTCGCGTTGAGTACACCGGGGATCCGTCTGACCTGGGCGACGGCATCCTCGGGCAGAGGCGCCGGCGCACCGAGCATGTCGGTGCCCCCGGTCACCGTGAGCAGGTTGGTGCCCAGCGCGGCCAGCTTTTCCTTGATCAGCGCCTGGCTGGAGGTCGAGATGCCGATGACCGCGATCATCGCTGCGATACCGATGGCGATGCCGAGCGAGGACAGCACCGCCCGGAGCGGCCGGGCCCGCAGCCCGTGGAACCCGAGGGCGAACAGGTCGGCGGGGCGCAGGCGGGAACGCCGGTAGAGGCTCATTCCGCCACCTCCCGCTCGTCGGACACGATCTCGCCGTCACTGATGTGGACCCGCCGGGGCATTCCCGCCGCGACGCCCTGATCGTGCGTGATGACCACGACCGTGGTGCCCGCGTCGTGCAGCTCGCCGAGTATCTGCATCACGCCCGCCCCGGACTTGGTGTCGAGGCTGCCCGTCGGCTCGTCGGCGAGGAGCAGCTTCGGCTCACCCACCACCGCGCGGGCAATGGCTACCCGCTGGCGCTCGCCGCCGGACAGCTGGCGCGGGTGGTGGTGCAGCCGGTCGCCCAGACCGACGCGTTCGAGGGCGATCGCCGCCCGCCGACGGCGCTCGCGGGGAGGCATGCCGGTGTAGAGAAGGCCGGTCGCGACGTTGTCGAGCGCGGTGACGCCGTCCGACAGATGGAACTGCTGGAAGACGAACCCGATGGCGAAGGCGCGCAGCGCGGAGAGCTCATTATCGCTCATGCGCATGACGTCGTTGCCGGCGATCTCGGTGCTGCCGGCGGAGGCGCGGTCGAGTGACCCGATGATGTTGAGCATCGTGGACTTGCCCGAACCACTGGGCCCGACGATCGCGAGCATCTCACCCTCCTCGATCGTCAGGTCGACACCGTTGAGGGCCACGGTGGGTGGGGAGCCGTAGCTGCGCGTCACGCCGCGCAGCTGCACGATCGGGGTACTCACTTGGCCACCACGACCTTGTCGCCCTCGGCGAGGCCCCCGCCTGTGACGGCCACCAGGCCGCTGGCGAAGGCGCCGAGCTCGACGGGCACGAGCTTCGTCTTGCCCGACTTTCCGGTAGTCACCTCGACGGCGAATCCGCCGCCCGGCTGAGCCAGCAGGGCCGTGACGGGAACGAGGAGCAGATCGGTGCCCTTGCTCTGCGTGAGCACGATGCTCACGGTCACGTTGTCGAGGTCCGCGGCGACGGCCGGGTCATCGAGGGTCAGCGTCACCGGGATCTTCACTGCCTTCCCATTGGCGCCGTCGCGCTCGACCGGCGCACCGACCGTGGCGATGGTGCCGGTCGTCTCCACTCCGCCGGGGAGCACGACAGTCACGCTCTTGCTCACCGGGGCGATGGCCTGGTCAGCGGTGTCGATGTACACCAGGACCTGCTTGGAGGTGCCGGTGACCGAGACGATGGCCGCGCTCGCGCCGGCGCCGACGGCGGCTTTCGTGGACTGGATGCGCACATCGGTGGGGGAGAAGATGATCCGGCCGTCCTCGATCATCCCGGTCTGCTCCAGGCCGAGCGACTTCTGCCACTTCTTGATCGCGTCGATGGTGTGCCACGTGAACTGCGCGTCCGGGGTGCGACCGAAGAAGCCCAGCGCGGCGAGGTTCGTCTCGAGCTGCAGGACGTCCGCACCGTTGGTCATCTCCTCGCTAAACGCGCGCCAAACGGGAAGGTTTCCGTGCAGCAGAATGACGGGGGAGTCGTTGATCCGGAAGAGCTCCTGTCCGGCCGTGATGACGGTGCCGCCGGCCGGAACCCCGGTCACGATGCCCGACAGGGTCGTGCCGATGTCGCGGAGCGAGGAGAATCCGAGTGTGCCCTGCGCGCGCAGCTGTTCGGTCAGCTCGCCGCGGGTGACGGTGGCGGTTTCCACCGAGCCCTTGTCATCCTTGGGTTGCGCCGAGAACGGTCGCTGGACGAGCACGACGGCAGCGACGATCGCCGCGACGACGAGCACGCCGAGGCCAGTTAGCAGCAGCGCGCGCTTGCGCCGAGGACGCGCGGTGGTCGGTGTGGTGTCCGTGCTCATTTGGATCCCACCGGCTGGTTGGCCTTCTCGGTGCAGGTGTCTACGTCGTCGCCGTTCGTCTCCGGGCCGAACGCCTGTCCCATGCCGCCCGAGCCCTTGACCGGGTCCGGGTAGTCGTAGCCGAGCTCGCGCATGCACGAGGCGAAGATCAGCTGCGACTCGAACAGTTCGTCCTCGCTGGGCAGGCTGTCATCGACGGGCGCCTCGCCGACCTCGGCGGTGCACGCCGCGTAGGCCTTGTCGAACTCGGCCATGTCCCACTGCGAGGTGTCGATGGAGTCGGAGGGCTCGCCGTCCGCGGACGTCTGAGCCAGGTCGAAGCCGGCCTTCAGCATGCAGCTGTCCATCGTCTGGCGCCACTCGACGATCGAGGATTCCAGATCGTCCGACTTGAGTTCGGGTTCGGCGCCGCCGGCCGGTGCGCACGCGGACAGTCCGAGCGCGAGCACCGTGCCGGTGACGAGGGCGAGGACGCCAGTGGTGACGCGACGACTGCGGGGGGTAGTGAGGAATCTCATGGGCTGCTCCTTGGGACTTCGGCCGCGGTCGGACGACCTGGCTGATCCCACCTCACCAAACACGTGGTTGCGAGGGGGTAAAGCGTCCCTTTTACCTTTCTCCAACCTGCGGTCTGCTTGAATCGGGGCGGAGATCACGGACCGGAGGAGGAATGCATGCGCGTGCTGATCGTGGAGGACGAAGAGTTCCTCGCCGACGCCATCCGCACCCGGTTGGAGATGGAGTCGATCGCGGCGGACATCGTGGGGGATGGGCATGCCGCGCTCGCCGCAGTGGAGTTCAACGACTACGACGTGGTGCTCCTGGACCGCGACATCCCGGGTGTGCATGGCGACGATGTCTGTCGCGCTCTGGCCGCCGACCCGAGCAGTCCCGTCGTTCTCATGCTGACCGCGGCGGGCGCGCTCGATGATCGTGTGGGCGGGCTCGAGCTCGGCGCCGACGACTATCTAGCCAAGCCGTTCGAGTTCCCTGAGCTGATCGCCCGGCTGCGCGCGCTGAACCGTCGCGCGTTCACCGCGCTCCCGCCCGTGCTGGAGAAGCGCGGCGTGCGTCTAGACCCCTTCCGCCGCGAGGTCACCCGCGACGGCCGGTTCGTGCAGCTCACCCGCAAGGAGTTCTCCGTGCTCGAGCTGCTCCTGCGCGCCGACGGCGGCGTCGTCAGTGCCGAGACGATCCTGGAGAAGGCGTGGGATGAGAACGCCAACCCCTTCACCGCCACGGTGAAAGTGACCATCAGCAACTTGCGCCGCAAGCTCGGCGAGCACAGCATCATCACCACGGTCCCGGGGGTCGGCTATGCCATCACAGACCACGACTGAGCCCCAGACCCGGCGCTACCGCGCCACCGTCCGCACGCGACTGGCGCTGACCTATTCCGCCCTGCTGACCGGTGCCGGACTCGTTATGCTCACGATCGTCTACTTGGTCATGCGCTTCGTGCCCACATACGCCCTCGTGCCGTCCGATTCCTTCCCGGCCGAGCCCTCGGATCCGGGCATCGCGACGCCGCTGCCCGAGTCGTCCGAGGGCACGACGGCGGCATCGACCACTCCGGCCTCCGAGATCCTGATCACCTCGACCGAGCAGATGCTCAACCTGCTGCTGATCGTCTCCATTGCCGTGCTCATCGTGCTCGCCGCCGTGGGCATCGCCGTCGGCTGGGCCGTCGCCGGGCGGATGCTGAAGCCGCTGCAGTACATCAACGGCGCTGCCCGCAAGGCCGCGCATGGCGACCTCGCGCAGCGGATCCGGCTCGAGGGGCCGCGGGACGAGATCTCCGAGCTGGCGATGAACTTCGACGATATGCTCGCGCAGCTCGAGCGCTCCTTCGCCGCCTCGAAGCGGTTCGCCTCGAACGCATCGCACGAACTGCTCACCCCGCTGGCCACTACTCGGGCGATGCTCGATGTCGCGGTCGCCCAACGCGACGATGCAACCGAGCGCGCTCTGTTCGCTCGGCTGCGAGCGATGAACGAGCGCAGCATCGAGACGGCCGAAGCCCTGCTCGGCCTGGCGCAGATCGAAGCATCGACAGTCGCCGGCGAGCGCATCGACCTGGCCAGGGTTGTGGCCGAGGTCGCGGAGTTCTGCACCGACGAAGCGGCCGAGGCCGGCGTCACGGTGACGCTCGATCTGCAGCCTGCGCACTTCGACGGTGAGCCGGTGCTGGCGCGACAGCTCGTCAGCAACCTCGTGGAGAACGGGATCCGGCACAACGCCGCATTCGACGGCTTCCTCACGATCATCACGCGCACGGCCGCGGACGGGTCCGCGCTGATCGAGGTCAAGAACAGCGGCGAGATCCTGGAAGCGGATGCCGTCACCGCGCTCGCGGAGCCGTTCACGCGCGCCGCCGGTCGCCGGTCTACGACGTCGGCGAAGGGGCATGGTCTCGGGCTGTCGATCGTGTCGGCGATCGTCACCCGCTTCCACGGCATCCTCAAGCTGGCCGCCCGCCCGGGCGGAGGTCTGCGCGTCGTGGTGACCTTCCCGTCCGCGGGATAGCTCTGCGCCATCTGATCGGCCAAGCGCAGCTGAGGTCTTCGAGTTGCGGCATCCTCTCGCGAGCCGACCATGGGGTGATGGACGATGAGGCGCCGCTCAAGGGCGTCCGCGACGGCGGATGCAGCATCCGTCATGCCTACCCGCGCGCGTCGAAACAGGCGTGGCTGATCCTCGTCCTCGTCGCGGTGCTGATGGCGGCAGGGTTGACGGCGTCGATGCTGCGACCAGCCGCGGCGCCGTTGCCTACAGCGACAGCGAAGGTGACTCGCGGGCCGACGCCGACTCCCTCACAGTGGTCGGCAGCATGAGAACAACAGCGATCTCATCGGTGACGTCGGTCCTGTTCGTTGCGCTTGAAGCCGAGGGACCGGAGCTTCCGTGCGAGAGCCGTGGCTGACCATTCCGGCGGAGCACACCGCTAAAACAGGAAACGTCAGGTCGAGAGGGCGAAGAGACCTGGTCGGGGCTACTAGGGGTCAAGTGGGCGCGCCTTCCTAATGTGGAGCTCTTCAGAGATGCTTCCACAAACCCCACGTGAACCCCTTCGATGGGTTTGCCGATGGCTACCAAGAGCAGGGACCTGGCCGGGATCTGGTGCATGCAAACCATGCAATCCATGACGTGAAATGAGGCCGCTTGAGGGGCAGGGAACCCCGGAAAACCAAGAATCTGCGCTGAACCGTCTGCCTGGGGGTCAAAGGTTCGCAGGTTCAAATCCTGTCAGCCCGACCTGTCGAGGGATGCCACTCCGCAGGCAGTGCCCTCCCACCTGTGGCCGGTTTCGAGGTGCCCATAGGCTGGCATCATGCCCGTGTTCTTGTATCCCGCTTTGCCGGATCGCGCGGACGGGGCGCGGTTGGGTGGTGCTCCGCCGTCAGTGATCGAGACGCATCCGCTTATGGAGACGCACCGATATCTGCTGACTCTTGACGTGGTCTGTGCGTCGTGGACGGGCAGCCGTGAGGTGTCGGTGGTGTTGCGTGCCGGCTTCAGCATCGAAGACGAGGATCTCGTCTATCCGGACATGGCCATGCGGGCGATCGTTCATGAACCCTCGCCGCGTGGGTTGCGGGATGACCTGGGGTGGTCGGGACTGCGTGCGACAGCGCTTGTCGCAAGGCCAGACGCCGGGTCTACGCCGGCTCTGGTGCGGATCGATGACGAACCCGTCTTGATTCAGGGCGAGCCCGCGTTCGCGGACGCCGTGCGCGCGGATGGGCACCGATTCCTGTTCCAGATCGATGAAGAGGGTTGGCCCGTGGAGGGCGAGCTTGAGGACGTTATCGCGGAGTATCTGTGGGGATTTGGCTCGGTGTACTTCTATGGCACACCGAGTGCGGACGGGACCGTGCGCGACGTCGTCGCTGGCTTCATCGACTTCTGATGGAACGCCAATCACTCACATTCGTATTGGAGTTTCAGGGATTGCTGGTGGCACCGAACAGTAATCCATCGACGAAGTGGTCCCGTCGGGCTGGCCGCGAGCTGATGTACGTCAGCAGATCCTCGAAGTGCGGGAACGCGACAACGGCCTCTTCGAACTCTGGTTCAGTTCCGTGGACGACTGCTCCATCGTCCCGCACCGCCAGGTACTCGTATCCGTTGCGAACGGAAAGCAGGATGGGCAGGTGGCGCTTCCAAAAACGGGAAACCTCGACGGCCTCGTCATCCGTCGTAGCGGCCTGGATGCTCAGCTCTTCCAGCTCGTTCCACGCGAACGCACCTTCCGCTCCGGGGGAGTAGTCGTCGCGAGACAAGAACCAGACCGTATCGTCTGAACTCGAAAGCACTGAGAACGAGGACACCCAGCGGATCACCGTTTCGGGCGCCGCCCGCAACGCAGAGGGAAGTCCGCCATTCGCAGGCAGAGGCGGCTCATACGTCCAACCGGCTTCCCGCAAGCATCCGGCCGCACGTTGAAAGAGGTCCGTCATGCTCTACAGGCTACCGAGCGGTCTCTCGGGGCCGACGGTCACGTGGTCGCGCCCGTGTTGGCCCATTCCAGTGTCGACATCTTCTGCTCGATCGTGTTCAGTCCGATAGCCCCGCACCCCACGAGGGTGAGCCGGCGCAGGGCGGGGAGTTCGTTGATGGCCGCGATGCCGGTGATCTTCTTGCAGTACTGGATGTTCAGGACTTCCAATCGTTGCAGGGTCGCCAGTTCCGAGATGTCGCCCAGGGCTGTGAGATTCTTCAGCCGCAGTGACTCCATTTGGGAGAGCGCACTGATTCCGGTGAGGCTCTTCAGCGTGCGTCCACCGATCAGCCCGAGCCGGCGCAGCCCGACGGGTTCGACGAGGCGGAAGATCTCCTCGTCAGTGGGCACGTTCAGCAGGTTCAGCTCTTCGAGCGACAGTTCGAGCGCCTGCCTCACATTGTTCAGAGACCTCTGCGGGTAGAGGGAGAGCGCCCGGAGTTCGGGGAAGTGCTCGTTCTGGAATCGGAAGGGTTCGCCGACGTAGAGGGTATGCAGGTTCGGCACCACCACATCTGGCCATACCAGGGTCCGTTCGCCGACGTGCACGAAGAGCTCTTCCAGACTCTCGGGGAGATCGCCTTGCCGCAGTTGGGTGACGACAGTGGGGAGGACCCGCCCCGGCCCGATGCTGAGGGCTTTCAAGTTCGTCATCGCAGTGATGATCTCGGGGAGACGGTCGATTGGCCCGTCAAGCGGCGACCACAGGTGTACATCGGTGATGCGCGACAGCTGCTCGGTGTCGTAGGGCTGGTCGTAGAACACGAGGTCCCTGTCGGGCACGTCGAACTGGTGCTGGTGAGCACTGTGCAACACCATGGTCCGCTTATTCGTTGACGCCCTCATCTACGCACCCCTGACTCCGCCGACTATCGCCCACGCCACCGCCAGATTACCGGTGCGGGCTGTCGTCGCTCCTGCCGCGCCGCACCTGTCCCGAGGGCACGTGCAGGCTTCGCACGAAAACCAGGCTCGGTGCTCCTCGACAGACTTTCACGCCCCCGCGTCAATAGCCGCCCGCAATGTCCCCTTCTTCATCCCTAGCGCCCATTCCGCAACATCCGCCACGACTCGCGTATGCGCCGGATGCTCGATCTGCCGGGAGGCGTTCACATAGGACCCACCGCCATCTACCGCGATCAGGATCCGGATGCACGCCGCTTCAGCATCCACCGCTCCGAAGTCGCCGGAGGCTATGCCGTCCACGATCATGGCCGTCAGACGCTCCCGGTCGAGGGCGTCCTGCACCTCCAACTCGACATCGAGCGTCGGACTGAACCGCGCCAGATGCCGTGCGTTCAGCCAGAGCTTCGCCAACGGAAGCGAGCGGCGCTGCTCGATGTGGTCCACGAAGTGGGCGAGCCTCTGCAAGGGGGTGCCGTCTGAGGTGAAGAACTGCTCGCGCTCGAGCACCGCGGCGCGGGCGAAGGCCGCGACCACCAGATCTTCTGCGACGGGGAAATAGTGCGTGATCAGCCCTGGCCGCACACCCAGTCGGGCTGCGACCGCCCGGAGCGTGATGCGCTCGAGTCCCTCTTCGATCGCGATCGACGCGGCGCACGCGAGGATGTCCTCCCGCCTCTCTTCCGGAGGCTTGCGAGTTCGCGGGGGAGCAGTGCTCGAAGAAGTGCTTGACGTCACCCCACCCATGCTATTGAATGAGTGACCAATAGTCCATTGGGCATGTGACCAATAACAAAGGTGACAGCAATGACGCTCCTCCCGAAAGGAACTCCATGACCCAGATCCACCCCGTCGGTGCCGACGCCGTCGACACGGCAACCCATCCGGAGACGCGCGGCATCGAGCTGATCGATGATGCCGAACGCCACGGCAGAGCGCGCGACCTGTTCCTCATCTGGGCGGCTCCGAGCGTCAGCATCCTGAATCTCACGATCGGTGCGTCGCTGATCCTGCTGGGCCTCGAGATCTGGCAGGCGATCGCCGTGATCGTCGCGGCGTCGCTGCTCTGGGTGCTGCCAGGGATCATCGCCGGCAGCGGACCGGCAGCTGGAACCTCCGGCTCGGTCGTGACGCGAGCGATGTACGGAGTCCTCGGCAACCGGCTCTTCGTCGCCGTGGTCGGCTGGTTCATCGGCGCGGTCTTCCTTTCGCTGACCTGGCTCGCATCCTCGTTCATGGGCGCCGACCTGCTGCGGCGCGCCGGCATGGACGACCCGACCTGGGTTCCGATCGGCGTCACGGTCGTCGTCGCCGCGATCACGATCCTCGTCGCGATCTTCGGTCACGGGCTGATCCTGCGTGCCTACCCCTACATGGCCGCCGCCCTGTTCGTGATCTTCCTCGCCGTCGCCGCCTTCATCCTCCCGACCGTCGACTGGGCGTACGCCGCCCCCGAGCCCTTGAGCGGACCCGCCCTCTGGTCGGCGATCTCGATCGGCTTCACGATCCTCGCCTCGACCCCCTTGTCATTCATGAACAGCCCCGACATCGCCCGCTACCTCCCGCGCGACACGAAGCCCTCGCACATCACCGCCGCGACCGCCCTCGGGGGCGCCATCCCCTTCATCGTCTTCACTACCGTCGGCGTGCTGCTGGCGACAGGGCTGAGCGTCGCCGCGTTCGAGACCGGCATCGACGTCGCCCTCCTGGATCTGCTGCCCGAATGGCTCGGTCCGGTGCTCGTCATCGGCGTCATCATCAACACGATCGCCCTCAACGCCATGACGGCCTACACGTCGAGCATGGCCCTCCAGGCGATCGGCTTCCGCCTGCGCCGCATCCCGGCAGCGATCATCGTCGGCGTCGTCGGCACCGCACTGACGATCTACCTCGTGCTGTCGTCGAACCTCGTGGAAGCCGCGAACCTCATGCTGCAGTTCCTCGTCGTCGTGTCGGGGCCGGCAATGGCGATCTTCGTCGTCGACGTCATCCTGCGCCGCTACGACTACGACGGCGTCGACCTCTTCCACGACAGGCCCGGCGCCCAGTTCTGGTACTCGGCGGGATGGAGCATCCCCGGCATAACCGCGCTCATCGTCGGCGGAATCGCGACCGCGCTGTGCCTGTCGACGAGCGTCTGGAGCGGTCCGGTCGCCGAGATCACCGGGTACATCGATCTCTCCGTGCCCGTCGGCATGCTCGTCGCCGCAGTCCTCTACGCCGGCCTGCTGCGCACACCTCTCGGAAAGGACGGTCGACCGTGACCACCCGCTACCTCAACGGACGCATCTTCACCGCAGATCCGGACCCTGCACTCGCCTGGGTCGAGGCTCTCGTGATCGATGGCGAGACGATCACCTACGTCGGTACAGCCGAGGGCGCCCCCTCGGCCGACGAGACGGTCGATCTTGAGGGCCGACTCGTCCTTCCCGGCTTCACCGATGCTCACACCCACCTCCTCATGGCAGGTGCCGCGCTCGGCCAGGTGCCGCTCACCGCCGCGCGCTCGCTCGATGAGATCCAGGCGCTGCTGCTTGAGGCGAGGGCCGCGAATCCGGATGCTGCGGTCCTGCGCGGCCGAGGATGGTTGTTCGACTCAGTGCCGGATGGCGCTCCGACAGCGGCGATGATCGACGCGGTCGTCGATGACATCCCCGTCTACCTCGACGCGAACGATTACCACTCGTGCTGGGTCAACAGCGCGGCGCTGGCGGAACTCGGCATCACCCGCGAGACTCCGGATCCGATCGGCGGGCATTTCGCCCGGGATGCCGAGGGGGAGCCGACCGGGCTGCTCTACGAGACCGCCGCGACCCAGTACGCCTGGGCTCATCGGGACGAGACCACCACCGACGCCGACCGTGATGCAGACGTGGAACGTGTGATCGACGCCTACCTGGCCGCCGGGGTCACCGGCGCGATCGACATGGCCTTCGACGAGTTCGGACTCGCGGCGCTCCAGCGGGCTGAGGTGCGACACGGGGGAGAGCTGCCGATCCGCGTCGCCGCGCACTGGATCATCACAAACACAGGTGACGATGATGAGAACCTTGCGCAAGTCGCTCGCGCGGCGGAGCTCGCGCGCGACGCCTCCTCTCCCTGGCTCCGTGTCGTCGGCATCAAACTCATCCTCGACGGGGTCATCGACGCGTGCACCGCGGCGATGCGGCATCCGTATGCCGATGGATCGAACGCCGAGCCCATCTGGCCCGTCGCGCAACTGAATCCCGTCGTCGTGGCAGCGGATGCCGCGGGCCTTCAGATCGCGCAGCATGCGATCGGCGACTACGCGAGCGAGATCGCGCTCGACGCCATCGAGCACGCCATCGCGGTCAACGGGAACCGACCGCGACGCCACCGCATCGAGCACCTTGAATACGCGGCCCCCGGGACGGCCGAGAGGATGGCGCGCCTCGGCGTGACCGCATCGATGCAACCGGTGCACAGCGACCCCGCGATCTTCGCGAACTGGGCGGAGATGCTCGGCGACGACCGTGTCGACCGCGCGTTCCCGTGGCCGGAGTATGAGAATGCCGGAGCGCTGCTGGCCTTCTCGACGGATGCTCCGACCGCCCCGCACGAGGCGTTGGCGAACATGTACGTGGCATCGACTCGTGCCTCGGCGCTCGATCGGAGCGTGGGCGCCATCCATCCGCAGTTCGCGCTCCCTCTCGCGGCCGCGATCGGTCACGCGACGCGCGATGCCGCGGCGTCCGTCGGCGACGGCGATTGGCGAGGTCGTATTGCCCCGGGGTTCGCTGCGGACGTGATCGTGCTCGACACCGATCCGTTCACCGAGGGGCCGGCTTCCCTGCTCGACGCCCGTGTGATCCAGACGATCGTCGCCGGGAGGACACGCTACCGGGCGTCGTGATCGCAGACCTTGCCGATGATGGCGTCGTGCAGGCTTCATCGCATCAACCCATATTCTTGCCTTGGGCGCATTCGCCCGGCGACAAGGAAGGAACAGCGTGGGGGAGAAACGGCCGACTCTTGCCGATGTCGCGCAGCTCGCGGGACTCTCGCAGACCGCCGTTTCGTTGATCCTCAACGGGAGGCCGAACACCCGGCTTTCGCAGGATGCACGGGATCGAGCCTTCAGTGCCGCTCAAGCGCTGGGTTACCGACCGAACCTGTCCGCCCGCGCGCTTCGCGGCGACAAGACGCACACCATCGGGTTCATCTCCGACATGGTGACGACGACGCGATTCGCGTCAGGGCTCATCGAGGGCGCGATCACTGCCGCGGAGGAAGCAGGCCATGTGGTGCTGGTGATGGAGACGAACGGCGACCCCCGACGTCAGTCCGTCGCCGTCGAGGCGGTGCTCGACCGGCAGGCGGACGGCATCCTCTTCGCATCGATGCGAGCCCGGGAAGTGAGCCTTCCCCCTGTTCCTGAGGGTACCGAGGTCGTGATGCTCAACGCGATCAGCTCGGAGCACCGTCGTTCCGTCCTGCCCGACGAGGAGGCAGGCGGTCGGGCGGCAGTGGAGGTGCTGGTCAAGGCGGGGCATCGCGAGGGCATCGCGCTCATCGGACAGCGGGACGAAGCCGGCTCCGAGCTGCTGCGATCCATCGCCGTGTCGCGAAGGATGGCGGGGATCATCCAGGCGATGCACGAGCACGGTCTCGAGTTCATCGACGAGGAGCCGATCTCGATGTGGGTCCCGGATCGCGGTTATGCCGCGACGCAAGCGGTACTCGAACGAGGGCGACCGGTGACGGCGCTGCTCTGCCTGAACGACCGGATCGCATTCGGCGCCTACCAGGCTCTCGCGGACGCGGGGCTGTCGGTTCCGGATGACATCTCCGTGATCTCGTTCGACAACGACGAACTCGCATCGTATCTCCGCCCCGGGCTGACGACCATCGGCCTGCCGCACGAGACGATGGGCGCGAAGGCGGTCGACATCCTGCTGCACCATTCGGACGCGGTCGACACGCTCGTGCCCATGCCGGTGATCACCCGCGCCTCTGTCGCGCCCCTGCAGCACTGAGCTCCCGCTCCGGGGGATGCAGCGCTGAGCTCCCGCTCCGGCGGGTGCCGCGCTGAGCATCCGTACCCGCGAGTCCCTCTCTGATCGCCGGCCCGTCGGGCTGCTGCCCGCGTCGCGCTGAGACGGCGGTCATCGCCCGGCGCAGGTGCGACCCGCTGACATCTGAGAGGCGCGCGCTTGACGCCGATCGCCGGATCGTGCAAGATGCTAAATGGTTGTAGCACCTGAAAACACGCGGGTTCTGCTTCGAGCCCGACGGGACTGCGAGAAAGCCGTTTCGGGCATCCGTTCCATGCACACAACAAGACGAGGGAGTCATTTCGCATGCCATCACAGCACGCTATCGCCGGTGTACCGAGCCGATGGCTGAGTGCTTCTGCACTCGGTCTCGCGACCACGCTTCTGCTTGCCGGCTGCGCCGGTGCCGCCGATCCGTCCGCGCGAGTCGAAGAGGGTTCCGGCACCGGCACGATCACGGTGTGGGCGCTCGACGGGCAGTCGGCGGAGAACGAGGCGATACAGAAGATCATCGACGGGTTCGAGAAATCGAACGGCGACATCGAGGTCGACATGCAGTTCATTCCTGCCGATCAGTTCACGACCGCCCTGCAGACCGCGACCGACGAAGAGCTCCCGGACGTCGTGGAGGTCGACGGCCCGCTGATCGCGAACTTCGCATACCTCGGACGGATCGCACCTCTGGACGACTGGGTCTCGAAGGAGACCGTCGCGAACCAGACCGAGGCGATCAAGGGGCAGAACACCGTCGACGGCGACCTGTACGCCGTCGGCATGATGAACTCGGGTCTGGCGATGTGGGGCAACAAGAAGCTCCTCGACGCTGCCGGAGTCGAGATGCCGTCGAGCGCGGCCGAGGCATGGACCGCCGATGAGTTCAGCGAGGTTCTCGACAAGCTCGCGGTACTGGACCCGGACGGCAAGCCGTTCGGGCTCGCCGAGAACAACGGGTTCTCGACGGAGTACGGGATCTACGCATTCGCTCCGGTGCTCTGGTCGGCGGGGACTCCGCTCATCAAGGACGGCAGGGCGGCCGGGGCTCTCGACTCCGAGACGGCGATCGAAGCGGTCGAGACCTTCACCTCCTGGCGGGATTACACGGATCCCGACACCGACGGCGCGGCATTCCAGTCGGGGCGGGTGGCGCTGAACTGGATGGGCAACTGGCTGTACCCGGCCTACAAGGAAGCGCTGGGAGACGACCTGGTGGTGGGCCCGCTTCCCGATTTCGGCGAAGGCGCCAAGACGGGATCCGGGACCATCGCCTGGGGCATGGGCGGCGCCACCAAGAATGCGGCCGCAGCCGGAGCGCTGCTCGACTACCTGATGAGCGACGAGGTTGTGCAGGAGTACACCGCGGCGAACGGTGCGCCTCCGGCGACGCACTCGGCACTGAGCGGGTCCGAACTGTACGGAGAAGGCAAGCCCCTGGCATACCTCTCCGAGCAGTTGGAGTCCGCGTGCCCGACGGAGGACGTCCTCGCCGCTGACTGCGTCGCGGTCTCCCGGCCCATCACCGCGGGCTATCCCGTCGTCACTGCCGAGTTCGGCAAGGCCCTCGCGGCCGTCTGGGGCGGGGCGGATGCTTCCGAGGCCCTGGCGGCGGCGGCCCGCGCGATCGATCGCGACTTCGAAGACAACGACGACTACAAGTAGGCCGCTCGGATTGCGCGCCGGGCTCGATCCGAGCCCGGCGCGCAATCCCTCCCAAGGACGTGACATGACCCTTTCCTCGATACGCACAGGCAGCTCCCGGCAGAGCCGGGCGAAGCGCCGCAATCGGCCTCCGGGCAGCGGAGCTGGTCCGCTGATGGCCGCACCGGGCCTGATCCTTCTCACCGCCTTCCTCGCGATCCCGTTCATCGGCGCCGTCGTGATGTCGTTCTTCCGGATCCAGCTCGGCAACCCCCGTCCACCGCGGTTCGTCGGGCTGGAGCAATATGCGCGGCTCCTCTTCGATCCCGATATCAGCTCGACCTTCCTTCGATCGCTTGCGAACAACTTCGCCTTCGCCATCGTCGTCGTTCCGCTGCAGACCGCGCTGGCTCTCGGGCTCGCGATCCTCATCAACCGGAAGCTGCGCGGAATGACGGTGTTCCGCACGCTGTTCTTCATGCCCCTCGTCTTTCCTCTCGCGCTGGTGGCGGTGATCTGGCGGCTCATCTTCGCCCGCGACGAGAACGGTCTCCTCAATGGCTTCCTGGATGCGATCAGCGGCGGCGCCATCGGCCCGCACGACTGGCTGGGTGATCCGGCGACGGCTCTCGGCGCGATCATCGTCATGTCCATCTGGCAGAGCGTGAGCTTCCAGATGATCATCCTGCTCGGCGCGCTGCAGAGCGTGCCTCCCGAGCTCTACGAGGCGGCATCCATCGATCGCGCAGGTCGATGGAGCCAGTTCATCCACGTCACGGTGCCCGGGGTGAGGAACACCTTGATCTTCGTCACGCTGCTCACAACCATCTTCGCGTTCCGGTTGTTCGATCAGGTCTACCTGCTCGACAAGAGCGCGTCCATCAACATCGAGGCGACCCAGACAGTGATGTTCCAGGTGATCACCACCGGCTACGACCAGAACAACATCGGTCAGGGATCGGCCATGGCCGTGGTCTTCCTGATCATCGTCGCGCTCATCGCGCTGATCCAGCGGCGGCTGATCCGCCAGGAAGGAGGGGTCGAATGAGCATCGTCCGCAGCCGATCGGGAGGCATCGCGACCCGTGTGGTCGAGTACGCGCTGCTCGTCCTGTTCGCCGTGATCTTCTTCGCGCCGATCTACTATCTCGTGGTCGGCAGCTTCCGCCCCGGGGATCAGGTTCTCTCCGGGATCCAGGGATTCTTCCCGAGCGAGCTCACCTGGGACAACTATCTCGACGTCATCCGCCGGTTCTCGAACTCGACGACGGGGTACCTGTGGCAGTTCATCATGGTGTCCGTCGTGGTCACCGCGATCGTCGTCATCGGCGGGCTCCTGGTCAACTCGCTCGCGGGCTACGCTCTGGCGCGCATGCGATGGCGGGGACGCTCCTTCGTGCTGGTCGCCGTCACCGTCCTGACGATCATCCCGTTCGAGGCCGTCGCCCTGCCTCTCTATTTCATGCTCAACGGAAGCCGGAACACGGTTTTCGTCCAGGCTCTGCCGTTCATCGCGAGCGCGTTCTCGATCTTCCTCTTCTACACGTTCTTCCTCGGGATTCCGAACGAGATCGAAGAAGCCGCTCGACTCGACGGCGCCGGTCCTTTCCGCACGTTCTTCAGCATCGTCGTTCCGATGAGCAGGCCGGCGTTCGCAACCGTCGCCATCCTCACCTTCCTGGCGCAGTGGGGCTCCTACCTCTGGCCGGTGCTGATGGTCACCGACACCTCGGTTCGCCCGCTACCCCTCGAACTCAGTGTCTTCCAGGCCGCTCAACCTCCCGAATGGGGGAGCGTTCTCGCGTTCGGAGTGATCTTCATCACCCCGGTGGTGGTCGTCTTCCTGATCTTCCAGCGCTGGTTCGTCGCCAGCATCGCCAGTTCTGCAATCAAGGGTTGAAGGGTCTCATGAACAACATCGAAGGCATCGCCGAGTCGGAGTTCGAGCCGGTCGTGAGAGCGTTCGCCACGACTGCGAACGAGAGGGGCGGAGCCGCACTGAGCATCCGCGTCGACGGACGGACCGTCGTCGACGTCTGGCACGGCAACGCCGCAGAGGATCCGGCTCTGGCCTGGACCGAGGCGACCCCCGCCGTGATCTTCAGCGGGACCAAGGGCCTGGTCGCCGTTCTCATCGCCCGCCTCGTGGAGGCCGGAGCACTGGAACTCGATGCGCCCGTGATGCGGTACTGGCCCGAGTTCGCAGCAGCGGGCAAGGGCAGGATCACGGTGCGTGAGCTCATGTCGCATCGCGCGGGGCTTGCGGCACTGCGTGAGGACGTCGACCTCGACACCGCCCTGGACTGGTCCTCGATGGTCGAGCGACTCGCCGCAGAGGAGCCGCTGTGGGAACCGGGCAGCGCGTACGGCTATCACGCCCTCACCTACGGCTGGCTCGTCGGCGAGCTCGTCCGTCGTGTCACGGGCGTCGGCGTCGGGCAGTTCTTCCAGGAGGAGGTCGCGACGCCGCTCGCGGCGGATGCCTGGATCGGCATCCCCGAAGCCCGGCAGCCTCTGGTCGCCCGTCTCGTGCGCGGCCGCAGCATGGAGGTGCCCCCGCCGGGAGGCATGCCCGCTCTCGATGAGGAGGAGGCGCGGTGGATGGGGCGCACGATGACGCTCGGCGCCGCCTTCCCGGCGGACCTCGTGGTTCCGGGGGCCGGCTTCGATGACCCCCGCGTCCATTTGGCCGAGGTGCCGGGCGCCGGCGGCATCGGGACAGCCAGGGCCCTGGCGACCATCTGGTCGTCGACGGTTCGTCAGACCGACGGCGTACGACTCCTCGGCGACGAGATCGTGACCGACATGGTGCGGGTGCAGAGTGAGGGTGAGCCGGTGTGGTGGCTGCCCGGCCCCTACCCCCGATGGGGTGCGGGGTTCATGATCCCGTCCGAGCGGCGGCCGTTCCTGAGCGCGAGCTCGTTCGGGCACGACGGCGCTGGAGGGCAGGTGACGTTCGCCGATCAGAGGCACGGCGTCGGATTCGCCTACGTGACGAACCTCATCGAGCTCCATTCCGACGACCGCGGAGATTCGATCGTGCGTGCACTGGGCGACGTGCTGAAGGGCGCCTGACGCGCCGAGCGCCCCCGGCGCCGAGGTGCCGACCACGACAGACCATGAGATGAAAGGGCAGCGATGCCGTTCGAACTACCTGACCGATGGGTCTGGGACTGCTGGATCGCCGATGACGGCGATCGGTTCCACCTCTTCTACCTGAACGCGCCCCGCGCGCTCGGTGACCCGTACCTGCGTCATCGGAACGCCGTCGTCGGCCACGCTATCTCGCAGGATCTGCGCGACTGGGAGGACCAAGGGGTCGTGCTGGAGCCCGGAACCGCCGGAGAGTTCGACGGGACGGCGACCTGGACGGGGTGCGTCGTGCGCACTGTCACCGGGTGGCGGATGTTCTATACCGGCTCGCTCTTCCTCGATCCGAGTGAGCACACCAACATCGAGAGCATCGGCACCGCCGACTCGCGGGATCTGCAGAGCTGGTCCAAGACGGAGCGCCCGCCGTTGCGGGCGGACCCGCGCTGGTACGAGACGCTGCCCGACCGGACGTGGCCCGAAGAGGCATGGCGAGACCCGTGGGTCTTCTTCGAGGGCGGCGTCTGGCACATGCTCATCACCGCGCGGGCGCGGTGCGTCGCCGGCACCCCGGACGATCGGGACCTCGGCGTCGTCGGGCACGCCACATCGGACGATCTCGTCTCCTGGACCATTAATGATCCGCTCAGCGCGCCCGGTGCAGGGTTCGCTCATCTGGAGGTCCTGCAGGCCGTCGAGTTCGACGGCCGGCATTTCGTCCTCTTCTCCTGCGACCGCGCACACCTCGCGGGTGCTCGGCGGGAACTCCAACAGGGCGGTGTCTGGGTGGCTCCGCGCGATCCGGCGACGGGGTGGTGCGACATCGAGGAAGCGCGCCAGATCCACGACGAGTCGCTGTACGCGGCGCGCGTCGTGCGCGAGCGTGACGGACGGCAGGCGCTCATCGGCTTCGTGAACACCGGAGCGGACGGATCATTCGGCGGCCGGATCTCGGATCCGATCCCGTTGACAATCGACGATGAAGGGTGGCCTTCGGTGCGGAGCATGGAGACGTGAGTATGCGGATCAGCGGAGTCGCGGACACCGGGTACGGTGCGGTGGTCGATGCCTTCACGCGAGCATTCGACGGGCGCGACGGCATGGGCGCCGCGCTTTCGATCCATGTGAACGGGCGGAACGTCGTCGACCTCTGGGGCGGGCAGGCGACGCCGGTCGCGCCCTGGGAGGAGAACACAGCATCGGTGATCTTCTCCTGTACGAAGGGGCTCTTGGCGATCCTCGTCGCCCAGTGCGTCGAGCAGGGAAGAATCGACTTCGACGATCTCGTGGCCGACCACTGGCCGGAGTATGCGCGCCGTGGCAAGGAGGGCACCAGGGTCCGGCACCTCCTGGCCCACCGCGGAGGGCTGCCGGCGCTCCGCGGCGCGCTGGCTCCGATGGATCTGCTCGACTTCGACCACGTCGTCGCGGCCATCGAGGACGAAGGACCGTTCTGGCGGCCGGGCACGGCGTACTCCTACCATCCGATCACGTACGGATGGCTCGTGGGCGAGGTGCTCCGGCGCGCCACCGGGCTCCCGATCGACCAGCTCTTCCAGCAGGCGATCGCCGGGCCGCTGGGCGTGGACGCCTGGATCGGGATACCGGACGAGGTGACCGGCAGGGTGGCGGACATGTCCGTAGGGCAGACGCTGGCGGAGCTGACCCGGCGCATCGTCGACGATCAGGAGAACCCCTGGCCCGCCCGGGCGATGACGTTGGGAGGGGCGTTGCCTCCCGCGCTCGTGGGCGCGGGCACCGGCTTCAACGACCCCGCCATTCGCCGTGCGATCGTGCCGGGAGCCGGAGGCATCGCGACCGCTCGCGCTCTTTCCGCGATCTGGTCCGCGACAGTGACCGAGACTGCAGGCCATCGCCTGATCGGGGACGCGGTGCGCGATTCCGCCACGCAGGTCCAGAGCGCGGGAGAACCGTTCTTCGAGGCGCCTGCTCCGTGGCCCGCCTGGGGGATGGGATTCCAACTCGACTCCGACGCGCGTCGATACCTCACACCACGGGGGTTCGGCCATGACGGCGCCGGCGGCCAGGTCGCATTCGCGGACCCCGAGGCGAAGGTCGGATTCGCGTTCCTGACGAACCTCATGGAGGCCGGCGACGATCGAGCGACGGTCATCGTGGACGTGCTGCGCGAGACTCTCACTTAGCGGAGGCAGGATGCTCCTCATCGAGTGCGTGGGCGCGTCGTCGATGAGGACACATCGCCCTCGCTGACCCGAAGCGCTAGCGAGTACGGGTCTGCGCACCGACGGGCGCGAGAGCGTGCGAGGTGGAGATCTGGTGCGAGAACCTTCCGTCTTCGGTGAGGACGGCTCCGGAACGTTTCGCGACCGACGGGATGAGCCACGTCTCGCACAGTTCGATTCGCGGGTGGGCGTGCTCGATGCGCATGAGCAACGATTCCAGGTCCTGGGTGTGGCGCAGCCAGACGGTGATCGCGAGATTCATCCTGTCGAGGATCGCCGCGGACATCCGCACTCCTGGCGCCGCGGCCACGCTGGCGCCGACGGCGTTGAGCTCGGAGGACGGTACGCGGTACCAGAGCGAGGCTGCGGTGGTGTAGCCGAGAGCGTGGTGCGCGAAGTCGGTCTTCGCTGTGAACCATGCAGATCCGAACAGGCGGTGGATTGCGCGGGTGATGCTCGTGACGGAGTGTCCGAGTTCGGCTGCGATCTCCGACGCGGGTCGGCGTGCGTCGGCGAGCAGGCACCGCATGACACTCACAAGCAGTGGCGTAGGGGCGGATGGCTCGCCGGCGAACCCCTCGGCCGCACGGCGAAGGGCGTTCAGCATCTCCGGCGGAAGGACGTCGAGATGCGAGCGGGCTCCATCCTTATAGAGAGTGCGGGCAAATCGGGTGCGCGTCGCGCGGATGCCGGGAACACCGGCGATGCTCGCTGCGACGAAGGCATCGGCCGTCGCGATGCTCGAGTGCACGACGGTGAGCAGCAGATCTCGGGCGCCCGAGGTCCGATCGATCTCGATGATCTCCTCGAGCGGCGTGAGGGCGGCGACGACCTGTTCGCGCTGCCCGGCGCGGACGTCGACTTCGATGAGCGCCATCGCCGGAAGGTCGACGGCCAGATGCTCGGGCTGCTGGTAGCAGACCGTCCATGCCAGCCCGGCATCACGCAATCTGCTCCACCGCCGAGCGAGGGTCGTGGCGTCATAGCCGAGGATCTTGCCCAGCTGCATCCAGCTGATCCGCGGGAAGATCTGCAGCGCGTTCACCAGCTGGCGGTCGACCTCATCGATGACTGTTTCCTGCAGCATAGGTGGCAATCTAGCTCATATCCGGATCAGTTGTGCTCTTCAGTGAACCGAAGTTCAACCCCATGCATACGATTTGGGAATTCTTCGGATTCAGGACGACAGGGAGCATCCATGAGCAACACCTCGTCACACCCCGCGCTCAGCCAGGCGCAGACGAAGAAGCCGCGAACCCGGCTGAGCCGAGATGCGAAACTCGCGGTCCTCCTCTTCTTCCTCGGCTGGGTGATGAGCTACGCGGACAGGCAGCTCATCACGCTCGCGCTGCCCTACATCGGCGAGGATCTCTCGCTCAGTCCGACGCAGCAGGGCATGCTCATCTCGGCATTCTTCGTCACCTACGCGATCGTCCAGATTCCCGGCGGCATGCTCGTCGACAGGCTGGGGGCGAAGCGCACCGCCGTCGCTGGTGTGCTCGCATGGTCCGTGTTCACCGTCGCGACCGGTACCGCAGGATCGTTCGCCGTGATGCTCGCGGTGCGAGCCCTCTTCGGCATCGGCGAGGGCGTCTACCCTGCAGCATCGGTGAAGGCCGTCGCAGAGAGGACGACATCCGAACAGCGCATGACCGCCACGGGCTGGATGTACAGCTCGAACGCCGTCGGCACGATCGTCGCGGCCGTGGCCGGAGCGGCCCTCATCGGCTTCATCGGCTGGCAGGGAGCCTTCTTCGTCCTCGGGGCCGTCGGAGTGCTCGTCGCGGTCGCGATCGGCGTCTTCCTCCCCAAGGTGCGCGCCGACTCGGCCGCCGCAATCGCTGTGGAGGAAGAAGCGGCGTCGACGATCGCCACCAAGGATCTGTTCCGGTCCGCGGCACTCTGGGGGCACGTGGCGATGTTCTTCGGTTACGGGGTCGTCGCTTGGGGGATGAGCGCATGGGTGCCGAGCTACCTCGTCTCGGCGCGCGGCATCCCCCTGGGCGTGGTCGCGGCGGCCGCCGTGATCCCGGTGCTCGCCGGTGGCGTCGCCTCAATCCTGGGAGGTCGTCTCGTGGATCGGCTGGGCGGCCGGCATCGACTGATCGTCGTCCCTGGCATGCTCGCCTGCATTCTCGTCCTGGCGATGATGACGCAGGAGCTGCCCGTCCCGGTCTTCATCACGCTCATCGGGCTGCTCTCGTTCTTCAGCGGGATGTGTTACATGCCCGTCTTCTCGAGCCCCGTGCGTGGCCTGCCCACCGGAGTGGTCGGGACCGCATACGCGACGATCAGCACCGGGAGCCAGGTCGCCGGCATCCTCACTCCGACGATCATGGGCGTCGTCGTCGAGAACGTGAGCTGGGAGGCCGCCTTCGGCGTCCTCATCGCCGGCTGCGTGATCTGCCTTGTCGCCGCACTGCTGGTGCCGCGGGGGCCGGAGGAGTTCCTCGCCACATTCACCCGACGCGAGAAGGCGACGGCCGATGCCATCTGACCCCCTGCTCCGGTCGGAACCGTCGGATCCGGTGTTGGAGCTTTATCGTGACCTGCACCGCCACCCTGAGCTCAGCGGTCAGGAATCCCGCACCGCGGCGCGGCTGGCGGCGGAGCTGGCCCGGCGCCGGGTCGATGTCAGGGAGGGCATCGGCGGCACCGGCGTCGTCGGGATGCTGAGGAACGGCGAAGGCCCCACCGTGCTCCTGCGCGCCGACATCGACGGTCTCCCGATCCGCGAGCTGACAGGCGTGCCCTACGCCTCGACAGTCAGCGGCGTCGACAGGGCTGGGGTGACCGTGCCCGTCATGCACGCCTGCGGCCACGATCTGCACGCGGCCGCCCTCATCGGCGCCGTCGACGTTCTCCAGGCCCGCTCGGCGGAATGGGCGGGCACCGTCGCCATCGTCTTCCAGCCGGCCGAGGAGACGGGGGAGGGCGCGCTCGCCATGATCGCCGACGGGCTGTCCGACATCGTCGGCACGCCCGCCGTCTGTCTGGGGCAGCACGTGTCGCCCGTTCCGGCGGGGGTCGTCGTGACCGCCGCGGGCACGTACGGTGCCGCCTCGGACAACTTCCGCATCCGCTTCCACGGCGTGGGCGGACACGCCTCGACGCCCGAAGCCGCGGTGGACCCGATCGTCGCGGCGGCCGCCACGGTGATGCGACTGCAGACGGTGATATCGCGGGAGACCGGGGCGCACGAGCCTGCGGTCCTCACCGTATCCTCGGTCCACGCGGGGCAGGCCGAGAACGCCATTCCGGACGAGGCCGTCCTCACGGTCAACCTCCGCAGCTTCAACCCGTCGACGCGTCAGCGCCTCATCGCCTCCCTGCACCGGGTGGTGGACGCGGAGGCCGCCGCAGCGGGCATGACGAAGCGACCCGACGTCGAACGGATCAGCGGTGCGCCGCTGCTGGTGAACGACCCCGAGGCCACGCGGAGCACTCTCGGCGCGATCGGAGAGGCCGGACTCGATGCCCACATCGTCGCGCAGCCGATGACCGGCAGCGAGGACTTCGGCGTCCTCGGCGAAGCCCTCGGCTGTCCGAGTGTGTTCTGGCACTGGGGCGGAACGGATCCCGGCAGATACAGCTCGAACGACCTCGTCACCCTCATGACCGAGGCGCGTTTCCCTGCCCATATCCCCATGAACCATTCGCCGGAGTATCTGCCAGACCTGGAGTGGGCTCTTCCCGCCGGCATCCGATCCATGACGGCGGCGGCCCTGCACTGGCTGAACACAGACCACGCCCTCCCTACAGAAGGACCTTGACGACGATGAACGACCTCACCTACCTCTCCGCCACCGAGTGCATCACGCGATATCGCGCGGGTGACGTGTCGCCCGTCGACGTGCTCGAAGCACAGCTCGCGCAGACGGCGCGCGTCGACAGTTCGCTGAACGCCTTCACCGAGACCATGGCGGACACGGCGCGTGCGCAGGCGGAGGAATCGGAGCGCCGCTACCGCGACGGGACTGCTCGCGCACTCGAAGGCGTCACCGTCGCTGCCAAGGAGAAGCACCAGATCGCAGGCATGCACGTCGTCGAGGGGTCGAATGCCTGGGACGGCTACACGGCGACGGAGAACGCGCCCATCATCGACAGGCTCCTGGATGCCGGGGCGATCATCCACGCGAGAACGGCCACGCCCGAGTTCTCCATCGCCGCTTTCACGCACTCGGACCGGTGGGGCGTGACGAGGAACCCGTGGAACCCCGAGTTCTCGCCCGGAGGTTCATCCGGCGGATCCGGGGCGGCGCTCGCGGCCGGAATGACGACTCTCGCCACAGCATCCGACATCGGCGGATCCACCCGTGGGCCTGCGGCGTTCACGGGGAACGTCGGCTACAAGGCGCCATACGGACGCATTCCTGGAGTCGGGCCGATGAGTGTCGACTACTACCGCGGCGATGGGCCGATGGGGCGCACCCGTCGACGATGTCATGCTCTTCACGAATGTCATCAGCGGACCGGATCCGCGTGACCACGTCGCTCTGCGCCCGAAGGTCACTCTTCCTGCCAGCTTTCCGGGCGTCGAGGGCCTTCGCATCGCCCTCAGCGTCGACCTCGGCGGATTCAGCGTCGCGAAGGAGATCGGGGAGAACACGCGTCGGGTTGCGGCGGCGCTCGCCGAAGCCGGCGCGGAGATCGTCGAGGTCGATTTCGCATGGACTCGAGAACTCATCATCGGCGCAGCGATGCCGCATTTCGGTCACATGATGGGATCCATGGTCCAGGGCTTCGTGGGAGGCAGAGTCTCGGAACTGAGCGATTACGCCCGCGACTTCGTGGAGCAGACCCGTGCGGTCCGTGCCTCCACCGCGATGTTCGATGCGGCGAAGGCTGAATATGCGGTCCAGCGAGAGCTCGCGCGTGTGATGAGTGGCTACGACGCGCTGCTCTGCCCGACCACCGCGGCTGTCGGACTTCCGGCCGGCGACACGCTCGTCAACGGCATCGACATCGACGGCCGGATCGTCTCCGGCCTCGAGGGCACCCTCACGCTCCCGTTCAACATCAGCAATCGATGCCCGGTCCTGGCCGTGCCCAGCGGTCACGCGGAGAACGGGATGCCGACCGGCGTCCAGATCGTCGGGCACACGTATGACGACGCCACGGTGTTCCGCATCGGAAAGGCCGTGGAGAGCCTGCTTCCGTGGACCTACACTGGAACGCACCGCCCGGCGCTCTGATCGCGCAAGTTTCTTTGTGAGGAGGAGCGAGTGAGCGTGTCGATGCGCCTCGTGGGACTGTATTTGCGAGCACGGAGCAAGAGACATTTCGCCACTGTCGATGGTGCGCGCAGGATGCTGGCGAGGGAGAAGGCGTCGTCAGAGCCGCCGGAGAAACTCCGTGCTCGTCTCTCGATGAGCTCGACGGAGTATGACGGGTTCCGGTGCTGGAGCGTCGAACCGCATCATGCGAAGCCCAGCAGCACGGTGATGTACCTGCACGGCGGAGCGTACGTCAACGAGATCTCCCCGCAGCATTGGGATCTGATCGGACGGATCGCCGAGAAGGGTGTCCGTGTCGTCGTACCCGTGTACGGCCTCGCGCCGCAGCACGGCTACACGGCCGCGTACCGGATGCTCGCCGACGTCTACCGTGACATCCTGTCGACGACTCTCCCCTCCGCCGTTCACTTCGCCGGCGACTCCGCTGGAGGAGGGCTCGCGTTGGGCTTCGCCCAGACGCTCCTCGGCACGGGAATTCCTCAACCTGCGGGGCTGGTGCTCATGTCGCCCTGGCTTGACCTCGCGCTGCAGAACCCGGACATCGAGCGACTCGCCCGCACGGACCCGTGGCTCGCGGTGCCTGGCGTACGGGAGTGCGGCCGATCCTGGGCGGAGGGTGCCGATCCGCGGATTCCGCAGCTGAGCCCGCTCAGTGGGACTCTCGCAGGACTCGGGCCGGTGGAGATCTACATCGGCACTCACGACATCCTGTTGCCCGACGTCTTGCTCCTGCGCGACCGTGCGGCAACCGAGGGTGCTGTTCTCACCCTCACCGTCTGCTCGGGGGCAGTGCACGTCTACCCGCTCACGCCGACGAGGGAAGGCCGCGAGGCATCCGCTCGAATCGTGGGGCGCCTGGCCGTCGACGCTCGGTAGCGCGGCTCAGCCTCCGATCGCCGACAAGGCCCTGGCCTGCGCGACGACCGCCGCGCGCCGCGACGACGCGGTGCTGCCCGGAGCGACGAGTGCGGCGACGGTCGACACGAACTCTCACAGCCACGGGGGACCGGCAATCCGTGCTACCGGCCGGCTCGCGGCCATCTCCGCCGAGCGGCTCGTGGAGTTGCGGCTGCGCGGTGCCGTGATGATGGCGGATGCTGTGGGCTTCGATGAACTCGAGCGTGCCGGCGGCGTCGTCCGGGTCGGGCTCTAGAGTGTTGCCATGCAGGACGTACATCCCGAATGGACCCAGGTCGACCCGATCGGGCATCGTGCCGCGCTCGGAATGCGCGTGGCGGCCGTGGTCCTGACCCTCATCGCCGTCGGTGGTGGGGTCCTGAGCCTGCGCCTGGCGCCGGAGTGGTGGGCCGTCGCGGCGACCCTGCTGGTGTGCGCGTTCGTCGCCCTCGTCGGCGTCAGCCTGTGGGTCAACGCCGTCGCGCGCGAGAAAGCAACTGTCGCGCTGAGGCCGACCGGTCGTCGTGTCTCCCTTCCGGTGGTCCTCGCGGAAGACATCACGGACGAGATGGAGACGTTCCGCCTGCATCTGAAGCTGCCGATCGAGGGCGGAGCAATGGTGCAGCACGCCTGCAGCGACAACCGCTGCGTCGAGGCGGCGCACGCGTTACCCGGTTCTGAGGTGCCCGCCATGATCGACGAAGCGCGAAGGATCTGGGGCGTGATCCACGGGCCCATCGACCGCTGAGCCGCTCGAGGGCGGTCGCTCGCTACTTCGTGACTCCTGCAAGACGAGCCAGCCGCTCGGCCATCGCATCCGGCTCCCACGAGTGCCAGGCCCCGGCCAACTGCTCAGAGACGCCGTCGGGAGCGGCGGCAGCGAGTTCGTCGGCGGTCGCGATCATGCCGGGGAAGGTCTCGGTGCCGACGATCGCGATCAGAGGGGCACGGACGGCGGACAGCACGTCGCGATAGCCACGTTCCTCGACCTCCATCAACGCCTCGCCATCCGGTACCCACCCGAGCACGACCTGCGGGTACGCGGGCGACTTCTTGAGTTCCTCGAGCCACTCCGGCGGCATCCCGACCATGTAGTGGGCGACCGCCTCCTCGAGATCGTCGGCCTCGATCGCACGGCGGACGTTCGTCCACCAGGATGCTGCGCCGCCCTCGAACAGGCCGAGCGGGGCCTCCCAAAGAACTAGTCCGGCGAGATTCGGCGTGCGGGCGGCGGCGAGCAGCGCGATCGCGCAGCCGGAGGAGTGGCCGATCAGAATGACGGGGGCGTCGGCTTCCGCGGCGAGCGCACCGATCGCATCCAACTGCGCCGGAAGGTCGATCGGAGCCTCCGACGTCGATTCGCCCCGTCCGATGCGATCGGGGATGAATGCCCGGCCGCCGCGCACCGCGAATGCCTCTCCGGTCGCGAGGGTGACGGGATCCTCAGCACGAGTGGGGCCGGCACCCGCGATGAAGATCGCCGTGACCGCGCCGGGAGCGCCGAGGTCGTCGTAGACGATGCGATCGCCACGTGACGTCGTGATCGCGCTCATGCCACGGCCTCGATCCGCACGCGCACGCGGTCGCCGACCGCCTTGCCGAGGAGCTTTCTCGTCGCGGCCTTCACTGGTCCGAAATGGAGACCGCGCCCGGTCGGCATGAGTGTGATCTGCACTGGAGTGTCATCGATGAGTCCGGTCACGCGCACGGGATTGCCCGTACCGAAATGCGCGATCGAACCCGGCACGTCGAACACGGTCCACGATCCGGCTTCGTCGGGATGGATGAGTTCCGCTTCGAACTCAAGAGGGGCCTTACTGTTCATCATTTTCTCCCACTTTCAAGACTTGTCGGTCTGATTTCTCTAAACTAGACTCATCGGTATGAAGTCGTCAAGAGGTGCGGCAGAACTCCGTCCGAGCTCGGTGCGCAAGCGCGAATCCATGCTTGCCGCAGCGCAAGAGCAGTTCCTCGCCAACGGGTACGACGCGGTCACGATGGACTCGATCGCGCAGGCATCCGGCGTCGCCAAGCAGACGCTCTACAGCCACTTCGGTGGCAAGGAGGGGCTGTTTCTCGAGCTCGTCGGCTCACAGACCCGCGCGGCGAGCGAGCGTGTGCTCGGTGAACCTCCGCTCTTGGCGCCCGGCGTGGATGCCCGTTCCGTGCTCGCACCTATCCTCGAGCAGCAGCTTTCCATCGTGCTGACACCCGGGCTGCTCGCCCTGCGACGCCTGGTGATCGGGCTCCTGCCTCAGTTTCCGGATCTCGCGCGCTCTCTGCATCTGCACGGCCCGCAGCGCGCGATCGACTCGCTCGCCGAGGTCCTCGTGCGCCTGGATGCCGCGGGCTCGTTGCGGGTGCCCGAGCCGGTGCTCGCCGCCACCCAGCTCAACTGGCTGGTCATGGGAGAGCCCATCAACCGGGCGATGCTGCTCGGCGACGACGAGGCACTGCCCGACGTCGACGTCGCCACGCAGGTCGGATGCGGCCTCGACGTGTTCCTCGCTGCGTACAGCGTGGACGCAGCGCGCGCCTAGGGATTTCTCCCGAGGCGACGGGGGATAACCCGACCGAAGCCGAAGGCCAGCCGGGTGTCCGCACCGCCATGCCGCTCCTTACGCTCGCGGCATGACAACGAAAACGACTCAGGATGCCGCCGTGGAGCCAGGCCCCGTGTCTGCTCCCGGCGCCGCCAGACGCCGGGTCAGCTGGGCGTTTGTCGCCCTCGCATCGATCGCGGTTGCTGCCTTCCTCGTCAGTCAGTATGCGAACGGAGATCTCAAATCGCAGGCGGAGGGCGGAGTCGGCCTTGCCCCCCACTACCTCACGCTGCCCCCGGTGCTGCAGGCCGCGTTCTATCTCCACATCGGACTCGGCGGCGTCGCCTTGGCCCTCGGGCCGCTGCAGTTCTCTCAACGCTTTCGCAACCGGTTCCGTCGCGCCCACCGAATGATCGGGCGCATCTACCTCGTCTCGGTCGCCCTGGGCGGCACGGCGGCTCTCGTTCTCTCGCCGACCAACCAGGCCGGGTTGGTCGGCTTCTTCGGGTTCGGTTCCCTGGCAGTCCTTTGGCTGTTCACCGCCTGGCGTGCCTATCGGGCGATTCGCACGGGTGATGTCCGCAGTCACCAGGCCTGGATGATCCGCAACTTCGCTCTCACTTTCGCCGCCGTCACACTCCGGCTCTGGATGGGTGTGTTCATCACAGGTCAGCTCTCCTTCGGACATGACATCGACTTCGGCGTGGCTTTCGACAACGCATACGTCACGGTGCCGTTCCTGTGCTGGCTGCCCAACATCATCGTCGCGGAGTTGCTGGTGCGGCGCCGCGGGTTGCCTGCATTCCGGATCACCGGATAACGGGCCCTGCTAGATCGCATCCACAGATCGTCGCGGCGTCCGGAGGAATGCGGCAACCAGCAGTGCCGCGACAAGCGCGATCCCGGCATTGACTCCGATCGCCATCTGCAGGCCAGGAAGCAGAGTAGACGCGACGACACTCGTTGCGATCGCAGACATGACCGGAGTGCCCAGCGTGATCCCGACCTGCTGGCTCATCGTGACGAGTCCGGTCGCGAGTCCCTGCTGGTCAGACGGAATCTCCGATGTGGCGATGACGGTGTAGCCGACGATCGCGACGAGGTTCGCCACGCCCCCGATGAAGGTGACGATCAGGAGCGGGATCACCCAGGCATGGTCCTCGGAGAGGAAGGCCAGCGGCAGCGTCGCAGCCGCCTGCACGACGAATCCGACGACGATCGCAGCCTTGGCGCCGGTCTTTCCGATGACTCGCGGGGCGATGACGCCGCCGATGACCGTACCGACCCCGAGCACAGCAAGCATCAGACCGGCGACGACAGCGCTGAAACCCAGCGTCTCCTGAAGGTAGAGCGTGAGAAGGAAGACGAGAGAGGTCTCGGTCGCGAAGGCCAGCAGTCCGGCGATGTTGCCCCACGCGACGTTGGTGCGCCGGAGGAGAGCGGGAGTGACGAGGGGATCGGCGACGCGGGACTCGATGGTCAGGAACGCGGCGAACAGCGCGACGGCCGCCGCGATCGGACCCCACGCAGCAGGACTCGCCCAGCCCGCATGGCCAGCCATGTCGATGCCGAGCACCAGGGCGATGAGGGCGAGGGTGACGGTGACCGCTCCTGGTACGTCGAGGCGCGGGCGGGGCCCTGCCGCAGGCTCGCGGAGCACGAATGGCGCGATGGCAACGACGATCACCGCGACGACCACGTTGATGAGAAATGCCCAGCGCCAGCTGACGGTCCCGGTCAGGATGCCGCCGAGCACTGCTCCGGCTGTGAAGCCGGCCGCCATGAGCGCGCCGTTGAGCCCCAGAATGCGGGCGCGGGCCGCTCCTTCGGAGAACATCGTGGTCAGCAGCGACAATGCGGCCGGAGTGACCATCGCGGTGGCGATGCCCTGACCGACGCGGGCGGAGAGCAGCAGCACTGGCTCCTGGGCGAGTCCGCCGGCGAGCGAGGAGACGCCGAGCAGGACGATGCCGATCAGGAACAGGCGCCGACGCCCGAACAGGTCGGCGGCCCGGCCGAAGAACAGCGTGAAGCCGGCGGCGCACAGTGCGAATGCCGTCACGATCCACTGCAGTGCAGACGTCGCGAACCCGAGCTCGCGGCCGATGTGCGGCAATGCGACGTTGAGGATGGAGAAGTCGACAGCGAGGGTGAAGTTCGCCGTCAGCAGCACCATGACCGCGAGGCGATCACCGACGGTGAGCCGTGGGGACTTCGGGAGAACAGGTCGGGTGAGCGAGAGTGCGTCGGTCATGCATCCAGCCTCCGCCGTTGCGCAGAGCCCAGCCAGAACCCTGGATTGGCTGCCCTCCCGATGCCTAGTACTGGCAGGGGCAGGCAACGGCAGGGAAAGCCCGAGAGAATGAGGGCATGGACGAACGAGCGCTGGAGGCTGATCGGCCCGTCACCGAGCTGGGGGAATTCCTGCGCTCTCGCCGGGACCGCCTGACCCCCGAGGATGCCGGGGTCCGCTCGTATGGTCGGCGCCGGGTGCCGGGCCTGCGCCGCGAAGAGCTGGCGCAGCTGGCGGGAGTCTCGGCGACATACCTCACGCGGCTCGAGCAGGGGCAGTCGCAGAACGCCTCGGACGCGGTGATCGACGCCCTTGCGCGCGCGTTGCAGCTGGATGCCGATGAGCGGGCGCATCTGTTCGTGCTGGCGCATCCGACCCCGCTCGAGCGGCCGCGGACCTCCGCGCCGGAGATCGCGAAACCGGGTGCGGAACAGCTCCTGCATGCGATGGGTGATGTGCCGGCTGTCCTGCTCGGACGCTTCAACGACATCCTCGCCTGGAACCGCGCCGGTCATCTGCTGTTGGCAGGTCATCTCGACGTGACAGCGCCATCCTGGCCCGCTGAGCGGCCCAATCACATCAGGATGCTGTTCTGCGATCCGCACACCCGTGACCTCTATGCGGATTGGGAGGCGGAGGCCGAGGTGGCCGTCGCATCGATGCGGTACGCGGCGGCGACGTTCGCCGACGACCGGCACCTCGCCGAGCTCGTCGGCCAGCTCAGCATGAACAGTCCGGAATTCGCATCTCTGTGGGCAGGGCACTCGGTGCGGTTGTGCACGAGCGGCACCAAGCGTTTCCGGCACCCGGCCGTCGGCGACATCGAACTGGACTACGAGGTGCTGCACCTCCCCGAGGGCAACGGGCAGCGAATCCTCACGCACACCGCGCGCCCCGGTAGCGCTTCTCAGGCTGCGCTCCGCCTTCTCACCTGCGTGTAGGCGTTCGTCGGGCGCCCGGCTCGGTTCTTACGCCGAAGGTGTCGCTGCGCGCACGGATCATCCGGATGAGGTCGACGCCACCCGGTTGACGTCGTCGAGACTGCGGGGTAGAAGGGCATCTTGACGCCACCTGCGAAGGAGTGATCGAGATGTCGGAGAGAACAGGGATCAACGCGCTGATACATAAGATCGGCGGGGACAAGAGGCTCGACCGCGTTGCGGCGACGGTCAGCGATGCGGTCGGCGCGGTCGCGAAACCCTCAGTCGTCAAGAATGCGTTGTCCGGCTCGTGGCTCGGGCATCAGTTGCACCCGGTGCTGACCGATCTGCCTATCGGCGCCTGGGGCGCGGCGACCGTACTGGACCTCACCGCAGGGGAGGAAGGGGCCAAGGCGGCGCGCCGACTCGTCGGATTCGGCATCCTTTCGGCAGTGCCGACCGCGATGTCGGGCGCGTCCGACTGGGCGGACACCGTCGGACGGAACAAGCGCGTCGGTCTCGTGCACGGCCTCGCGAACGCCGCGGGAACCGGGCTGCAGGCGGCGTCCTGGTTCGCGCGACGGCGCGGGCATCGCGGCGTGGGTGTCGTGCTCAGCCTCCTCGCGCTCAGCACGACACTCGCCTCCGCGTATCTCGGTGGCCACCTGTCGTTCGTGCGCGGTGTCGGAGTGAACCGCACCGCGTTCCAGCACCCGACGCGAACGTGGACGGATGTCGCCGCCGATGCCGACATCACGGAAGGGGCGCTCGCGCGCGTCACGGCCGACGGCGTGCCCGTTCTCCTCGCTCGGCGCGGTGAAGAACTGCGGGCGATCTCGGCCGTGTGCTCGCATGCGGGTGGCTCGCTCGATGAGGGAACCCTTGACCAGGATGGCTGCGTCACCTGCCCATGGCACGGCAGCCGGTTCCGCACCCAGGATGGATCGGTCGTGCGTGGCCCAGCCAGCGTGCCTCAGCCGCAGTGGGAGGTCCGTGTGGACGGCGGACGCATCTTCGTCCGGTCAGCCTGAGTTCGGATCCCTTGCCGCGGGGCGATCACTGAGGACTCGATAGATCGATTATCGTGCGAAATCTATCGAAAGTCGATAGGATGGGTGTCTCGAACAAGGGGAGAACACCATGGGGAATCTGACGATCTACATCCTGCGGGCCGTCATCGCGATCTCGCTCATCGGTTCGCTCGTCGTGCAGACGGTCGTGCTGCCGCTGATCTGGGCGGACCTGGAGAGCGAGGGTGCGACCATGCCCGGTCGCATCGCGTTCGTCGTGATCCTCGGGCTCGGGGTCCTCACGATGCAGAGCTTCGCGGTCTGCGTCTGGCGTCTGCTGACGCTCGTTCGCAAGGACGCCGTATTCTCACGGCGCGCGTTCCGCTACGTGGATGTGATCATCGGCACCATCGCGGCCGCGGCCGTTTTGATGTTCGCCCTTGCCGTCCTGCTCGCACCCGGCGGCGTCGCCCCGGGGATCGTCGGCCTGATCTGCGGGGCGTCGTGTGTGCTGATGGGGATGGCGCTGCTCGTCGTGGTGATGAGGCGCCTGCTGGTGCAGGCGATCGATCGTGACGCCGAGGCGCGTGCGCTGCGATCCGAACTCGATGAGGTGGTCTGATGCCGATCGTCGTCGACATCGACATCGTTCTGGCGCAGCGGAAGTTGGCGGTCGGGGCCCTCGCTGAGCAGATCGGAATCAGTCCGGCGAATCTTGCCGTGCTCAAGAACGGTCGAGCGAAAGCTGTTCGCTTCACGACGCTCGATGCGCTGTGCGAAGCATTGGACTGCCAACCCGGCGACCTGCTGCGCTGGGTGCCGGCGGATGCGGCACGCCCGGTGGATGCCGCAGGCTGAGGCAGGACCGACGATTCAGCCCCGGCGCCACGCGTCGTCAGTGAGATGCGACCCGGCTTGCGGGCCCATCTGCAGCATCCCGCCGTCGACCGACCAGCTCGCGCCGGTGACGTAGCTGGCGGAGGGGGAGGCGAGGAAGGCGATCACCGCGGCGACTTCCTCTGGTTTCCCGGGCCGGCCCAGCGGCACGCCGGGGCGGTGCGTGGAATCGGCATCTGACGACTCCATGTGATTGATCGGCGTCGCGATCTCGCCGGGCGCGACCGCGTTCGCAGTGATCCCATGTTGACCGAGCTCCTGCGACATGGTCTCGATGAGTCCGGCGAGGCCGTGCTTCGCGGCCACATACGCTGCCGCGCCGACTCGTGGCTGATGCGCGTGCACACTCGTCACCGCGATCAGCCGGCCCCCGGTGCCTGCCGTGACCATCCGCCGCGCAGCCGCCTAGAGCCCGGCGAACGCACCGTCGAGGTTCAGCGCGATGACCTCACGCCACTGATCGGCTGACACCTCCAGGAACGGACCTCCGGTTCCGCCGCCGGCGTTGTTGACGAAGACGTCGAGACCGCCGAGCTCGTCGGCCAGCTGGTCCACGACCTCGGCGACCTCGTCGATCGCTGTCGCATCGAACCTGGCCACGACGGCACGGCGGCCGCGCTCACGCACAGCAGCAGCTGTGCGTTCGGCGCCTTCCTGGTCTGAATGCCATGTGACGCCGACATCCATACCGGCGTCGGCGAGTGCGAGGGCGGTGGCGGCACCGATCCCCGAGTCGGACGCGGTGACGATGGCGGTTGCAGGGGAGAAGCCTCTCTGTGACATGCGAGGCAAGGTAGCCGCGTTCGGCCATGGGCCGGGAGGGGGTTTACAGCCCGCGATGCGTGAGATACGCCCCGCAACCGTTCCGGCGGTGGCGGTGTCAATCTGTCTCCGATTCATAGCCGATCGAGGAGATCACCGATGATGCGACCTCGTGACGCTTCATCCGCTCGGTCGCGCCGACCATGCCGCAGGCGTCAACCCCCTTGCGGGCACTGGTGCCGGACCGCAGGCTGGAGCCATCCACCGCGAGGAGGGAGCATCTCATGCCTGACGGAATCGACCCCATCGAAGATCAGAAGCCGACAGCCGATCTCCAGGAGCAGGAGCGCCCGGAAATCGACGAGCCGAACGACCCCGAAGCGCCACCCGTCGCAGCACCGGATTTCGGCGGGTCCGAGGCGAACCCGGCGGATGTCGTGGAGCAGCGCCAAGAGGTGCCGCTCGACGAGGAGAATCCGCGGGAGTAGACGCGACCGACGCATATCATCGATGACTTCTTCCCCTTCGGCCCGCGCCTTCGTAGGCTGAGGCCATGGACAGAACTCTCGTGCTGGCTGCTCAGGTCGCGATTCCGCAAGGGCATCGGCTCGAGGTGACCGAGCGTCACGACGACCTGACCGGAGAGCCGATCGTGCTCGCCCTCGTCGACCTCGACACCGGCATCCGCTTCCAGCGCGCAGAGGGGCATCACGGCGAGATCTCCCGCTGGCTGGGGCGGGTGCTCGATTGCACGGTCACCATGCACGGAGCGGGCGCCGGGACGGTGCTCACCGTCGATCCGATCGGTCCGGGGCCGACCGGTGCGAAGGTGGCACTGCGCGGTGCGGATGCGGCCGCGGATGCGGCGAAGGCAGAAGCCGATCGTTGGGGCGGCAGCGATCGCCCTCCTCAGCCGGAGGCCGAGCGCTTCTGGTGACACGCCCGGCCCAGCGGGGGTCTCTCATCGGAAATCCCGTGACCGGTGCGAGATGCCGGTGCGCAGGTCTTCGAATGCGTCGGCGAGCACGTTGACGACGCCTTCGGCGGAGCGCTCGAGAATGCCGCGGATGATGAGCGCCGGCGACTCCCGCGCGACACGGCGATAGCGGTTCCAGACCCCGGTCGAGCAGACGACGTTGACGAGTCCGTGCTCATCCTCGAGGTTCATGAAGGTGACCCCTGCCGCGGTCGCCGGTCGCTGCCGATGCGTGACGAGTCCGGCGACCTCGATGCGCCGGCCCGTCTCATGGGTCTGCAGGTCGGCGGCGGTGAGCACCCCGCGTTCGCGCAGCGCCGCGCGGAAGTGCGCCATCGGATGATCGTCGGTGGAGACCCCCGTCGCCCAGAGGTCGGCGGCGAGCTGTTCATAACTGGACTGATCGGCGAACAACGGCGGCTGCACTGACACTGTCGTCCCGGGGAGGAATCTGGCGCGGTCATCGGCGGCGGCACCGGCGAGCCAGATCGCTTCCCGGCGTTTCAGGCCGAGGCAGGAGAAAGCGCCGGCGGTACCGAGCGCTTCCAGTTGGGCGGCGGTCGCATCCGTGCGCCGCACCAGGTCGTTCAAATCCCGGTAGGGGCCGTTCGCTTCCCGCTCCGCGACGATGCGCTCCGCCATCGGCACGCCGATCCCGCGGACGCCGCTGAGTCCCAGCCGCACCGCGTACCGGCCGTCCCGGCGGTGGGCGGCGGAATCGTCCGGTGCGCTCCGGTTGAAACGGGCAGGCGTCGGCTGCGGATCATCGAGGCAGGAGCCCAGCCCGGTCGGCGTCCGCCGAGTAGAGACCTCTTCAGGCTGGTCGGGCTGGAGCGGCTCCAGGGTCTCGGTCGCGCCCGAGGCGTGCAGGTCGGGGCGACGCACCTCCACGCCGTGCCGGCGGGTGTCGGCGGTCAAGGTGGCCGCGGAGTAGAAACCCATCGGCTGCGAGCGAAGGAGCCCGGCGAGGAAGGCCGCCGGGTAGTGCAGCTTCAGCCAGGAGCTGGCATAGACCAGCAGAGCGAACGACAGCGAATGCGACTCGGCGAAGCCGAAGTTCGAGAAGGCCTGGATCTGCGCGTAGATGCGGTCGGCGGTGTCCTTGTCGAGCCCGCGCCTGTCCATGCCCGCGTAGAGCTTCTCGCGGACCTGCTCGATCTTCTCCAGGCCGCGCTTGGAACCCATCGCGCGGCGCAGGAGATCCGCCTCATCGGCAGTGCAGTCGCCGATGGCGGTGGCCATCTGGATGAGCTGCTCCTGGAAGATCGGAACACCGAGGGTGCGCTTCAGGATGGGTTCCAGATCGGAATGCGGGTACGGGATATCCAGGCGCAGGGGGTCTTCGCCGCGCTCCGCCCGTTCCCTGTTCTCCTCGTCGAGTCTGTCCTTCGCCATCTTGCGGCGGACGAACGGATGCACCGCCCCACCCTGGATCGGGCCGGGCCGGATCAGGGCGATCTGGATTGCGAGATCGTAGAAGCTTCGCGGCTGCAGCCGGGGGAGCAGACCGATCTGCGCCCGGGATTCCACCTGGAACACCCCGATGGAATCAGCGCGGCAGAGCATGTCATAGACCGCTGGTTCCTCCTTGGGGAGAGTCTCCAGCTTCCAGGTCTCGCCGGTCGCCTCCTCGATGAGGTCGAAGCAGTGCTGAAGGGCGGCGAGCATCCCCAGGCCGAGCAGATCGAACTTCACCAGCCCCATCCAGGCGGCGTCGTCCTTCTCCCACTGGATGACGGTGCGGTTCTCCATGCGCGCGTGCTCCACAGGCACGACCTCGCCGACCGGTCGGGCGGTGAGCACCATTCCGCCGGAGTGGATACCGAGATGCCGGGGCGCCTTCAGCAGTTCGCCGGCGTACTCGAGAACGTTCGAAGGGATGTCGTGCCCTTCCACGGGCTCCACCCCGGCGCCCCACCCGTCGACCTGGCGCGACCAGGCATCCTGCTGGCCGGGGGAGAAGCCGAGAGCCCTCGCCATGTCGCGTACGGCGTTCTTCGGGCGGTACTGGATGACGTTCGCCACCTGCGCTGCCCGCTCCCGGCCGTACTTCGCGTACACCCACTGGATGATCTCCTCCCGTCGGCGGGAGTCGAAATCCACGTCGATGTCGGGCTCCTCCTGGCGTGTGGTGGCGAGGAAGCGCTCGAAGGGGAGCTGGTAGAGGATCGGATCGACGGCGGTGATCCCCAGCAGATAGCAGACCGCGCTCGCCGCAGCGGATCCTCGTCCCTGGCAGAGGATGCCGAGGCGCTTCGCCTCGGCGACGATGCCGTGCACGATGAGGAAGTAGCCAGGAAAATCCTTCTCCTCGATGACGTTCAGCTCTCGCTCGATCCGGCTTCGCCCGTCGGCATCGAGGCGCGGGTACTTCTCGGGAACGGCCTCCCAGACCAGGGCGCGCAGCCAGCTCATCGGGGTGTGCCCGTCCGGAACCTCCTGTTGCGGCAGCGCGGGTCGCGCGCGACGCAGAGGGAAGGCGGATGCCGCTGCCAGCTCGAGCCCGTACGAGATCGCGCCGGGATAGCGCCGGAACCGTGCGGTCATCTCGGCTCCGCTGCGCAGGTGCGCGCCGCCGTGCACGGGCAGCCACCCGTCCAGATCGTCCATGCTGCGTACCGCCCGCACGGCGGCCACCGCCTCGGCGAGCCCGGCGCGCCCGGGAGCGGCGTAATGCACGTTGTTCGTGGCCACGACCGGCAGCCGCATCCGACCGGCGAGCTCGGCGAGGGCGTCATTGCGGCGGGAGTCCAGCGGATCGCCGTGATCGAACAGTTCGACGGCGACATGATCGCGTCCGAACAAGTCGACGAGGCGCCGCAGTGGCGTCTCGGCATCCCCCTGCTCCCACCCTCGTCGCACGCCGCCCTTGCGGCATCCCGTGAGAATCGTCCAGTGACCGCCGGCCTTCTCGACGAGTTCGTCGAGATCGTAGACGGGGCGGCCCTTCTCGCCGCCTCGCAGCTGGGCGGCGGAGATCGCTCCGGAGAGGCGGTGGTAGCCCTCCAGCCCACCCGCGAGAACGAGCAGATGCTCGCCGGCAGGGTCGGCGGCACCCCGCTGCGGTGCCGGCAGATCGAGGGACAGCTCGGCGCCGAACACCGTCTGCACCTGGAGTTTCATGATCTCGGCCAGTTCGCCGAAGCGGGCAGCGCCGTAGAAGCCGTCGTGATCGGTGAGGGCGAGGGCGGTGAGGCCGAGTCGCTCGGCCTCGGCGAGGAGATCCTCCGGCGATGAGGCGCCGTCGAGGAACGAGTACGAGGAATGGGCGTGCAGCTCGGCGTAGGGCACGGCATCCGCAGGGCGGGTGATCTCCGTGGGCGGGATGTGCTTTCGTTTCCGGCTCACCGGCCCCGGATCGGTGCGGTGGGCCGGAGGTTCGGCGGTCGGGCTCTTCTCGACGGGTTCTTCGCCGCTGAGGGTGCGCTCCAGCTCTGCCCAGGTCAGCGGGGGATTGTGCCACCCCATCAGCGGTACCTGCCCTCTGCCCACCAGCGATCACGGGCGAGGAAGACCAACCACGCCCGGTTCCGGTCGTCGACGATCTGCAATCGGTGCCCGCGGCGGCCCTGCGCCGCGGTCCACCGGCGCTCGTCGATCGGCCACGGCCCCGCCCATGCCTGCACGGCGGCGCCGCCGATGCGTGCGGGGTCGGCGGAGAGCATCCCTCTCTCGTCGATGCCGACCTCGGTGCCGACGATGCTTTCCAGGACGACGGGTCGTGGTGGCAGGAAGACCTCGGCCGGCACCGGATCGGGAAGGCTGCCGGGCCAGGGGCGATCCGGATCCCGGGGGGTGACCGTGCGCTCGCCCCACGGCGTGAGCACCTGCCGGTCGGCGAGCCAGCGACCACCGGCGACCGCAGCGGTGACCACGCCCTGATGACCGACCATCGTCTGCACGCGGGAGACGGCGTGATGCAGGCGTTCGTCGGATCCCGAACCGAAGAGTCCCGGCTGATGGTGAGCGGCATCGTCGACTGCGACAGGGGTGATGCGCACAGCGGCGATGCCGCCGAAGGCTCTGGCCTCGTCGACGGGCTCCTTCGCATGCTCCGCCGCCAGTGCCTCCAGCTGCCAGCGCACCCGGTCGACGAGGTCGGCGGCGTCGAAACAGGTCGGATGCAGCCAGGAGCGGGAGAAGACCAGGCCGTTGTCGTCGGTCAGGTCGATGCGCACCTCGGTGCAGACGACGTCGGCATCGCCGAGGGCGAGCATCACCGCATCCGCTGTCTGCCGCACGGCGAAGGCCACCTGATCCGCACCACCCAGCGGGGGCTCGAACTCCACAGCCCGCACGAGCTCCGGATCAGGAGGACGAGGGACGAGCGGACGGGAATCGGCGCCGGCGGCGAGCGCATGCAGACGTGCCCCGCGCTCTCCGAAGCGATCCCGTACCTCGAGGGCGTCGAGAGCGGCGAACTCTCCGAGGGTGCGCACCCCGAGCCGGATCAGGAGACCGGCCAGTTGCTCGTCACGCAGCGCCTGCACATCGAATGCGCTCAGGTACTCCTTCGCTTCGCCAGGGGGCACGATGGTCCAGGGGCGGATGCTGCGGGCGGCAGCCTCTGCCGTGAACGGGCCGTCTGCGATGCCGATCCGCGCCTCGGGGAAGCCGGCATGGGTGAGGACACGGAGGAGGGCATCTGCGGCCTCGCTCTCCCCGCCGTGGAACCGGGTGATGCCCCGTGCGCGGAGAGCAGCGAGTCCTGGGCGCAGCAGAGAGGCGCCGGGGGCATGCTTCTCGATGAGATGCAGCACGGGGAGGAAGGCGCGTTCGTCTCTGGCCGGATCGTGGGGGAGTACCCGCAGCGCCGGTAGGTGCCCCTGTGCGACCCGGCGGCGTTGCCCGGCGCGGACGCCGTGCTCGCGTGCCGACGCCGTGCAGGCCACCACGGCGTTCGCGTGCACCAGGGCCGTGGGCGGATGCGGAGGCGGACTCCCGAGAGCGGCCCGCAGCGGCCAGTCCGGGAACCACAGTACGAGGACGCGGAGCGGGGCGTTCATCCGGCGACCGCCCAGCGGGAGATCTCGACGGGAGGTGCCATCGTGTCGACGGTCTCGACGGCTCCGTGCGAGCCCGGCAGCCGGACCTGAACGCTCGACGGCATCGGCGTGCGCCTGGTCTGCGCGGTCACCGTCACGGTGCAGTCCGAGAGCAGACCCCAACCGGTGCCGAGACCGTGCCAGTGCGGATCGCGGAGCCGGATGGTCCCCTCGCTCTGCGGCCAGGTGCCGGTGGCGAGCGACTCGGTCACGAGCAGCGTGCAGCCGCGGTCGCGCAGGCGCGCATTCAGGCGGGAGGCGTCCGCATCGCGCATTCGCGTACCGGGGTGCACGGCGATGAGCGGGACCACCTCGGAGAGGGCGGAGGTCACGGCCAGCCAGCGCTCGCCGGGTTCAGGGACGAGGATCAACCGCGACAGGTCGATGCCGAATCCCGCTGCGGCCTCGACGCCCAGAGTCGGCATGCCGATCACGGCGCACCAGAGCCCCTTCTGCGATGCCGCGCTCAGCAGCGCCAGCACGAGACTCGGCGAGGAGGAGACCGTGTACGCGGCGCCCATCTGCAATCCCTCTTCCGGCAGCAGGGAGGCGAAGGCGGGGTCGAGGGGGAGCAGCGGAAGCTCGCTGCGACGGCGCTGCATCCTGCTGATCTCGCGGCGCAGCCGCAGCACCTCTCCGGCGCGGGAGTCGCCAGCCGGAGAGAGCGCGGTCACCGCATCGAGCCCGATCCCCATGTAACCATCCTCGAAGATATATTCGAATAAAGCAAGTGATGGTGAAGACGATAATTCGAACGTCGGACATCAGTGCGAGCGCAGCGATGTCGGATGCGCTGACTACGCTGTGGCCATGCGGATCGAATTCGAGAGCGCCGTGACCCGGTGGGACGCGCGCACGGCATCGTGGTTCTTCGCGACCATGCCGGAAGAGCTCTCCGACGACCTGCGCGAGCTGCCCGCACCGTCACGCGGATTCGGTTCCCTCCGGGTGCACGCCGCAATCGGCTCCTCCCACTGGACGACCTCGATCTTTCCCGGTGACGCGGGCTACGTGCTGCCGCTGAAGAAGGCGATTCGCGAGGCCCAGGGGATCGGCGAGGGCGATATCGTCTTGGTCCACCTCGACATCGTCGGCCTCTGACGCGGCGCGACGAGTTATCCACAGCCCGCGCACGCGGCACCCGCCGATCTTCTAGCCTTCCCTGATGGCCCTCCATGAAGTGCTCGCCGTCGTCGTGCACCTCGCGCTGCTCGGAATCGGCGGCTGGCTCCTTGTCATCGACGTGCGGACGCACCGGCTGCCGAACAGGATCGTCCTGCCCACGCTCGTCGCGCTGCTGGTGCTCGTGGTGGCCGAAGCACTGTTGACCGGACAGTCCCGGCCGCTGATCGGGGCAGTGCTGGGGATGCTGATCCTGGGCGGTTTCTATGCGGCGCTGCGCATGGTGAGCAGGGAAGGCATGGGCGGCGGGGATGTGAAACTCGCCGCCGTGATCGGGGTGGTGCTGGGGTGGCACGGCTGGCAGGCGCTCGCCGTCGGAGCGGCATCCGCCTTCGTGCTCGGTGCGCTGTACGCGCTGGTGCTGATGGCCCTGCGTCGCGCGGATCGCTCGACTCGGATCGCCTTCGGCCCATGGATGATCGTCGGGGCCATCCTCGGCGTCGCGGCGGGCTGAATGCCCCGCCGCAGCCTTCTCCCTCGCTGCAGCGGAGCGACGCTAGGGTGAGCACATGGCACTTGCACGGCTTCACGGCGGCCCGCTGGACGGGCAGATCATTCCCCTCGGCGACGCGGACGACAAGCTGATCGTCCCCTACAGCGAGACTCAGGTGGTGTACAACCGACGCGGCGAACCGGAGAACACCGGCCCGCACGACGGGCCCACCGAGATCGATTACTGGTACGACGAGTCCCTCGAGGACATCAATCCGGCAGATGACTGAACCCTCCCGAACGGTCGAGATCGAGCGCAAGTTCGACGTCGACCCCGAGACGCCCCTGCCGAACTGGGACGCGATCCCCGGCGTGGACGCGGTCACCGAGGGAGAGGTCAGGGCCCTCGACGCACGCTACCTCGATACTGTCGACGGCACTCTCTCGCGTTCCGGTGTCGCATTGCGCCGGCGCACGGGCGGACCCGACGCGGGGTGGCATCTGAAGGGACCCCGGGAGGGGGACGGACGCCTCGAGCTCGGCTGGCCGCTCGGAGAGGGCGACGCCCTCCCTGATGCCATCGCCGACATGATCGCCCGTTGGACGACAGAGCCGCTCACCCCGTTGGCGCGCATCGAGAACGACCGCGTCGCCTATCTGCTCACCGGTCCAGACGGTGTCGTCGCCGAGTTCGTCGACGACCATGTCCGCGCCACGGACCTCCGCACCGGCACGCAGCGCGAATGGCGGGAGTGGGAGATGGAGCTGGGACCGGCGGCACCCACCGATGCCGCAGGTCGAACGACGTTCTTCCTCGCCGTGCAGACAGCGGTCTTCGCCGCCGGCGGGCGGCACTCGGCATCCGGCTCGAAACTCGCCCGCGCGCTCGGCTTCTGAACAGGCGAGCATCGCAGAGAAGCGGTCTCGATGCCACCCCCTTCCGTGGAGGCACGCAGCATGCTTGAGTGACAGCATGCGCCTCGCTCCCGTGCTCCGGTCCCTGCAGACGATGGTCCCCGACACTGTTCTGATCCAGGAGGAGGTGCGAGATGTCTTCGCCGCCCAGCCCGATATCGGGCGGTTGGCGAAGCGGATCGTGGCGACGTCGTTCAATGTGTCCGGCATCGAGACCCGGCACACGGTGCTCACCGAACTGTCGTTGAAAGCTGACGTCGACGAACCGACATTCTTCGACAGATCATCCGGTGAACTGCTCGCTCCTGGCACCAAAGTGCGCAACGAGTTGTACACGCGCGAGGCCGGCCGGCTGTTCGTCGAGGTGGCGCGCCGAGCGGTGGATGCCGACCCGGACATCACCGCCGCCGATGTCACCCACGTCATCACGGTGTCCTGCACCGGATTCCATGCACCCGGTCCCGACTACGAGATCGTGCGCGCCCTCGGTCTGCCCGACGGAGTACAGCGCTACCACCTGGGGTTCATGGGCTGCTACGCATCGATGCCGGCGCTGCGGGCGGCGAGCCAGTTCTGCGCGGCCGATCCGGATGCGGTGGTGCTCGTCGTCAGTGTCGAGCTGTGCACGCTGCATCTGCGCTCCTCCGACGACCCCGACCTGATCGTCGCCTCCTCCCTCTTCGCGGACGGTGCGGCAGCGGGCATCGTCACCGCGCGCACATTCGACTCGGACGTGCCGGCCCTGCGCCTGGACCGGTTCCACACCGCGATCACGGAGAGGGGAGAGCAGGACATGGCCTGGACGATCGGCGATCAGGGATTCGAGATGGTCCTCTCGACCGCGGTGCCGCAGATCATCGGCGAGAGCATCCACGACGCGATCCGGCCGCTGTACGCGGAGCCCGCGCTCGCCGCGGCGTTCGAAGACGACGCGATCGGCGAGGCGGTCCAGCACTGGGCGATCCATCCCGGCGGGCGCAGCATCCTCGACCGGGTGCAGGAGAAGCTGGGCCTCACCGACGAGCAGCTCCATCCCGCGCGCGAGACCCTGCGCACGAACGGCAACATGTCCAGCGCCACCGTCCTCTTCGTCATGAAGCGGATCCTCGACGAAGGGGCGCAGGACGGCGATCGGGTGTCGGCTATGGCCTTCGGCCCAGGACTCACCGCGGAGAGCGCTCTGATGACCGTCGTCGCCCCGAGGAGCCATGCCGCCTGAACTGTCGGCTCGCGCGGTGGGGCTGCGCGAGCTGATGGACGACCCTGGTGCGGATCGCCGGATGCTGGATCGCACGTATCAGCGATTCCGGCTGGTGAACGCGATCGTCTCCCGCCCAGGACTCATCTATCGGCGTGATGTGCGCCCGCGCGCCAGGCGACGCTCGATCAGCATCCTCGATGTCGGTGCCGGCGGCGGCGACCTGTGCCGTGAACTCGCCAGGCGGCTGCACCGGGACGGCCTCGATGCCGAGATCACCGCGCTGGATGCCGACCGTCGCGCGGTGAGCTGGGCCGAGTCCCATGACGATGGCGCGGGGGTGCGATACCGCTGCGCGCACACCTCCGATCTGGTTCGAGAGGGCGCCGTCTTCGATGTGGTGATGTCCAACCATCTGCTCCATCACCTCGCCGCCGATGAGCTGCAGGAGCTTCTGGCGGATACCCGTCGACTCGTCGGCGATGGTGGCCTCGTCGTGCATCACGACATCGCTCGGAGCAGAGCCGCTTATGCGCTCTTCGCCGCCGCCACGTGGCCGTTCGCCGGAAATCTTCTCGCCGGATCGTTCATTCGAGATGATGGGCTGACCAGCATCCGCCGCTCATACACCGCGCGGGAGTTGACGGCCGTGGTGCCGGCCGGATGGGCGGTGCGGCCAGGGGTTCCGGCCCGGCTGGAACTGCGGTGGGAGCGGGCCGATGCCTGACCACGACGTCGTGATCGTCGGAGCGGGCCCGGTGGGGCTGCTGCTCGGTTGCCTGCTCGCCCAGCGGGGGATGGACGTCGCCGTCTGCGAGAAGCGCACCGGAGCAGACGAACGCAGCAGGGCGATCGGAATCCACCCGCCCGGTCTGGACGCCCTCGATGCGGCCGGGATCGGCGATCGTGTGCGCGCGGAAGCGTTGGCGCTGGAAGGCGGTGATGTGCTCAGCCGGGGACGCACGCTGGCTTCTGTCGACTTCACGCGTGATCGACCGGTCCTGGTCCTGCCGCAGCATCGGACCGGCGCACTGCTGCGCGAACGACTCGAACAGGTCGACGCGGCGGCTCTCCGGTCGGGATGCGACGCGCTCGCCGTCAGAGACGAGGACGAGTTCGTCAGACTGACCGTCGACATCGGCGGGCACCGTCGCGAGCTCACATCATCCTTTCTCGTCGCAGCGGACGGTGTACGCAGCGGCACCCGCGAGATGCTCGGAGTCGGATGGCAGCGGCGGCGCGGCACCGCGGACTACCTGATGATGGATGTCCCCGCCCCTGCCGCGGACTCGCGTGCACGTCTGTACTGCGAACCGGGAGGACTGGTGGAGTCCTTCCCGCTCCCCGGCGGCACCCGGCGATGGGTGGTGCGGAATGCGTCGGGCGGCTCAGCAGCCGCGGCGAGTGCGCGCTGGAACGCCGCCGATCTCCGCGCGGCGATCGAGGAACGCACGGGTGTCGGGCTGACCGTCCCCGACGGCGTCCGGCCGACGGCGTTCCGGGCGGCTCAGCATCTCGCTGCCCGTACGGTCGTGGGCCGCGTTTTCCTGCTCGGGGATGCCGCGCACGAGATCAGCCCGATCGGGGGACAGGGGATGAACCTCGGCTGGCTGGATGCCCTGCGCCTCGCCGACCGGATCGAGCAATCGCTGGGGCGCGGGACGACGGGCCTCCGCGGGTTCGAACGGCGCAGCAGACGAGCTGCTCGCCGCACCCAGAGCCGTGCCCGTTTCTACATGGCGATGGGTGCTCCGGCGCAGCCTCTCGTCGTGCACACCCGAGAACTCCTGATCCGCGTGCTCGGGTCGGGCGCCGGGAACGGACGGATGGCGGACACGATCACGATGAAGGGGCTTTAGGAGCGGTAACCGTCAGGCGGATGATGGTTCGCTACGCACCGGGGTGGGAAGCGTCTCGGCGGCGACTTCGCGGACCCAGGCCGCCTTGACGGATCGCCATGCCTCGTCATCGTATCCGAGGCGCCAGTAGGGGGAGCAGGACAGACGATCCTCGGCGACGATGCCCGCGCTCAGCAGCACGCGGCGCACCGCGCGTGTTGATTCGGCCTCGCCGTGCACGAAGGCGCTCACGACTCCCTCCAGCGGGGGAAGTGCGGCCACGGCATCGGCCAGGAGGGCGTCGGGGTCTCCGCCGTCGACCGTGTGCACCCAGCGCACGGTGAGTTCGCCCGGCGAGGCGAGTGGGATCTCGTCCTCGGCCGAGCCGACTTCGGCGATGATCACCACCGGTCGTCCCTCGGGAACGGCCTCAGCGGATGCGGCGATCGCGGGAAGCGCACTGGCGTCGCCGACGAACAGATAGCTGTCGGCGTCCTCCTCAGGGCGGTAGCCGCCGGCCGGGCCACGCAGCTGCAGCCGGTCGCCGGGCTGGGCGTGCAGCGCCCATCTCCCGGCGTACCCGACATCGCCATGGGCGACGAAATCGAGGGCCAGCTGCCGCGTCCGGGGGTCCCACGCGCGCACGGTGATCCTGCGGGCGAACGGGCGCTGGTCGCGCGGGAGCTCCCGGACCGCGTCGTCGGTGAACGGGACCTCATAGGGAGCTCCGTCGGGGAGGAAGAAGCAGTTCACGTACTGGTCGGTGTCCTCGATCGGCTCGAAGGCGTCCAGCCCGGATCCGCCGAGGACGACGCGCAGCAGATGGGGAGAGAGGAGCTCGGTTTCGACGACTTCTCCATACAGGCGGTTCGGCTCGGTCATGGGATCTCCTCCGTGGGGGAACTGGGGCGGCGATGGGCAGCGGGCCGGATTGAAAACGGCCTGACTACGGATACGTAGTCAGGCCGTTTCAGGTCAGGCTGATCAGAAGTTGATCATGTGCCCGGCGAGGCCGTGGAAGCCCTCCTGCAGGGCTTCGGACAGCGTCGGGTGGGTGTGCACGTTGCGAGCGAGCTCGAGAGCCGTCAGATCCCACTTCTGCGCGAGCGTGAGCTCGGGGAGGAGCTCCGAGACGTCCGGACCGATCATGTGTGCGCCGATGAGTTCGAGGTGCTCGGCGTCCGCGATGAGCTTCACGAAGCCGACCGGCTCGCCGAGGCCATGCGCCTTGCCGTTGGCCATGAACGGGAACGACACGACCTTGATGTCGCGTCCCTCGTCCCTGGCCTGCTGCTCGGTGAGACCGAAGGACGCCACCTGGGGCGAGCAGAACGTCGCCCGCGGCATCATCCGGTAGTCGCCCAGAGTCATCGTCTCGGCCTTGCCGATGGTTTCGGCGGCGACCACGCCCTGCGCCTCTGCGACGTGGGCGAGCTGCAGCTTGGCGGTGACATCGCCGATCGCGTAGATGCCCTCGACGTTGGTGCGCATGTGGTCATCGATGTCGATCGCGCCACGGTCGGTGAGCTTCACGCCGGTGTTCTCCAGGCCGAAGCCGGTGACACTCGGAGCGAAGCCGATCGACATCAGGACCTTGTCGGCCTCGATCGAGCTCTGCTGGCCGTCCTTGGCCGTGTAGGTGACGGTGACGGAAGAACCGTTGTCGACGACCGTCTCGACCTTGGTCGAGGTGAGGATCTCGACGCCGAGCTTCTTGTACTGCTTGGCGATCTCCTTGGAGACGTCCGCATCCTCGTTCGGGAGCGCACGGTCGAGGAACTCGATGATCGTGACCTTGACGCCGTAGTTCGTCATGACATACGCGAACTCCATGCCGATGGCGCCGGCGCCGACGACGACGATCGATTCCGGCAGCTCACGCGAGAGGATCTGCGCCTCGTAGGTGACGACGTTGTCGCTCAGCGTCACGCCGGGAAGCAGGCGCACCGTCGAGCCGGTGGCGATGATGGCGTTGTCGAAGGTGACCTCTTCGGTCGTGCCATCGGTCTTCGCGACCGAGATCGCCTTGGGGCCGGTGAAGGTCCCGCGACCGTCGTACTCGGTGATCTTGTTCTTCTTCATCAGGAAGTGGATGCCCTTGACGCGACCGTCGGCCACCTCGCGGCTGCGATCCCACGCCTTGCCGAAGTCGAGCGTGAACTCACCCGAGATGCCGAAGAACTCGGCCTTGTGCTTCAGGGTGTGCGCGAGCTCTGCGTTCTTCAGAAGAGCCTTGGAGGGGATGCAGCCCACATTGAGGCAGACACCGCCCCAGTACTTCTCCTCGATGATGGCAGTGGACAGGCCGAGCTGTGCGCTGCGAACGGCGGCGACGTATCCGCCAGGACCCGCGCCGAGAACGACGACATCGTAGTGTGGCATGCCTCAAGCCTAGCGCGCTGAGGCGTCGTCGGAATCGGATGCAGCGCCCCTGCGACGGGCCCTCGAGACCATGACGGCGACGACCGCGCCGCCGAGCCCCGCGACGACCACGGCACCGATGATCCAGGGCAGAGCGTCCAGGAACGCATCGCCGTCCGCGGGAGTGCCCTCGGTCGTCGCGGTGGCCGGCGGGCTCTGCTCGGCCGACGGCGTCTCCGAGGGGGCGGGGGCGGTGGTCGGCGCTGCGGTCGGTTCCGTGAGGGTGCTCGTGGCCACGGTGAAGGAGAACTCCCCGTCTGTCGGATGGCCGTCGCTGGAGACGACCTTCCAGATCACGTGGTAGACGCCGGCGTCCGCCTCGGCCACCAGCGGCAGGGTGACGATCGCGCCGTCGACGGTCGCTGCTCCGTCGGTCACAGATCGGCCGGCGGCATCCGTGACCACGACTTCCGTCGCCCCTTCGCCGTCGATCAGCTTCGCGCTGAAGGTGAGCGTCAGCTCGGCTGGCAGCGTCTCCACCGTCGTATCGGCGGCCGGACTCGATGCCTGCAGGCTGTCGTGCGCGGATGCCGGTACCGGAGTGCCCAGCACCAGAAAAGCCGCTAACAGCGTCGCGGCGAGAGCGAACGGGGCGGTGAGCGGGACAGCGGGGCGGTGGCGAACGGTCGTGTGCACCTGGTCAGCCTATGAATCTCCGGTATGTGCGGGCTGAGTGCGAACCCGACCTCCCGCGGCGCCCCCGGCATCGGATAGTCTGGACAACGAGGAGGGCCACTGTGACAGACAGCGAGAGCCGATCGGGCGGGGAAGCGATTCACCGTTCCGGCGAGCAGAAGCACGATGTAACGCAGACGTTCGGGCATGATTCCGATCTGTCGTTCGTTCCCTTCGGGGCGGAGCTGACCGAGGTCGAGCAGTCCGCGATCGCGGCGTTGCCCGCCGGATCAGCGCTACTGCTGGTGCGCTCCGGCGCACTCGCCGGCGCCCGCTACCTCCTCGACACCGACGTCACGACGGTCGGTCGTCACCCGGAGGCGGACATCTTCTTCGATGATGTGACCGTGTCGCGTCGTCATGCTGAGATCACTCGCAACGGCTCGTCCTTCGAGATCATCGACCAGCGCTCGCTCAACGGCACCTACGTGAACGGGGAGCGAGTGGACCGCAGTGCACTCGTCGACGGTTCCGAGTTGCGGGTCGGCAAGTTCCGGCTGAACTTCTTCCTCTCATCCGTCGACCGCTCGGCGGCGAACGGCTGATGGCGGCACCTCACGCCCGCGAACGCTCAGCGTCCGCGGGTCTTCTGAGCATCGGTCAGGTGCTCGCGCGGCTCACCCCGGAGTTTCCGGAACTCACCTCCAGCAAGCTGCGCTTCCTCGAGGTGCAGGGCATCGTGACGCCCTCGAGAACCGAGTCGGGCTACCGCAAGTTCTCGCAGGCGGACATCGAACGGCTGCGCCTCGGCCTCGTGCTGCAGCGCGACCACTATCTGCCGCTCAGCGTCATCCGGGAGCAGCTCGACGACGCCGAGACGAATGGCGGAGCCGGAGCGGCTCTTGCACCGCCGCCCTCGATCACGCCTCCGCCGCGACGCTACCGTCGCGGCGAGTTGCTCTCCGCGGCCGGTGCCGGCCCGCAGCTTCTCAACGACGCGATCAGCACCGGCGTCATCACAGCGTCCGAGACATATCCCGAAGCGACGGTCGCACTGCTCCGTGGTCTCGTCGCATTGGATCGGCACGGCATCGAGCCTCGGCATCTGCGTTCCATCCGGCAGGGGGCAGAACGCGAAGTGGCGCTCATCGAATCGGCGATGTCCGCGCTGCTGCGCCGGACGGATGCCATCTCGCGCGCCAAGGCGAGCGAGATGGCCCCGGAGCTGGCCACCAAGATCGACGAAGTGCGCTCGCTGTTCGTCAAGGATGCCCTCTCGCGAGTGCTTTCGTAACGAACTGATTGCGACACACCTGCACCGAAGTGCAGATGTCATTGCTGCTGCTGGGGCACTGCTCTAGCGTGGAGGTAACGGCTCCAGGGAGGATTTCAGATGAATGCGGATGAGCTTTCAGGCGACCCGCGGTTCGTGTCCGAACTCCTCTTCACGGACGGTCTGCCCGCCATGGATGATGAGGTCGGCTATCGCGGTGCGGTCGCCGCACGCGCAGCCGGGATCACGTACCGCCAGCTGGACTATTGGGCGCGCACCGAGCTGGTAGTTCCCACCGTCCGCGGCGCCAGCGGGTCCGGTTCGCAGCGGCTCTACGGCTTCCGCGACATCCTGGTCCTCAAGCTCGTCAAGCGACTGCTCGACACGGGCATCTCGCTTCAGCAGATCCGTACGGCCGTCGACCAGCTTCGCGCTGCCGGCATCCGCGATCTCGCCGGGACCACGCTCATGAGCGATGGTGCGTCGGTTTACCTCTGCACCTCGAACGACGAGGTCATCGACCTGGTCAGCCGCGGTCAGGGCGTCTTCGGCATCGCCGTCGGGAAGGTGCTCCGCGAAGTGGAGTCGACGCTCGTCGAGTTCGATCCGACGGCACCGGACCCGGTCGACGAACTCTCGGCTCGCCGAACCAAGCGTTCGGCGTAGTCTCCGACTCGAAAGAGAACGGCCACCCTCGCGAGAGGATGGCCGTTTTTATTCTGCGTTGGTTGTCAGGACTGGGTGCCCGTCTCGGAAACCGTGATACGACCGGTGCGGATGATTCGATCGAGCAGCGAGTCGAAGTCCGCGGCGAGTTCCTGAGCGGAGTCGCCCGGCCAGATGTGCAAGGGTTTCGCGGCGCCCTGCGCCTGCTGCAGCGAGGTACGCTCCGGAAGCTGCGGGGCGAGCACGAGAGGCCCGAACATATCGCGCAGTTCCTTGATGCGGAACTGGTGCTCGATCGACTGCGGGCGCACCCGGTTCACCACGATGCCGAGCGGCTGCAGACGAGGGGAGAGTCCGCGACGGATCTCTTCGATCGCGCGAAGGGCTCGATCGGCCGCCGCGACCGAGAACAGACCCGGCTCGGTGACGACCATGACGCGGTCGCTCGCAGCCCAGGCCGTGCGGGTGAGGGCATTCAGCGACGGGGCGCAGTCGATGAGCACGAGATCGTAATCGGCTTCGACCGCGGCGAGGGCTTCTTCGAGCTTCCAGACGTCGCGGACGCTCGGATGCGGTCCGTCGAAGTTGATCGCCGAAGGGCTGCCGATGAGCACGTCGATCGTTCCGGGGTGGACCTTCGCCCAGCCGCTGGAGGTGATCGCCTGGCGGACGATCTTCTCCTTCGGGTTCGCCAGGACATCAGCGATGTTGAGCCGGCCGGCAACCTGGATATCCATGCCGGTTGACACATCGGACTGCGGGTCGAGGTCGACGACGAGGGTCCGGACGCCTCGGGCGAAAGCCGCTGAGGCCAGGCCGAGAGTCACGGTCGTCTTGCCGACACCGCCCTTGAGAGAGCTGACGCTGAGTACGTGCACGGACTCCACGTTACCTTCCCCTAGGCTGAGGAAACACTCAGCCCCGCCCCATGTGCGACGAAAACGCCGCACGTCGAGCTCTCAGAGGTGTGCATGTTCCAGAAGATCCTTGTGGCCAATCGCGGCGAGATCGCGATCCGGGCCTTCCGCGCCGCGTTCGAGGTGGGAGCCAGGACGGTCGCTGTCTTCCCCTATGAGGACCGTGGATCCCTGCATCGCCTGAAGGCGGATGAGGCCTACCAGATCGGGGAGCGCGGCCACCCGGTGCGCGCCTACCTCGACGTGGACGAGATCATCCGCGTCGCCAGGGAGTCCGGCGCCGACGCGATCTATCCCGGATACGGCTTCCTGTCGGAGAACCCGGAACTTGCGGAGAAGGCTGCGGCGAACGGCATCGTCTTCATCGGGCCGCCCGCCCACGTCCTTGAGATGGCGGGCAACAAGGTCGAAGCGAAGCGGCACGCCATCGAGGCCGGAGTTCCGGTGCTGCGCTCGACCGAAGCATCCGACGACATCGATGCCCTCGTCGCGCAGGCCGACGACATCGGCTTCCCGCTTTTCGCCAAAGCCGTCGCCGGTGGCGGCGGGCGTGGGATGCGTAGGGTCGCGTCGAAGGGCGAGCTCGCTCCGGCGCTGGCCGAAGCGATGCGCGAGGCAGAGAGCGCCTTCGGCGACGCGCGGATGTTCCTGGAGCAGGCCGTCGTGCGCCCACGCCACATCGAGGTGCAGATCCTCGCCGACAAGACCGGTGAGACCGTTCACCTGTTCGAGCGCGACTGCTCGGTGCAGCGCCGCCACCAGAAGGTCGTCGAGATCGCTCCGGCGCCGAACCTCGACGACAGCGTCCGCACGGCCCTGCACGGTTATGGTGTGGCGTTCGCGCGATCGATCGGCTACGAGAACGCGGGCACGGTGGAGTTCCTGCTGGAGACGGCGGGGGAGCGAGCGGGCGAAGTCGTCTTCATCGAGATGAACCCGCGTATCCAGGTCGAGCACACGGTCACCGAGGAGATCACGGACGTCGACCTCGTCCAGACCCAGATGCGGATCGCCGCGGGCCAGACGCTCGCAGAGCTCGGTCTGCAGCAGGAGTTTCTGCACGTGCGCGGAGCCGCACTGCAGTGCCGGATCACGACCGAGGATCCGACGCAGGGATTCCGCCCGGACACAGGCAAGATCACCACTTACCGTTCGCCCGGCGGCGCGGGTATCCGCCTGGACGGCGGCACGACCGCCGCCGGTTCGCAGATCAGCCCGCATTTCGACTCGATGCTGTCCAAGCTCACCTGCCGCGGGCGCGATTTCCCCGCCGCGGTCGCCCGTGCCCGTCGAGCGCTGGCGGAGTTCCGCATCCGTGGTGTCTCCACGAACATCGCGTTCCTGCAGGCGCTGCTCGAGGACGAGTCGTTCATCGCCGGCGATGTGAGCACCTCGTTCATCGACGAGCGGCCCGATCTGCTGCGCGGCCGAGTGTCCAAGGACCGGGGCACGAAGATCCTGAACTGGCTGGTCGATGTCACGGTCAACAAGCCGAACGGGGCTCATCCGGGTGCGATCGACCCGGTGACCAAGCTTCCGGCGATCGACCTGGATGCTATTCCCGCACCGGGTTCGCGGCAGCGACTGCTCGAACTCGGCCCCGAGGAGTTCGCCAGGAGCCTTCGAGCGCAGACGGCACTGGCCGTCACCGACACGACGTTCCGCGACGCGCACCAGTCCCTGCTGGCGACGCGAGTACGCACACGCGACCTGGTCGCGGTCGCCCCGCACATCGCCCGCCTCACCCCGCAGCTGCTCTCGGTGGAGGCCTGGGGCGGTGCGACCTACGACGTCGCACTGCGCTTCCTCGGCGAAGACCCGTGGGAGCGACTGGACAAGCTGCGGGCGGCGCTGCCGAATGTCGCGATCCAGATGCTTCTCCGCGGCCGCAACACCGTGGGCTACACCCCTTACCCGACGGCCGTGACCGAGGCGTTCGTCGCCGAGGCAGCGGCCAGCGGCGTGGACATCTTCCGCATCTTCGACGCGCTCAACGACGTCGATCAGATGCGCCCGGCGATCGAAGCCGTTCGCGCCACCGGCACCGCCGTCGCCGAGGTCGCGCTCTGCTACACAGGCGACCTGCTGAATCCGGCCGAGGATCTCTACACACTCGACTACTACCTGCGCCTCGCCGAGCAGATCGTCGACGCGGGCGCCCACATCCTCGCGATCAAGGACATGGCGGGCCTCCTCCGGCCCATGGCTGCGGCGAAGCTCGTCAGTGCGCTCCGCGAGCGCTTCGACCTCCCGGTGCACCTGCACACCCACGACACGCCGGGTGGGCAGCTCGCTACTCTCCTTGCGGCCAGTGCGGCCGGCGTGGACGCCGTGGATGCGGCATCCGCACCCCTCTCCGGTACCACGAGCCAGCCTTCGCTCTCGGCCCTGATCGCGTCGCTGGCGCACACCGATCGCGACAGCGGCATCTCGCTCGACGCGGTATCGGACCTCGAGCCGTACTGGGAGGCGGTCAGACATCAGTACGCGCCGTTCGAGTCCGGTCTTCCGGGCCCCACCGGTCGGGTCTACCACCACGAGATCCCGGGCGGTCAATTGTCGAACCTGCGCCAGCAGGCCAAGGCGCTCGGGCTCGCCGACGATTTCGAGCTGATCGAGGACATGTATGCCGCGGCCGATCGGATCCTCGGTCGCGTTCCGAAGGTCACGCCGTCGTCCAAGGTCGTCGGCGACCTGGCCCTGCACCTCGCCGCCGTCAAGGCCGACCCCGCCGACTTCGAGGAGAACCCGGGGAAGTACGACGTTCCGGATTCCGTCGTCGGCTTCATGGCGGGCGAGCTGGGCGAACTGCCCGGGGGATGGCCCGAGCCGTTCCGCACCAAGGTGCTCGCCGGCCGCGAGATCCGTATCGGGGTCACCGAGATCTCTGCGGATGACGAGACGGCACTGGCGGGCGACAGCGCCAGCAGACGCGCGCGTCTGAACACCCTGCTGTTCCCGGCTCCGATGCGAGAGTTCTCCCAGATGCGGGAACTGTTCGGAGACCTGTCGGTGCTCGATACCAGCGACTACCTGTACGGGCTGGTCCCCGGGCAGGAGCACGTCATCGAGATCGACCGCGGCGTGCAGCTGTTCGTCGGGCTCGAAGCCATCGGCGAAGCGGACGACAAGGGCATGCGCACCGTGATGACGACGCTGAACGGTCAGTTGCGTCCGGTCTTCGTCCGCGATCGCTCCATCGTCGTCGACGCGCACCAGGTGGAGAAGGCCGACACGTCGATCGCGGGCCACATCGCCGCGCCGTTCTCCGGCGTGGTGACGCTGAAGGCGGAGGTCGGAGCATCCGTTCGAGCGGGTGAGCCGGTCGCATCGATCGAGGCGATGAAGATGGAAGCAGCGATCACCGCACCCACCGACGGCGTCGTGGAACGTCTCGCGATCTCCTCCCCGCAGCAGGTGGATGCGGGAGATCTTTTGGTCGTCATCCGCCCAGCGCACTAATCTTGTCCGGGCGGGCCGCGCACCCGAGGCCCGCACAAGCTTGGAGCGACATCGTGACCCCGAAGAACTTCGACGACCCGCTTGCGGACGATTCGCGGGGGGTGCTGGATGACGCCGCGTCTTTGGACACGACGGGGATCGGCATCCTCGGCGGCACCGCTCAGGTGAGCGTCGCGCTGCCCAAGGACGATGAGGACGACCTCGCCGACGACGGTGTCGTCGAGGGCGAGATCGTCACCGACCTCATCGTCGACGACGTCATCGTCGACGAGACGCCGTTCGAGGATGCGCGTGCCATCGGCCGCATCCACGCCGCCGACATCATCATCGAGATCCCTGCCGAGCCCGAGGCGACGAGCATCGCGGATGCCGAGGAACAGCGAATCGAGACGGAGCCCGTCGGGGAGTCTGTCGAGACGGAAGCGGTGGAGGAGCCGGCCGTCGCGGAAGCACTCGATGAGGACGACATCGTCGAGGACTCGGCCGTCGAGGCCCCTGCCGTCGAGGACGCGGCCGTCATCGAAGACGTCCTCATCGAGGATGCTGTCGTCGAGGAGCCGCTCGTCGAGGAGCCGCTCGTCGAAGAGCCGGTCGTCGAGGATGCTGTCGTCGAAGAACCCGTCGTCGTCGAAGAAGTCGTCGGCGCGGACACGGGTGTCATCGAAGAACCCGTCGTCGAGGACGCCGCCGACGCCGGGGCCGCCGATACCGACGCCGATACCGAGGCCGCTGCCGCTGCACAGTTCCTTGCTCAGGCGCGCGCCGACCTGGCGGCATCCGCAGTGTCGGCGGCGTCCGTCCGACCGCTGACCGCCAAGAAGGAGACCCCTCCCGTGGACACCTCGAACGACAAGGCGATCGCCGCGCAGCCGCGGCGCGCCGCGGCACGCAACGACGTCACGCTGACCTCGAAGCGTCTGGACGATCTCGGTGAGGCCGCGCGGGAGAGCGCCGATCTGCTCACCGCCGATCGCCTCCTCGATCCGCACCAGGTTGCCAAGCCCGAGCCGGAGGGGGCATGGAGCCACCTCCTCTACACTTTGTCCGGCCGTCGCATCAACATCGGCGATGGACGTCGCGCGCGTGAGCGCAAGGCGCTCACGACGAGGATCTCGGCTCCCCTCGCCGGTGGTGCTCGCTTCGTGCCGGTCCTCTCGCGCAAGGGCGGTGTCGGCAAGACCACGATCACTGCACTGCTCGGCATGGCACTGGCCGATGCCCGCGAGGATCGCGTCATCGCGGTGGACGCCAACCCCGATCGTGGCACGCTGGCGGATCGCATCGTCCGCCCGAACCACAGCAAGTCGGTCCGCGACCTCGTCCGCATCCACGACGAGGTCAGGGGTTACCACGACATCTCCGCGATCGTCTCCCGTGACGCCACGCGACTGGACGTCCTGGCGTCGGATGCCGACCCGCGCATCGCCGAGGCCTTCAACGACAGCGACTATCGCGATGTCGCCGATGTCGCCGCGCACTACTACTCGCTGGTGCTCACCGACACCGGCACCGGCATCGTGCACTCCGTGATGTCGGCGACCCTCGATCTCTCCGACCAGATCGTCGTCGTCTCCGGACTCAGCGTCGATGAGGCGCGGCTCGCCTCCGAGACGCTGACCTGGCTGGAGACGAACGGCTACGCCGAGCAGGCGCGTGAAGCGATCATCGTGCTCAATCAGTCCACCCCTGGCGCTCCGCTGGTGCGCCTGAACGAACTCGAAGCGCATTTCGCCACCCGGGCGAAGCGTGTGGTGCGCGTGCCGTACGACGCTCAGATCGCCGGTGGCGGCACCATCGTCTTCGCGAACCTGAGGCCGGAGACTCGTCAGGCGGCTCGCGAACTCGCGGCGCTCCTGGTCGAGGGCCTGCGCGCCAAGGCCGCCTGATGGCCGTCCGTGAGATCCGTGTGTTCGGCGACCCCGTCCTGCGCACCGTCTGCTCCCCGATCGAGCAGATCGATGACGGCATTCGCGCGCTCGTCGCCGATCTGGTGGAGACCGTCGAGCTGCCGGGACGTGCCGGCGTCGCCGCCCCCCAGATCGGATTCGCCGTCCGCGCCTTCAGCTACAACATCGACGGCGATATCGGGTACGTGTTGAACCCCGTCCTCACCGAGGTGCGCGGTGACGCCGTGCCGACGGGGGAGGGATGCCTGTCCGTTCCCGGACTCTGGCATGACACGCCTCGGCATCCATGGGCCCGCGTCGAGGGGATCGACCTCGACGGCAACCCGGTCGTCCTGGAGGGCGAGGGTCTGCTCGCCCAGGCGCTGCAGCATGAGACCGATCACCTCGACGGCAAGCTCTATCTCACGCGTCTCGATCCGGAGACGCGCAAGGTGGCGATGCGCGAGGTGCGCGAGAGCGCCTGGTTCTGAGCAATGACGAAGGCCCCCGCAGAATCTGCGGGGGCCTTCGTCATGTCTGCGGTCAGCCGCCGAGCGGAACGTTCGTCGTGGTGACGGGCTCGTCGTAGATCGCGGCGATCTCGTCGGCGAAATCGCTGAGGATGACGTTCCGCTTGATCGACATCTTCGGCGTGAGGTGGCCGGAGGCCTCGGTCCACTCCGAGTCGAGGATCGTGAACTTGCGGATGGACTCGGCGCGCGACACTCGCGTGTTCGCGGCGTCGACCGCGCGCTGGACCTCCGCACGGACGGCTTCGCTGGTCGACGCCTCGGCGAGCGACGTGTCGGCGGGAAGGCCGTTGTTCGCAAGCCAGGTCGGCAGCATCTCGGGGTCGAGGGTGACCAGTGCCGAGATGAAGGGGCGCTGGTCGCCGACGACGACCACCTGGCCGATGATCGGATTCGAGCGGATCGGGTCCTCGAGCGCTGCCGGCGCGACGTTCTTGCCGCCGGCAGTGACGATGATCTCCTTCTTCCGGCCGGTGACGGTGAGGAATCCCTCGGCGTCGAAGCTGCCGATGTCACCGGTGCGGAACCAGCCGCCTTCGCTGAACGCGTCGGCTGTCGCCTGCGGGTTGTTCCAGTACTCCTTGAACACGTTGATGCCACGGACTTCGATCTCGCCGTCTTCGGCCAGGCGCACCCCGACTCCGGGAAGCGCGGGGCCGACCGTGCCGATCTTCGACTTGTCAGCGAGGTTCACCGTCGCCGGTGCCGTGGTCTCGGTCAGCCCGTAGCCCTCGAGGATGACGACACCGAGGCTGTGGAAGAAGTGCCCGAGGCGCGCGCCGAGAGGAGCGGATCCGGAGACCGCGTAGGCCACGTTGCCACCCATCGCCGCCCGCAGCTTGCTGTAGACGAGCTTGTCGAAGAGCGCGAACTTGATCTTCATGCCCAGCGGGATCTTCTTGCCCTCTTCGAGCAGCTTGGAGTGCTCGATGGCCACGTCGGCGGCGGCGCGGAAGATCTTTCCCTTGCCGCCGGCCTCGGCCTTCTGCTCGGCGGAGTTGTAGACCTTCTCGAACACGCGGGGGACGGCGAGCAGGAAAGTCGGCTTGAACGAGCCCAGAGCGGGCAGCAGCTGCTTGGTGTCGGGCTGGTGCCCGGTGCGGACGCCCGCGTGGATGTCGAGGATCGAGATGAAGCGGGCGAAGACATGCGCCGTCGTGATGAAGAGCAGAGTGGAGGCGCCGGGTGTCGTCAGCACCTTGTCGAGCGCCTTGCCCGAGTTGCGGCACAGCTCGACGAAGTTGCTGTGCGTGAGCACGCAGCCCTTCGGGCGTCCGGTCGAGCCGGAGGTGTAGATGAGGGTGGCGATGTCGGATCCGACGGCGAGGTTGCGACGGCGCTCGATCTCGGCATCCGTCACCGAAGCTCCCTGAGCCGTGAGCGTGTCGATCGCGCCGAGGTGCAGCTGCCAGACATCACGCACCAGCGGGATGTCGCTGCGGATCTCGTCGACGCGGGCATAGTGCTCCGGCGATTCGACGAGCAGGGCGATGGCTCCGGAATCCTCCATGATCCACTGGATCTGGGACGGAGAGCTGCTCTCGTAGATGGGAACCATCACTGCGCCGGCGTAGAAGAGGGCGAAGTCGATGAGCGTCCACTCATAGGTGGTGCGCGCCAGGAAGCCGACCTTCTCGCCGGGCTGGATGCCGGCCGCGGCGAAACCCTTCGCGAGTGCGACGACCGCGGTCTGGAAATCTGCGGCGGTGATGTCGCGCCAGCCCTGGCCGTCCGGCACGGAGAACAGTGCCAGGTCGGGGGTGGCTTCGACACGCTTCACCAGCAGGTCGGCGATGTTCGCGTCAGGGTCGGCGGGGACGATCGCAGGGACTTCAAACTGGACCACGGCAGCTCCTTCGGTACCGGTCGGACACGGGTTGTCCCCGAGTCTAAGGCATGGAATCCAGTCGCACACTTAGTGAGACCCGGTCGCGTCCTTGGCGGGGAATATCCGAAGTCTCCGCGGATGCCGCGGCGGTGCCCTAGACTTCACCTCGATGTTCTACTGGCTGATGAAGTACGTCGCGATCGGGCCCTTGGTCAAGGCGATCTTCCGTCCCTGGATCGTGGGCCGCCGCAACGTGCCCGCGAGCGGCGGAGCGATTCTCGCCAGCAACCATCTCTCCTTCGCCGACTCGGTCTTCCTTCCGCTGATGATCGATCGGCCGATGTCGTTCCTCGCCAAGAGCGACTACTTCACAGGCCGCGGGATCAAGGGCTGGGCGACGAAGTTCTTCATGAAGGCCACGGGACAGATCCCGATCGACCGCTCCGGGGGCAAGGCGTCCGAGGCCTCGCTGAACACCGGACTCCAGGTGCTCGGGAAGGGCGACCTCCTCGGCATCTATCCCGAAGGCACGCGCAGCCCGGACGGCAAGCTGTACCGCGGACGGACCGGAATCGCGCGGATGGCGCTCGAGGCGAAGGTGCCGGTGATCCCGGTCATCATGGTCGACACCGACACGGCGATGCCGATCGGGCAGCGTGTCCCACGCGTGATGCGGATCGGGATCGTGATCGGCGAGCCGCTCGATTTCTCTCGCTACGCGGGCATGGAGAACGACCGCTACATCCTCCGTTCGGTCACCGACGAGATCATGGTCGCTCTGCAGAGGCTGGGCGCCCAGGAGTACGAGGACGTCTACGCGTCGACGGTGAAGGACCGGCTTCCGGTACGCGTCACACGCGGCTCCTGAGGCGTCAGCGCCTACTAGGCTGGGGGGATGCTTCAGCACCACATCGACGCCCTTGACGCATGGCGCTCGCTCCCCATCAAGCAGCAGCCGCAGTGGCCCGATGCTGATCGAGTCGCAGCCGTATCCCAGCAGATCGCGGGGCTCCCTCCGCTGGTCTTCGCCGGTGAGGTCGACAACCTCCGCGACCGCCTCGCGCGCGCGGCATCCGGTCAGGCATTCCTCCTGCAGGGGGGCGACTGCGCCGAGACCTTCGCCGGAGCGACCGCCGAGCAGATCCGCAACCGCATCAAGACGGTGCTGCAGATGGCCGTCGTACTCACCTACGGCGCCTCGATGCCGATCGTGAAGATGGGCCGGATGGCCGGTCAGTTCGCGAAGCCGCGCTCCAGCGACAACGAGACCCGAGGCGATGTCACTCTTCCCGCCTACCGCGGCGACATCGTCAACGGCTACGACTTCACCGAGGGTTCGCGTCAGGCGGATCCGGGGCGCCTGCTGCAGGGGTACCACACCGCGGTCTCCACGCTGAACCTGATCCGCGCCTTCACCCAGGGTGGCTTCGCGGATCTCCGCGAGGTGCACTCGTGGAACAAGGGCTTCGCGCAGAACCCGGCCAACCAGCGCTACGAGCGGATGGCGGCCGAGATCGACCGCGCCATCAAGTTCATGGAGGCGGCCGGAGCCGACTTCGACGAGCTCAAGCGCGTCGAGTTCTTCACCGGCCATGAGGGTCTGCTGATGGACTACGAGCGGCCGATGACGCGCATCGACTCGCGCACGGACACGCCGTACAACACCTCGGCGCACTTCCTCTGGATCGGCGAGCGGACGCGGGACCTGGACGGCGCGCACGTCGACTACTTCTCGAAGATCCGCAACCCCATCGGGGTCAAGCTCGGACCGACCACCTCGCCGGACACGGCGCTCGCGCTGATCGACAAGCTCGACCCGAACCGTGAGCCCGGGCGTCTGACGTTCATCACCCGGATGGGAGCCGGCAAGATCCGCGATGCATTGCCGCCGCTGCTCGAGGCCGTTCGCGACTCTGGTGCGACACCGCTCTGGGTGACCGATCCGATGCACGGCAACGGGATCACCACGCCCACCGGCTACAAGACGCGTCGCTTCGATGACGTCGTCGACGAGGTGCGCGGCTTCTTCGAGGCGCATCGTGCCGTCGGGACGTTCCCCGGTGGCATCCACGTCGAACTCACCGGTGACGACGTCACCGAGTGCCTGGGCGGCTCGGAGCACATCGACGAGGCCGCGCTCGCGACCCGTTACGAGAGCCTCTGCGACCCGCGCCTGAACCACATGCAGTCCCTCGAACTCGCCTTCCTGGTGGCCGAGGAACTCGCGAAGCGCTGACCCAGGCTCACGCCACCGGCTCAGAACGAAAGAACTGCTCCCAACCCGCCAGGGTGGGAGCAGTTCTTTCGTTGCGGGCGAGGCTGTTCAGCCCGCCGCTCGAATCTGGATCTTCGTGCCACGCGGGTGCTCGCTGCCCGCCTCGGGGTTGGTGCTGGTCGCGGTGAACAGATCCCAGACGATCTCGGGGACGTTCGACACCGCCTGGAATCCCGCTTCCTCGAGGATCCGGACGGCCTCGCGGATGCTCTCACCGTCGACGTCCGGCACCTCGATCGGCTCAGGGCCCTTCGACACGATGAGCTGGATGGCATCGCCCGGCCGCCAGTTCCCCTCTTCGGCTCGGTCGGCGTACCCGATCACCCAGTCCTTGTCGATGTCGTCGCTGAACTGCGTCTGACTCTCCTCGGCGACGACCAGGCCCTTGTCGGTGAGCGCTTTCGTCGCCTGGTTCACGTTCATGCCGGCGACGTCGGGAACCGGTCCGAGCGAGACGAAGAGCTCGATGGCGTCGCTCTCGAACACCTCGCAGCCCTCGCCGCATTCGTACGTCTCGCCGCCGGCGCGGGGAGTGACGTATGCGTTGATGACGATGCCCGGATCTGCGTCCGAGAAGAGAGCCACGTCGTCCGCGAGTTTCAGGTGGAACTCATCCGTGAGTCGGGTGCGGAGTTCCTCAGCCACCTGACCGTTCAACGGATCAAGGGCGTGCTTCTTCGGGCCGATCGAGACGACGACGGTGACGGTCGCGCCGGCCTCCAGTCGCTCTCCTTCGCCCGGTTCTGTGCGCATCGCCTGCTCGGCTGGCACGTCGATGGAATTCTCGTCCGCTCGCGCCGGCACGAAGCCCTCCGCCGTGAGCGCCGCGGCGGCCTCGTCATAGCTGGACCCGGCCACACCCGGCACCGCGATCAGGGATCCCGGTCCGGAGCCGAACCACCAGCCGACGCCACCGGCGAGCACCGCCAGCAGGAGAACGAAAGCGAGCAGGAACGCACCGCGGGCGCGGCGCTTGGAAGCGCGACGGCGGAGGACGGTCGCATTGTCGAGCTGCTGGGGGACAGGGGCCGTCGGATCGGCGATGACCATGGTGCTCGGCATCACTTTGGTGAGATCGCCGGAATCGGCCTGCGAACGCTTGGTCGGCATGGTCGCGGCGGCAACCGCGGGGGCGATGCCGAGATCGCGCTCGATCTCGCGCAAGCGGTCGAGCATCTCCTGGGCGTCGTTCGGACGCTCATCCGGCGACTTCTCGGTGGCCCAGAGCACCAACTCGTCGAGGGGCTCCGGCACGCCGGGGTTGCGCACGCTCGGACGCGGCACGGACTCGGTGGCGTGCTGGAATGCGATCTGCATCGGCTGCTCACCCTTGTAGGGCTGCTCGCCGGTGAGCATCTCGTAGAGCATGATGCCGAGCGCGTAGATGTCGCTTCGGGCGTCCGCCGTGCCGCGCGTGACGAGCTCAGGGGCGAGGTACGCGATCGTGCCGAGCAGCTGCGCTCCGGTCGCGGTGTTCGCCGTCGTCGCCCTGGCGAGGCCGAAGTCGCCGATCTTGATGCGGCCGTCTTCGGCGAGCAGAACGTTCTCGGGCTTCACGTCGCGATGGACGATCCCCGCGCGATGCGCTGCAGAGAGACCCGCGAGAATCGCATCCATGATGGTGATCGTCTGCGGGATCGTCAGACGGCGCTGCTCGCGCATCAGCTCGCGCAGCGTGATCCCCGGCAGGTACTCCATGACCAGGTAGGCGAGCTCGCCGTCCTGACCCTGATCGAAGACGTTGACGACGTGCGGATCGGCGAGCCGTGCCGCTGCCCGTGCCTCCTGGATGAACCGGCTCTGGAACGCGGAATCGTCGCTGAGATGCGCGTGCATCACCTTGAGAGCGATCCGGCGTTCGAGTCGCAGGTCGGTGGCGACGTAGACGGTCGCCATGCCGCCGCGCGCGATCCGAGCGCGGACACGGTAGCGACCGTCGACAAGCCGCCCGATGAGAGGGTCGGCCTGCTGATTGGTCGTCACGAGGAAATTCTATGGAGAACTGCCTGAAAGCCTGGGGAGCGGCTCACCCCTGGACCCTGCGGGTTTGCCCCGAGCGTCATCCGTGGAGCGCGAGCCACTCGTAGGCCTGGGCCTCCCACTGGCCGTAGCGCTCAGGGAACGCCGAGATCTGCACGGCCTGAGCCGCGGCGCCGAAGCCCAAGGATTCCCAGCCGGAGATGTCGAGCAGGCCGCGCGTCGCGCTGCCGTTCGGGTCGCTCGGGCCGCCGTAGAAGACGCGGATGCTGCGGTCGGCATCCCGGATCTGCTCGGCGGATCCCCAGCCGGTGCTCGGCCGCTGCTGGAACAGCCCGAGGGAGTCGCGGTCGCCCCAGTCCAGGTTTCGCATCCAGGACTCGACCATGCTCGTCGCGAGAGCCGTGGCGATGCCACGGTCGGAGATGCCCAGTTGTCGTCCGATGCTGATGATGAGCGCGGCGTTGGCCGCCTGCTCCGCATCCAGGGTCGCCGTCAATGGCGGGTGCGCAACAGCGGTCGGCGCTGGTGCCGCCGCCGGCGCAGGGGCCGAGGCGGCCACCACGATCGTCTGGCCCGGGTAGATGATCGACGCGGCGCTCAGGCCGTTGGCGGCGAACAGCGTCTGCGTGGTGGTGCCGTACTTCTGGGCGATCCCGTAGAGAGTGTCTCCGGCGGCGACCGTGTGGGTCTGTCCGGCCTCCGGTGCCGCAGGCGCAGTGACAGGTGCCGCGGGGGAGGCGGCTGCTGCGGCCGTACCGGAGACGGCGAGCGTCTGCCCGGGGTAGATGATCGACTCGCGGGTGAGGGCATTCGCAGCCAGCACCGCGTCGACCGTGGTGC